>JAXLTU010000020.1:0-60803 GCA_046329885.1 Bacteroidales bacterium
ACCAGTATTTCCGCACCGAATTTTTTGAGCCATGGGGCCAGGAATCCGCCAAGATCGTCACCGAAACTCGTGAACAGATCCATAACCGCTTTTTCAGAATCAGCAAGTAAGGCCAGTTCTTTCACCCCTTTTAGCTCTTTCCCGGTTATTGCCTTGTAGGCCCCGGTGAACCATCTTGTTGAGAAATAATCATCTGCAATTCCATCCTTGTATGGCAGGTGATAGACACAACCTATTCGCGGTACCAGCGGACCGTCAACAACCGGTACCTTATCCTCGATAAATGCCGATCCGAAACCGGTTCCAAGAGTAATACACATCATCTTGTTGTACCCGGCACCCTTGCCAGCCCACGCCTCACCCACTGCAAAGGATGAAGCATCGTTCATGAACCGAATATCAATCTCGTGTGGAGCATTTATCATGCTGAGAACCGCATCACCAATATTGAATCCATATAGATTCTCGTACTTGGCAACACCTTTTATATACGAAATTCCTTTCACGTAATCGAATGGCCCTGGCATTGCAAATCCTATACCTTTAATGTCGGGGGCAGGTAACCTGGAAATTGACTCCTTGACACAGGAAACCCAGGTTGTAAGTATCTCCATAGCCTGACCCTTGTTGTTCACTTCTCTTTCCGACAGGGTATTTTTAAGCACTTTCCCGGAAGAAAGATCAACGGCAGCGCAACTGATATGGCTTCCACCCACGTCAGCCCCGATTGCAATGTTTTGGTTCATAGAATATTATAGGTTTATTACTTTTAACCCGGATCTAACTTAAACAATATGTTAAAGTATTTAAAATTGTGAATAATACAAAATCTCCGGGCAAATCTCCCTGAAAACTCGGGGTTGCTGACCCGGAGACTTGCTTCAGGTAAATGATAATGTAAGAATAAGTTCTGTTTTGGCTGGTTCTAGTTTTAAACTATGTTAAAAAGAATCTATTCATGATTACTTTTAATATTTTTAAGCCAATTACTAAACTAAACCTTGATACCCAGATGAAAGAAACTCTATCAGGCACACGGAGAAATGGCATGCTCCGCTCTATTTCTCTGCTGCTTCTACAGTTGGTCTTGCTCACATCGATGGCATCAGGACAGAGTCTCCCCTCGCCCAAGGAACATTTTGGATTCAACATTGGGGATGATTACTACCTGGCCACTTACACTCAGACCGAAGCTTACTTCAAAAAACTGGCTTCATCCGACAGGGTTAAACTTGTTGACATTGGCCCAACTGAAGAAGGCAGGAGACAATACATGCTGATAATATCCTCCCCGGGGAATATTAAGCAACTGGATAAATACAGGGAGATTTCCGAAAAGCTGGCAAGAGCCGAGGGATTGAGCGAATCAGAGGCCAGATCGCTTTCAGCAGAAGGGAAAGCTGTTGTGTGGATAGATGGGGGTCTTCATGCTACCGAGGTTGTCGGGACGCATCAGCTCATCGAGACTGCATGGCAGCTTGTCAGCAGGAACGACCCGGAGACAATGAATATCCTGGAGAATGATATTATTTTACTGGTACATGCCAATCCTGACGGTCAGGAGCTTGTTTCATCATGGTATATGAAGGATACCGATCCTCTTAAAAGAAAGATGAACATTCCCCGGTTGTACCAGAAATATGTCGGGCATGACAACAACAGGGATTTCTTCATGTTATCGATGAAGGAAAGTGTAAACATAAGCAACCAACTTTACCTCAGATGGTTTCCCCAGGTGTTATACAACCATCACCAGGCTGGTCCGGCTGGTTCAGTCCTTGCAGGCCCTCCATACAGGGACCCGTTTAATTATGTATTCGATCCATTGGTTATGACAGGGGTCGATGCGCTTGGTTCCGCCATGTATAACAGGCTACTGTCTGAAGGTAAACCAGGCTATACCATGAGGGGTGGTGCATCTTTTTCAACCTGGTACAACGGAGGTCTGAGAACAACAGCGTATTTCCATAACATGATTGGATTGCTTACCGAGATAATAGGTAGTCCAACCCCTGGCGAAGTGCCTTTAGTACCCGACAGGTTGCTTCCTTCCGGATCGACGCCATTCCCGGTTACCCCTGGAAAATGGTACTTCAGGCAGTCGATCGATTATTCAGTCTCACTTAATTACGCCATCCTGGATTATGCTGCCAGGCAACGCCAGGAGTTGCTTTATAACTTCTACAGGATGGGTATGAACTCCATAACCAGGGGCAGTCAGGACAACTGGACGCTCTCACCAAAAATGATCGATGCAATAAAAGAAGCTTACAACAAGGACAGGCAGGATAACAACCAGGCTAACAGGAGCAACAATAACCCTTCAGGGCAGTCTTCATTCCAGGGTCAGGGCAGAATGTCAGTCAAGTATTACGACATGATACTCAAAGACCCGGGAAGACGTGACCCGAGAGGATACATTATTCCATCTGACCAGAAGGATTTTCCAACAGCGGTAAAATTTGTTAATACCCTTATTGGGTCCGGAATAGCAGTTTCCGTTGCCAACGAACAGTTCACGGTAAACGGGAAGGTTTATCCGGCAGGATCGTACATTGTAAAAACAAACCAGGCTTTCCGGCCTCATGTTCTGGATATGTTCGAGCCCCAGGATCATCCTAACGATCTCCAGTACCCGGGTGGTCCACCGGTACCACCTTATGATGCTGCTGGATGGACGCTTGCTTTCCAGATGGATATTGCATTCGACAGGATACTCGAGGATTTTGACGGGCCATTCACCAGAATACCATATGGTCAATTGCAGTCGTACCAGAAAAAGGCAGTCATCCCCTCCGGTGTGGCAGGATACTTGCTTACTCCGGCAGTGAATAATTCATTCATTGTCGTGAATGATCTCCTGGCAAAAGGCATAGAGGTGTACCGGATCAACGGGAAAAACAATAACACTGAAGAGACAGGCAATTTCTTCGTGCCGGCCTCCGGCAAGAACAATGCGGCCGTCAGTAGCCTTGCTTCAAGATACGGGGTAAGCATATCCCCTGTAAAGCAAAAACCAGCGGGTATTACAAGGACCAGACCTGCAAAGATAGCTGTATGGAACAGGTATGGCGGATCGATGCCTGTAGGCTGGTTAAGCTGGATACTTGAACAGTACCACTTCGGCTATGATACAATTTACAGCAAGGATATCGACGCGGGTGATCTGAAGAAAAAATACGATATTATCATTCTTACCTCGGGGTCAGTACCTGCTTTCAGGGAAGGCTCACAAGGCGGTTTCCAGGATTTCAGACCACAGGAAAACAGCGATATACCTGAAGAGTATAAATTCATGACAGGTTCGCTGACAGCCGACAAATCAATTCCCGTTCTCGAGAAATTCATTAAAGATGGCGGTATTGCCATCACCATGGAAACAGGAACCAACCTAGCTTATCATATGAAGTTGCCGGTTAGCAATGCTCTTGTTAAGACTGACAGCCAGGGTCGTGAAACAAGACTTTCATCTTCAGATTATTATATCCCGGGAAGCCTGCTAACAGCAAGTATAGCTACCGATGATCCTGCAGCCAGTGGAATGTCAGAAAAGGCGGATGTTTATTTTGATCAGAACCCGGTCTTCAGGTTCGGTGAAAAAGCAGATTCCGCTGGGTTAAAGAAACTGGCATGGTTTTCAGGTGAAACATCGTTGCACAGCGGATGGGCCCTTGGACAGAAATACCTGAAGGACGGTATTATTGCTTTTTACGCTCCCGTTGGAAAGGGTAAACTTGTCGCTTTCGGCCCCAACATAACATTCAGGAGTCAGACTCACGGAATGTTCAGGCTTCTTTTCAACCAGCTTTACACGGACAAGAAATAATTACTGTTCAACAAAAATCACTAAACCGTGAAACAATCTTAAATGATCTGTTTCACGGTTTTACTTTTTAAAAAACATGCAGATAATTTGATTTACCGTTTTAATGACGGCAAATATGAGTTTCCTCATGTATCATTTTCTTAATAAATATTAAATTGTGATGGTTTACACCGGTATCCGGGCCACGATTTTCTATAATTCATTAAATAAAACACCAAATGGCAAAAATAACCAGGGAAGAAGCTCTGCTTTATCATAGCAGGGGAAGGAAAGGGAAGGTTGAGGTTATACCAACCAAATCATACTGTTCACAGCATGACCTCAGCCTGGCATATACTCCAGGTGTCGCGTATCCATGTCTCGAGATCGAGAAAGATCCGCACGCGGCATATCAGTATACTGCCAAGGGAAACCTTGTTGCAGTAATCTCCAATGGAACAGCGGTTCTTGGACTGGGTGATATCGGCACCCTTGCCGGCAAACCTGTAATGGAAGGTAAAGGACTACTTTTCAAGGTCTTTGCCGACGTTGATGTTTTTGATATAGAGGTTGATGAAAAAGATCCTTCCAAATTGATAGAGATATGTGCCAAGATATCTCCCACTTTCGGTGGAATAAACCTGGAGGATATCAAGGCACCCGAGTGTTTCGAGGTTGAAGAGAAACTGAAAGAGATGCTTGATATTCCGGTCTTTCACGACGATCAGCATGGAACGGCAATCATCTCCGGGGCCGGTCTCGTCAACGCCCTCGAGATATCCGGCAAGAAAATTGAGGACCTGAAGATAGTTGTTAATGGAGCTGGTGCTTCGGCAATATCGTGCACCAAGCTTTATGTTGCCCTGGGCGTGAAAAAAGAGAATGTTGTAATGGTCGACAGCAAGGGGGTGATCAACACGAAAAGGAAGGACCTGAACAAGTACAAGCAGATGTTCGCGACCGACAGGGATCTTGACACGCTGGAACAGGCTGTGAAAGGAGCAGACATGTTCCTTGGCCTTTCAGTTGCCAACGCCATGTCGAAGGAGATGTTAGCCAGCATGGCGAAAGATCCTATAGTTTTCGCGATGGCAAATCCAAACCCTGAAATATCATACGAGGACGCGATGTCAACCAGGAATGATCTGATCTTTGCCACGGGAAGGTCTGACTATCCGAACCAGATAAACAACGTTCTCGGGTTCCCGTATATCTTCAGGGGAGCCCTCGATGTTGGTGCCTCAACAATAAACGAGGAAATGAAACTGGCTGCATCACGCGCGTTGGCTGAACTGACTAAACTCCCTGTTCCAGGGGAGGTTCTGGAAGCCTACGAGATAGACAGTCTTGAATTTGGAAGGGAATACATCATTCCTAAACCACTTGATACACGACTTATCTCGACAGTTGCACCTGCTGTTGCGAAAGCTGCCATGGAGAGCGGGGTCGCCAAGTATCATATAACCAACTGGGAGGAATACCGCGACGTACTCGACAAGAGACTGAGTGAGCATATCAAGGCGATAGCTGATACTGCCTGCCAGTAGTTTTTCAATGCTGGTAAAAAAGTAATCGGGAAGCTTTAGTTTCCTTTAGATAAAAAACCGGGCCTTGTTCCCGGTTTTTTGCATTGATAACACAGATCTATTAATTGTCACGACCCGTTATCCCGTTAAATTACGGGATGCAGTTTCCGCCGTTCCAACATTTGCCTGCTTATTTTCTTCTCGTACATATCGGTTATAAACCCTGCTATCTCGTCGATAGTGAAGGTACTTCTGTTCATCGTAGCGTCGAAGAGATAATCGAGCGACAGAGGCTTTTTATCAAGAAAGGTCGATATCAGGTTAAACCTTTTCTCGTCTGTTTCAATGACGTATTCCTCGGCAGTTTCAACATCCATTATTTTCTTGCGCATCACGTTCTCCACCCTCCAGTAGAATGGGGCCACAAGTCTCACGTGAAGGGCGTCGGTGATTTCCCGGGCGATAGACACCCCGCCACGTCCTACCATAACCACATGTCCTTCCTTGCAGACAGTAAGAACCACATCCCTGATTGCCTTTTTCACCCTTAAGTCACTAACGAAGTTCCCCGAAAAGGCCATGATCATCTCCGACAGATCCGATAACTCTATACCCTGGTAGAAATTTTCAACCCTGTGAGGATCGGTATTCAACTCATCTGCAATACGATAAATAATATCCTTGTCGATCCATTTCCACTTGTTCATTCCGTACCTGTGATTAAGAATATCGACTACCTGGGCTGCAACCTGCCTGGCATCGCAACCAGTCTGTCTCGATATTGTTATTACCGGTCCATCCTCCTCGGGTGGTTTGCTCATTACATTATCCCTGTAACGACTGTCGAAATAATCGAAGATCTTTTTCATAGCCTGATAATTTTTACTGGTTAAATCCTGTAATACGTCCAGACTAATTCCTCATTTAATTTACGAAAAAAAAATGACCGGGTAAAATTTATTTTGCAACGCTCTGAAGATTGAAAAGCGGGCAGCCGGATATCTGGAGTTTTTTTTATATTATTGTTATAGTAATGCCAGCCGCTTGTTGATATCCGGTAGAAACTGGGAAATGGTTGCTTTGGGGTTGATTTTTTTGATACAGGGATTCACCGTTTAAAAGTCGGTTTTCACCCGGATAAACATTAGGATTATATAGTATTTTTCAGACTTGGGTATCGCGCAATTATTTTTGCATGAAGAAAGAACAAAGTATTAACTAAAAACAGAGAGACATGACAACATCAATCTTTTCAAAGCCTGAGCTTGTATGGTTCATTATCGGGCTAGTGTTGTTCCTCGCAGAACTGGTTCTTCCTGGTTTCGTGATCTTTTTCTTCGGGGTCGGTGCCTGGGTAACAGCCCTGGTCTGCCTGGTAGCAAACCCGGGAACGAACCTGCAGATAATAATATTCGCAATCACCTCAGTAATCTCCCTTCTGGCATTAAGAAGGATGATTCAGAATAAGTTTTTCTACAGCAAGGATGATATCGGGAATTCGGTTGAAGATGAGTTTACAGGTAAAGAAGCAGTTGCACTTGCTGATTTCGGACCGGGTGAAAAAGGGAAAGTTGAGTTCAAGGGAACCACGTGGAGTGCCGAATCTGACACTAAAATACGTGAAGGACAACGCGTTACCATACTAGAGAAAGAAAGTTTCAATTTAATAGTCGAACCTAAAAACTAACAAAATGTTAATGTTACAAGCGTCTAATTTGGGGAGTACAACGTTAATACTCCTCGGGATAATCCTGCTTGGTTTTATCCTGATAGCTTCAATGGTAAAGATTGTCCCACAGAGGACAGCCATAATCGTTGAAAGACTTGGGAAGTACCGGGCAACATTCACAGCAGGGTTCCAGATAATAATACCTTTTATTGACAAGGTAAGATACAGGCACACACTAAAGGAACAGGCAATGGATGTCGCTCCGCAGATTTGTATCACCAAAGACAATATCGCTGTCGAGGTTGACGGTATCCTGTATCTGCAAGTACTTGATCCTCAAAAAGCATCTTACGGGATCGACAATTACAAGTTCGCATCCATACAGATAGCTCAGACAACAATGAGGAGTGTTATCGGTAAACTCGAGCTCGACAAGACATTCGAGGAAAGAGAGGCCATTAATACAACTATTGTCGAGGCTGTAGATAAGGCCAGCGAGCCGTGGGGTGTTAAAGTAACCCGTTACGAGGTTAAAAACATATCTCCCCCGCAGAGTATCCGCGACGCCATGGAAAAACAGATGAGAGCTGAAAGGGAAAAGAGAGCTATCATTGCCGAGTCGGAAGGTACCAAACAGGCAAAAATAAATGTGGCTGAAGGGGACAAGCAGGAACTGATCAAGAAATCGGAAGGTGAAATGCAGAAACGCATAAATGAAGCCGCCGGTCGTGCATCAGAAATTGAGCAGGTCGCCACTGCCACGGCAAACGGTTTAAGGGCAATCGCCAAGGCTATATCTGAAGATAATGGTCTGAACGCCGTAAACCTCAGAATTGCTGAACAGTACCTGATCGGATTTGGAAACCTGGCAAAACAGAACAATACAATCATCCTCCCGGCTAACCTCACCGACGTTGCAGGAATTGTTGCAACAGCAACTTCAATGTTCAACGAGGTTAAGGACAAACAGAAAAAATAATAAGCGGGAAAGACCTGCAAGAACAAGCATACAGTTCCTACATAAAGAAAGAGGGTGTCAGTTCAGGCACCCTCTTCTGTTTTGAAAACCATTATTATACTTCCTCGTGCTCAGTCCTCCTTATGATCTCGTTCTGCAGATCTTCACCAAGATCGTTGAAATAATCACTGTACCCTGCAACCCTGACAATTAGATCGCGGTATCTTTCAGGATGTTTCTGAGCATCCCTCAATGTCTCGGCATTAACCACGTTGAACTGGATATGGTGACCGTCGAGACTAAAATAGCTCCTAATCAGTGCAGTAAGGTTGGAATAGCTCGATTCATCTTCAAAAAATGATGGCAGAAAATTTCTGGTTAAGAAGTGTTCCTCCTGTTCTGAGGTGATCTATTTTAGATGCAGATTTGACAACTGCTGTCGGACCATGACTATCAGCACCCTGGAATGGAGAAATACCCTCCGACAATGGTAAACCGGCTTTCCTACCGTCGGGTGTGGCCCCGAGCACGCTACCGAAATACACGTGAGATGTTGTTGGCAGCATATTGATCCTGTGAACACCACCCCGCGAAGCCGGGCGACCATTAACGGCATCGTAAAATATCTCGAAAACTTCCACAGCATGCCGGTCAGCATAATCATCATCATTACCATATTTGGGAGTATTGTATAAAAGATCGTGCTGAAGATCCTCGTAACCTTTGAAATCGGTCCTCATGGCCTCCATCAGCTCTTCCCAGGTGCATCTGTTTTTCTCGTATATATTATACCTTATGGAGGTGAGCATATCTGTTATGCTTCCCAGCCCAACCCCCTGGATATAGGTTGTGTTGTATCTTGCACCTCCGGCATTATAATCTTTACCGTTGGCAATACAGTCATCAATTAGCAAGGATAGGAAAGGTACAGGAAGGTAGTGTTCAAAGGTTTTCTCGATGACGTTATTGCCTTTGATCTTTATTTCAGTAAACCAGTTAACCTGCGCCCTGAATGCCTCCAAAAGTTCCGCGAATGATTTATAATCGCCCGCATGACCGGTCCTCAATCCGACCTGCTCGTTAGTCCTGGTGTCGAACCCGTCATTCAGTGTAATTTCAAGAACTTTCGGGAGGTTAAAATATCCTGTCAGCCAATAGCACTCTGTACCAAAAGCTCCTGTCTCGACACAGCCGGAAGCGCCACCATTCCTGGCGTCTGTCAGGTTTTTCCCCTGTCGTAACAATTCCTGTATTATCGCATCAGTATTGAAAATTGAAGGCTGACCAAAACCTGTTCTGACAATATCGAGTGTCTTGTGTATGAACCTGTCAGGGCTTTTCTTGCTGACCTGCACCATGGAACTGGGCTGTAATATCCTCATTTCCTTTATAACATCGAGAAGTATGTAAGACATCTCGTTGACCGCATCACTCCCATCAGGTTTTACACCACCAAGGTTTATTAGACAGAAATCGGTGTAGGTATTGCTTTCCTGGGCCGTGACTCCCATTTTAGGAGGAGATGGGTGATTATTGAATTTCACCCAGAAACATCCTAACAATTCATACACCTCATCAATAGTTACCTGGCCATTGTCAATCTGTTTCCTGTACACAGGGTACAGGTGCTGATCAAGCCTGCCAGGGTTAAAAGAATCCCAGGGATTTAGCTCGGTTACGACTCCAAGATGGATGAACCAATAATGCTGAAGCATTTCGTGGACTGTTTCAGGGGCATAGGCGGGAACACGTCTGCAAACAGCGGCCATATTTACAAGCTCTGCTTTCCTGGCTGAGTCTTTCTCAAAACTTGCCAACCTCTCTAGCTCATCAGCATGCCGGTTCGCATACATGATTATGGCATCGCAGGCAACATCCATGGCCCTCAGTTCCTCGTGCTTCTCGAAAGCCAGGTTGTCGTTTACATAATCAAGGGCTGTTATCGCCGTTTCAATTTCTTCCTTTAGTTCCAGGAAGCCGGTCTGGAACATCCTGTAGCCCATTACCGTATGGCCAGGAGCACGCTGTTCCTGGAACTCGGTAAACACTCCCGCTTTATAGGCCTTCTGCCATTCAGGCGACATGAGGCTCATGATCCGGTCGCGGTTGCCCTTGCCTTTCCAGAAAGGGATTATCTTATCCTCGTAGGTCTTTCTGACGTCTTCACTGACCTTGAAAAAAACCTTAGGTCTCGAATCAAGTATTTCCAGGTCCTTCAAGGTATGAAGGCAAATCTCGGGATAGGTCGGAGTGGCTTTGGGTGCAGGACCTCTTTCCCCTACAATCAGCTCCCCATCATTTATACAAATCTTCTTTTTCGAAAGAAGGTATTCGAAAGCTCTTGCCCGTTTCATGGGAACAGACAATTCCCTGGCATCATCGCTTTTGTAAAATTCAGTTATAAGAACAGCTCTTTCGTCCGATATAGTCTCAACTGCATCGAGACTCTGAACTCTCAGCCTCCTGACTCTTTCTGTAATTCTCATTTCTTTTATATTCCTTTTTAATTATCAGCCTCCGGTTTTCACTTTTATCCCGGCTTCCACGAAATACTTTTTTAACTCAGCCATTCTTGAACTTCCTGGCTGTTGTACACCATCCATCATGTTACTCATCCCGAATCTTGCATATTTTGATGAACCCGTCTTGTGATAAGGAAGAAGACTTACCATAGTGATGTTCTTGTCTTTCCTGGCCTCGAGGTAAGAAACTAACCCGGACAGGTGATCTTCATCATCATTATACCCTGGAATAACAGGGATCCTTATCATTACTTCTTTTCCTTCAGACAGGATAAAATCAAGGTTACCAAGAATTGTTTCATTTGGAACCCCCGTGTATTCGAGGTGTTTGTCAGAATCGAGATGCTTGATATCAAATAGAACAAGGTTGGTATGGGTAAGTACCCTGGCAACAACCTGCCTCGGTGCGAAACCTGAAGTATCGACAGCCGTGTGAAATCCGGCAGACTGACACGCTTCAAGAGTTTCCGCCAGGAAATCAGACTGGAGCAAAGGTTCACCTCCCGAGAAAGTCACGCCTCCACCTGATTTGTCAATAAATATCCTCTCCTTTTCAAGAATGTGTATTATTTCATTTGTTGAATAGAACCTGCCGACGGTTGCTGTCTTGGGGAATTCCATTTCTCCAACCTTGTTGGTAACTATCACAGATTCCACCTCAGGTCTTATTCCTTCAGGGTTATGACACCATCGGCAAGCCAGTTGACATCCCTTGAGGAAGACCGTGACCTGATACCTGGTCCGTCGTGAATTGAATAACGTCTTATATTAAATACCAAACCGTTCATTTGCACTTCATAAGGGGAAAAACCGGGAGAACCACGCGAAACGTGGTGAAAACAGACTGGCGTTAACTGCCATAGAACATCAGGCACTCGTACAGCCTTCTGCCCAAACGCCTCATCATGAACCGGTATCTGAGTTTTGATTCCATTGTCAAATTGACTCCTGCAATTTAGTGATTTTTTTTAATTGTTATGGTGTACAAGCACAAGGTGTTATAATCTCCACTCTTATAGCACTCATTTAAAGCAACTTGCGATTAACACGAAAACATTAACACTACGTTAACAAAGAAAGCTGCAACAATAGTTCATGTGAAACGTCTATTATATGAAGGAAAAGAAACAAGGACAGTAAACGAAATATTTGGACAGTTTTTCTGATTACTAACTTAAATTTCACAGCCATGAAAAGAGTAGTTTTATTAATCATCCTGGTTCTCGCTTTCACAATGTCATCATTCGCGAGAAAATTTGTTGCTGAAGGCAAAACTTATTCAGCACTTGGAAATTACAAAATTGAAGTAGCCGACAACTCGGTCATGTTAAAGGGCCAAGAGCTCAAGACCTTTGTCATTTCTTACGAGAACACCAACATGGAAGTCACTGTTGCTGTTGAGAAAACCAAGAAAGGAATGACCTATTATGTTTTGTCGCCGGAGCTTTCGATCAAATATGTATGTAACGGGCAGACCTTTGGAGTAGCCAAACTCGGGGAAGAGCTCAAGGAAGACGGTTACAGGACTTCAGACTCGGCACTTAACAGGAGCGAGTATTTTCACCAGAGGGTTCTTTCATCTGGTGGTAACTGCGATCTCGATAACTCGAGGCTTATCGCAGCTTACTACCCTATGCTTCTGAACAACTCTGACAACGTCCTTGCTTCAAGGTAAAAGACTTCTCAAACAGGCCGTCCGGCCAATCCTACGATCAGGTTTTAGTTTACAAAGGAGAGCAGTCGCCAGGCTACTCTCCTTTGACTTTTTATACAAGTCATCGATGGCCCGATCAGCATGGTATAAAACACTTTGCAATTACCACCCGAATTGATTACTTTGCAAGTAATTATTAACTAACCTCAAGACATGAAAAAAGCACTTTTCGCACTGATATTAACGGTGGTGGTTTTACCAGGTTGTAAAAAGAAGGAATGGAACGAGAATCCATTCCTCAACGATACATACAACACTCCTTTTGAAGTACCTCCTTTTGAAAAAATCAAATCAAGGCACTACAAGCCTGCTTATATAAAGGGGATCGAGGAACATTCAAAAGAGATAAAGGCAATTATAAATAACCCCGAGGAGGCAACCTTTAACAATACAATAAAAGCCATGGAGTATAGTGGCGAAATATTGTCGAGGGTATCGAGGGTATTCGGCTCCCTGAACTCCTCTAATACAAATGACACACTACAGGCAATAAACAAGGAGATCACTCCCCTCCTTTCCAAGCACAGGGATGATATTAACCTGAATGACAGCTTGTTCCAAAGGGTTAAATCGGTTTATGACAACCAGGGAAAGTTTAACCTGACCGAAGAGGAAAAGAAGCTTCTTGATGACACGTATAAATCTTTTGTCAGGAATGGTGCAGCCCTCTCGGACGGTGACAAGGACAAATTGCGGAAGATTAACGAGGAACTATCGCTCTTATCAGTTCAGTTTGGTGAAAATCTTCTTGCCGAACAGAACGGGTTCAGGCTGGTAATTGACAAGAAGGAAGATCTCTCTGGATTACCCGAGGGGATAGTCTCCCAGGCTGCAGCGGCAGCTTCAAAGGCTGGGATGGAAGGTAAGTGGTTATTCACGATACAGTATCCCATAATGGAGCCTTTCCTGAAGTACAGCGACAAGAGGGAACTGAGAGAAAAGCTATTCACGGCTTATTTCATGAAAGGTGACAATGACAATGCCAGGGACAACAAGACTATAATTGCCCGCATCGCCAAATTAAGAGTAGAGAGAAGCAAACTACTTGGTTTCGAGAGTTATGCCAATTTCGTTCTCGAGAGGAACATGGCCAAGACCCCCGAGAAGGTATTCAGTTTCCTTAACGAGGTATGGGCAGCAGCACTTCCTGTTGCTAAAGCCGAGGCTGCAGAACAGCAGGAACTCATTAAGAAAGAAGGTGGCAATTTCAAGCTGGCTCCATGGGACTGGTGGTATTACACCGAGAAAATCAAGAAAGCCAAATTTGACCTTGATGACGAGATGACCCGCCCCTATTTCAGGATCGATAATGTTATGCAAGGCATGTTTTATGTTGCCAACAGGCTATACGGTCTGGAATTCACTACACGCACCGACATTCCAAAATACCATCCTGACGTTAACACCTTCGAGGTCACCAGGGACGGAAAGCACGTTGGAATATTACTTATTGATAACTACCCAAGGGCATCAAAACGGCCGGGGGCCTGGTGTGGCGCTTTTCTTGGTCAGCACCGCGACAAGGACGGCAAGATGGTTTACCCGATAGTTACAATGGTTACCAACTCCACCCCACCGACCGGCGATAAACCCGCTCTGCTAACAGCCGACGAGGCATCTACCTTATTTCACGAGTTTGGACATGCCCTGCACCAGTTACTATCCAATTCGACCTATCCCGGTATTTCAGGGACATCCGTACCCCGCGATTTCGTTGAACTCCCGTCACAGATAATGGAACACTGGGTATTAGAGCCGGAGGTGCTTAAGGTCTACGCTAAACACTACCAGACTGGCGAGGTTATCCCTGCAGAAATAGTTGACAAACTTGATAAAGCAAGTAAATTCAACATGGGTTTCATAACTGTTGAATATCTTGCCGCATCTTTGCTCGATATGGAATATCATTCGCTCCGCGAGCCGGTCGATCTGGATATCAGGGATTTCGAGAAGAAAGCACTGGATAAATATGGCCTTATTCCGGAAATTAAGCCCTCGCTACAGGTCGACCTATTTCAACCATATCTGGGCGAGCGGATACGCCGCTGGGTATTACAGTTATATATGGTGCGAGATACTTGACTCGGATGCCTTCCAGGCCTTCAAGGAGACAGGCGATATTTTCAATAAGGAAGTTGCTGCCAAATTCGAGAAGGAAATATTATCAAAGGGCGGCACGAGAGATCCTCTCGATATGTACAAGGCTTTCAGGGGTAAGGAACCAGGTATTGACGCTCTTCTGAAGAACAGGGGACTTAAATAAATTCCCGCGTACAATAGCCTGGTCTTCCTAACGACCAGGCTATTGTATTGAAATAATTTTAGACTGATTTATATGAGAGGCTTTTACAGTAAAATTCTCGGTATAGTATTCTCCCTTGGTCTCGTGATAAATATCAACGGGCAAAGTAACAAGGCTGAGCAT
This sequence comes from Bacteroidales bacterium, assembly GCA_046329885.1. Classification (GTDB taxonomy): domain Bacteria; phylum Bacteroidota; class Bacteroidia; order Bacteroidales; family VadinHA17; genus LD21. Next base: position 14,620 of record JAXLTU010000020.1, read on the forward strand.
GGTATACTGGATCTGAGCAAAGAAAAGTTTTCCCAGAACTTTCTCATCAGGCTTAATGGTGAGTGGGAGTTTTACTGGAAACAAAAACTCTACCCTAACGATTTCACTGGGAATGAAATAACAAGGCCGGATATTTTTGCCAATGTACCATCTTACTGGACTGATTACACGATTGGCGGGAAGAAGCTCGATGGTACCGGGTACGCCACCTACCGTCTCAGGATAATTTTACCCCACGGGTACCGCGAAAGACTGGGTATAAGAGTACCGGTTTTTGACTCATCCTATGACATGTGGCTTGATGGTGTACTCGTTGGATCAAATGGCGTGCCGGGAAAATCAGTTGAAGAAACAGTGCCGGGCTATAAACCATTCTTTCATCCATTCAGTCCTAAATCCGACACTGTAACCTTTCTCATTAACGTCTCTAATTTTCATCACAGGAAAGGTGGATTCTGGTTGCCGATGCGTTTTGGCGTGTTCAATGCAGTTCAGAAAACAGAGGCGGCAACATGGGCCGGCCGTTACGTGACTGTCAGCGTTCTTACCGGCTTCGCCATTTTCTTCTTCATCTTTTTCCTTCTTTATCCTAAAGACAGGATAATGGCATATTTCAGTCTGGCAATATTCGGCCTTGCACTGCGTCCTGTCTTCACATCCCAATTCCTTATCTATGATTTTATCAACCTGGGTTGGACATGGACCATCAGGATGGAGTACATTTCTCTGATAATGATAATTCTCGGCTGGACCTGGTTCCTTTATCACCTCTACCCCGCCAAATACTTCAGGATATATTCATTGATCATTACGGCGATATATATACCTGCAACAATCGCCGTGCTTTTCCTTCCCGTGAAAATATTCAGCTTCCTGGTACTCCTGTTCTACCCGACAATGATTATTATTTTCTTCTGTTCCCTGCTGAGATCATTAATGCACGCTTTGAAAGGGAATAAGGTAGACTACATATATTTCAGCCTCTTCCTTGTCATGTCGATCGGGGCCGTGCACGACATATTCGTTTCACTCGGAAAGACTGACAAGGCCGGGTATGTAATGTCATACATGGTGATTATTTTCGTATTCACTCAAGCCATTCTTCTGCTGTATAAATGGGTCTCTTCATTCTACGAGAAAGAAAAACTACAGGTGCAGCTCGAGTTCATGAACAGGAACCTCGAGGACCTCGTAAAAAGGAGAACGAGTGAACTAATAACAAGAAACGAGGAAATAGAAAAACAGAGTGCCAGAATTGCTCAGCAAAACAAACTGCTATCAGATACGATACAGCTGAAAAACAGGATCTTTTCAGTCATCGCTCACGATCTCCGGAGTCCGGTTGTTAATATACTATACATGCTTAACCTGCTCAAGGAGGAGGAATACCGCGAGAAGCTGGATTCATTTGCTAATGCAAGCATCCAGTATGCACAGATGGTGATCAACCTGCTCGAGAACATGCTGGTCTGGGGAAGAGGACAGGAAGACAAGATAAGATTCGGCCCTGGATCTCATGATGTTTCGTCGCTCATCCTCACGAACATGAGCATACTCAAGGAGTCGGCCGACAGGAAGGACATAGTAGTAAATTTCACCCAGAAAGGTAACTCGACCGGCTACTTTGACAAAGACCTGATGGATATTGTCATAAGGAATCTCCTCTCAAATGCCATCAAATATACCCATCGCGGTGGCAGGATAAGCATTCTCGTGAAGGACAATACTACTGATGGTGAAGGATTGCTGATAAAAATCTGCGATAACGGCATTGGAATTTCCGAATCGAAGTTAAGGAACCTGTTTTCGACAGACGAGATGGTTAGCACACCTGGTACTGAAAATGAGAAGGGAACGGGACTCGGGCTAAAGCTTTGTAACGAGCTGGTTAAAATTAACAACGGGGACATTTCAGTAGAGAGCCGCGAGGGTGAGGGAACATGTTTTGCTATAAGGTTACCTGCATCGAAAGTACCGGGCATCGAGGAATTTGAGTAGAAATTTCATTCAGCCACTAGAAGCATCAGTTTGTCCTTCCTGAGGATTTCAACATTTTTCCTCGAGAATTTTATTATCCCGTCTTCTTCCATGCTTGATATAGCCCTGGCTACCGATGGTCTCGCGACCCCGAAATAGTCGGCCAGTTCCTGCTGGGTCATTCCCATACTGACTAACTTTCCTGAACCGGCCTTCTGAAGGATCATCTGCGACAGCTTACCCCTTATTGTTTTAAAGTTCAGAAACTTGATCTTATCTGAAAGAAACTGCGATCTGTTCGAGATCATATCAAGAAAATTAACGAGCAGCCTGGAATCGGTTGTCAGGAGCTTTAGAAATTCCAGTCGTTCAATAACCAGTATCGTTGAGTCAGTAACGGAAATAACATTCACCGGGTATGAATTCCTGTTCCCGAACATGAAAGCCGGGGCCAAGGCTCCCGATGGTGGTATATCTTCAATCTTTATGACCCTGCCTGCGATATCCACCATCTCGCCTTTAACAGTGCCCTCGAGTATCAGCTGAAACCTGTCAACCTTTTCACCACTTGATGCAATGAGGCTCCCTGCTTTGTACTTTTTTATCCTGTAAAAAATTTTGTCAAGCGATTTACTTATCATTTCAGACGATAATCCCTGGAAAAGCGTGGCTTTCGATAAAATGCTATAATCCATCTTTTTTCTGCAAAAGTAGCTTTCTGTAACATATGTTACATTTACTGATAACAAGATTGTTCAATTTTGTGATGTCAAAAAACTAAAAAGATGAAAAGAGATATTCTGAAAATAGACGAGGAATTATGCAATGGCTGTGGTATTTGTGTTCCGAACTGTCACGAGGGAGCGCTCCAGGTTATTGACGGGAAGGTAAGGCTGGTATCGGAACTGATGTGTGACGGACTTGGCGCGTGTATCGGTCATTGTCCTGAAGGGGCCATAACAATCGAGACCCGCGAAGCGGAACCATACAACGAGGTCAGGGTGATGGAAGTGATGAAAACCAAGGGCAGGAATACTGTTGTCGCGCACCTCAAACATCTCAAGGAACATGGTGAGACAGGTTTCCTGCAGGAAGGGGTGGCATATCTGAAGGAACATGAATCAGATCTAGGGTTCAATCTTGGCGAGGTATTGAACGAGGTGCACAATCATGGCAGGAAGAACGAACCTGAAGCAAATGTACATCAGCATACCAAAACACATGCCCATGCACAGGACGGAGGTGGTTGTCCCGGTTCCAGAACAATGGTTATAGACCGTCCAGGTACCATTGCCGGAACAGCGGCAGTTTTGGAATCAGGCAAGTCTGAACTAAGACAGTGGCCTGTCCAGTTTCACCTCATCAACCCGAATGCCTCGTACTTCAAGGGTGCCGATCTGCTCCTGGCAGCAGATTGTGTAGCATACTCACTTGGTGGTTTCCACCAGCGCTACCTGAAAGGCAGGTCATTGGTCATAGCCTGCCCGAAGCTTGATTCCAGGACTGAAGTATATGTTGAAAAACTATCTGCAATGATAGACCAGGCCGGCATCAATACTATAACATTAATGATAATGGAGGTTCCATGTTGTGGTGGTTTACTTCAGATGGTAAGAGCAGCCCAGGCTAGATCAAACAGGAAAGTGCCAGTAAAACTGATGATCGTGAGTATCGCCGGGGAAATACTGAAGGAAGAGTGGGTCTGAATACAGGATAGTTGTTAAGAATCAAGCGAGGGCGCTTTTCACTTTACTGTAAAGCGCCTTCACCTTTTCAACCGGATCTCCGTCGCCAAGCGTTTCCAGTGGCAGGTAACCAGTATACCCGCAACCTTTCACGATAGATATGATCCTGTCGTAATCTGTAACAACTTCCAGTTCATTTACAAATATCTTTTCTTTGAGCTGCCAGGTATAGGCATGTGGTGCCAGTTTCTCTATTTCAGCGTAAGGGTCACTGCAATGCAGACTTCCGATATCGAGCATCAGACCCACCGAGGGGTGGTTAACCATCCCGAGAAGTGTGATAACCTGATCTGCTGTCTTGAGAAAATCATTATGATTCTGCAATGCCAGCTTAACACCGTACTCAGAGGCAACCCTTGCACATTCTGCAATATCAGCCGCGATCCACTCCGCTCTTTTTTCCCACTTAAAATCTTCCTTGGACAGGGTACCGGCAAAGATTCTCAAACCTGCTGCGCCCAGTTTGGAGGTTACTACGATCCAGTCTTTTACCAGCTTTTTCTCCACTTCCCTTTTAACAGGATCGGCCCAGGTAAAATCATTCCTGACGCCTGTACAGCCTATATCGACACCGAGACGGAAGGCTCTTTGCTTAAAATGAAAGATCGTGTCATCGTCGGGAACCGCCGGGTAACCTTTAAAATAATAGCCTGTCGGGTCTACAGCGTCAAAACCCGTGGAAGCGCAAAAGGAAAGCAGATCATCAAGCGACATTGTCCCGTTCCTGAGCGGCTTATCGAAAGAATAGGCATTAAGACAAAGTTTTAGATTTCCGATTTTTGATTTCCCCGACAGATTATTCTCTTCGAGGCTGCCGCTACCTGTCAAAACAGCAGTGCTACCAATAGCGAACGATCTCGTGAAATTTCTTCGATCCATAACTTATGATATTATCGTTTTGAACCCGGCTTTTTCCATAATTTCTTTAATGCCTGCAGGGGGATTCTTTACATTTACAGTGAAAGCCGGGAATTCCCGTCTCAGCCTGTACTCACCTCTTTGTTTTTCAAATTCCGAGGGATTATTCCTGAGATTCCTGTCATCCTCGGTGATATCGTATGTATGCGCCACGGCTAATCCAAGTATCTCGAGACAATTCTTTCCCCTGCCATCAATCTCAATCACAGGTGTTTGAGGTGGTGGGACATTAACGGGATACCAGTTTCGTGCGGGCAGGTCAAAATGCTCTGACAGCGCCCTCACTACCATCGAGGTTCCGTTGGCCTTACCATCGGTTGAATAACCTGCAATATGAGGTGTGGCAATGGATGCCATTTTCATCAGCCCGAGGTCGATATCCGGTTCATTTTCCCAGACATCAAGAATCAAACCTCCAAGTCTGCCAGATTTCACTGCCTTGCACAATGACTGTGTATCTGCCACTTCTCCTCTCGATGTATTGATGAGCCACGCACCTTTCTTCATCCTCTTTATTAATAACTCATTAACAAGATGGTGTGTTTTGTCCTGCCCGCTCATTGTAAGGGGAACGTGAAAAGTGATTATGTCAGCCTCAGACGAAAGAACGTCGAGCGAAACAAAACCGGCAGAGCCTTCCAGTCTTTCCCTGGGAGGATCGTTCACAAGTACCCTCATCCCCATCAACCCGGCTATTTTTTCAACTTTCGATCCCACGTTACCGGCCCCCACTATTCCAATGGTTGTGCCGGTAAGAGGCATAACTTTTTTAGCAGACAAATTTAGAAGAGCGGCTGCAAGATACTGCTGGACGCTGCCGGAGTTACAGCCAGGAGAACTTACCCATTTGATTCCGGCCTGTTCGCAATACCTGGTATCGATATGATCATATCCTATAGTCGCTGTGGCGATGAATTTCACCGGTGTCCCCTCGAGATTCTCACTGGTGCACCTGGTTCTCGTCCTTACCAGCAGGGCATCGGCATCCATCATCACTTCCCTGGTAATCTTGTTCCCCGGAAGGTACCTGATATTGACATGAGGTTCGAGAATGCCTTTCAAAAAAGGTATCTTATCGTCTGCTACAACTCGCATCATCCTTTTTTTAGCAAGGTAATAATTCCGTGCTTTTAATTCCACCAAGATTTATCGTAAAAAATCAACCCTACACATTACTACACAACAGTCTGTCCTTCTGCATTTTACATTTAATATGAACAAAACAAAACTATCATTGTTAAAATAAATAACAGCTATTATAAACTAAAAAAAGCAAGAGGATGAAAAGCAGGGGCATATTAATAACTTTATTGATGGTATCTGCATTTGCAATACCACATGCGGCATCGGCTCAGACAAGCGGCCAATTCACTCTGACGCTGTCTACTACTTCAACTGGAGGTTACAGCCCGAAGCACGTGATGGCTATCTGGCTTGAAAACTCGACTCCTTCGTTTGTAAAGACCAAATTACTTCAATGTTCGGGGTCCAATCTCGATCATCTTGGAACATGGACCGCGAGGACCGGCTCGAATACTGTCGATGCTACAACCGGTGCCACTATCCAAACCCATGGTATCGTAACCGTGGTTTGGAACGGTACTGCAGTTGATGGCTCCGTTGTTCCTGATGGTACGTATAACGTTTGGGTCGAAATGGCTTGGGCAAGCAGTCTCACAACAGGCAAAACCTATACTGTATTCACTTTCACGAAAGGACCGGCAACATTTCATTCCAACCCGGCAAACCTCACGAATTTCTATAACATAAGTCTGGATTGGATCCCAGGTGGTACAACTTCAATCGAGAAGGTCAAATCACCTAATGAAGTGGTTGTATACCCGAATCCTTCGAAAGGAATGACAAATGTCCATTTCAAAAACAGATCCGGAAGTACTGATGTCAGGGTATTCAACGAGCAGGGAACACTTGTTCTGAGCAAGAGAATCGAAAGTATCCAGGGTAATGACAGTAATCTTGATTTATCATCGCTGGCTGAAGGATTGTATTTCATCAGTTTCCAACTCGACAACAGGGAAGAAATAGTCCGGTTTATAAAAACCAGATAGAAACAGGATGACTGTTGCCTTTTAAAAGATGCTTCTAAGTAGTTCTGCCCTTTGCAAGCTTTATCAGCAACCAGCCTGATGTGGCACCGGCAAAGGAAAATAACAGTATCAGAAAATAAAGCGGGTTGGAAGTATTCAACATACCAGCCAATGGCACCCATATGCCTGAAACCAGTGCCCAGAGCAGGAATAATCTTGAATAAACCAGCGAGGGAACAAGGGCAGCAATAAAAATCAACATCGCGCTAATACCAGTATCATCCCATCCTGGTCTGCTATCGATGTACCATACAGCAATCCCGGCAAGGAGTGAAAGAAATAATGCTATAAACGCTCTGGCAGGAAAATGAAGTAATGCTTTCATTTTTAATCATGTATAAAACCACTTATATAGATCAAACAATATTCAGGAGACATTGTTTAACTTACAAATGGCTAAAAAGAACAACACCGGCAGGATATTTTCCCGTGCATGACAATGCTTTGTTCCGTTTTAGTCATAGATACAACATTGAAAAAACAAAAAAAGCATAAATATGGCAACAGTAAGCACTTACCTGAATTTTAAAAGGGAAACAGAAAAAGCCTTTACTTTTTATAAAAAGGTATTCGGGACGGAATTTGATGGACCCGTTAACCGGTTCCGCGACATTCCACCAGTGGATGGTGCACCAACGATGCCCCAGGAGGATCTTGATCTTGTAATGCATGTCTCTCTGCCAATCCTGGGTGGTCACAAACTCATGGGGACAGATGCGCCTGAATCAATGTCTTTCAGGGTCAGCTTTGGTAACAATGTTTATATAATGCTTGAACCCGACACCAGGAAGGAGACAAAGGATCTATTTGATAAACTATCAGATGGTGGAGTCGTGGAACAGGAACTTCAGGAAATGTTCTGGGGCGATTATTATGGAAGCTGCAGAGACAAGTTCGGTGTTCAATGGATGTTTAATTGCGTTTCAAAACATTAATACTGAACCTGATAAACGGTCAGTCAGGCTGTCTGACATCCCCTGAAAATATTTTTAAAATATCACTTTAAAGGATAATTATTTCTGGTAAATTCGAATTCAGTTTATCAAAACCAGAAATGATGAAAAAGTCCTTTTTGTTCTCCATATTAATAGTTCTGTTGTCGGCGTCTGAAATTTTCGGACAATTACCTGGAATAGCCCAATCGAAGGCAACCCTGTATTTCTACAGGCAGCACATGTTCCAGGGTTCATCGGTAAAGATGACGATTCTGGTGAATGGCCAGCCTGTAGTGAAGCTCAGGAATGGCTCATTCTTCAGGTATGAAATTGATCCAGGTACATACGATTTATCTGCACAATTCGGCGCAAAAACTAAACTCCGGCTCTCTGTTGAACCCGGCAGGACATATTACGTAAACTGTTTCCTTTCGATGGGAATGTGGTCAGGCATCCCTGTTCTGGAGATTGTTGATCCCACTGCAGGCCAGGCCGTTATTGCTGGCAATGGCCTTAAAGAACAGGCCCCGGAACAGATAGAGGTAAAAACTCCGAGATCAGCCATCGGGCTGACACTTGGCGCTGGATTCGGGATGGAAAGATTTCCACTATTTGAAACAACTGAAAACAAGAAGGTTTACCTAAGCACCGGTGGCGGATTTTCTATCGGGGCTGATTATAGTAAAGATGTCAGCAAAATGATAAACATTTCAGGCCAGATCTTCTACCAGGGTAGCACTTTATCGATGAGTCTTGACAATGCTTCCGGATCATTTGACAGGATGGGAATAACCATCACACCTTCTGTAATTATTCCTGTCAGGGGAGGCGAACAATTCCGCTTTCAATTCGGGGCAGGCCCTGGTCTGTATTCCTATGGAACAGCGAAGATTAATGCATCTGAACTTGGAGGCGACAAGATGACATTTAAATATGATCCGGCTTTTGGCCTTCACGTGTCGCTAATCTTCCAGGCAAGATTTTCAGAGCATGGTGCGATGACCCTGGGCATGAGGTATTATAATATTGCCTATGATTACAAAAGTTCTGCCAATGGCCATTCCCCGGCCGAATACCAGTTATATGATCTCGTGAAACCAAATGGATCGGGACTGGATTTTCTTATGGGTTATTATTACAAATTCTGATATCCTGTTTTTATAAACTGCATAACTGCTCTTAAAACACTATTATTAAATGGTGTTTCATTATATTGGCGGCTTAATTTTTCATGATGAAACGTAGCCTCCTTTACCTTGCCATTCTTTTCTTAACCGGTAACATTCCGGTATTTGCTCAACCTGAAATAAAGATAGTTTACACGGAAAAACCTCCGGTGATAGACGGGCATGTAACCGATGAGGCCTGGAAAACCGCTGCAGTTATTAGTGACTTTTCCCAGAAGGAACCACGCAACGGTGAACCTGTCACCGAACGTACCGAGTTCCTTTTCATGTACGACAAAGCTAACATCTATGTTGGAGTCAGATGCTATGATAACCCTGGACTGATAACAGCCAAAGAACTTGCCCGGGATGTCAGTCTCGGTGAAGACGACAGGATACAGGTTATTTTTGACACTTTCCTGGATGGGCGAAACGGTTACTGGTTCCAGATCGGACCAAGGGGCAGTATAGGCGATGCGCTTGTTGGAGAAAACGGGAAGGATTTCAATAAATCGTGGGATGGAATATGGGATGGCAGGGCCAAGATAACAGACCAGGGATGGGAAGCCGAGATGATTATTCCTTTCAAGACGCTCAGTTTCAAGAAGGGTCAGGGAACATGGGGACTAAAATGTATAAGACATATTAAGAGGAAGATGGAGTCAGCTTACTGGCCGGCAACTTCACTGAACGCTGACAAGTTTTCAATAGCGGATGGTGGAAGAATGACCGGTATAGGCGATATAACACAGGGTATCGGGCTCGACATAGTAACTTACGCTACCGGCGGTGCAAGCAAGAAAGAAAATAATGATCCAGACGCTGTGTTCGACGGTGGTTTTGACGCTTTCTACCAGATTACTCCTTCGATGAAAGCTGCAGTTACTGTAAACACCGATTTCGCCCAGACGGAAGTGGATGAGAAACAGATTAATCTTACCCGGTTCAACCTCTTCTTTCCTGAGAAAAGGGATTTCTTTCTCGACGGGGCCGGCTACTTTAATTTCGGGATAAACGGCGACAGGGAGAACACGCATGCCACGACCATGATACCTTACTTCTCAAGGAGAATCGGACTGGATTCGGTCGGGAATCCGATACCGGTTATCTATGGCGGGAAATTCACGGGCAAGGCAGGAGCCTGGAACATAGGAGTTGTCCACATAAAAGATGACAATTATTGGGACAACCCCGGATATTCCGTTGCAAGGGTAAGCAGGAATCTCGGGAAACTGTCATCAATCGGGGTTATAGGCACTAACGGGAATGCCCTGTCATCGCTCGATAACAGCCTTGCCGGGATAGACCTGCACCTGGCCAGCAGTGAACTAAAGGGCAAGAAAAACATAGTTCTCAACTTGTACGGTGCCAAATCATTTACAGAGGGCAAGAAAGGGAAAGACTACACGGCCGGGGCAGAAATAAACTATCCCAACGACTTTTTCAACTTCAGGGCAGGATTCATAAGCATTGGAGAAAATTTCACGCCCGGACTCGGGTTCGTTCCGCGTAAGGGTATCAATAATCTGTATGGCAGTTTCAGATTTGGACCAAGGCCAAAAAACTCTGTCTTCCTGCAACTGAAATCAGGCATGAGCCTCAATAATGTCAACAAGATAAATACCGGTAATACCGAGTCGCGTGATATACAGCTCGATCTCCTTGAACTTGACTTCCTTAGCGGTGATATAATAACCTTCGCCTCGCTTAATCAGTATGAATCGCTCGACAAGGAATTTGCAATCTTTAATGGTCACAAGGTCCCGGCCGGCGATTATACCTTCTGGAGGCATAGTGTCCTGTTTACCTCGGCCAAGAGAAGAAATCTCTGGGTTTCAGCCAAGGTTACAACAGGCAGCTTCTATTCAGGAAGAAGAAATGATTACCTTCTGCAGGCAGGATACAAAATAGGTGTTCCGGTATTCCTGGGAGCTGAAGCGGACTATCGTGCTGTAAGCCTGGCTGACGGTGATTTTAATGCAATGATATACAGGCTCAACCTGAATTTTCTTTTCAACCCAAGAATATCATGGTATAATTTTGCCCAGTATGAAAACCAGACCGAGAGAATCGGATGGCAGTCAAGATTCCAGTGGATAATAAAACCAGGCAAGGAAATATTCCTCACCTGGAATTCACCGTTTATCGATCCAATGGACAGGTTCAGGGCTGAGGTATACGAGGCCAGGATAAAGGTCAAATACACTATAAGGTTCTAAATAATCCTTTATCCTGACCTGCAGGTATACTATTCAACGATATTCATTTCCTTCAACAGGTAACCGGCACCTGCAAATTTGTCTATCAGGAAAAGAGCATATCTTATGTCGAGGCTTATGTTACGACTCTGCTCGGGGTTAAATGCCATGTCGCTAGCGACACCTTCCCAGGCCCTGTCGAAGTTAACCCCTATCAGCTGACCTTCGGCATTTATGACCGGGCTCCCTGAGTTGCCACCTGTTGTATGGTTATTAGCCACGAAACATACAGGTACTTCCCCGTCCTGGGTATACCTCCCAAAGTCCCTGTTTTTATAAAGTTCCTTCAGCCTGTCAGGAACATCATAATCATATATCTCGGGGTTATCCTTTTCCATTATACCTTTCAGTGTTGTATAGTGTGTAAAGTAAACAGCATCTTTAGATCTGTACCCCTTAACCTGGCCATAGGTAACCCTGAGGGTCATGTTGGCATCGGGATAGAAGACCTTTTCCTTGTCAAACTCCATCTGGGCAGCCATGTATAGCCTGTGCATGGGAGTCAGTTCCGAGTTGATCCTTGCCACTTCACCTCTGACATTCTTCTGCAGGAAATCCATGGCGTCGTTTGCGAACAGATAGAACGGATCTTTTTTCAGAGCCTGTACTGACGATTTCCCGAAATTTTTAACGAAGGCAGTGAACCTTGCTTCATCAGAAAATACAGTCTTCTGGTAGGCTTTAACAGAAAATGATTCGAAATTGCCTTTCGCCAGGACCTGCATTTTCGTATACTCGGGTGCAATCCACTTCGCATCGAGGTTCTTGCCGTACATTTCCATCACGGCGACAAAAAGCTTCCTGTCTGTTTCCATGTTATAGTCCTTGAAGAACTCCTTGGCCTGCCTGAGCAACATATCCTTCATGCGGTCTGTTTCCGTGGCTGCCGAATTCTTCTCAACAGCATCTGCCAGGCTTTTGATACTTCTGGCCAGGCTGAAAACTTCAGCACCACTCAGTACTTCACTCGTGTAACTGTTGACGAGACTGTACTCCCTTAGCCTGGTATAAAGTTCTTCGTATTTAGGCAGCAGGCTGCCATATTTGGCTTTGGTCTTATCATCAGCATTGATCCATGCTGCAAGTTTCTTCTCGTATTCCTGTTTCTTACCAATAGTATTCATCTTCTCGAGACCCTGAAGCTCGCCTATCCATTTTTTCCAGGAATTGGCAATACCTGATTTCTTCGCGGAATATTGTATCCTGATGAGTGGATCGGTGGCCATGGCTGCCTCCATGATCTCGATCTTCCTGGTCCTTATATCTATCATTTTCGGATTGATATAATTTTTTACCATGTCGATATAGTACGATGGCACGTATTCAGATGTTGAACCCGGGTATCCAAAAACCATCGTGAAATCACCTTCCCTGACACCCTTAATTGAAATCGGGAAAAAGAACGCGGGCTTGTAAGGAACGTTATCCTTCGAGTAATCGGCCGGTTTATTATCCTTGTTGGCATATATCCGGAAAAGAGAAAAGTCGCCGGTATGCCTGGGCCATATCCAGTTGTCAGTTTCGCCGCCGAACTTACCAATAGCCGACGGAGGAGCACCAACCAGTCTGACGTCCCTGTATGTCTCGTTAACAATCAGGAAATACTGGTTCCCCATGTAAAATGGTCTGACCGAGGCAGAAAAACCGGTTCCTGAAACTGCTTTCCCGCGGATATCGGCAATATTGGTATTGATGATCTTTTCTCTCTCTGCATTATCCATGCCGTCCGTGACACCCTTGAGAACCTTGTCTGTCACATCTTCCATGTATTTCAGGAAAGTAACTGAAAGGCCGGGATTAGGTAACTCTTCCTGCCTCGACATGGCCCAGAAACCATTGGTAAGATAATCATGCTCAAGGCTCGAATGCTCCTGAATCTGACCATAACCGCAATGATGATTGGTTATCAGAAGACCTTCGCCGGAGATCAGCTCACCAGTACAACCTCCGCCAAAAATTACTATCCCATCCTTCATGCAGGCCTTGTTGACACTGTAAATATCCTCGGCAGTAAGCTTGAAGCCTTTTTCCTGCATGAGCTTGATATTGAACTTCTCTATCAGTATTGGTATCCACATGCCCTCGTCAGCCCTCGAGAGAGGAGCTAGAAAGACTGATACCAAGATCATTAATGACAATACTATTCTTTTCATCTTGAGTATATTAAGTTATTCACGTGTAAATTCCTTTAATTCCCTGATGAGCCTGTGAACAGGAAGGCCCATCACGTTAAAATATGAACCATCGATGCGACTGTTGGCAACAATCCCTATCCACTCCTGGATTCCATAAGCTCCTGCCTTATCGAAGGGTTTGAAGTTATCTATATAATACCAGATCTCGTCATCCGATAATGAATTAAAAGTGACTGATGTGATCTCTGAGAATACTATCTCGTTGTTCCTGCTTTTCAGGCATACTCCCGTGATAACCTCGTGGGTATTTGCACTTAGCTCGCGGATTATCCGGAACGCATCATCCCTGTCTGATGGTTTATCAAGAACCTTTTTATCGCACCACACCACTGTATCTGCTGCAATAACTATATCACCCGGACCAAGAGTTTCCTTTTGGAAGAATCCTGCTTTCCTAACTGCCAGGTACTCTGCAATCTCAGAACCCTCGAGATGGCCGGGATACGATTCATCCACATCAGATGGAGCCACATCAAAAATAAAACCCGCGTCAGCCAGCAATTGCTGCCTTCGGGGTGAACGTGAAGCCAGTATGAAGTGATAATCTCTTAATCGCGAGCTAAACATCAGTAAAGAAGTTTATAAGTAATGATAGCCCAGGCGACAACTGAATATAGTATCCCGGTCAGCATGGCAATTTTCATAACATTACTCGCCTTGTGAAGCTGCAGTTTTGTCTTGCCCGACAGCGTGAGGTAGATCACGTAAGACAAGGGCAAAGCAATGGCCGCGGAAACATAAATAAGTGTAATAAGATCATTGACAAAGAAGTACCAGATCACAAACAGCAAGATGATAGTAATGGCAACCAGGCAGACCGCTATAACTTTGGTTGTGATTATACCAAGAACAACGGGAACAGTGTTTCTGCCATAAGCGACATCACCCTCGAAGTCTTCAATATCCTTAATAATTTCCCTGGCCAGGGTGGTGAGGAAGGCAAACAGGGCAAAACCGCCAACCCAGTAAAACAGTATCCCGAGCTTTGGAAGTGCTACCGAATTTACCGCGTAATACTGGTAAAGAGCGGGGGTCTCGAAGAGTACCACCATCATGGGTACCATGGCGGTAAGAAGAGCTACAATTAAATTACCAATGAGAAACTGGCGCTTATAACTAGCTGAATAAAAATATAATAGTCCGGAGACAAGAATAAAGAAAATCCCGAGCCACAGGTACCCGACTTTCCATGAAACATAAAAACCTGCTAAAACACCTGCAATATTCAGAACATTATGAAGCATCATTGCTTTGCGCCGCGGAATGCTGGTGCCAACCAGGACGCTGCCCCTGTTGATGAGATCGGTCTTGATATCGAAATAGTCATTAATTACATATCCGGCAGCAGTAATCAGAACTGTTGAAAGAACGAGTATTACAAAATCATACCACGGAAAGATGAGAGTCATTACCGACTGATTGCCAGCAATATTATAAAGCTTCACTCCTATCTTGCCAAGTATTGGCGATATGACAGCATATCGCATCAGAACCATCGTTAAGGCAATGATGAGAAGATTTTGCCACCTGATTAACTTGAGAAATGCTTTCATATTTTACCATGTAAATGCGTCAGAGTCCATCCATTTGTCGTGAAGCCGCAGGGTCTGTTCAATAACATCTCTCACGCATCCTTCTCCACCCTTCCTGTCGGAAATATAAACGGAGATCTGTTTAATCTCGCTGTCTGCATCAGCAGGACAGACAGGGATTCCTGCAATCTTCATCACCTCCCAGTCAGGTATATCATCGCCCATGTATAATACATCAGCAGCAGAGAGGGAGTACTTTTTAAGAAAGTCGAGAAACAACTGTTTCTTGGTTTTGCTGTTAAGATATATGTCTTTTATTCCCAATAGTTTAAGTCTCCGCAGGTATTCCTTTGAATTGCTTCCCGATATAATAGCAACCCTGTAACCCTTTTTAACTGCCAGCTGTAAAGCGTAACCATCGCGCAGGTTAACTGTCCTGTTGGGTACACCAAAACTGTTCAGGCTGATAGTCTGGAGCGAAAGGACGCCGTCTATGTCGAACACGAATGCCTTTATTTTACCAAGGTTTTCTTTATAGTTGCTCATTTAAGCGGTTTCTTGTAATACTTCATTATTGCCTCCGATATCTGAGTGTACAATTGATTCAGTTCGGGGGAATAAGATAATAAATCGCGGTGCTTTTCTATAGTAATTAAATCATGTCGTACAGCAGGTCCTGTCTGGGAATTCCCCGGGCCAAGAAAGACAGCCTTTTCGACGGTCTCTATAATCAGAGGACGCAACACGTCAAAGGGGAATCCGGCATTTTCACAGATATCTTTCCCAGATGTCAGCATATGATTCGTGAAGTTTGAAACGAATACCGCGGCAGCGTGAAGCATCTGCCTGCGAGGCAGATCAGAACTATAAACTTTGGCGCCTAAAGAGAGCGCGAGATCATCCAGGACTTTCCCAGTGCCGGCCGATTCACTTTCGGTGAAGACAGGGATCCCTTTCAAATCAGTAATTCTCCCCCTCGAGAAAGTCTGCAACGGGTAAAAAACGCCCTTTCTTTTTAACTTCCCCGGAAAAACATCAAGCCCAAAACTACCGGCAGTATGAGCGACGATTGTATTTTCACCGCAATCGATACTTTCGAGAACTGTTACCAGCTGGTGATCTGTAACAGAGACAATTATGATATCGGTTATGCGAGGAAAAACAAGCTTATCCGACCATTTCGCACCAAAAGCTGATGCAAACTCCCTGCCCCTTCTTTCATCACGCGATACTACAAGGTTTATCTCATTTCCAGCTCCCCTCAAGGCGTTGCACAATGCAAGCGCCACGTTACCTGAGCCGACAAATGAAATACCATGCATTTCTCACCCAATTTTCCTGAAATATACGAAATAGAGATGAGAATACATCTTGTTGAATCAACCGGTAAGGGACAGCAATAAAAAATCCCTTCCTGATAGAAAGGGACTTTAAATCAAAAGACTTTATGTTATTTACCGTAATTATCCTCCTTTATTCCTGATACCTCGACCTGGTAAACAGGGGGAAGCTGATAATAATAATTACTATTGTTATACAGGTAATTGCATTCATAATATACTTTACCTGAAACAAGCAAGTAGTCGTTTGTATTTAACTTCTTTAGACTATCAAGCCAATCACCCGGATTACAAAAATAATAGGTTGCACCAGTTGAAATAACTGGGTAAAAAATTGCAGTGTTTGTGGCTTCAGAAAATGATACCATTACCTGAGCATCAGTGAGTTCAGATATCATATCCTTTCCACAGCCACATTTTGGCTGCTTTTTACAGCTCTGCTGAAAAAGAAAAGGAGACAGGATAATAATGAAGAATAGTATTCTTGATAGTTTTCGGATCATTGTCAAAGTGTTACTTATCGGGTATTAATAGAACGTGCAAATTAAGGATTAATTTTATTTGTAACAAAAAAGAAGCCGTCAAAACCGAAGTTCTGACGGCCCCGAGGTATAAACAATTTACTACGCTTGTGCTGTAGGTCCTCCAAAATTTAGTGGCATAACAGGTCCTGAACCCTGGACATCTTTGATATCGCCATGTACAGATTCGTATTTCGAAATATTATCCTCCAGGGCCCTTACAAGCCTTTTGGCATGTTCAGGGGTGAGAATAATTCTTGATTTTACCTGGGCTTTAGGAGTCCCGGGCATTATCCGTACAAAATCTATGACGAATTCAGAAGCCGAGTGAGTTATTATAGCCAGATTCGAGTATGTTCCCTGGGCTACTTCCTCGTTAAGCTCGATGCTTATCTGGTTCGGATTCTTGTTGTCGCTCATCTTCACTGTTTTTAGTTCTCAGTTTCTGCCTCTGTAAGCTGGTTTTCTCCAACCATACTCTCGTACTCCTCGAGCGAACCGACGACGATATTATTGTATTCCCTGATACCGGTTCCTGCCGGGATAAGATGACCAACGATCACGTTCTCTTTCAAACCTTCAAGTCTGTCAACTTTTCCAAGGATAGCAGCTTCGTTAAGTACTTTCGTTGTTTCCTGGAAGGAAGCAGCCGAGAAGAAACTGTTTGTCTGGAGAGCGGCCCTCGTGATACCCTGAAGTACCTGGCAAGAAGTCGCGGGAATAGCATCGCGGGCGTCAACAACCTTCAGGTCGCGGCGCTTCAGAGCTGAATTCTCGTCCCTCAGTTTCCTTGCTGTTACTATCATACCCGGACGAAGTGTCTGTGAATCGCCCGACTCGGTAACAACCTTCTTGCCATAGATCCAATCATTCTCATCCATGAACTCGAGTTTATCAACAACCTGGCGCTCAAGGAATTTCGTGTCACCCGGGTCAATTATCTCGACTTTACGCATCATCTGGCGTACTATTATCTCGAAGTGTTTGTCATTGATCTTAACACCCTGCAGACGATATACTTCCTGAATCTCGTTTACTATATATTCCTGAACCTTTGTCGGACCTTTGATAGCAAGGATATCAGATGGAGTGATTGCACCGTCAGAAAGTGGTATACCAGCTCTCACGTAATCATTCTCCTGGACAAGTATCTGTTTGGAAAGTGGTACTAGATATTTCTTGGTTTCACCTGTCTTCGACTTGATAGTGATTTCCCTGTTACCTCTCTTGATCTTGCCGAAAGTAACCTCGCCATCGATTTCCGATACTATGGCCGGGTTCGACGGGTTACGTGCTTCGAACAGTTCTGTTACCCTTGGAAGACCACCGGTGATGTCACCAGATTTACCAACGGCGCGAGGAATCTTGGCGATAATATCGCCTGCCTCAACCATCTTGTTCAGATCTGTCACGAGATGTGAACCAACAGGAAGGTTATAAACCCTGAGTTCGGCTCCGTCCTTGCCTAGTACCCTGATTGCCGGGTTCTTTGTTTTATCCCTGCTCTCGATAATGACTTTTTCCTTGAAGCCGGTCTGCTCATCAGACTCCTCGCGGAAGGTAACACCCTCTATCAGGTAGTCGAATGCTATCTTACCACCAACTTCAGAAATAATAACAGCGTTAAACGGATCCCACTCGCAGATTAGCGTACCTTTCTCGATTTCCTGGCCAGGCTTAACATAAAGCTTTGAACCATATGGAATTGTATGAGTGGTAAGTGAAATACCGGTTTTCTTGTCGATTATTCTCAGTTCAGCAAGACGGCCTATAACGATGTCAATTTTCCCTTTATCCGGGTCTTTTTTCGGAACAGTTCTTAATTCCTCTATTTCTGCAATACCGCCATATCGTGCAACGAGGCTCGATTCGGTGGTTATGTTTGATGCAGTACCCCCGACGTGGAAGGTACGAAGTGTAAGCTGTGTACCAGGTTCACCGATACTCTGTGCTGCAATAACACCGGTTGCTTCACCTATCTGTACCATCTGACCGGTTGAAAGGTTACGTCCATAACATTTTGCACAAACACCTTTCTTTGATTCGCAGGTAAGCACCGAACGAATTTCAACCTGTTCTATCGGGGAATCTTCTATTTTCCTTGCCAGTTCTTCAGTAAGCTCCTGACCCGATTCAGCGATAAGATCACCTGTAAGCGGATGATAAATATCGTGAACGCAAGTACGACCAAGTATTCTTTCGTACAGGGTTTCAACAACTTCCTCGTTTTTCTTGATAGCTGTTGCAACAAGGCCTCTCAATGTTCCGCAGTCTTCTTCAGTAATGATAACATCCTGCGATACATCGACGAGACGACGTGTAAGATAACCTGCATCAGCTGTTTTAAGAGCTGTATCTGCAAGACCTTTACGTGCACCGTGTGTCGAGATGAAGTACTCGAGAACTGAAAGACCTTCCTTGAAGTTGGAAAGGATCGGGTTCTCGATGATCTCTGAGCCAGTTGATCCTGATTTCTGAGGTTTTGCCATAAGGCCCCTCATACCGGAGAGCTGACGTATCTGTTCCTTTGAACCCCTTGCACCGGAGTCAAGCATCATGTAAACAGAGTTAAAGCCCTGCTTGTCATTCGACAATTGCTTCATGAGGCTCTGTGTAAGCCTTGCATTCACATGTGTCCAGATGTCAATTATCTGGTTGTATCGTTCATTATTGGTTATGAAACCCATGCTATAGTTGGAGAGAACCTCTTCAACCTGCTCGTAACCTTCCGAAACGAATTTAATTTTTTCCTCGGGGATGATAACATCATCGAGGTTGAACGAAAGACCACCCTTGAAAGCTGAGATGAAGCCCAGGTTCTTGATAGCATCGAGGAAGTCGGCCGTTTTGGCGATTCCAGCAACCTTGAGAACCCTGCCGATAATATCCCTGAGTGATTTCTTTGTCAGGATCTCGTTTATATACCCTACCTCTTCAGGAACATACTGGTTGAACAGTACCCTGCCAGTGGTGGTCTCGATAATATGCTCAACAGGCTGTCCTTCAACCATGTCTTTGATCTTGACCTTTATAACTGCATGAAGATCAAGTTTCCCCTCGTTGGAAGCAATTATTACTTCCTGTGGGGAATAGAAGACAGAATTTTCGCCCTGTACCTTGATATTATCAGCGCTCTTCCTTGCCTTGGTCATGTAATAGAGGCCAAGAACCATGTCCTGTGAAGGAACGGTAATAGGCGCACCGTTAGCCGGGTTAAGGATATTATGAGAAGCGAGCATAAGTATCTGCGATTCAAGTATCGCGGCGTTGCCAAGCGGCAGGTGAACGGCCATCTGGTCACCATCGAAGTCAGCGTTGAAAGCTGTACACACGAGCGGGTGCAACTGGATAGCTTTACCTTCAATAAGTTTTGGCTGGAAGGCCTGGATACCAAGCCTGTGAAGTGTAGGAGCCCTGTTCAGGAGAACCGGGTGGCCCTTGAGCACATTCTCGAGGATATCCCAAACAACAGGATCCTTCCTGTCAACTATTTTCTTTGCAGATTTTACAGTCTTGACAATACCTCTTTCAATAAGTTTTCTTATGATGAAAGGTTTGTAAAGCTCGGCTGCCATGTCTTTCGGCAGACCGCACTCGTGCAGGTTCAGTTCAGGACCGACAACGATAACCGAACGGGCTGAATAGTCAACCCTTTTACCGAGCAGGTTCTGGCGGAACCGACCCTGTTTTCCTTTAAGGCTGTCGCTAAGTGATTTAAGCGGACGGTTAGCATCTGTCTTAACGGCATTTGCCTTCCTCGAGTTGTCGAACAGTGAGTCAACAGCTTCCTGAAGCATACGCTTCTCGTTACGGAGAATGACTTCCGGAGCTTTGATCTCGATAAGTCTTTTCAGACGGTTGTTCCTGATGATGACCCTCCTGTAAAGGTCGTTAAGGTCGCTTGTCGCGAAACGTCCTCCATCGAGGGGAACAAGCGGTCTGAGTTCCGGTGGAATAACCGGGACAACCTTGATTATCATCCATTCAGGTTTGTTCACGTGCTTAGAGTCCTGGAAAGCTTCAACAACCTGGGGCGCTTGAGAGCCTCATTCTTACGCTGCTGTGATGTTTCAGTGTTAGCCCTGTGACGCAGCGAGTATGACATCTCGTCGAGGTCGATACGGGTGAGAAGCTTGTAAAGAGCCTCGGCGCCCATGTCGGCAACGAACTTGTCGGGGTGTCCATCCTCGAGGTACTGGTTTTCCTTAGGAAGCGATTCAACTATCTCGAGATATTCCTCTTCTGTCAGAAAATCAAGGTATTTGACGCCATCAGCCGCCTTGATACCAGGGTTAATGACAACGTATCTTTCATAGTAGATAATAGAATCAAGTTTTTTTGTCGGCAGACCGAGAAGGTAACCGATCTTGTTAGGAAGCGACCTGAAATACCAGATATGAGCAACCGGTACTACAAGTGAAATATGTCCCATTCTCTCGCGGCGGACTTTCTTTTCCGTAACCTCTACACCGCAACGGTCGCAAACGATCCCTTTGTAACGGATCCTTTTGTACTTACCGCAATGGCACTCGTAATCCTTAACCGGACCGAATATCCTCTCGCAGAAAAGACCGTCGCGTTCAGGTTTATAGGTACGGTAGTTAATGGTTTCCGGTTTGAGAACCTCGCCGCTTGAACGGTCGAGTATTTCTTCCGGAGAAGCCAGACCTATTGAGATCTTGGAGTAACTTGTCTTTGTTTTGTTATCTCTCCTGAATGACATATGCTGTATTATTATTTATCAAAAAATATGTTAACTAATCCCGGCTTACCGGTTAATCAAGGATAACGCTCAATCCCAGTCCCCTGAGTTCATGCAGAAGAACGTTCAGCGATTCAGGTATACCAGGCTGTGGCATCGGTTCGCCCTTGACGATCGACTCGTAGGCCTTGGCTCTTCCAACAACATCATCCGATTTGATCGTGAGTATCTCCTGGAGTGTATGAGCCGCTCCGAATGCCTCGAGTGCCCAGACTTCCATCTCACCAAAACGCTGACCACCAAACTGTGCTTTACCGCCAAGTGGCTGCTGCGTGATGAGAGAGTAAGGTCCGATTGATCTCGCGTGCATCTTGTCGTCGACCATGTGGCCAAGCTTGAGCATATAGATAATACCCACGGTGGCAGGCTGGTCGAAACGTTCGCCGGTTCCTCCATCGTACAGGTAAGTCTTTCCATACCTCGGCAGACTTGCTTTCTCCGTGTATTCAGTTATCTGCTGAAGCGAGGCGCCATCGAAAATAGGGGAAGAGAATTTGCATCCAAGCTTCTGCCCTGCCCAACCGAGAACAGTCTCGTAGATCTGCCCGAGGTTCATCCTCGAAGGCACACCAAGCGGGTTAAGAACTATGTCTACAGGAGTGCCATCCTCGAGGAAAGGCATGTCTTCTGCCCTTACTATCTTGGCAACAATACCCTTGTTACCGTGGCGGCCTGCCATCTTATCTCCAACCCTGACCTTACGTTTCTTGGCAACATATACCTTGGCAAGACGAACAATACCTGCAGGAAGTTCATCGCCGATTGTGATGTTATACTTCTTGCGCTTGTAAACGCCGTCTATCTCCTTGTACTTGATAATGTAGTTGTGCAGCAATTGCTTGATGCTGTCGTTCTTCTTCTTGTCTGTCGTCCATTTGTTTGGATTGACATTCAGGAAGTCGATCTCCTGCAACTGCTTCAGAGTAAACTTGCTGCCTTTTGGAATCACATCAACGTTCAGGTAATCTTTCACGCCCTGTGAAGTTTTTCCATTCACCAGGATGAAGAGTTTGTCAACCAGGCGAACCTTCAGTTCATCCACGCTACGGTTGAATTCCGTTTCGATCTTGTCGAGAAGCGGTTTCTCAACAGCCTTCGCCTTGCGATCCTTGATAGCCCTGGTGAAGAGTTTCTTGTCGATGACAACACCTTCAAGAGACGGACCTGCCTTGAGTGAAGCATCCTTCACATCACCGGCCTTGTCACCAAATATCGCTCGGAGAAGTTTTTCTTCCGGGGATGGATCCGATTCACCTTTTGGTGTGATCTTACCAATGAGTATATCACCCGGGCGAATGTGAGCACCTATCCTGATAATACCATTTTCGTCGAGATGCTTGGTAGCTTCTTCACTGACGTTTGGTATATCTGATGTAAGTTCTTCAAGACCTCTTTTCGTATCCCTCACTTCAAGAAGGTATTCATCGATATGAACTGATGTGAACATATCTTCCTGAACAACCTTCTCGGAGATAACGATAGCATCTTCGAAGTTATATCCTTTCCATGGCATGAAAGCCACTTTCAGGTTACGTCCAAGGGCCAGTTCACCGTCCTTGGTTCCATATCCTTCAGTCAGTACCTGACCTTTTTTGACCTTTTCCCCTTTTCTTACAACAGGGATAAGGTTAATGCAGGTATTCTGGTTGGTCTTCTTGTATTTTGGAAGAGTATACCTTTTAATATCATCGTCGAAGCTGACGAATTTTTCCTCGTCAGTCCGGGTATATCTGATAACAACCTCGTTAGCATCAACGAATTCAACAACGCCATCGCCTTCAGCAACATAGAGTATCCTGCTGTCGCGGATAACCTGGCCTTCGAGGCCCGTTCCAACGATAGAAGTCTCGGGGTTGATAAGGGGAACAGCCTGGCGCATCATGTTTGAACCCATGAGGGCCCTGTTCGCCTCGTCGTGCTCGAGGAATGGAATGAGTGAAGCTGCTATTGAAGCGATCTGGTTTGGAGCAACGTCCATCAGGTCTACTTTTGCAGCTTCCTCGATTGGATAATCAGCCTCGTAACGGCATTTGACCCTGTAGGTCATTGAATTTACCGTCTTTCAGAAGCGGGGCGTTAGCCTGGGCTATCATCTTTTTCTCTTCTTCCTCTGCGCTCAGCCATACAACACCTTCTTCGGTGAAGTCAACACTTCCGGTATTTACCTTCCTGTATGGAGTCTCGATGAAGCCAAGGTCGTTGATCTTGGCGTAGACGCAAAGTGAAGAAATGAGACCGATGTTCGGACCTTCAGGTGTTTCAATCGGACAGAGGCGGCCATAGTGAGTATAATGGACGTCCCTCACCTCGAAACCGGCTCTTTCACGCGAAAGACCGCCAGGACCGAGTGCCGACATACGGCGCTTGTGAGTCATCTCCGCAAGCGGGTTGGTCTGGTCCATGAACTGTGACAGCTGGTTGGTACCGAAGAACGAGTTAATAACAGACGAGAGTGTCTTGGAATTTATAAGATCGACTGGAGTGAAGACCTCGTTGTCGCGAACGTTCATTCTTTCTCTTATTGTTCTTGCCATACGTGCAAGACCAACTCCGAACTGGGCAAACAACTGTTCACCTACAGTACGTACTCTCCTGTTACTAAGGTGGTCAATATCGTCAATATCTGTTTTCGAGTTGATAAGCTCGATCAGGTAACCTATGATCTTGATAATATCTTCCTTGGTAAGGATCTTGGTGCCAGCATCAGTCTGCAGACCGAGCTTCTTGTTGATCCTGTAGCGACCCACTTCACCGAGGTCATAACGTTTATCAGAGAAGAAAAGCTTCTCGATAACATCGCGAGCTGTAGCTTCGTCGGGCGGTTCAGCATTCCTGAGCTGCCTGTAAATATAAATAACAGCTTCTTTCTCGGAGTTGCAGGGGTCCTTCTGCAGTGTATTATATATGATCGCGTAATCAGACAGGCTGACATCTTCCCTGTGCAGCAGTATTGCCTTGGCACCGGAATCAACTATGAGGTCGACGTGTTCTGATTCAATTACTGTTTCCCTGTCTAGTATGACCTCGTTACGTTCGATGGATACTACTTCACCAGTATCTTCATCAACGAAGTCTTCAACCCATGTTTTAAGTACCCTCGCGGCGAGTTTCCTGCCGACCAGCTTCTTGAGGCTGGTTTTGGATACCTTGTGCTCTTCGGCCAGGTTAAAGATCTCAAGGATTTCCTTGTCACTTTCAAAACCTATTGCCCTGAGCAGGGTTGTAACGGGCAATTTCTTCTTCCTGTCGATGTAAGCATACATCACGTTATTGATGTCGGTAGCGAATTCTATCCACGAGCCTTTAAAAGGAATGATCCTGGCTGAATAGAGTTTTGTACCGTTTGCATGGATGCTTTGTCCGAAGAAAACGCCTGGTGAACGGTGGAGCTGGGATACAACT
This sequence comes from Bacteroidales bacterium, assembly GCA_046329885.1. Classification (GTDB taxonomy): domain Bacteria; phylum Bacteroidota; class Bacteroidia; order Bacteroidales; family VadinHA17; genus LD21. The sequence goes on from JAXLTU010000020.1 coordinate 39,479, forward strand.
ACCCTTTCCGCGCCGTTAATAACGAAAGTACCTCTCTCGGTCATGTAAGGAACAGTACCGAGGTAAACGTCCTGTATCACTGTATCGAAATCTTCGTGTTCCGGGTCAGTGCAATACAGTTTCAGCTTTGCTTTAAGCGGTACGCTGTATGTTAATCCCCTCTCGATACACTCTTCAATTGTATATCTTGGAGGATCTATTGAATAATCGAGGAATTCGAGAACAAAATTGTTTCTTGTGTCGGTAATAGGAAAGTTTTCGGTGAAGACTTTAAACAGTCCCTCCCTTTTCCTGTTTTCAGGAGTGGTCCCGAGCTGGAAGAACTCCGTGAAAGACTTCAACTGAATCTCCAGGAAATCAGGATATTCCAGTTGCTGCTTACGCGACGCGAAACTTATTCTTTCGTTGTTTTTTGAGGACATTTATTGTAGGATTAAGTGAACTTATAATTAAATGACAAAAAGGCTTAGTCCCGCCACGCGGGACTAAACCCTATAACCCAGCAATTAGGTATAACTTATTTAAGTTCAACTTCAGCTCCCGCGTCTACTAACTGATTTTTAATTGCTTCTGCTTCATCTTTAGTAACACCTTCTTTAACAGGAGCCGGAGCAGCGTCTACAACTGCTTTAGCTTCTTTCAGACCAAGGCCGGTTATGTCTTTAACAAGCTTAACGATCTGAAGTTTCTGACCGCCGGCGTTTTTAAGGATAACGTCGAAGGTTGATTTTTCTTCTGCAGCTGGTGCAGCGCCACCGGCAGCAGCAGGACCTGCAACAGCAACAGCTGCAGCAGCAGGCTCGATACCATACTCTTCTTTAAGTATTTTAGCGAGTTCGTTTACTTCCTTAACAGATAAGTTAACCAGTTCTTCTGCAAATTTCTTAAGATCTGCCATTTTTATTGATTTTTAAATTGATACTACTTTATTAATTTTCTTTTTTCGATAGTGTTTCGAGGACACCATGCAATTTATTACCACCTGATTGCAGCGCGGAGATAACGTTTTTAGCGGGTGACTGCAGAAGCAGTATAACGTCGCCAATGAGTTCGTTTTTCGATTTAACTGAAACCAGTGTATCGAGCATATTGTCGCCAACATAAACGGACTCCTGAACGTAAGCGCCCTTTAGGAGGGGTTTAGCATGTAGCTTGCGGAATTCCTTGATAAGTTTAGCAGGGCCATTTCCGTCATTAGCAAACATGATAGAGGTAGAACCTTCAAGAACCGGGTACAGTTCTTCGAAGTTTCCTTCAGACTGTTGAAGAGCTCTCTTGAGGAGGGTGTTCTTCACAACAATAAGTTTAATGTTGTTCTGGAAACATTTTCTCCTGAGGTCACTTGTGTCTGCAGCGTTCAACTGGGCGATGTCGGCCAGGTAAAAGTGGCTGTACTCTTTAAGAGTTTCAGCCAGGCTGTTTATGATAGCATTTTTTTCGTCGCGTCTCATTATTTCTCCTGTTTTTGCATTAAAAACTATTCGTCGAGTCCTTTAGGATCAATCTTGATACCCATGCTCATCGTGCTTGACAGGAAGATACTTTTGATGTAAGTTCCTTTAGCAGCAGTTGGCTTGAGTTTATTCACCATGGAAATGAATTCCCTGGCGTTATCAACGATTTTACCGGGCTCGAATGAGACCTTCCCTATAGAGGCATGAATGATTCCGCTTTTGTCAGCTTTGAAATCAATCTTACCCTGCTTTACTTCTTTCACAGCCTTCCCGATCTCCATGGAAACGGTTCCACTTTTCGGGTTTGGCATCAGTCCTCTCGGACCGAGTACTCTACCTAATGCACCGACCTTACCCATCACGGACGGCATGGTTATTATCACATCCACGTCTGTCCAGCCTCCCTTGATCTTCTCGATATAATCGTCGAGACCAACGAAATCGGCACCGGCTTCCTTGGCTTCATTTTCCTTGTCGGGGGTGCAAAGAACGAGAACTCTCGTCTGCTTGCCTGTCCCGTGAGGAAGGGAAACCACGCCACGTACCATCTGGTTCGATTTACGCGGATCAATACCTAACCTTACATCCAGATCTACCGAAGCATCAAACTTACTCTTCGTGATCTCTTTCACGAGAGTAGAAGCTTCTGTCAAAGTATAAAGTTTGTTCCTGTCAAGGTTTTCAAGTGCAAACTTTTGATTCTTGGTAAGTTTAGTCATCTTTCTCCTGATTAAATTTTTTCGGGAAATTCACCTTTAACAGTGATCCCCATACTTCTTGCGGTACCAGCTACCATTCTCATAGCGGATTCAACCGTGAAACAGTTCAAATCCTCCATCTTGTCAGCAGCGATTGCTTTTATCTGGTCCCAGGTAATTGAAGCAACTTTCTCCCTGTTCGGTTCGGCAGAGCCTTTCTTGGTCTCCTAGAAACCTCGAGAAGTTGAACGGCAACCGGTGGAGTTTTCGTAACGAAAATCAAACGGATTTGTCACTATATACTGTAACAACTACCGGTATAACTCCGTTCGTTTTTATCCCCAGTCCTCGCATTAAACTGCTTACAGAAATCCATTATGTTCACACCTTTCGAGCCAAGTGCAGGGCCGACAGGTGGAGATGGATTGGCTCCTCCGCCACGAATCTGTAACTTGATAATTCCAGCAACTTCTTTTGCCATAATTTTAAATTTGCGTTGTTATTGCGAGTGTATGACGATCACTCAGGAAGCATTATGAGTATCGCGACCGTCAATATCTTTAGTTAATTTTCTTTCTCTACCTGCATGAAACTGAGTTCGAGTGGTGTTTTCCTGCCGAAGATTTTCACCATTACCTTCAGTTTCTTCTTTTCCTCGTTTACTTCCTCGATAACTCCCGTGAAGCTGTTGAACGGGCCGTCAATTACTTTAACCGATTCGCCAACGAAGAAAGGAACGTTTATTTCTTCCTCGCTCGCGTTAAGCTCATCGACTTTACCGAGTATCCTGTTTATTTCTGATTTTCTCAGGGGAACAGGCTCGCCGTCGTGCGAACCGAGGAACCCGAGAACGTTAGGGATGTTGCGCAACAGATGGGGTACTTCACCGACAAGAGCCGCTTCAACGAGCACGTAGCCCGGGAAGAAAGTTCTTTCCTTGCTGATCTTCTTCCCTGCCCTGATCTGGTATACCTTTTCAGTGGGTATCAGGACCTGCGAGACAAGATCTTCAAGCTTAAGACGTGCGACTTCGCTCTCGATGTATTCCTTCACCTTCTTTTCCTTGCCACCGATAGCGCGAAGTACGTACCACTTCTTGGTATTATCACTCATCGAAGTACCTTTCGTTATTAGAAAAACAAACTGTAAACCTTATGCATAATCTCGCTGAAGGAAAAATCCATTGCAGCAACGATTATTGCGATAATAAGTGTGGCCACCATCACGAGGGTGGCACTGTTCTGAAGTTCAGCCCAGGTTGGCCAGGTCACCTTGTGTATCAGCTCGGTATAGACCTCCTGGAAGTATTTTTTAATTTTCATCGCGTCAAAAATTTCGCACGGGAGGAGAGACTCGAACTCCCGACACCTGGTTTTGGAGACCAGTGCTCTACCAACTGAGCTACACCCGTGTGCATCACAACCGGCAAGCAGAACCGCCACGAGGCGATTCTGCCACCGGATGTTATTGTTTATAAAATATTACTCGATAATAGATGTTACAGCACCTGCACCAACTGTTCTACCGCCTTCACGAATAGCGAAACGGAGACCAACATTGATAGCAACCGGGTAAATCAGATCAACAGTAATCGTGATATTATCACCAGGCATAACCATTTCAACGCCGTCTGGCAGGGTTATTTCACCGGTAATATCAAGAGTCCTGAGATAGAACTGCGGACGATATTTGTTATGGAACGGGGTATGACGACCACCTTCTTCTTTCTTCAGAACGTAAACCTCAGCTTTGATCTTGGTATGAGGAGTAATGGAACCTGGTTTGGCAAGAACCATACCTCTTTTAATTTCCTTCTTATCAACGCCGCGGAGAAGAAGACCAACGTTATCGCCAGCTTCACCCCTGTCGAGGATCTTACGGAACATCTCAACACCAGTACATACTGTACGTTTCTTGGAAGCGCCAAGACCTATCATTTCAAGTTCATCGCTGGTAAGAACAACGCCAGTTTCAATACGACCGGTGGCAACAGTACCACGACCGGTGATTGAGAACACGTCTTCAACAGGCATCAGGAACGGTTTTTCGTTTTCGCGTGGTGGAATAGGAATATACTCGTCAACAGCTTTCATGAGCTCGACAACTTTCTGTTCCCATTTTGCTTCACCGTGCATCGCGCCAAGAGCTGAACCGCGGATAACTGGAGCGTTGTCACCATCAAACTTGTAGAAGTTAAGAAGGTCACGTACTTCCATTTCAACGAGGTCAAGGAGTTCTTCGTCTTCAACAAGGTCAACCTTGTTCATGAAAACGAGCACCTTGGGAACGTTAACCTGGTGAGCGAGAAGGATATGTTCACGAGTCTGTGGCATTGGACCATCAGTGGCAGCAACAACAAGGATAGCACCGTCCATCTGGGCAGCACCAGTAACCATGTTCTTGATGTAGTCAGCGTGACCCGGGCAGTCAACGTGTGCATAGTGACGGTTTTCTGTCTGGTATTCAACGTGAGCCGTGTTGATAGTAATACCTCTTTCTTTTTCCTCAGGGGCATTGTCGATTGAGTCAAAATCCCTGATTTCGGAGAGACCCATCTTGGCAAGAACCATAGTGATAGCGGCGGTGAGAGTTGTCTTACCGTGGTCAACGTGACCAATCGTACCAATATTCACATGTGGTTTCGACCTTTCAAATTTTTCTTTTGCCATAACTACAAGCGTATTAAATTTAAATTATTTATCTGGTTTATATCATTTATATCTCTTGAGCCGGAGAGGGGAATTGAACCCCTGACCCCTTCCTTACCAAGGAAGTGCTCTACCCCTGAGCTACTCTGGCATCAATAATTGAGCGGGAGACGGAGCTCGAATCCGCGACCCTCAGCTTGGAAGGCTGATGCTCTACCAACTGAGCTACTCCCGCTTATTATTGCCTTTCTTATCGCATCTGGCATGGTTTTTCCATCTGCAATAATTCCTCTGTATTGTGGGGAGAGCAGGATTCGAACCTACGAAGGCATCAGCCAGCAGATTTACAGTCTGCCCCAGTTGGCCACTTTGGTATCTCCCCATAAACAGAGAAAAACTCTTAAGACACACATTTACAAGTCTTTCACGAGCCGATGAAGGGATTCGAACCCCCGACCTGCAGATTACAAATCAGCTGCTCTGGCCAACTGAGCTACATCGGCGATTTAAAGAACGTACCGATCAGTTATAAAATACCCTGAAAAATCGGTTTGCAAATGTATGAATTTATATTTTTAAATTACAAATTAATCTGGAATATTTTTCTTAACATTCTGGTCATACTCCCCTCATCTTTTCCTTGTGCCTGGTAATCTGCTTTTTGAGAGCATCAATGGCCTGGTCTGTCGATTCCTCGAAACTCTTGCTCTGTTTCCTCGCAAATAATGGTCCTCCCGGGTACTCGAGCTTGATCTCACTTATCTTGTTCTCGCGCTCCTGATCCTTGTCCAGCCTGAGGTAAACCTCGGCACTGACGATACCTTCACTGAACTGTGTTAACTTGACAAGTTTCTGATTGACAAAATCGATAAGCTTCTTGTCAGCATCGAAACGAACAGAATGAATCTGAATGTTCATAGTAGTACCTCCTATTTTTGTTTTACGCTCGTGGATGAGCTTGTTTATATACTTTTTTAAGTTTCTCGAACGTGTTATGCGTGTAAACCTGAGTTGCCGACAGGTTCGCGTGGCCAAGTATCTCCTTTATCGAGTTAAGATCCGCGCCCCTGTTCAGCATGTGAGTCGCGAAAGAGTGTCTTAACACATGCGGGCTCTTCTTCTCTATTGTCGTTACCTGTTCCAGGTAAGCCCTGACAACGTTATAAACGTACTTGTCATATATCCGCCTCCCGGTATCTGTAATGAATAACCAGTCACCCGCCCCAACCCCGTATCGTTCAGCCCTGATTTTCATGTAAGTATCCAGTGTTTCTGAAAATGCTGCAAGGATGGGAATAATCCTCTGCTTGTTCCGCTTCCCGGTTACCTTCAGCACGCGTGAACCCAGATCGATGTCACCCGTCTTTAAACCGATCAGCTCGGCTCGCCTCATCCCTGTAACGTATAACAATTCTATAATTGTACGGTTCAGGACCCCGCGGTAATCATCGCCGAAATAATCACCGTCAAGTAGCTTTTCAAGGCTGTCTTCCGCGACGAAAACGGGAAGCTTCTTTTTCTTTTTGGGCAGGATAACCTTCTCCATCGGGTTCCCGTTCACGAGACCTTCCCTTGTCAGCCACCTGTAAAAACTCCTCAGGCACGATATCTTGCGGTGAACACTCACCGCGGTACAACCATTCTCCATCAGGCTCACGATCCATGCCCTTATATCCTGACTGTTTATGTCTGATACTAAAAGAGAATGACCAGTAGACTCCAGGAAACCGGAGAACTGGTTAATATCATTCCTGTATGACTCGATGGTACGCGGCGAATACCGCTTTTCGACAAGCAGATACCGAAGGAACGATTCCTTATGATCCATGAAGGAACCCCTTATTAATTAATGAAAAACTAGAAGAAAAGCAGAGACTATTCCTCGTCCTGCTGCATCTTCTGGACGTAGATAGCCTTCTTAATTTCTTCCCTGCGGCGAACTGAAGGCTTCGTAAAAGCCTGACGTGAACGCAATTCACGTACAACTCCAGTCTTTTCAAACTTCCTTTTGAACTTCTTTAAAGCTCTCTCAATGTTTTCGCCTTCTTTAATAGGTACAATTATCATACTCTGGTAATCTGTTTTTTAATCGAGGCGCAAATGTATGAAGTTAATTATTCTTTTCAAAACATTATGGCGATAATTTATTCATTTCATTGATTTTTTATGGTTTACATGAATACCCGATTTCTGTTTTACCCTTTTTATAGAATTATAAATTTAAAGAATTATTGCCGTAAAAGCAAGAATATTTTAAATCAATACCCCTTTCTAATTTGATTCTAATAAAGAGTTCAAAGATGTGCCGAAAAAGCAGGGGCAGGTCATTCGATGGTCATTCAATGGTCATTCGATGGTCATTCAATGGTCATTCGATGGTCATTCGATGGTCATTCAATAGTTAGAAAAGAGTTGATTGGGTGTCGGTCTTACGATTGAATGATGCGAAGCCAATGAACTTGAAGAAAGTTGTAGAGTTGTAGAGTTGTAATGTTGTAATGTTGTAAAAGACCCAGCACCGAGGACCAAGGACCGAGCACCTTCTTCCCCCGTGCCCCGTGCCCTGTGCCCTGTGCCCTGTGCCCCGTGCCCTACCTGCTGAACAAATACTGCAGCTTCACAAAATACTGGTATCCCGTGGTCCTGAATGAGTAATCCGCCTGATTATAATCCATCATATCGCGGGTCATGCCGGCGCAAAACATCGTGAACGCGTTGAACTTGTAGCTTACAAGGGGGTAAATGCTGAAACTTTTACTGAAGGTATTATACTGGGCTATTTCTCTAAGGAAGAGCTTCCGTGAAAACTGGAAGGTGGTGATGTTCCTGAAAATATGACCATTATAGTACTCATCGCTGCCATCCGTCTCGGTCAGCTTCGCGGTCGACCACTCGAACGAAGCCTTTAGCCTCGGCATGGGCTCAACTGAAAGAGCTGTGGTGAAGTTGTATCCCTTCCCTTTCTCTGGCACTGACGATCTGTAGATGAATCTTCCAACCTGGCCTTCCATCTCAAGGGTAAAGCCCCTGACCGGCGTGGTGGAGAAATTAAGGAACCACCTGTTCACGTCGGTGAAAAAAACGTTCCTGAATCTTTCCCTGTTAATTGCCGCGTAACTGACATTGAATCTTGTCTGACCAATCATATTAATTGCGAACTGGGGCTGAAAAACAAGCTCCTTGAATACATTATCAAAATTAGTTGTTGCCTGCAGGTTGGCCCCGAGACGGATGCGCTGGATAATCTTACCGTTTATCTGGAATGTATAGTTGTGGTTCATGTATGACTGCCTGGTATTTACTTCAGGGAAGAGCCCGTTATAAGTCTGGAATGTTGGTGAAAAATTATTCTGAACCAACGTGAAACTATAATTCCTTCCTGATCTGAAAAGTGCCAGGTGGAGCCCCGTTCCAAGGTATCTTTCCCCGTTAAATCCGGCATCATGACCCGTTGAACCGAATTCCCTGTCCGATTTGAACAGCAGCGTGTCATTCATTTCCCTGGTATCGGTGAGGAATAGTTCGCCCTGCCAGTACCAGTTCTTCCAGAATTTGAAACTCCAGTCGAGGCCGCCCAGGTAGTTATGCCCGTCTTCAACATTTCGCGAAAGGACAAGGGCGCCGAAAAAGTTCTCGTTTCCCAGATCATACCGTGCCCTGGCAACACCAACGTACGATTGAAGATCGCTCGTTACTGTATTACTCTGTTCCTCACCCGGAACGGTGATAGCTGTATTGCGGTCATATGCACCAAGTGCCAGGTAGGATAAATTCCCGGTCTTCCCATTCACCTTTGATGCGAAAAGCGGGTTATTAATAGTGCGGGAATAATACATTGGTGTTTGCAGGAGGTCCATTCCAGACATGAAAAATGGTCTCTTCTCATCATAATATAAAGCAAAAGTGGTATTCACTTCTATCTGGTCAGCATCCGATTCAATCTGGCTGAAATCGGGATTTACCACGGCGTTTATTGTTGTATTTGGTCCAGGTGACCAGGTAACACCACCCCCGATTCTTGCCTTAACCTTGCTCCTCTCGATAGCTGAAACCGGATCGGAGATATCCTTTTTGGTTCCTGATTGTTCAAACATGGCATAAGGAAGGAAGTCGAGCGAGTTCCCTGGTTTTATTCCCTGTATGCCGGTAACGGTGCCTCCCTGGGCCATGTAGCTTGGATTGTTCCTGTCGAGTGGGGTCCAGGCAAGCATATAACGGTTGTTTCGAGGCACGCACCTCAATAAACTAATGGTCCAGTCCTGAACATTCTTGTTCGAAAAAGTAAGTGCCTTGAATGGGATTGCCAGTTCAGCTGTCCATCCCTCGCTGTTTCTCGCGGCTGCTGAATACCAGACAAGATCGTAGGAGGAGTCTTCATTACCGGTTCCCATCATCAGCAGGTCACCCTGGATGCCGTAAGGGTTAACTGCAAACTCGAAGCCGCGCTGGTAATTATTATAAGTGTCTAACGTTACTATAACATAATCGTCGCTGAATATCTTGTCACGGTCGGTAAGATGAGCCCTTATCGCACCTGGCAAGGTATCATAACACCTGAAACCTATATATAGTTTCTCGTTATCGTAGAGTATCATCGCTTCGGTTTTTTGCCTGGCGGGTTTGTTTTCTCCGGGGTTAATCTCGTATTTGAGTTCCACTGGCATTGACTGGAGCCAGAGAGGATCGTCGAGCTTACCGGACAAGGTAACCGGCCGGTTTATTCGTACCGCGGAAATTGTTGGCCTTGTTGTATCAGGCACTGAGCTGTACGCGTAACCCGGGCAAATGAAAATCACGGGTATTAAAATCAAGAGAAGTCTGATTAGTTTTCTTTTCATGGCAAATGGTTTCTGGCACGATCTGTCCTTATCATGCCGGGTTTTTACAAAAGACGGCTTTTTTAATAAAATATCAATATCCAAAAGTGTTAACGTATTGTTAATGCAAGATCAATCTTCACTAAACAATTTTGATTTCCGTGTTTTGAACAGTCAGGTGAAAGGAATTGACCTGACTAAATACACTGATGCCGGTTAGTCCCCTGGTGAACTCACCTGTTATATCTCAGGTAAGGTTTTATCCTGTAAATCCTTGAAGAATCGACCAGGTTGTTCTTCACAATATCTTCAAAGCTTCTTATGGATCCCTGCAATTTCCTGTATTCCAGCAGTAGCCTGACGTCAGCCGGTTCAAGGTAGGGATGTCTCACGAGTTCTTTATAGTCAGCCTCGTTAATAAAGATCCGGGTAATAATTAAAGAGTCAACAGTAATTCTTCCTTCGATAAGCTTATATGTCTCTGGTTTCAAACCATAAACCTCGTTCAGCTGGGTTATGCTTACAAATCCACCAAGCAGTTTCCTGAACCTGATGATCCTTGAGGATAATACCGGACCAATCCCTGGAAGGCTGACCAGTGAAGCTGAGTCACAGGTGTTAAGTTCGATTGTCAGGTATCGTCTGTTCTGGACACGGGTGCTTTTTACAGGCTCTTCACCATTTATCAACTTTTTGTTTATTGTCTCCGGCTTCTCATCAACAGGTATTATAGTCAGGGCCGGTGCCCTGGAAGGGATCAGTGATTTGGTCACAATTACAATTACAATAAGCAACAACAGGATTAATGAAGCTCTTCTTTCGCCTCTTGTATATCCAAGCCAATCTGAGATTGATTCGATAATCCTCTTCATGCAATCGGGTAAGCGCGGTGAGACTATGCAATTTAGGAATAAGTGGCGGAACGGGACTTCAGAGCCCCGGGCAAAAAGAGGAAAAAAGGGGATCAGAAAGGATAACCGATTGCTATAACAAGTGCTGAATTCGCGAGGAGAGTCGCGCCGGGCCTCGTGAACAACCATCTTTCATCTGCAGGATGCTTGGGGTCTCGTATCTTGAACCCGAGATCAGTCCTCAGTATAACAAATTTAAGGTCGAGTCTGAGACCAATTCCTGATCCGATAGCCACATCATCGATGAATTTATTAAATCTGAACTGGGCTCCGGGGCGGTCAAGGTCCTCTTTCACTGCCCATATGTTACCCGCGTCGACGAAGAGTGCTCCTTCAAGTATCCATGGAAGCTTGAACCTGTACTCGATATTGGCCTCGAGTTTGATGTCACCTGTCTGGTTAATAAATTTTGCCTCGGGTGGATAATAGGAACCAGGGCCAAGAGATCTCACCTGCCAGCCTCTTATACCATTAGCACCACCTTCGAAATACTGTTTCTCGAATGGCATGGCCACGGAATTGCCATAAGGGATACCCACTCCAATGAATCCCCTGTAAACGATAGAACTTACCTCGTTTATTATTTTAGTGTACCTCAGGTCAATATCAGTTCTGACAAACTGAGCGAACGGCTGACCGAGAATATTAAAATGACTCGATATTGAATCAGTCACCTGTTCCCGCCCCGACAGCTTCATTATCTGCCTGAGTATATTTCCTGAGGCTTCGGCATTTATTCTCAGGAACCAGTACCTGCTGGTTTTCTTCATTTTCTGGTTCGAGAATATATATGAATAACTGCCGCCCGCTATAAGCACATCCTTGTAACTGTTTATAAGGTATGATGATTTTTCTATCACGGTCTGCCTGTATTCGGCATCGATAACCGGGATCTTAACGAGGTTCATCTGAAGGGGGGAAACCATGTGGGTAGTATACTCGTTGCCGCTCCACTGGTACCCGAAAGTGGCATTCGCCACTGTTCTCGTGTAAACGGGCAGATTCTGGTAGTTATAGGCGAACTGAATGGTAGTGGATGGATTATACTTCCTGATAAAATTCTCTCTCTCGAGGAAAGGAATAAGGAACTTGGGTATCCTGAGGCCTGTTTCAGCTCCGAATTCCCGCGTGCTTCTTATGCCGGTTGTAGATTGGGAGAAGGTTTCGTATGCTCCTTTTAGCTTCAGGTTAAACTGTTCGGCGCCCCTGAAGAGGTTCTTGTTAAGATAAATGAAGTTAAGTGCTCCTCCAAGGTTGCCACCCGAGTTGGTGCCTTCCAGCTCCCACGAGAATGACTGTCTGCTCATGGGGGTAAGCTGGATGTTGCAATCGAGCATGCCACCGGGGTTATTGGTTCCGGGTGTTTTAGGTGACTCGTTATACATAATATTCACCAGCCTGTATGTTTTTAATGACAACAGGTGGGATTGTGAATTTTCGGAACTGGATACATTGAACATGGTTCCAGGCCTTATATAGAGTGACTGAGTTATTACATGGTACTTTATCGTGGGCTTTTTGATGTTCGTGATGAAATAATAGCCGTTGTACTCAACAGTATCAAGGCCCTTCCTGAATTCGTCTCCCCCGCTAAGAAAATCGCGTGGTATATAATCGGGATATATGTAGACATTCCTCACCCTGAACTGGGTGTGGAGCCCGCGCCTGGGAACATTATCCGGACCAAGCCTCAGTTCATTATCAACCCCGTAAATTATATCGACCTGCCTGTTTCCAATGGCACTGTCAATCCTGAAATACACGTTATCACCCGAGAAGTTATAGAAGCCAAGGTCCCGTATTATACGCTCCATCTTTGTCTGTTCCGCTTTAAGCACCGTCTCATCGTACGGGTCACCCTTGCGGAAAAGCCTGTCTATCGAATCCGCGAAAACGATTGCCCTGATCGTGGGATCCTGAATCTCGTAACTAACATCACGGATAATATATGGCGACTTGAGTTTTATGTCAAAATAAACCTTCGTGCGCCTGTTTGCCGTTTCGACTGTCTCGTCAATCCTGTTATCAAAATATCCCTTCGATGACAGGTACGATCCTATTTGCTCCTTCGATTTCAGAGTGCTGTATGGATCATACCGTGAAGGCTCTTCCCCGATGTTCCTGAGCCAGGTATGAGGCCATTTTTCCTTGTTAAGATTTGAAAGATTATATACACCGAGGTGAAATCTTATCCCGAATATTCTTTTGTTCGGTTTTTGTTTGAGATATGGAACAAGTTCGCTCTTCTTCACACTCTCGCGGCTAATATTTATCTTGTAGTCGTCAAAGAGAGTCTCATCTGCCGGGACGTACTTCGTGGGATTACACGAGCAAGCTACCGCGACAAGAATTGAAAACAGGAAGAGGTTTCCCCTATTTTTTATATTTTTATCTTGTATTTTAAAGCTCAACAAACCGGACTTATGATGATCCACAAATATATCAATAATAATAAATGAATTAATATTCTAATCATCCCCGAATGCTAAGCAAAAACAAGATAAAGCACATCGTTTCGCTCCAGAGGAAAAAGAACCGCGATGACGAAAGACTATACGTGATAGAGGGTGATAAAATAGTAAAGGAGTTTCTTGGTTCGGATGCCGGAATAGTAAGTCTGATAGCCAAACCAGAATATATTGCCGGCTGCAACAGGGATCATCTCGAAAAGATCAGCGAGGTAATCCCTGTAAGTTACGAGGAGCTAAAGAAACTCAGCACCCTGAAAACGCCTCATAACGCGCTGGCAGTTGTAAAGATGCCTGAACATGATAATAAAAATGATTTTAACTTTGATGGTATTACTGCAGCATTGGACTTCATCCAGGATCCGGGTAATTTAGGAACAATAATCCGGGCTGCTGCCTGGTTCGGGATCAATACTGTTTATTGTTCAGAGAACTGCGTTGATGTTTATAATCCTAAAGTCATCCAGGCAACCATGGGTGCAATACTTAATGTCAGGGTAGTCTATACCGACATGATCATTCTTCTTGAAAAAGCCAGGCAACAGGGTGTTCCAGTCTTTGGAACTCTTCTTGATGGAGAAAATATTTACACGGCAACTCTGCCCGGGTCAGGTTTAATAATCCTTGGAAATGAATCGCGTGGAATTTCAGATAACCTGCTACCATTTATAGACATGAAACTTTCTATCCCGAAGTTTTCATCATCAGACAGGGGTGTTGAATCTTTGAATGCAGGAATGGCCGCATCTGTTGCTTTCTCGGAGTTTGCACGACGAGCTCTGGTCTAACCGGCATATGGTCACCCGGGCCTTATCAGATTGAAATCACGAATCAATATATAAAAGGCAGGAGTCTCCTGGTCCTCTTCATATAATCGAGATATTCTTCACGGAATGACTCCGACAACAATTTTTCCTCTACGTTAATCCTGTAAGCAAGAGCAACGAATACAGGAACCACTGCAAGTATTACCGAGAATATGCTGTTCATAGCAACAGTAAGGCCGGTAAGTATTAACAGAATACCCAGGTAACTGGGATGCCTTACCCTTGAATAAATGCCATCTGTTTTCAGTTTATGCCCGCTGCTCACCACTACATCAACGGTAAAACCACCTCTTAATTGAAGGATGGACAGCCACCTTATTATCAAGCCCAAAACATAGATCAGGATACCTAGAAGCCAGACTAGTTTGTTTAATTCGCTCCAATCTTTCCTATGGGCGAAAAAAAATGCCGCCGTGATTCCCACTGTTATCGCCAGCCACAACAAGTAGAACGATCCCTTGTCATTTCTCTTTTCCACCTTGCCGGAATCCGATCGTTTGATAAATGTCAATATTAATTCCGATACACCGAAAAGTACTGACAACCATACAAGTATCCTCATTTCCATTTATGATAATTGTTTAATAAAATTTAATACTTTTCAGTTAGAACCCTTCCTTGCAATTGCATCGGCTATTCTCATTCCGTCGATGGCTGATGAAACGATTCCGCCCGAGTAGCCTGAGCCTTCTCCACATGGAAAAATTCCCTTTATCCTCACGTGTTCAAGTGTTTCGGGATCGCGAGGTATTCTTAGCGGTGAAGAGGTTCTCGATTCAACTCCAAGTACAAGCGCATCGTTGGTGACATACCCTTTCATTGAGTTCCCGAACTGCCTGAAACCATCCCTAAGCCTCCTGCTTATTTCCGCCGGGAGCCATTGATGAATGGGTGAAGATGTTATACCTGGGAAGTACGACGATTCAGGAAGAGAGCCTGATTGCTTTCCGGTGATGAAATCAGTCAGTCGTTGTGCCGGGGCACGCTGGGTCATGTCACTGTTCTTCCACGCTAGCGATTCCAGGTCTTCCTGGTACCTGATGCCTGCCATGATTCCCGCAACTGAATATTTGAAAGTATCCTCCTGCCTGATCTCGACAACTATTCCTGAATTAGCGTATGGTGAATTCCTTCGCGAGGGTGACATACCATTAACTACTATCTCTTCCTGGCTTGTTGCAGATGGTACTATGAACCCTCCGGGGCACATGCAGAAAGAGTAAACACCCCTCCCATCAACCTGTTTTACAAGGCTGTACGAAGCGGCTGGTAACAAGGTCCCTCTTTTTATTCCGTGATACTGTATCGTGTCAATGAGTTCCTGAGGGTGTTCGACCCTGACCCCCATCGCGAAAGACTTTGCCTCGAGATCGATCCCTTTAGCAACCAGGAGTTCATATATATCCCTTGCAGAATGGCCTGTTGCCATAACAAGCGAAGCTGATCTGAACTTCTTATTCCCGTTTGTAGTCAGGCTGAAAAAGGAACCGAACTGTAAATCAATATCTAAAACACGGTGCTCGAATAATATGAGTCCTCCTGAATCTATTATAGTTTTCCTGATGGCTCGGATTATTCCAGGCAAACGGTCTGTACCAAGGTGAGGATGTGCCTCGTACAGAATTTTCTTATCTGCACCATGCAGGCATAATAATTCCAGTACTCTAGTGTTGTCTCCCCTTTTCTTTGACCTGGTGTATAGTTTGCCATCCGAGAAAGTACCAGCTCCTCCTTCACCAAAACAATAATTACTGTCCGGGTCAACTACATGTTCCCTGCTTATGCGGGCTATATCAGCTTTCCGGGTACTTACATCGCGGCCTCTCTCGAGGATAACAGGCTTGTAGCCCAGTTCGATTAACCGGAGCGCGGCAAATAAGCCTGCAGGTCCGGCTCCAATTATCAGTACCTCCTCGCTCCGCGACACATCTCTTTGAACGAAAAGGGGTATTGTATCAGCAACAAGGTCGTCGCCACTGATAACCTCGGCTGTTATGTTGATTTTAATGTTCCGGCTCCTGGCATCAACTGATTTTTTCAGAATTCTTACAGTTGCATTATCACCTGAATTCTCCCCTGCATTCGCGAGAATAAGCCTGACAACTTTCTCCTCGTCGGCAGCTGCCTGCGGGGAAAGACTTAGATTTACCTGCCTGATCATTTTATTCGAAATGAAACGCGATGACCCAGATCTGTGATCTCATCCTGTCGATAGCCTTGACATATTGAGGGTTGGTGGAGGCCGGGTCGTGGACTAAAATATCGCGTAATCCATTAGACATTTTAAGCTCTACCGACATCTTGAAATATGGCAGGTAAAAGTCGAGCCCGGGTCCTACCTCGTAATATAAATCTGAACGTTTTAACCTGAGATAGATTGGTTTCTCCTCATCATATTCCTTTTTTCCTGCCAGGTCGTAACGATAATTAAGACCACCGATAAGGTATGGTCGCACGTTGTTCAATCTTGCACCCTTGAATTTCAGCAGAACCGGAAACTCGAGAAAAGATGATTCGAGCCTCTGTTTATCATTTTCAACAACGCTTCCCTTGTAGAATCTTATGTTCCTCTGCCCGAAAGATACACCTGGCAGGAACCGTATATCAAAGTAAGAATTCGGCCTGAAGTCTGTAACAATCTGGATATTTATCCCGGGATTCAGGATAGATACCTCCGGGTATAGTGAATCAACAGCCATGTTCGATTGAGAGGGAGTAATATCGAAGTCCATCGTGTTGAAGCCAATGCTGAAACCGAAATGCACTGGTTTATCGTCGTACCACGATACATTCTTTGGTTTCTGCTTCTGCCCGTATGACACTAAACCGGATAACAGTAAGATAATCGCGATCAGGATTCTGCCGGTTAAATATTTCACCCTCATTTTTAGCAAAGTAATCGGTTCACAATATAATAAACTGATCTGAAAAAACTTTATTGCCGCGTTGGTTTAATTCCGGTATATATACTCGCTATGCCACCGGAAAGTCTTTTTTGCTTTCCTTCTGTGAAACCAGAAAGGGATAGGAGTTCTATAAACTTCTCGTTATCAGGAAATTTCATAACAGACTCGGGAAGGTAACTATAAGCACCCTTGTCTTTGGAAAATAATCTTCCGAAGAAGGGTAGAATATTTAGAAAATAAAAATTGTATAATTGTCTGAACGGGAATGATGTGGGTTTTGAAAACTCGAGAACCATTATCAACCCTCCCGGTCGCAGTACCCTGCAAATCTCGGTTAATCCCTTGACGGGGTCGCTGAAATTTCTGACACCGAATGCAGCCATTGCAACATCAAACGTGTTGTCGCTGAATGGAATGTTTTCCGAGTCTGCCTGTATCAGCTCTATCATATCATCAAGTTTCCTCGACGAGATCTTTTCACGGCCAATACCAAGCATGCCCGAAGAAATATCAATACCATAGATCTTTTTAGGCTTTAGTCTGAGAGCAGCCATCGCGAGATCGCCTGTACCAGTGGCCACGTCGAGTATCATTTCCGGCGAATGGGTCGACGCTATAGTTCTAATAGCCCTCCTTCTCCATAGTTTGTCTACACCAAATGAAAGGAAATGATTCAGAAAATCATATCTCCATGCAATCGAATCGAACATCGATTCAACCTTTTCCCTGCTGCTGCCTTTTAATTGTTCACCCACTTCTGCATGATTAAGGTGCAAATATATGATAATAAATTTGTAACGCACTCCTCCTTAAACCTTTCTGGAAGGATTCTCTTCTCCTGCTAAAAATAGAAAAACAGAACCATGCTTTGGGAAAAATGTTCAAAAACCAGGTAGTATTCAGTCGTGAAAAGGTAAATGAATTCCTACATTTGAAAAAACAAGTTTTACTATGAACAAGATCATAATGGTAACCGGTGCTACAGCCGGATTCGGAAAGGCGATTGCAGTTAAATTTGCCTCGGAGGGATATGACGTGATAATTACCGGCAGGAGACCCGAGAGACTTGAAGAAGTTGAAAAAGAACTGCTTAAATTCAATAACAGGGTACTCAGCCTGAATTTTGATGTGAGAAAAAGATTCGAGGTCGAGGATACAATAGCAGGTCTGGCTCCTGAATGGCGCAACATAGATATACTGGTCAATAATGCGGGACTGGCGGTCGGTATGGACCATATCGACGAAGGCAATATAGATGACTGGGACAGGATGATAGACACCAATATAAAGGGACTGTTATATGTGACAAGGGCGGTGGCACCTCTGATGGTCGCACGGAACAGTGGCTATATTTTCAACCTGTCGTCAATTGCAGGCAAGGAGGAATACGAGTTTGGAAATGTTTATTGTGCTTCGAAACATGCAGTCGACTCATTATCCAGATCAATGAGGATAGATCTTGTTAAGCACAATATCAGGGTTACAAATATTGCCCCGGGGATGGCTGAGACAGAGTTCTCGCTGGTCCGTTTCAAGGGAGACAAGACCAGGGCCGCTTCGGTATACAAGGGAATGGATGCACTTACAGGAGAAGATATTGCAGAAGCAGTGTTCTTTTGCTCGTCGATGCCGCAGCACGCCTGCATCAACGACCTTGTTATTACACCAACACGCCAGGCAAACGTGATATATAATAACAGGAAGGTGGACCAGGCATAGTGAACAGACCGATGACCGGGAAGCACGGGGCACGGGGCACGGGGCACAGGGCACGGGGCTCAGAGCTCAGGGCACAGAGCACGGGGGAAGAAGCACGCCTGCCTGCCGGAGCAACAGCGGAGGCAGGGGGCTCAGAGCACACCTGCCTGCCGGAGCTTCAGCGGAGGCAGGGAGCACGGGGGAAGAAGGTGCTCTTTATAACGCCCTTTAAAGCCCTTAAGGCTTCTACTGCTTTCTTTAAAGGTGCTGGGTGCTGGGTGCTAGTTGCTCGGTTCTAGGTGCTCGGTAGGGCACTGCATGGGGACAAATTCCGAACAGACCCAGGACCGAGGACCATGAAGCACGGGGCACGGGGCTCAGGGCTCAGGGCACGGGGGAGGAAGCACGGGGCAAGGGGCTCTTTATAACGCCCTTTAAAGCCCTTAAGGCTTCTACTGCTTTCTTTAAAGGTGCTGGGTGCTCGGTAGATACAGGATGGGGATAGTTTCCGAACAGACCGAAGGACCAAGGACCGAGTACCAAGGTCCCTTCCTCCCCTTTCACGAGAATTAACGGGAAGTACTTTAAAATCAATTATAGTCCTAACAAATTGAAGAATGAAAATAATATCATCCCCGGGGATACCGGTGCCAAAAGGGCATTACTCACCAGTTATTGAGCACAATGGATTATTATTCATCTCAGGACAAATACCCCTGGACACGGAGACCCAGGCTGTGCCGGAAGGTATCGCGGCACAGACAAACCTGGTACTCTCGAAGATAGATACTCTATTGATTGAATCGGGTAGTAGCAGGAATCAAGTCCTTCAGGTCAGGATCTATCTTTCCGACATGGAATTGTGGGACGAGGTGAACCGCTTGTACGCGGTATTTTTTGGTGACCACCGTCCGGCTCGCTGCATTGTGCCGGTTGGGACACTACACTATGGGAGCCTCATTGAAGTGGAGGCAGTTGCATGGGTAGGAAGGGAAAAGTAAAAAGGAAAAAGTAGAAAGGAAAAAGTAAAAAGTAAAAAGGTGATTACAGTACCGACATTGCTCCTCGACGAAGCCATCTGCAGGAGAAATATTAAAACGATGGCTGAGAAAGCCAGGCAAAACTCTCTTTCACTGCGGCCACATTTCAAGACTCACCAGTCAAGGGAGATTGGCAAATGGTTCAGGGAGGAAGGGACACGGTCCATCACAGTCTCGTCGCTGTCAATGGCGGAATATTTTGCCTCTGATGGCTGGGATGATATACTTGTTGCCTTCCCGGTTAATATTCTCGAGATTGACACGATAAACAAACTTGCCGGATCAGTAAGATTGTCCTTACTGGTCGAGTCCCCAGATATAGTTGATTACCTGTCCGCTAACCTCACGAGCAGTGTTTCACTTTATGTTAAAGCTGATACCGGCTACGGAAGAACAGGTATCAGTTGGAATGACTCATCCGCGTTTGGAAATATTTTTGAAAAGATAAAAGATTCAAAAAAACTTTCCCTTAAAGGGATTCTTACACATGCTGGGAATAGTTATTCAGCTCGCGGTAAGGCAGAAATCAATTCAGTTCACAACGACAGCAGGTCAAAGCTTCTCAGGCTTCATGACATGTTTTCGGGTAAGTACCCTGACATGATTGTATCGGCGGGCGATACACCTTCGTGCAGCGTGGCTGACGACTTTACAGGTATTGATGAAATCCGTCCGGGAAATTATGTTTTCTACGACTACATGCAGTATGTTATCGGGTCGTGCCGAAGCGCGGATATTGCTGTGGCAATGGCCTGCCCGGTTGTCGCTGCTCATCCTGACAGGAACGAGGTTGTGATTTATGGAGGTGCTATTCATTTCTCACGCGACTCGGTGACCGAAAAAGGGAATATTACCAGTTACGGGGCAGTTGCTGAAAGCGATGACTGCAGATGGGGGCCGGTTATTGAAGGGGCTTACCTTAAGAAAATGTCGCAGGAACACGGGATAGTCCACGTACCTGACTCGTTATCAAGAAAATATAAACCAGGCGATCTGGTTCATATTCTCCCGGTTCATTCGTGTCTCACTGCCGAACAGATGAAATCGTACATGACCGGTAACGGTAAAAAGATAGACCATTTCAGGTTTAGTTGAAATCTATTCCCAGTTCACTGGCTATTTTGACAAGGTCTTCTCTAATTGCAGGTACTATTTTAATACCATCGCGGGCATAGCGTTCTTCGGCTTCCCTTTCGGGGTCGCCTGGTATCAGAACACGATCCTGGCCTTCGGCGGGTTTCGCGGATCGGAAAGTTGTAATCCACTCATCCATCTTGGCTTTGAATTCTTCGGCAGGCTGGAATGCATCTAGTCTCATGGCGCCGAAGAAATGACCGGTGCCCTCCCCTACCTTCTTCTCGAGCAGAGGCAGGTAGGCAACGCTTGGTGGTACGAATGGCCCAAAATTAGCGCCACTGAAAACGGCCGAGAAGATATCGACTATTGACGAGAGACAATATCCCTTGTGACTTCCATGAACCCTGTCGCCACCTAGAGTGAGCATCGACCCGCCCGATTTTAGAATGGTGGGATCGTCGGATGGATTACCTGTCTTATCCTGAACAAATCCGAACGCGACTTTCTCTCCTTTCTTCTCAGCAACTGCCAGCTTGCCGCGTGCTATCGGTGTTGTCGCGAAATCGGCAACGAAAGGGGGCTGAGTCAGGGCAGGAATTGCAACAGCTATCGGGTTTGTTCCCATCATCCTTGAAACAGAGAAGGTTGGTGCCACAAGCGGGTTGGCGTTTGTCAGGCAGATACCGATCATGTCGTGTTGAAGGGCCATCATCGCGTAGTAACCGGCAATACCGAAATGATTAGAATTGCGGGTGGCAACCCATCCCGTGCCGGCCGACCT
>JAXLTU010000021.1:0-60634 GCA_046329885.1 Bacteroidales bacterium
TCGGGATGGAGGTCTACAGGGCCAGCCCCCGCCAGGCTGATGTTATAGTTGTCGCCGGAACCATCGTGAACAAGATGGCCCCTGTCCTTAAGAGACTTTATGATCAGATGTCTGAGCCAAAATATGTTATCGCGATGGGCGCCTGCGCTATTTCAGGCGGACCATTCTTTCTTAATTCATACAGCGTCATAAAAGGTGTTGAACATGTCATTCCTGTCGATGTTTACGTGCCTGGTTGCCCGCCTCGTCCTGAAGCATTGTTGTATGGAATGTTACAGCTCCAGCGACTGATTGAAACTGAGAACATCAATTCCAGGAAGAAGAGGAATGATAAGCATAATGTCAAGTAATACCCGGAAACCTTTATAAAAATGGATAAAACACAACTAGGAGATTTAGTAAAATCTCTGATGCCGGATGTTGAAGTAAAGGAAGGCAAGCAGTATGCTGAAGTACTGGTCTCTCCTGCCCTGCTTCATGAACTGGCCGGGAAACTCAAGGTAAATGAAGCCGCTTCGTTTGACTACCTCATTTCCATAACCGGAGTTGATCTTGGTAAGGACCTGGGTGTCACCTATCACATGAGCTCGACAAAGCACAGGCATATAATTGTTGTGAAGACGCGCGTCTCCGACAGGGAAAACCCGGTTGTTGATTCAGTGTGTGACCTTTGGGCAACTGCTGAATTCCAGGAAAGAGAAGTTTATGACCTTCTTGGCGTGAAGTTCAATAATCACCCCGACCTGAGGAGGTTGTTCCTCGACAGCTCATGGGGCTTTCCTCTGAGAAAAGACTATGTTGATGATATTAATATTGTCAGTAAATAATTATGGAAGAGATTAAAAGAGACCCGATCATCGACGAGAAGGAGGAGTATGTGATAAACATGGGCCCCCAGCACCCTTCCACTCACGGGGTTCTGAGGCTGGTCGTTTCCCTCAAGGGCGAGATCGTGAAGAACGTTCAGCCACATATCGGCTATATCCACAGGGGTATTGAAAAGATGTGTGAAAGTATTACCTATCCCCAGATAGTACATCTCACTGACAGGATGGACTATCTATCAGCAAACATCAATAACGAGGCTATCTCGTTGTGTGTTGAAAAGGCTCTTGAAGTTGATATACCTGACAGGATAAAGATAATCCGTACGATTATATCTGAACTGACACGTATCCAGTCTCACCAGCTCTTCTGGGCTTCGTTCGGGATGGATCTGGGCGGGCTTACCTGTTTCTTCTATGGATTACGCGACCGCGAGAAAATACTCGACATATTCGAGGAAACGACAGGTGGAAGGATGATAAACAGTTATAACTGCCCGGGAGGCTTCATGTATGACATTCATCCTAATTTCCAGAAGCGTGTTAAAGAATTCATTACATATTTCAGGAAAGTATTACCTGAATACGATTCAATACTAACGGGAAACGTGATTTTCCGTGAAAGGACAATGAATATTGGTCACCTGTCACTTGAAGATGCTATATCATACGGTGTTACCGGCCCATCAGGCAGGGCATCAGGCTTTTCATGCGATATAAGAAAGCATGAACCATATAGTGCCTACGACAGGGTCCAGTTCAAAGAAATTCTTTATACCAAAGGTGATACCTATCACAGGTACCTCGCCAGGATCGAGGAGATGAAGGAGTCGATGAATATAATTGAACAACTCATAGACAATATACCTGAGGGTCCCTATGCCGTCAAGATGAAGCCCGTTATCAAGTTACCCGAAGGTGAGTATTTCCAGAGGGTCGAGACTGCCAGGGGAGAACTTGATGTATACGTGATAAGCGATGGTAACAAGAATCCGTACCGGGTTCGTTTCAGGTCTCCGAATTTCGTAAACCTGGGCGTGCTTAATCACATAAGCAAGGATTTCAAAATAGCTGACCTGGTAGCTATAAGCGGATCGCTGGACCTTGTAATTCCTGATATTGACAGGTAACGGCAAAGGGTACAGACGATTGAATGGATAGTTATTACAGATTAAAAGATAAAATATGCGGTTTGATTTGATAGCAAGTTTGCTTACATCACTTAAAGAGCCATGGTGGAAAGTACTTTACGACTTTTCATCTCTCACGAAAGGTATAGATGATGGGCTCAGGAGTGCCATGTCACCATTCTGGACCGTGGTAATAGAAAGCCTTATAATCGGGGTCCTGATTCTCTTGTTCTACGCGCTGATCGGCCTTTTCCTCGTGTACGCGGAAAGAAAGGTTTGCGCGTTCATGCAAAACAGGCTGGGACCGAACAGGGTCGGACCATTTGGTTTATTCCAGACTATCGCCGACCTGATAAAGCTTCTTTTCGTTGAACTGGTGCCAATAAAAAACGCGGATAAATTCCTGTTCAACCTTGCCCCTTTTATTGTCATAATTGCTTCTTTCATGGCTATCGCTGCAATACCTTTTGCCAACGGGATACATGCAATAGATCTAAACATAGGGGTGTTTTACGTCATTGCCGTTTCTGCGATGGGAGTTATTGGTGTTTTGCTTGCAGGCTGGTCTAGTAATAACAAGTATTCACTTATCGGTGCCATGAGGAGCGGAGCCCAGATAGTCAGTTATGAACTTTCAGTGGGACTTGCTCTTATAACGGTTGTGATACTGGCAGGATCGATGCAGTTGTCGGAGATCGTTGAAGCGCAGAGGACAGGATGGTTCATTTTCAAAGGTCATATCCCCGCTTTTATCGCTTTTGTCATCTTCCTGATATCAAGCACTGCTGAAACAAACAGGGGACCGTTCGACCTCGCCGAAGCAGAATCAGAATTGACCGCTGGGTTCCACACTGAATACTCTGGTATTAAATTCGCGTTCTTCTTCCTTGCCGAATATATGAACATGTTCATAGTGGCTTCAATCGCGGCAACAGTGTTCCTCGGCGGCTGGATGCCATTTCATGTTGGAAACTGGGAAGCCTTCAATAACGTGATGGATTGGATCCCTCCATTTATCTGGTACATAGGAAAGACTTTCTTCGTGATCTTCATGATGATGTGGTTCAAATGGACCTTCCCGAGATTAAGGATCGACCAGTTGCTCACGCTCGAGTGGAAGTACCTGCTACCGATCAACCTCGTTAACGTGTTAATTATGGCTTTTATCGTTCTGATGGGCTGGCATTTCTAGTCACGGAACAGGTATAATAATATAAATATGAATAGCATAATTCAATATTTCAGAGAGATATTCCAGGGGCTAAGGTCACTGCTCAAGGGCATGGGTGTCACGGGCGGTTACTTTTTCAGTCCGGGTAAGATTGTGACGCAGAAATATCCCAATAACAGGAAGGATCTCGTCATGTTCGAAAGATTCAAGGGTGAGGTAATCATGCCGCACAACGAGAATAACGAGCACAAATGTACAGGTTGTGGTATATGCGAGATAAATTGCCCGAACGGTTCAATAGAGGTAATTTCCAAGACCGTTGTCACGGAAGACGGCAAGAAGAAAAAGGCAATAGATCAGCATATTTACCGGCTAGGCATGTGCACTTTTTGCGGATTGTGCGTGAAATCGTGTCCTTCAAACGCTCTGGCTTTCGGGCAGGAATTTGAACATGCCGTGTTCAACAGGAAAAACCTTGTCAAGGTATTGAATAAACCAGGTTCAAAATTAATGAAAGGAGTTGAGTGATGACATCCAATCAGATTATGTTCGTTTTATTCGCCGCGATGATCGTTATATTCTCGATCCTCACGGTGACGACCCGGAGGATACTCAGGGCAGCTACTTACCTGCTGTTTGTTCTGGTATCTACTTCAGGTCTGTATTTCATGCTCAACTACCAGTTCATGGCAGGGGTTCAGCTGACTTTATATGCTGGTGGTATTGTTGTGCTTATAATTTTTTCAATACTCCTCACGAGTCATATCAGTCAGAAATTTGAAACTGTTGAAGTAAAGAAGGTTGTTTTTTCGGCACTTGCGGCAGCTGCTGGCGCTATATTATCGATAATAACAATACTCGACTTCAAGTTTAATGCAACCACTGAGGCTGCAAAAGAGATCGATATGAAAGTAATCGGCAAGAGCCTTCTTTCGGTTGATGCTGATGGTTATATCTTACCGTTCGAGGTAATTTCCATTCTTCTGATAGCTGCCATGGTTGGAGCCATTGTCGTGGCAAAGAAAAGCAGTCCAAAGAATCCCGAATCAACGAATCTAACACGGAATTAATATGAATGCAGGAATCCCATTACATTATTTTCTCATCCTGGCAACTATAATGTTCTTTGTCGGGGTTTACGGTTTCCTGACACGCCGTAATCTGATAACAATACTGATGTCTGTGGAACTTATTTTGAACTCTGTGAACATCAACCTGATGGCTTTCAACAGGTACCTCTACCCGCATAAGCTCGACGGGATGTTCTTCAGTATGTTCGTTATCGCGATAGCGGCTGCTGAGGCTGCCGTCGCCATAGCGCTTATTATTAACGTTTACAGGCGTTTCACAACGATCAACGTTGAGGATGTTCACGAAATGAAGTACTGATAATTTAAGATCTACTATATGATTAATTTCGGTTATACTATCTGGATCCCGCTGATTCCAATAATCGTTTTCCTGATTCTCGGTTTGACGGGACATAAACTGAAAGCGAAACTATCCGGACTTATCGGAACAACTGGATTGGGTGTAGTTACACTTCTCTCCTACTTCACTGCTTATCAGTACTTTTTCGCGGCTGAAAAAGTTGGCGATACCTTTCAGAAGATAGAAGCGTTCAATATTACCTGGCTCCAGTTCACCGACAAACTCCATATTGACATGGGAGTCCTTCTGGACCCCATCTCTGTGATGATGCTTGTTGTGATAAGCACTGTTTCATTCATGGTGCATATTTACAGCCTTGGTTATATGAAAGGTGAAAAGGGATTCGAGAGATTTTTTGCCTTCCTCTCCCTGTTTACCTTCTCAATGCTTGGTCTTGTGCTGGCAACTAACATATTCCAGATGTACATCTTCTGGGAACTTGTAGGTGTGTCATCATACCTTCTGATTGGATTCTACTACCAGAAACCTTCAGCAGTAAGGGCATCGAAGAAAGCATTTATCGTCACAAGGTTCGCTGATTTTGGTTTCCTGATCGGTATTCTTATCCTGTCGTTCATTACAGGCACTTTCGATTTCAAAACATTGACAGATCCCGCGGGGTCGGCAATTACCCAGGGTTCAGGCGCGGCCTTCCTCGGACTTTCGGTGATGACTTGGTCGATGATATTCGTCTACATGGGTGGTGTCGGTAAATCAGCAATGATGCCCTTCCATATATGGCTTCCTGACGCCATGGAGGGTCCGACCCCTGTTTCAGCACTCATACATGCAGCTACAATGGTTGTTGCTGGTGTATATCTTGTCGCGAGAATGTTTCCCATATACGCGATATCAGCACCAGTTGCACTCCAGGTTGTCGCCTGGGTTGGAGCTATTTCGTCGCTGTTCGCAGCCATAATTGCCTGTACCCAGACCGACATAAAGAGGGTACTGGCCTATTCAACCATGTCGCAGATTGGTTACATGATGCTTGCACTTGGCGTTTCCGGTTATGGTGGCCACGAGGGCCTGGGTTTCATGGCTTCGATGTTTCATTTGTTTACACATGCAATGTTCAAAGCCCTCCTGTTCCTCGGCGCAGGTGCTATTATTCATGCTGTTCACAGTAATTACATGACTGATATGGGTGGTTTGAGGAAACACCTTCCAATAACTCACCTCACCTTCCTCATTGCCTGCCTGACAATTGCTGGTATACCTCCTTTCTCAGGCTTCTTCAGCAAGGATGAAATACTTGCTGCCGCTTTCGAGCATAACAAGATCTTATGGGCTATCGAGTACCTCGTGGCCGGTCTGACCGCCTTCTACATGTTCAGACTCTATTTCAATATTTTCTGGGGAAAAGAGACACATTATCATCATACACCTCATGAAGCTCCGGCCACTATGACAATACCGCTTATCATACTTGCCGTAGCTTCCGTCTTCACGGGTTTTATTCCTTTCCACAATCTGGTTACTTCAGATGGCAAGGGTTTCGAATCGGAGATAGAACTAATTGTTGCAATACCTTCGGTCCTTATCGGTTTAGTTGGAATTGGTATAGCCTGGATAATGTACAAGAAAGAGACAACAATTCCGGACAGGGTGGCTTCCTCAATGAAATACACCTATAAATGGGCGTATAACAAGTTCTATTTTGACGAGCTTTATATGTTTGTGACCCACAAGATAATCTTCAGGTACATCTCCAAACCGATAGCATGGTTTGACAGGAAGATTGTTGATGGAACCATGAACAGGATCGCTGAAGTTACCCAACACGCATCTTACCGGATAAGGGGATTCCAGTCGGGCCAGATCCAGAAATACGCGTTCGTTTTTCTTTCAGGGGCGATTGGCCTCGCGTTACTAATCATTTATTTCTGGAACTAATAAGAAAAGCAGGACACAATGAATATACTTACACTTTTTGTTTTAATTCCGGTTCTTACAATAACGGGAATAGTACTGGTAAAGGATGTAAAACAGACCCGCCTCGTTTCTGCAATCGGGATGGGTTTCCAGCTGGTTCTTGCAGCTGTACTTGTTTATCTTTACCTGCACGAACGGCATGCCGGCAATACAGCTGAGATGCTCTTCGTAAGATCGGTTGAATGGTTCAAGAGCCTGAATATCACTTATGCAGTTGGTGTTGACGGCATTTCCGTGGCAATGATTGGACTGACTTCAATAGTTGTCTTTGCCGGGATCTTTGCATCGTGGGAAGTTGAGTTCCTGACGAAGGAGTTTTTCATCTCCCTCATCCTGCTTGCGACCGGGGTATTCGGATTTTTTATCTCGATAGATTTATTCACCATGTTCCTCTTTTACGAGGTGGCGGTAATACCGATGTATCTCCTGATCGGAATATGGGGAAGCGGTCCGAAAGACTACTCGGCGATGAAGCTGACACTTATGCTAATGGGTGGTTCCGCTTTGCTTCTTGTAGGGTTACTTGGTATTTATTTCAACTCTGCACCCGATGGAGGCAGGCTTACCTTTAATATACTGGAGATATCCAAAATAACTATGCCGATGTCGGCGCAAAGGTTATTCTTCCCGCTCACGTTCGTGGGCTTCGGGGTACTTGGTGCCTTGTTTCCCTTCCACACGTGGTCCCCGGATGGTCATGCCTCAGCTCCCACTGCCGTTTCAATGCTTCATGCCGGGGTTCTTATGAAACTCGGGGGTTATGGCGCATTCAGAGTCGCTATCTTCCTGATGCCGGAAGCAGCCAGTGAACTGAACTGGATATTCATAATTCTCACTTCAATAAGCGTGGTTTACGGAGCTTTCGGCGCGATAGTGCAGAAAGACCTCAAGTATATTAATGCCTATTCATCTGTCAGTCATTGCGGACTCGTTCTTTTCGCTGTTCTTATGATGAACCAGACTGCTCTAAACGGGGCTGTTATCCAGATGATTTCACATGGACTTATGACTGCCCTCTTCTTCGCGCTCATCGGGATGATCTATGGCAGAACACACACGAGGATGATCAACGAGATGGGCGGCCTGATGAAGGTTATTCCCTTCCTGTCGGTTGCTTATGTAATTGCTGGTCTTGCTTCTCTCGGACTTCCCGGACTTAGTGGCTTCGTTGCCGAGATGACCGTTTTCGTTGGTGCTTTCCAGCATACCGATCTCTTCCACAGGGTGGTTACCATCATGGCCATCTCGTCGATAGTGATTACCGCGGTTTATATTCTGAGAGTTGTTGCAATACTGCTTCTTGGACCGACAACAAATGAACATCACCTCCATCTTGATGATGCGAAATGGTACGAGAAAGTATCAGTCGTTACGCTGATTGGGTCAGTTGCTGCAATTGGTCTGGCTCCATTCTGGCTTTCATCCATGATCGGGGTTAGCCTGAAGCCTATTGTCGACAAGATACTCGCGGTGGTACCCATGTAATGATATCGTTTAATTGAATGTTAAAAACAATATATGAGCCCTGATAAACTCCTTTTAATGCGTCATGAATTGCTGCTGACATTAGCGGCACTTCTGGTACTCGTTTTGGAAATCTTCATGAATCCCTCGAGCAAGAAGCATATAAGCACAATAACGATCGGGTTGTTTGCCATTATTACGGCAGCAGGTTTTCTCCCCGCTTCAACAGGTTCAATATTCGGAGGAATGTTTGTGAACTCCGCGACTACGATACTGATGAAGAATATCCTGAATATCGGTGCGCTGATAGTTTTCATGCAGTCAGCCGCGTGGTTACGCAAGGATGAAAATGTAGAAAGGATCAGCGAATACTTTATTTTACTTATTTCAACGCTGGTTGGTATGAACTTCATGATTTCTTCCGGGCATTTCCTCATGTTCTATATTGGTCTCGAGCTTGCTACCATTCCTATCGCCGCTTTATCAGCATATGACAGGTACAAGAATATCTCTGCTGAAGCAGGTATAAAGCTCATCCTGTCTTCTGCATTCTCGTCAGGAATCCTCATCTACGGTCTCTCGATGATTTACGGGACCACGGGGTCACTATACTTTTCAGAGGTTCATGCCGCTTTCACCGTGGCAAACCTCCAGATACTTGGATTCATATTCTTTTTCGCAGGAATGGCATTCAAGATTTCCATCGTTCCTTTCCACCTGTGGACCGCCGATGTCTATGAAGGTTCCCCGATTAATGTAACCTCGTACCTGTCCGTTATTTCCAAGGGTGCCGCCGTGTTTATCTTTATAATCGTGTTGTTCACGGTTTTCCCTGTGATTATGGAGTCGTGGCAGAAAACCATCTATGTGACCTCTGTTCTTACAATGACAATTGGTAACCTTTTCGCTATCAGGCAACAGAATATAAAGCGCTTCCTCGCGTTCTCATCAATTTCTCAGGCAGGTTACATACTGCTGGGTTTTATAGGTGGAAATGAACTGGGGATGGCTTCTGTGATTTATTACGTGCTAGTGTACATCTTCTCGAACCTTGGAGCATTTGGAGTTGCAGCTGCTATCTCGAATGCAACAGGAAAGGAGAATATCAATGACTATAACGGGCTGTATCTCACTAACCCGAAACTCAGCCTGATTATGACACTTGCTCTCTTCTCACTGGCAGGAATACCTCCGGTTGCAGGGTTCTTTGGTAAGTTTTTCCTGTTCACGGCTGCTGCAGAAAAGGGTTTTTACGTGCTTGTTCTTATCGCTGTTCTGAACACGATCATATCTCTGTATTATTACCTTCTGATAGTTAAGGCGATGTTTATTAACAAGAATGAAACACCTGTTGGTAAGTTCAGTACTGACGGAATGACTAAGCTGGCCTTGCTGGTTTGCGTTGCAGGTATTTTTGTTACCGGATTTGCCAGCGTGATATTTGAAGCAATAAGAAATCTCAGTTACGGAGTCTGATTATAATCTAAGATATGGCACTACTTACGAATGCTAAACACGTTATTGCCGAGATAGACGGTACAAGATGTACTGTTGTCGAGACCGGAGCCTCACTCGAACGCGCGGCCTTTCTCAGGGACCTTCTCGAGTTCAATAATTTCGAGGTGAAGGAAATGAAGGAGCCGGTTACTGCCGAGGGAGCGGAACAGAAATACACTGTCGCCGTGACTGACCTGTTATTTAATCCTGTATTCGCGGTATACGAGAGGAGTCTCAAAACAAAAGAAGGCGGTTATGTTACCCCTGGCTACTGGAAGCAGGATTGTGTCAGGTGCGATAACCGGTACTGGATTACGAGGAAAGGCCGCAAGCCAACTTATGAGGCCAACGAGGTAATTCAGGAACAATAAAAAATATACGAGAAAGGCGCGGGTCAACCGCGCCTTTTTCATTTATTAAGTTCCTTCTTAAGCAGTTCAGTAAATCCCGTTATGTCTTCTTCAGTGGTGTCCCAGCTAGTCATCCACCTGTATTCAGACAGTTCCTCGTTCCAAGGGTAAAAGAAATACTTTTCCATTAGTCTCTCCGCAACCGACCCTGGAAGAATGACGAAGATACCATTGACCTCGACATTCTGGGTGACCTTAATCCCGTCAATTTCCCTTAATCCTGAAAAGAGCTTCGCTGCCATTTTATTTGCATGCCCGGCACATCTTTTCCAGAGATCGTCAGTGAAATAGGCAATATACTGGGCCGAGATAAATCTCATTTTCGAAGCCAGTTGCATACCCTGCTTCCTAAGGTACCTGAAATCTTCAGACAGTCCGGGTTTAAGAAAACATACAGCCTCGCCGAACATCATACCATTCTTTGTACCACCGAAGGATAAAACGTCTACACCCGCGTCGGTTGTAAACTCCCTGAATCCGATACCAAGACTAACAGCTGCATTTGCTATCCTGGCTCCATCCATGTGAAGAAGCATTCCGTTCGAATGAGCAAAATCTGACAATTTTCTGATTTCGTCAGGCTTGTAAACGGTTCCCATTTCAGTTGACTGGGTTATAGAGATTACCTTGGGTTGGGAATGATGTTCGAAACCGAAACCGTGCATGTGTTTCCTGACAAGGTCAACTGTAAGTTTCCCATCAGGCGTATCAACTGTCAGAACCTTGCAGCCGGCAAATTTCTCAGGTGCTCCACATTCATCCTGCTCAATATGAGCCGTGGAAGCGGTGATGACAGCGTTCCACGACCTTGTAACTGCAGAAATACCAAGGACATTTGCCCCTGTTCCGTTAAAAACGAAGAAAACATCAGCCTGTTCTCCCAGGTGTTGTCTGAAAAGTTTTATTGCTTTTTCAGTAAAGAAATCAGCGCCATAGCCAACAGCGTGGCCCTGATTTACAGATTCAATCGATTTCAATACTTCGGGATGCACACCGGCATTATTATCGCTGGCGAAGCCCCTTTTTACTTCTGCTGGTTTCAAATCCTGTGACCTGATTATTTTATGAATTAGCTTTTTTCTTCCGGGCAAACCAGAGCATGACTACTCCGAAAACCAGCATGATCACTCCCATTACCAGGTTAATATTCATCCCTAGTGATTTCTGATACATGGCAGTATCTGATGAAGTGATTATCCCGTAAATGGTAATTATTATCCCGAAAATCGTGAACATTAGTCCTATTGGAAGTCTTATATCAACCATTTTTCTTTCCTCCTACCAAAACATTATTGTTAATACGATCGAAATTACAGCAACAAGAATAGCGAGGCCGAGGGGTCTCTTGTACCAGACTATATGAGATTCCTGAATCCGCGGGGTAAGAGAATAGACCAGTCCCTTGAGTTCATCTTCCGATTTAGTCTGCTTTGTCAGGAAGGTCAGGCCAACCGTCACAACAGTGCTCGTCGTGAATGCATATATCGCTGTCCAGAAGTTCTGGGCCATCTCAACCGGGTAAGTGTGCAGGGTGGCTATCCATCCGCCCTTGACGAGAGTCGTTGCACCTGCCGGTACAGTAAGACCATGGTGCATCAGGGCTACAATCAAACCAAGGAGAAGACCGGTGAAGGCAGCATGACCGGTTGTCTTTTTCCAGAACATCCCGAGGAAGATTACCGCGAACAACGGGGCATTAATCATCGAGAATATTGTCTGCAGGAAATCCATTATGTTCCCGAACTTCGTCGCTATGTAAGCCGCGGCGATACTTATCAGAACTCCAGCGATTGTAGCGATCCTTCCCACGTTAAGGTAATGTTTACCATCAGCTTCCTCGTTTCCTGTTACAGGTCTGATATAGCTCTGGTATATGTCGTAGGTGAAGACAGTGTTGAAAGCCGAAACATTACCTGCCATACCCGACATGAACGAGGCAAGCAGTGCCGTTATCCCAAGGCCAAGGACCCCTGTGGGAAGATATTGCTTCAGCAACATTATAATTGTATAATCATAAATAGGTTTACCGGACGCATCTGTAGGCAGGGCAAATGATTTGCCCGGGTCATTCATGAGTACCAGGGCAATGATGCCCGGTACTATAATTAGGAATGGAATGAACATTTTTGGAAGAGCCCCGATGAGTGGTACTTTACGGGCAGCATCCTGCGATTCAGCAGCGAAGGCTCTCTGAACAATGAGGAAATTGGTGCACCAGTAACCGAATGAAAGCACGAAGCCTAGTCCCATGAATATCCCAAACCACTCGAGCCCCATCGGGTTTGCCTCCGGACTTCCGGTGTATTT
The DNA here is from genome assembly GCA_046329885.1 of Bacteroidales bacterium. Classification (GTDB taxonomy): domain Bacteria; phylum Bacteroidota; class Bacteroidia; order Bacteroidales; family VadinHA17; genus LD21. The sequence continues at coordinate 12,170 of JAXLTU010000021.1, forward strand.
CCAGGTTGTAGTGAATGTATCGGGTGCAAACCCGGCGGTCTGGGCCAGTGGCACCAGCTTTTCCTTGAGGCCTATCCATCCACCCACGTCTTTCAGACTCAGGAAAGCAACAGGCAGAAGGCCAATTACTATGATGAAGAACTGGAGTACCTCGTTATATATAGCTGAAGACAGACCACCGAGGTAAGTGTAAGCAAGAACAATGAGTGCAGAAATCCAGAGGCTTACGTTGAAATCCCATCCAAGAATTTTCTCGAGCAGGATTGCCAGAGCATACATTGATATACCGGATGCCAGCACTGTCATTGTCGCGAACATTATGGCATTGAGCGCCCTTGTCTTCTCGTCAAATCGCAGCTTGAGAAACTCTGGAACAGATCTGGCTTTTGACCCGTAGTAGAACGGCATCATGAACAAGGCCAGGAATATCATTGCAAGAACCGCTCCAACCCAGTAGAAATGTGTTGTCATCATCCCGTACTTGGTTCCTGATCCTGTCATTCCCATTACCTCGAGCGCACCAAGGTTCGTGGAGATGAAGGCAAGACCAGCTACCCAGGCAGGCATCGATCTTCCAGCTTCAAGAAAAGCATTAGCATTCTTCATGTAGCGTCTTAGTACCCATCCGATACCAATCACGAACACGAAATAGATTCCCATTATCAGATAATCAAGAATTCCTAGATCAACTTTCATTGTTATAACTGTTATTTGTTAAATAAGGTTAGTATCCGATTAATTATGCAGTTTGATAAAAATACATCATATCGTTGATTAATGGACAAGGGCTTTAACTTTTTTTGTAAGATAAATCGCTCCTTTTTAGTAGTCAGGAGTGTTTTGTCAGGCAGGATATATGAACTTCATTCACTATGTTCCTGCTGTTTACTGATTTAAATATTGTCACCCGGGCAGGAAATACCCGGCAAGAAGATAAATTCTATATTTGCAAAAAGTGATTTTTGAAAAACAGGTATTTCATATTTCTATCCTACAGGGGAACCTCGTATCACGGGTGGCAGGTTCAACCTAATTCAATAACAGTCCAGGAGCTTTTAGAAAAAGCACTTTCAACGATACTGGGTGAAGAAATATCAGCGACTGGTGCCGGCAGGACCGATACAGGTGTGCACGCTGCCGTTTTCTGCGCTCATTTTGACAGTCTTCATGAGGATCTTGCATACAGGAAAAACCTTGTCTTCAGGATTAACAAATTCCTGCCCGGTGATATAGCTGTTTCAGCAATAAGAAAAGTAAACCCGGAAGCGAATGCAAGGTTCAGTGCCATATCCAGAACTTACACATATTATATATCGAGAGTCAAAGATCCGTTCAGCGAGGAATCAGCATGGTTTATCCACGGGGATCTTGATATTTCAGCCATGAACGAGGCTGCATCAATTCTTAAAAAATACACTGATTTCACAAGCTTCAGCAAGCTGCATACCGACGTCAAGACGAATAACTGCAGGATTATGGATGCTCGCTGGGAAGATTCAGGTGACAGGATAATTTTCAGGATAAAGGCTGACAGGTTCCTGAGGAACATGGTCAGGGCAATTGTCGGTACAGTAGTTGATGTAGGATTTCACAAAATAAGCCTGGATGAGTACGTTTCAGTCATAGAATCACTCGACAGGTGCCGTGCCGGCAAGTCGGCCCCGGCAAAGGGATTATTTCTTACTGAAATAGAATACCCGGAAGAAATATTCGTCTAATGGTTTTCATCATTCCAGATGCTCCAGCTTTTATCAGCCTGCAGGTGGAGCATTTTGAGGCCGTTAATTATGGTGCAGCCCCTCTCCTTCCCTTTGGCCAGGAACATGGTCATCTCTGGATTATAAACAAGGTCAAACAATGTATGCGATGGCGAGAGTAAATCATATCTGAGTTCCGGGCACGAGTTTATATCAGGATACATTCCCAGTGGAGTTGTATTAATTATCAACCGGTGCTTATCGATTATTGTTTCGTCGATATCGGAATAATTGAGCATTCCTTGTCCGGGTCGCCTCGATACCATCAAGAAGGGAATTTGAAGTTTCGTAAGGACATGTACAACTGCCCTTGAACTTCCACCTGTCCCAAGTACTAGAGCTTTGCAGGAAGATCCAGCAGTAATTGAATCGAGTGAATGCTCTATACCATAAACATCCGAGTTAAACCCTTTAAGATAGACTGTCGAATTGGATCGTCTGATCTTGATCACATTAACTGCACCAACAACAGCTGCTTCCGGATCAACTGAATCAAGCAGGGGAATAACACTCGTTTTATGCGGAATAGTAACGTTTAGCCCGAGCAATTCCGGTTCAGCCTTAATAAAATCGAGGAGATGATTCACCGAGGGCATGGGGTACAACTCGTAGCTGCAACCTTCAATATTCCCGGATGCAAACTTTGACTCAAAGTATTTTTTCGAGAAAGAATGTCCAAGCGGATAGCCGATAAGCCCGAACTTACGCATTCTTCCGACTTATCAGCTGTTCTTCAGGTTATCAGGTAAGAACTGGAAAAAGGTGTCACCGCGAAGGCCTAGCCTGAGCGTTTCAAGCGGGATGATCTCGTTTGGAGGTATATTGCCCAGGTTCACGTTAGCTCCGAAATGTTTAATAAACCAGGCTTGCTGTGATTTTATTGGGGCTTCCCAGATAACATTCTCGAGTTTAACATGCGTGGATATGGCCTCGATAATCTTGTTGTTTATTGATCCATCCTCGTTATAAATACCCGTGGTACCTGATTCCCTTGCTTCTGCAATGACCTTTACTGAACCGGCATCGAGCTCGGAGCGCATCATCGCTACCCACTGGTCGGGCGTGTAAACAACTTCCTTCTTCTTTGAACCAACTTCGGAAATAACTGTCGCAACTTTTGCCAGTTTGCTGATATATTGCAGCTTATCCTTGTGATCGATGTCGTATGAGCCGTCGGATACTTCAACCAGGTCGATGTTAATGTCCCTGATGAAGCTGACGAATTCGTTGAACATGTTTCTTATTATGAAGGCTTCAAACAAGGTACCACCAAAATATGGAATGGTACCTGCCTTTTTATAAATCTCAATTTTCTTTTCGAAACCGGGGGTAATAAGAGAGGTACCAAACCCGAGTTTCACGTAGTCGGTATATTCAGCCCCGACTGACATGAAATCTTCAGCTTCTCTCACGCTAAGTCCTTTATCCATCACCATTGTCAAACCATGACTCCTTGGCTTAGCCGGTCTTTCAGGCAGGTAGGGGAAGTTAATCTTCATGTTATTATAGTTTATTCTTGAGAATGTCTTTTATTTTCCTGTTGAGTAGATTTTCAGGAAAGAATACTGAAAACTCACTGTAGAGTTCCTTGTCAAGTTCCAGGGCAACAGCAAGGTGTTCAGCTGCAGTTTCGGTGTCACCCCTTTTCAGATTGAAGGCGGCAAGCAGATAGTTTATTCCCGGTACATCACCAGTAACCTTGTAGGCTTGTTCCAGGAGCGGAAGAGCTTTTCCTTCAAGATTCTCGTTGAGTATAAGGTTGCCCAGTTCAATCCATACCTCTGAAAAGAACGGATCGAGCTTGAGTGATTCCCTGAAACATTGAATTGCTTTGGCGTGATCTCCTTCAAGTCCATGTATTTTCCCGGTCAGAAACCAGACTTCAGGATTCTCGTTGTCCAGCTTGAGGGCCTTCTTGAAATAGATCATGCTTTTTGAGGTATCCCCGTTATTCATCGACAGGATACCTAGTCCGATCCATGGATCTGGAAACTCGGGAGCGAGCTCTATCGCCTCGTTGTAATATTTTTTTGAAAGCGACTGATTGTCCGTTTTATCGTAACATTCCCCCAGATAAGTCAGCGCTTCAAAACTATCTGGTTCATATTCAAGGTATTCAAGATAAACCGGGATTGCTTCGTCGTATCTCTCGAGGTTACATAGAATATTCCCCTTGTTAAACAGCGCGAAGCTGTTCTGATTATTTATGGCGAGGGCATAGTCATATGCCTCGAGAGCTTTCTGGAACTGTTCGAGCTTGTTGTAAATGATTCCAAGGTTATACCAGGCGCTATCGGAAAAAGGTTCTTCCTCGATATAAACCAGGTAGTATTTAACGGCGTTTGTGTAATCGTGTATCTTTTCGTACGCGTAAGCAAGGTCGTATTTATGAGCGTGGAAGCCCGGCTCCAGTTCCATCAGCCGTATCATGTACGGGATAAGCTGCTCGTAATAGTTAAGGTTATGAAGAACTGATGTAATTGCGAAAAGGATATTCGCGGTGTCTTCACTGTCAGTTGAGAGAGCATGATCGAACATCTTACGTGCACCCTGGATATCTCCAAGAATGCCCAGTGCTGTACCTTTTGAAATATAAATCTCGTGATTTCCAGGTTCGATTACTTCCAGTCTTTTGAGTATCCTGAGGGCTTCAACAGCCCTGCCCTTGTCGAGGAGTACCCTTGCCTTGCGCAACTGGATAGAAACGGAATTGGGATGCTGAAGCGTGGCCATGTCAGCTGCATCATATGCCCTGGCCTGGTTATTACTTTCAAGATAATAATCGATAATGGTTTCGAATTCAACAACATCGAAAAAATAGTTCTCGTTGTTACGCTTCATCTTTTCGAAACGCTGGATTACCTCCTTTATCTCTTCGTCGTGTGATAGTCCGTATTTCTCCTCTTCCATATCCACATGCTCCAGGCAACAAAATTAATACAATTTTTTGCATGACGTTTTTCGTCATATCGCATTTATCAACAAGGAGTTTATTTTATAAACAATTAATATTTAGACAGATAGGATGAATCTCCACATTTTTTTCATTTTTTCCCGGTTATCACGCAACCATCGCGACTCCTATTGCATCTATTAATTGATTAAAGACCCTCATACCCAAATATACCCTAGAATTAACCTAAATTCTACCTTCAATGAACCGGGCTCCAGTCCCGGTTTTTTCTTTAGTGTATTAATTATATATCTTTGACAGTCTGTTTAAGCGAAAAATATGAAAAGGAGCAAAATATTAATATCAACTGCTGCAATTGCCACAATCGTGATTGCAACTTTTTTTACTTCATGCCATAAGCTGGAAAATCCAATTAAGTATCCGAATGGTACCTTCCCTGATTCAGTCTATAATCTTTCAGCCATTAATAGTATTTATGACGACTATAATATGGATCTTCCCGAGATAGGTAGCTATATCCCTCTCCTCTTCTCATCCAACAGGGGAAGTAGCGGGGGGCAGTTTAATATCGTGCCTGCAGCGCTTGCATACACTTTTAATCAGACTACGGGAAAATTCTCGGTTGAAGGTGTTGACGAATCGACAAGTTTCTACACGGCTTTGGCCAACAAAGCCAACAGTTCATCAAGGGATGAGTTTGGCCCGTACAGCATTTTCAGTTCAACGGACGGTTTTGAATACCTTATTTTTTCTTCTGGTGATGTTGGGGAACAGCTTGATCTGTATTATATCAAATACCTTCCTCCATATGGCACCAATGTTCCTGATATGACCGGTCCACTTCCTGTTAAAGTAATAAACACCGGTGGTTCCGATGCATATATATCTTTCAACCTGGCTGAAGATACAGCATATTTCTGTTCAGACAGGAGTGGCAACTTCGATATCTACATGCAGAAGAGGACCTCTGGTACTACTCTTGATTCCTGGATGTCAAGCGATTTCCAGTCTGCCTCTCTTGTCGACAGTATAAACAGTTCTTCCGCGGATAAATTCCCCTTTGTTTACAAGAAGATCATGGTATTCTCATCTAACAGACCTGGCGGTATGGGAGGATTTGACCTCTACTATTCTATATTCAGGAAAGGCAAGTGGAGTTCTCCGGTAAATTTCGGGCCAAAGATCAACACTTCCTCTGATGAATTCAGGCCACTGGTGGGATATCATCCGAATTTCACGAATAACATGCTGCTGTTTTCTTCAGACAGACCTGGTGGTAAGGGTGGAAAGGATCTTTACTTCACCGGGTTCACTTTCCCGAAATAGTCTTATCGCGTTTCCTGGCGGCCAGGAGAGTATTTCTGAGTAGCGAGACTCTTGTCATGGGACCAACTCCCCCTGGAACAGGTGTTATGAAGGAGCATCTTGGAGCAACGTTTTCAAAATCAACATCGCCTGCAAGTCTGAATCCTGATTTAGTATCTTTTGCCGGGACTCTGGTGGTACCAACATCAATCACAGCCGCTCCTTCTTTTACCATTTCTGCTTTAACGAAACCCGGGGACCCAATGGCCGCGATTACAATATCTGCCTGACTTATCAGTGATGCTGCATCAGTTGTCCTGCTGTGAATTACGGTAACAGTGGCATCCATCCCCTTCTGCGATAAAAGAACGCTGACGGGTCTGCCCACTATGTTGCTACGGCCAATAACGACACAGTTCCTGCCTTTCGTGGGTATATCGTACCTTTTAATGAGTTCAACTATTCCAAAGGGTGTAGCGGGAAGATAGCAATCCAGTCCGATCATCATCCTGCCCAGGTTAACGGGATGGAAACCGTCAGCATCCTTATCAGGATCAATTGATTCGATGATCCTGTTTTCGTCAATATGCGAGGGAAGCGGAAGCTGGACAATGAAACCGTCAATATCAGGGTCCTCGTTCAGGCTCCTGATCTTGTCAAGAAGGATCTCCGTGTTTATAGATGCATCGTATCTCACGAGGGTCGATTTGAAGCCGACTTCGTGACAATCCTTCACCTTGTTGCTGACATATGTTTCCGACGATCCGTCATTACCGACGAGGATGGCTGCAAGGTGAGGGATATGAAGACCTGACTGGGCTCTTTTCGTGACTTCAGCGGCAATTTCCAGCTTTATCTCTGCCGAAATTTTTTTCCCGTCTACAAGAGTGTACATTATATTAATTGTGTTGTTAACGTCTGCCAATCATTTTTGCCGGGTTGCCTCCCTTGGTCATCATTTTCATCATCTTCTTCGTGTCTTCAAACTGCTTTAACAACCTGTTGACTTCAGGTACGGAGGTACCGCTTCCTTCTGCTATTCTTTTCCGGCGGCTTCCATTCAGAACTGACGGGTTGGATCTTTCCTGCGGCGTCATGCTCCTTATAATTGCCTCTATGCTTTTGAAGGCGTTATCGTCTATGTCAAGATCCTTGATTGCCTTTCCCACTCCGGGTATCATGGCCATCAGATCTTTCACGTTACCCATTTTCTTTATCTGCTGGATCTGGTCGATGAAATCATTAAAATCGAATTGATCCTTGGCAATCTTCTTCTGAAGCTTTCTTGCTTCATCGAGGTCATACTGTTCCTGGGCTTTTTCAACAAGAGAGACTATATCACCCATCCCAAGTATCCTGTCAGCCATACGCTGCGGGTAGAACAGGTCGATAGAATCCATCTTTTCACCTGAACTGACGAATTTTATAGGTTTATTAACGACGGATTTAATAGACAATGCTGCCCCGCCCCTCGTGTCACCATCAAGTTTTGTAAGAACCACTCCATCAAAATCAAGCCTGTCATTGAATTCCTTCGCGGTATTCACAGCGTCCTGCCCGGTCATCGAATCAACCACGAACAGGATCTCGTGTGGATTAACGGCACTTTTGACAGCCGAAATCTCTTTCATCATCTCCTCGTCGACAGCCAGACGACCTGCCGTGTCAATGATGACAACATCGTGGCCTGCTTTCTTAGCCTCCCTGACCGCGTTCCTCGCGATAGCTACAGGGTCATTATTACCTGGTTCCGTATAAACCGGTACTTCTACCTGGCCGGCGATTACTTTCAGCTGATCTATAGCTGCAGGTCTGTAAACGTCGCCTGCTACAAGTATTGGATTTTTTCCTCTTTTTGTTTTAACCCATCTGGCAAGTTTGCCGCTGAACGTTGTTTTACCAGAACCTTGCAATCCGGCAATCAGGATTATGGCTGGGTTATATTTAATGTTTATGTCGGTTTTTTCAGCGCCCATCAGCTCTATAAGCTCGTCATGGACGATCTTGACCATCATCTGGGAGGGATTAACCGCTGTAAGCACTTTTTGCCCGATAGCTTTTTGCTTCACGTTATCTGTGAACTGCTTTGCAATTTTGAAGTTCACGTCAGCATCCAGCAAGGCTCGCCTAACCTCCTTCAGTGTTTCAGCAATGTTTATTTCGGTAATCCTGCCCTGCCCTTTCAGCAGTTTTAGCGACCTCTCCAGCCTGTCTGTTAAATTCTCAAACATCCTATATTAATTTTCAATATTTTACATTCTTTCCGGCATCTCGATTCCCAGTAACCACATCCCGTCAGAAAGTGTCCTGCTGGTGACAGCAGATAACAACAACCTTAACTTCATTATATTCACGTCCTTCTCGTTAAGAATAGAATGATCGTGATAGAACTGGTTATACTCCCTGGCAAGATCGTAGCAATAGTTTGCCACCAGGGCCGGGCTATATGTTTCAGCAGCTTCTTTCACTGTTAACGGGAACCGTCTTAATAGCCTTATCAGGGCAAGCTCCTTTTCGCTCGGCGAAAGATCCGGTATTTCAGAAGCGAGAGCCCTTATTCCCGAGTTTTCAGCTTTCTTCAGGACGGAGCGTATCCTGGCGTATGTGTATTGAATGAAGGGACCCGTGTTACCGTTAAAATCAATTGATTCGGCAGGGTTGAACATCATATTCTTCCTTGGGTCAACCTTTAGAATATAATACTTGAGGGCACCCAGACCAACCCTTGTTATAATGTCTTCCTTCTCGGCTATACTGAAATCTTCCAGTTTACCTAGTTCTTCTGAAACCTCTCTCGCCGTAGCCTTCATCTCTTCGATAAGATCATCAGCATCGACAACTGTACCTTCTCTCGATTTCATTTTCCCTTCAGGCAGTTCAACCATACCATAAGAAAAGTGAATAAGCCCGTCGGCCCAGCTGAATCCCATCTTCTTGAGGATGGCCCTCAGTACCTGGAAATGATAGTTTTGCTCATTTCCCACTACATAAATCGTCTTGTCAAAATTGTAGTCGAGGTGCCTTATATAGGCCGTTCCAAGGTCCTGGGTCATGTAAACAGCCGTGCCATCCGATCTGAGCAATAATTTCTGGTCAAGGTTCTCAGATGTCAGATCAGCCCATACCGAACCGTCTTCATTCCTGTAGAGGTGATTGCTTTTTAATCCCTCCATAACTATCTCCTTACCTGTGGTGTAGGTTTCCGATTCGTAGTAGATCTTGTCAAAGCTCACACCGAGTTTAACATAGGTCTGATCGAATCCTTCATAAACCCACGAGTTCATTGTTTTCCACAGATCGACAATATCCTTGTCGCCTGCTTCCCATTTGAGCAGCATTTCCCTCGCTTCAGTCATCATGGGAGCTGCATTTCTTGCTGCCTCCTCGCTCATGCCGCCATTTACAAGGTCTTCGACCTGCCTTCTCAGTTCTTTCTCGAAAAGGACATAATACTTTCCAACCAGATGGTCACCTTTCATTCCGGATGATTCAGGAGTCTCTCCATTACCCAGTTTCTGCCAGGCAAGCATCGATTTACAAATATGGATGCCCCTGTCATTCACTATATTAGTTTTGATGACATTATGACCGCAAGAGTTCAGCAGCCTGTAAAGTGAGAATCCAAGCAGGTTGTTCCTCACGTGACCGAGATGCAGAGGTTTGTTAGTGTTTGGTGAAGAATACTCGACCAGGATCGTTTCTGGTTTAGTTGTCTTGCATGAAGCGAAGCTGTTTTCAGACTGTGATAATTCGCGGAAATATTCAAGCCACCATTTGTCGGAGATAACGAGATTAAGGAAACCCTTTATCACGTTATAGGAAGCCACTGCCGGGAAGTTCCCGAGGAGCCATTTGCCAATGCCCTCTCCAGTCTGTTCGGGAGTGATCCTCGAGTACTTGAGAATTGGGAATACAACGAAAGTGAAATCCCCTTTAAAATCCTTCTTTGTCTCCTGTATCTGGATCAGATTATCATCGACAACGCCGTTGTAAACTGACTTTATTGCCTCTTTTATTTTCTCCCTCAGTAATTTCTCCATTAAATTTTGCTATTTTCAGCCGCAAATATAATATTTTAATAGTTTGGTTTCTATTATCCATTAATTCATGACTCTAATAATCGGGCTAGTCCCGGATTCTTATACAAAGTGTTGAAATTATTTGACTATCGTTCATTTCTTTTTGATGAAGGAAAATTTTATAAATAAAAAGTTGTATATTTTTGAACCGTAATGAGCCTGCTAAGGGAAATAAAAAAAAGGGCACCGGGAAATGAAAGAACTTAAAAGAATACTGCAAGATCCAACCGCGAAAACGCCACAGGTAGATTTTAATCATCTGAACGGTGACCTGATCCTATCAGGAAAGTCAATTCCGGAGAATGCGGCTTTGATTTACGAACCGCTTCTGAAATGGGTTAATGAATACGTGAATAATCCGCGTCAGACGACCAACCTCCGGCTAAACCTAGAGTATTTCAATACCGCTTCATCAATCTGGATAGCCAAGATCGTGAAATCGCTAAGCAGGATGAAGAATCATGATCATATCCTGTTTATCCACCTCTATTTCGAACTGGAGGAATTTGACAACATGGAGACAGAAGACATAAAGGATGCACTCAGCCCTGTGATTGATATTATAAGTACCGCGACTATCAGCATCGGCGTCAAGATCTATGGTACTGATGATAATGGCAAGGTTGTCAAAGAATCAATGGTGCTTCTTTAAAAACCCTATTCCTCCCGAACGGGATAATCTGCTTTTTTTGGATTAACTTTATTGGCAGTTAAAGACTTTTGTCATGAAAGTGTTTTTTGCATTTTTCATTTCAATAATTACTGCCATGGAACTATTTTCCCAAACCGGTTCATCCGACAGGAACGCTGTTGCTGCCGGAAGATTTTATGAATCATCGGAACCCGAACTGCGGAAAGATCTTGAAAATCTTTTTAAAATCTGCCCCAAATCATATTTCGCCGAACGGGTGCAGGCAATTATTTCTCCTCATGCTGGCTACGTTTTTTCAGGTTCAATTGCCGCATCCGCTTATAGTTCGATACCGTCTGATGCCGTTTACCGGAATATTTTTATCATCGGTTCAAGTCATACAATGGCTTTTGACGGTGCTTCGGTTTATCACTCGGGCGATTATACCACGCCCCTGGGTAAGGTCAAAGTCAACAGGCAGATAGCTGAAAAGTTAAGAACTGATAACCTTGTCTTCCGTTATCCCGAAACATCTCATATCCAGGAGCATAGCATCGAAGTGCAATTGCCCTTCATCCAATACCATTTTGCCAGGCAACCGGAAATTGTACCAATACTAATCGGAACCGACAACAAGAGTACCATTAGACAGATAGCTGAAGCTCTCAGACCATACTTCGTAAGCGAGAACCTGTTTGTTATCAGCAGTGACTTTTCTCACTATCCTTCATATTCAGATGCCAAATTGGTAGATGGTCTCACTGCCGATGCCCTCGTTACACTAGACCCTGACAAGTTTCTTAAAGTATTGAGAAATAATTCAGCGAAAGATATCAATGGATTAGCTACAAGCATGTGCGGCTGGACTTCAGGTCTGGTTCTGCTCTACCTTGTCGAAGGGAAAGAAGGTTACCAGTTGAAGAAAACAGCATACCTGAATTCCGGTGACTCGAAGTATGGTGATAAAATTCAGGTAGTTGGTTATAATTCTTTGGTACTGCTTCATCCAATGAGAAACAACGAAAAAGTGCAGATGCCTGAAGTACGTTTCACAGCAGATGAAATAAAGAAAATGTTCGAGATAGCCAGGAACTCGATAAAGACTTCTTTCAACACTGGTGAAAAAGCGATTGTTGCTCCGTCTGGCATACCGGAAGCACTGAAGCAAAAAATGGGTGCCTTTGTCACTCTCAAGATAAACGGGAACCTCAGGGGATGTATAGGACAGTTTCCAACAGCCATGCCACTTTATGAAGTAATTAACCGGATGGCTTTTGAATCCGCGTTCAATGATACACGATTTGATCCACTGACAAAAGCTGAATATAATAAGGTAGATATAGAGATCTCGGTTATCGGGCCTCTCAGAAGAATCAGTGATCCCTCGGAGATTGTGCTTGGAAAGCATGGAATTTATATAAAAAAGGATTTCAGGTCCGGAACGATGCTGCCACAGGTTGCAACAGAAAACAACTGGACTTTAGAACAGTTCCTGGGCTATACTTCGCGCGACAAGGCAGGGCTCGGGTGGGATGGCTGGAAGAACGCTGACCTTTCTATCTATGAAGCCGTGGTGCTCGAGGAAAAAAAATGACAAGTGATGTACCACATCTTCCCTGTCGGAATAATCTCTGTATGCTTCTATCTTTTCAGTTATATCCTGTTCAGGACTGGTTATATTGAAAAAAAAGTCCAGAGGAAGCTATGGAACACGATCCTCGCAATTTCATTTTTCCTGACAGCTCTTGCTGGAATCTTACTGGCTCTCCACGCGAACTACAAGTGGGATCTTCCAATAGCGAAGTCAATTCTGAAGTGGCATGTTGAAACAGGACTCGGGTTTTCATTTGCGGCTGTAATTCACTTCATTTTTCATTTTCAATATTATTTCGGTAAAGGAAACGAAGTATTAAAAATTGACAATACCGCCGGTGAAGAGTCCCTCCCGCTTCAGAATGTGCGTTCATACCTTTTTGCTGTTGGATTTACCAGTACCGCCTTCCAGATTCTGTTACTTAGAGAGATAATAAATGTTGCTGGCGGATATGAATTGATTGCTTCCATTTTCCTTGGGATCTGGCTTGTTGTTTCAGCTGTCGGGGCCTCCATTTCAGCAAACGCGAATACTGTCACGCCAAAAAGAGCAATGATCCTGTTCGCAGTCTGTATGGTGCTCACCATGATCATGTTTCCGGTAAGCTCCGGTCTCCTTCTTGAACCTGGAGAAACCCCCGGCTTATTTTCGGGAATTATAATCATTCTTGTTACACTTTTCCCTGTAACGTTTGCTTCAGGGTACACGTTCATAGCCTTGCTAAAACACTCCAGACGGGAGACTGGTGAGAATGGTTCAGGTAGCTTTGCTATTGAAACAGCAGGAGGAATTATATCCGGGATAACTGTTACTTTATTGCTGGGAACCATCATTAACACTTACAGGTTAATAATCCTGATCATCTTGCTGGTTTTTTTCCTGACTTCAATATTTTCCAGTTCTAAAAGAAAATGGCAATTGGTCTTTGGAATTGTTTTTATCCTGTCAGCATTTGCGATGATCTTTATTGATGCTGATCTGTTTTTCCGTCGCCAGCTAATGAAAGGAATTGATGTTGAATCGACAACGGATACGCGATACGGGAATATTTCTGTCAGCAATTATGGAGGTGAGAGAAGTATTTACTATGATCAGAGGCTCATAAAATGGGAATATGATCAGCAGGCCGCGGAGGAGAACATACATTTTGCCATGCTTCAGCGCCTTAACGTGTCGGAGGTTCTTCTTTTATCAGGGAATCCGGTTTCTTGCCTCGATGAATTAAGGAAATATGCAGGGGTTACGGTGACCTATGTTGAAAGAGACCCGGGACTGATTGATGCTTACAGGATTCAGGAGAGCCATGGTGTAAATGTGATTGCAGAAGATCCGTTCAGCTTCCTCAGGAAGACTGAGAAGAGATTTGACGTGATAATAATTCTGCTACCCCCACCTAATACTTTCTTTCTGAACAGGTATTATACATCATCATTCTACAGGTTGGTCAGATCGAGAATGGCGGCGGGCGGTGTTCTGTCTGTCTCTCCCGGGTCAACTGAAAATTACTACAATAAAGAGTCATTAAAAGCTTATTCCTCTGTATTTGTCAGCCTCAAAAATGCATTCGTGAATGTGATTCCAGTTGCAGGTAACAAACTGTTTTTCATATCTTCCGATTCACTTGTTTCCCCAACTGTTGCCGGGGATGGCAATGTGATAACAAAGAACAACACCTTTGTCAACTCCTCGTACTTTCCAAATGATCTGATGGCAACAAAATCTGAGGAAATACTTGATCAGCTTTCACGATTAAAGGTAGATAACAGCGTTGACAGACCCGTGGCAGTTTTCAATTACCAGGCATTATCCTTAAGCAGATCGCCTGTAGGTTCAGTTCCATCATTGATAGCAATTTTACTGTTAGCCTTATTACCTGCATTAAAGGTGAGGCGCCATACTTTCCCGATGTATGCAGCGAGCATGTCACTGGCCGGAGTCGAGATCTTAATACTAATTCTGATGCAATCAGCAACGGGTTCATTATACCTTTTTGCCGGTTTATTATTTAGTGTGATGCTTGCAGGTCTGGCACTCGGGTCATATTGGAGGCATTCCCGATTTTGTCCCCGCGAGGTGAATACATCACTCTTGTTGCTGCTGTTGTATTACCTGGTTACAGCCTTACTGGTTAAGGTTTTTCAAGAGGATGCTATTTCCACTTTCCCTATGCCAATCCTGCTGTTATTAATTTTTATACCATCATTTCTCACCGGGGCTTTGTTCAGATTAATGACTGGCGAAATTGATGCTGCAAGGGTCTATTCGGCTGATCTCGCCGGATCGGCAGCAGGGTTCATCTTATTACCTTTGATTGTAATACCTCTTGCAGGTATATTTTACAGCTTCCTGGTTGCAGCAGGTCTGATTTTTACGGGTCTTATTTTTGGTACACTCGGTAACAAATTGTAGTTTTATTTCAGTTCAGGTATTCTATAATAATGAAAAAAGGAAGTATCACTAAACGTGAATTTCTGGGAAGGTGCGCTGCATTGACAACCGGTCTTGCATGTTACCCTGTTACTAATTTTCTCGGGACAATACCTGGAGACGACAAGTACAGGAAAAAAGCCATGTACCAGGAGGAGACACCCAGGGGAATCATGTGCAGGATATGTCCTAATGAATGCGTTCTCAAAGAAGGAGAATTAAGCAAGTGCAATAACAGGATTGTGAACAAGTCTGTTCTCTACACAATGGCTTATGGCAATCCATGTTCAGTTAATGTAGACCCGGTTGAGAAGAAGCCACTATATCACTTTTTACCGGGTTCGAGGGCTTTTTCAATAGCGACAGCCGGATGTAACCTCGTGTGTCTTAATTGCCAGAACTGGTCAATTTCGCAGGTGAGCCCGGATAAGACCAGGAATGTTGAACTGCCACCCTCCTCTGTTATTGAAGAGTGCATCGCCAAAGAATGTCGCTCGATAGCCTACACTTATTCTGAGCCGGTTACATTTTATGAATACGCTCTTGATACAGCCACGGAAGCGAAACAGAGAGGAATAAAGAACATTTTCAAATCAAACGGGTATATCAACCCCGAACCATTAGCCAGGATCTGTAAGGTTATTGATGCGGCAAATATAGATTTGAAGGCCTTCTCTGACGTGACTTACCTTAAGCTTACCGGGGGAAAGCTGCAACCTGTTCTCGAGAGTCTGAAAGTCTTTCGCGATTCAGGTGTATGGCTCGAGATAACAAACCTGATGGTACCCGCCTGGACTGACAGTCTTGATGATTTTAAAAAGATGTGCAGCTGGCTGGTAACTAACGGGTTTTCAACTACTCCCCTGCATTTAAGCAGGTTTTTCCCATTGCACAAGCTCGATCAGCTCCCGCCCACACCGCTTGAGTTGCTCCGGAAAGCGGCTGTGGTTGCTGAAAGCGAAGGAATTAAGTATGTTTACCTTGGAAATATCCCGGGAAACGAGAGGTCATCAACTGTCTGTCCCGGTTGCCGCAAAGAGGTTGTGAAGCGCTCGGGCTTCACTGTCATTTCTAACAGCATTGTAAATGGTAAATGCGGGTCATGCAATACTGCTATACCAGGTATTTGGAACTAAAACACAGGATCGCTAAAATGAAGATATCTGAAGCAAAGGAGAGGATAAGCAGGCTCAGGAAGGAAATTGAGGAACACAATCACAGGTATTACGTGCTCAGCCAGCCTGTCATATCTGATTTCGAATACGATCTTCTTATCAATGAATTAGAGACGCTGGAGAAGAAATTCCCGAGTCTCGCCGATGAGTCCTCACCAACCAGGCGGGTTGGAAGTGACAATGTTAAGGAATTCGAGCAGCATGTTCATAAATACCCCATGCTTTCGCTGGGAAACACTTATTCGGAGGAGGAACTAGCCGAATTTGACTCCAGAGTCGTGAAGGCACTTGGAATCACTCCTACCTATGTTTGTGAACTCAAGTACGATGGCGCATCGATTAGCCTGAATTACATAAACGGGAAACTACATCTCGCACTTACCCGTGGTGACGGGACTGCCGGTGATGATGTGACGCTCAACGCGAGGACTATAAAAGGGATCCCTCACAGGATTGATGCGACTGGTTTACCGGAAGATATTACATTGCGTGGTGAGGTTTTAATGACACGACCTGTATTTGACAGGCTTAATGCCGAGAGGGCAGCTTCCGGTGTTCAGCTTTTCGCTAATCCCAGGAATGCCGCTTCTGGAACGTTAAAACTGCTCGACCCAAGGCTTGTTGCGGCAAGATCGCTCGAATGTAATATATACCTGATGCTTGGCGAAAATCTTCCCGGCGATGATCATTACAGTAACCTGATGAAGGCAAGAGAATGGGGATTCAACGTGCCCGATAGTATACGACTCTGCAACGGTATAAATGAAGTGATGAAGTTTATTGGAGAATGGGACACGGGTAGAAAGCAGTTGCCTTTCGATATTGATGGAGTTGTGATAAAGGTGAACTCGATATTACAGCAGGAGCAGCTTGGGTATACTGCAAAATCACCTCGCTGGGCCATAGCTTACAAATTTAAAGCCGACCAGGTAACAACAAGGTTATTATCAGTTTCGTACCAGGTGGGAAGAACAGGAAATATTACTCCTGTCGCGAATCTTCAGCCGGTATACCTTGCAGGTACAACTGTAAAGAGGGCTTCGCTTCACAACGCTGACCAGATAGCTTTACTAGATCTTCATCCTGGCGACCTTGTTTTTGTAGAAAAAGGTGGTGAGATCATTCCAAAGATTGTGGGTGTTGATCATTCAGGAAGGGATGAATCAAATGGCCAACCGGTAAAATTCATAGATACCTGTCCGGAGTGCGGGACTCAACTTGTTCGAAATGAAGGAGAAGCAAATCATTTCTGTCCGAATTACCTGCATTGTCCGCCCCAAATAAAAGGAAGAATAGAGCATTTTATTTCCCGAAAGGCGATGGACATAGAAGGTCTTGGCGAAGAGACAGTTGACCTGCTCTTTTCCAATGGTCTTGTTCATACCATCGCTGATCTTTATGATTTGAAAAAGGAGGACCTGCTCCCTCTCGATCGCATCGGTGAAAAGTCGGCTGATAACATCATCCGAAGCATTGAAGAATCAAAAGTTGTACCATATCATCGCGTAATTTTCGCCATGGGCATAAGGCATGTTGGAGAGACAGTTGCCAAGACACTTGCCTCGGAGTTTCCGACTATTGATGCCCTGATGTCTGCAAATGAGGAACAATTAACCCTTGTTAATGAGATCGGACCGAAAATCGCGGGCAGTATAGTGAATTATTTCAGGGATCCGGAGAATCTCCAGATTGTTGAAAGGCTAAAATCTAATGGACTGAAGATGTCGGGTGAAGTGCGAGAGAAACAAGAGGGAGGCATTCTATCAGGAAAAACAATTGTAATATCGGGAGTTTTCGTGAAGCATACCAGGGAGGAATACAAGGATATCATCGAGAGGCTTGGAGGTAAAAACTCAGGATCGATCTCAAAATCAACGTCCTTTGTTCTGGCCGGTGATAATATGGGACCCGCGAAGAAAGATAAGGCGGCAGAGCTTTCTGTTCCACTTGTTGATGAAGAAGAGTTTCTCGGAATGATATCTGAAGATTAAATGGTAGCGTGATTGTAATTATAAAAATTCATTTAGGTTTGCATAATGGAATTATTCAGAAGTTACAGACTTGCCAGGGGTAGGTCCCAGATGCTACGGAAGTTTGCCCGGCTCAGGCGAGACAGGTTCAAAGGAAACATTTTGAACGCTAAAACGATCGGTTTGGTCTGGGACGCGTCAAATCCAAACGATTTTCAGGCAATTTCACAGTTCTTTCAAAAGATGCAGGAACGTGATATAAATGTTACTGTGATAGGTTATTATCCCGATAAGATAATTCCTGACAGGCTTACAGCGATAAGGTATCTTACCCTGCTCAAACGGGATGATCTTGACTTTTTTTACAAGCCTGTTTCGAGAGATGCGGAGGAGTTTTTAAGAAAAAAATTCGATATACTTATAGATATTAACCCCAAAAATGTTTTTGCTTTACAATATTTGTCATATTTGTCTTTGGCAGGAATGAAAGTGGGTATATTTGACAGTAACTTCGAGAATCACCCGTTTGACCTGATGTTGCAGTTGGGAAAGAATTCAGATCCGGTGACATATCTGACACAGGCGGTGCATTACCTAGAAAAAGTAAATACAACTAAAGTAGAAAAAGTACAGTGACAAGAAAGTTCAGGGGCACGGGAGTCGCGATCGTGACACCGTTCAGAAATGATTCAAGCATAGACTTCAACGCGTTTGGAAAAGTTGTGAACCATGTTATAAACGGTGGTGTGAATTATATCGTGGTGATGGGTACTACGGGCGAGGTTTCGACCCTTACACGTGATGAGAAAGATGCTATTATATCATTCATAGTTGAAGCAGTTGGAAAAAGGGTTCCTCTTGTTGCTGGCATAGGTGGTAACAATACGCAGGAGATAATTAATCAGATTAAAAGTTTCGAGCTAGGCGATATAGACGCTATTTTATCAGTAGCACCTTACTACAATAAACCCAACCAGAGAGGGTTGTTCCAGCACTTCAAAGCTGTTGCGGACTGCAGCCCTGTACCAGTGATCATTTATAATGTTCCGGGGCGAACCGGCAGCAATATTACTGCTGAAACCTGTGTCCAGCTGGCAAACGAATGCGAGAATATTGTTGCAGTTAAGGAAGCCTCCGGTAACATGGAACAGATAATGAGGATACTTCGTGACAAGCCCGAGAGTTTCCAGGTAATATCAGGTGATGACCTTAACACCTTACCTGTGATAGCGGCTGGAGGTACTGGTGTAATATCTGTATTAGCCAATGCATATCCCGCCCAATGGAGCGAGATGGTTAACCAGTGCCTGAAATCAAATTTCAAGACCGCGAGGGAAATTCAATACCAGTTCCTGGATATGCTTGAACTTCTTTTTATTGACGGTAGTCCGGCTGGTGTCAAAGCAATGCTTAGCGCCATGAACCTGTGCCAGAATAACCTCAGGTTACCACTGGTTCCCGTGAGCAGGGCTATTTATTCAAGGATTCAGAAAGCCATTGAAGATATCAGGTAATCTTCTTTAGTTTGCTGAAGGAGCTGCTGGTGAGGTTCCAACATCCCGGCCATGACATTGTTTGTATTTCTTGCCGCTCCCGCAAGGACATGGATCATTACGACCTACCTTCTTTTCAACTCTCACGGGCTCTGCTTTTCTTCCCTTGTCGGGATCGTTCGCGGATGAACCGTACTGGTTAAAATCACTCTTCGAAGCTCTAAGCCTGCTGCTGTCTACCTGCCTCCTTCTTTCAGCTTCCCTAACGTTATCAGGATCCTGGTGTGGTATTGATCCTTTCATCAGGGTGGCGACAATATCCTTGTTGACTTTTGTCAGCATGTTCCTGAACAGGTCGTATGATTCAAACTTGTAGATAAGCAGCGGGTCTTTCTGCTCGTATGTTGCATTCTGTACCGACTGCTTCAACTCGTCCATTTCCCTCAGGTGTTCTTTCCACGAATCGTCAATAGTCGAGAGCACCACAGTCTTTTCATATGACTTCGATAGTTCTTTACCGCTACTCTCGGCAGTTGCCTTGAGGTTAGTGACTACCTGGAAGATTCTTATACCATCTGAAATCGGGACTACCACGTTTTCGTATACGTGTGACATTCTTTCGTAAACGTCCTTCAGGACAGGGTAAGCCTGTGCTGATATTGTCTCAACCTTTCTCTTGTATGTGGCGACTACCTTTTCGTGAACGGCCTCGGTTATCTCTGAAGAGTTGAGTTTTGTGAATTCGGCTTCCCGGACAGGTGAGTCGATCGAGAAGGACCTTATAAGATCAAGTTCGAATCCTTCAAAATCTCCCTCCTTGTGGTAGTTATCCACCAGTGCTTCAGTAACATCGAACATCATGTTGGCAATATCAACGGAAAGCCGTTCACCCAGAAGGGCGTGCCGCCTCCTCTTGTAAACCACTTCCCTTTGCGAATTCATCACGTCATCGTATTCAAGCAATCTCTTTCTGATCCCGAAGTTATTCTCCTCAACTTTTTTCTGGGCTCTCTCTATCGATTTGGTAATCATCGAATGCTGGATCATCTCGCCGTCCTTGAGGCCTAGTTTATCCATTATACCAGCGATTCTTTCAGAACCGAAAAGGCGCATCAGGTCGTCTTCAAGTGAAACGAAGAACTGGGATGAACCAGGGTCTCCCTGCCTTCCTGCCCTACCCCTTAGCTGCCTGTCAACACGACGAGATTCATGACGCTCCGTGCCAATAATTGCAAGCCCTCCTGCCCTCTTGACTTCATCTGAAAGCTTTATATCCGTTCCCCTGCCCGCCATGTTGGTAGCGATAGTGACTGTTCCTGATTTACCCGCTTCAGCTACAATCTCCGCTTCACGCTGGTGAAGCTTGGCATTAAGGACGTTATGTTTTATTCCTTTCATCTTGAGCATCCTGCTGAGAAGCTCTGATATTTCAACAGAGGTAGTACCGACAAGAACCGGCCTTCCCTGTTTATTGAGAGACATTATCTCATCAATTACAGCATTATACTTCTCCCTCTTCGTTTTGTATACAATATCCTCTTTATCATTTCTGATGCAGGAAACATTTGTAGGAATAACAACAACATCAAGTTTGTAGATATTCCAGAACTCACCAGCTTCAGTTTCTGCTGTACCGGTCATACCTGCAAGCTTGTGGTACATCCTGAAGTAGTTCTGCAGTGTTATTGTCGCGTAGGTCTGCGATGCTGCTTCGACTTTGACATTTTCCTTTGCCTCTATTGCCTGATGCAACCCGTCTGAATAGCGTCTGCCTTCCAGAATCCTGCCAGTCTGTTCGTCAACTATCTTGACCTTGTTGTCCATTACAACATATTCTGTATCCTTGTCAAACAGAGTGTAGGCTTTCAATAACTGGGTCATTGTATGAACTCTTTCCGACTTTACCGAGTAGTCCTGGAGTAATTCATCTTTGGCCAGAAGTTTTTCGCGTTCCCCGAGGCCAGCTTTTTCAAGTTCTGCGATCTTCGATCCCATGTCAGGAAGAACGAAGAAACTGGCATCTTCAACTGAAGTGGAAATAAGATCTATACCTTTTTCCGTCAGCTCTATGGAGTTTGCTTTCTCGTCGATTACAAAGAAAAGTTCCTCGGTGATCTTGGGCATTTCCTTGCTGTTGTTCTGCATGTAGAAGTTTTCAGTCTTCAGAAGCAGACTCTTGTTACCCTCCTCGCTGAGGAATTTTATGAGCGCGTTATTCTTAGGAAGGCCCTTGTATGCCCTGAGGAGCAGCTTTCCTCCTTCCTCGTTATTTCCCTCGGAGATGAGCTTTTTCGAATCGGCGAGTATCTGTGTTACCAGTTTTTTCTGAGCCGCGACTAGTTTCTCCACCTTTGGTTTCAATTCGTCGAATTGCTGGTTGTCGGCTTGTGCCGTCGGACCTGAAATGATCAACGGTGTTCTGGCATCGTCAATGAGGACAGAGTCAACCTCGTCGACAATCGCGTAGTGGTGACGTCTCTGGACCAGATCCTCGGGATTGATTGCCATATTATCACGCAGGTAGTCAAAGCCAAACTCGTTGTTTGTACCAAAAGTGATATCAGCAAGGTAGGCCTTTCTTCTCTCGGCTGAGTTTGGCTGGTGTTTGTCAATGCAATCGACAGTTAAGCCGTGAAACTCGTAGATCGGACCCATCCACTCGGAGTCGCGTTTTGAAAGATAATCATTCACTGTAACGATATGCACACCTCTGCCAGCAAGCGCATTCAGAAACACGGGAAGGGTTGCAACAACAGTCTTGCCTTCCCCGGTGGCCATCTCGGCTATCTTGCCTTTATGGATAACAACGCCACCAAAAAGCTGGACATCATAATGAACCATATCCCAGGTTATCTCGTTTCCACCTGCCTGCCATTTATTGCTCCAGTATGCCTTGTCGCCCTTGATTTCAATTGATGGCCGCGATGCAGCCAGATCCCTGTCATATTGCCTGGCGGTTACCTCCAGAACACTGTTTTCCTTGAACCTTCTCGCGGTCTCCTTAACTATTGCAAATGCAGCAGGAAGCTGCTTGTCAAGAATTCCCTCGAGCTTCTCTTCAATACTCTTCTCAAGCTTATCTATCTTGTTATATATCTCTTCCTTCTGGTAAACATCCTCCTCTTTTTCAGCGGTTTCGCGCAGCTTGTTGACAGCTTCAACATCCTCGGATATTCCTGCCAGAATATTCTTCTTTATTTCTGCCGTTTTGTCCCGTAACTGATCATTTGTCAGGTTGACGAGCTTTGAATACTCCTGATGTACAAGGTCGACATAAGGATTAACTTCCTTCATGTCACGTTCATACTTGTTGCCAAGGAACATACCAAGTACCTTATTAACTATACTCATTCTAAGATTGATTACTAATAAATACTATCGGGTAAAATTACTTTTAATTTCCAAGTTTTAATCTGACATCTGCAAAAAACCGGCCAATATAGGTGATGTCAGCTTTACCTTACTTTAGAATACTTGAAAATGGTGTGATACCTGCCCTGACGGAAACTAATGAGATACATACCAGGGGGCTGGTCGGAAATATCAATGGACAATATTGATGTAAGGTCGATCGTGTAATTCCTTATAATCCTTCCAGAGAGATTATAGACTGTTAATTTCGCTGAACCTCCATTAAAACCGGAGCCCGGGACAACAGAGATAATTCCTTCACCAGGATTTGGATAGAGCCGGATTGATGATTCAGGCACTATCTCGACTCCGGCAGCAACAGACTTGATTGAAAGATCGTCAATTGCCCATCCCCATCCATGAGCGAATGGATCGGAGAAGAGTCTGAAACGAATCATCAGAGTGTCTGTTTTCGAGAAACTCGTGAAAGACCTGTTATCAATGGTGTGATTGATGAACATGTCCTGGCTGCCCGTGAAGGTTGAGTTCTGACCGCTTACAGCTCCCAGGTAGTCAGATTCAAATATTGATGAGATCCTGGAATCATAACCATCCGCGAACGGGAACCAGGTACTTCCAAAGTCCTTTGAGCCCTCAACTATCACGTAATCATAGAAATCCGGATCGTCGTAAACTGACCCTGTCTCTCCTGGTTCAACGAGAACAATTTCCTTGAACGAGATTACCATGCCAGTCTGGTCAGCCTTAACAGGATACTTCAGGACGGCCGTGTAGTTAATCTCGGCATTATCTTTTTCAGGACTTTCGTAAGGATGCTTTGTATGAAGTGATGGGCCGGTAAATCCGGATGGTTTAAGAATGGAGAAACCATCCATTATAAAATCAGAAACAGAACTTGTAAAATCAGTCGCGTAACCTTCCACCACCGGCATGGTGGCCTGAACCGCTACCTGGGAGAACCCCGTGGAAGGATAGTATCTGGTATTATGTCCTGAGGTATTATCAACAGCGACTATCCTGTACTGCAATATATCTCCTGCAGATAGTTTCAGTGTCTTTAAGTTAACAGTTGTGCTGAAATAGCCGGTACTGTCTTTACCAAGACCTGAAAAAAACGAGGTTCCTGAATTCTTGCGGTACTCGAGGTAAACTGTATCAATCCCTATATTGTCAGTTGCCTTGCAGCTGAATTTAGTAAGATTGATCTTGTCGAAGACCCAGTTATAACGCGAGTGAATGATAACGGGTTTAACTGTATCGGCCCCGATGAAAAAGCTATATGGTGTAGTTTTACCGGCAACTGGCAGTCTGAAGATCCGGCCGTACAGGTCCGTGCTGTAGAAGTAATAAGATACCTTAGTATTATATGAAGGCACGTCCAAAGAAATCCTGAACGTGTCTCCCACTGTTGGAGGAACCAGGTATAAAGTATCGCTTGTTGTGAAATTATCGAATGACCAGACAAGCCCAACATTGTCTTTGGCGAAGGTGGAATCGGAAACAATTGATAAAGAGAATGGAACGGTCGCCAGGTGAGCCTCAGTATCTGTTTGTTTTTCATGGCCCATTCTCGTGTGTATCCAACCCAGGTCCGCCAGAATTGCCATGGTAACAGGTCCGGGAGAGTGAATCGCTTCACCCAGGCCAACTACCGGTGTCATTAGCTGGTTTATTCGCAGGGTTCTTGATTCATCCAGGTGTGAAATGCTGGATCCCTCCTCGTATGTAGAGGGTGCGTACAGCTGCGCCTTGCCTCCCGAGAGCAGGTTACGTAAAACAGGTCCGTTGAAATAAAGCTTGCCGGAAGTGAGTTCATTATACAGTTCCGTGGTGCCCGATTGAAAGTATTGCTTGTCTATGAGTCTCCTGCCCGACAGGTTCTCAATAAACTGATCATAAACACCGGTGCTATTATAATACCCCGCACCATTTGATACGCTGAAGCTGTCGTAGAATCCAAGTCCATGAAGGAACTCGTGC
Organism: Bacteroidales bacterium; assembly: GCA_046329885.1. GTDB lineage: Bacteria > Bacteroidota > Bacteroidia > Bacteroidales > VadinHA17 > LD21. The sequence goes on from JAXLTU010000021.1 coordinate 36,867, forward strand.
AAGGCAACTGTAACAAGGTCATACATGTCTGATGGAGTATTACCATCAGTGCCTGTATACCAGGTGGCCTTCTTGTTTATTGTCAGACTAATGTCAGCAGTGATATCGGAGTTGAAGGACCTCCCTGACATCTTCTCCGCGAGTGTTACCGGGTAATAAGAATCAGGGAATGGGGCATTGAATGCCGATCCTAAAACAAAAGCCCCGGGACTGGAACTTCCAAGTATTGACTGGTCGGTCATTGTTCCCCACCTGACGTCGATTGTGATTTTGACGTTTGCAGGGATTATTGACGCCAGAATGGAAACCGCGTACGCTATCGCGCTCTTCGGAGGTTCAGTTGTGAATCCTGAATAATTGACAGTGATATTTGCTCCAAGATTTCCCTTAGCCGGGTCCAGCTTAACAAGGGGTGGAACATAAATCCTGTTTACCTTGTTACTACCCCTTACAACAACGGTTTTCTGTCCTCTTATTATCACTTCCTGTCCCTTTGTGGAAATGACAAAGCCGGAGGCAATTACAATTATTGTAAGAAATCGTGCAAACATTCCTGCTCAGGAAAAATTGGAACAACAGTTAATGGCTATCAAATTAAGTCTCAGGCCTGAGTACCGGTACCCGCTGAAGCTGGCTTCCTGAGGCTCATTATGTCCCTGTCGAAAATATAAAGGTTGGTTGGACCAACAAGGCGGAGCTTGTCAATAATTGTCCTGACCGAAGCCTCTTCCTCAACCTGTTCAGTGACAAACCATTGCAGGAAATTCTGAGTATTGTAATCTTTCTCCTCCAGTGAAATATGGACTATTTCGTTTATGCTGGAGGTTATGAATTCCTCGTGAGTAAGAACGGCCCTGAACAAATCTTCAGCATTCTTGAACTCGGACTCCGGTTTCTTGAATGCAGGGATGACAGCGGTTCCACCTCTTTCGTTTATATATTTCACGAATTTGAGAAAGTGAATTCTTTCTTCTTCAGCCTGTGCATAAAGCCAGCCGGCTATTCCGGGCATACCGTTATTCTCAGCCCACGATGCCATCGACAGGTAAAGGTTCGAGGAAAAGCCTTCCCGTTCAACCTGCCTGTTGCATAATTCTTCAACTTTTTTGTTTATCATGATATTAGCTTTTTACTAGTATAACAATTTAATCACTTTTCTTGTTGACCTGTCATCAATTCATCTACCTTGGAAACGAGGGAGCTGAGAGAGAATGGTTTGGAAAAGGTTTCATCAGCACCAAGTACCCTTGCAAGGTTCAGGTAGCTTCCGGGTCCGGCTTTGCCCCCACCTGAAATTGCTATAATCTTAATTTCAGGTTTTATCTCTTTTACTTTCATTATTACTTTGAGTCCATCTTCCTCTGGCATGATCAGGTCCGTGACCACTATATCCATCAATTGTGGTTTGAACTTGTTTATGGCATCCCTGCCATCGCATGCTTCAAATATCGAGTACTTTCTTTTTGAGAGAGCCTCCCGAAGCATTTCCCTGAGCTCTGTATTATCTTCAACTAAAAGGATTCCGGACATCTGTTCAGTTTAAAATCAGTTTAATGGCATTATGTATATCTTTCAGTGAAACAGGTTTCACGAGAACTTGTTTAGCCAGCCCCGAATTTAGTATATTTTCTTTAACCATGAAATTCTCATTATCGGTTATGAGGATGAGAGGAATACCCAGCTGTGGTTTCGACCTTAATGAATGAAGCTCTTCAGCGGTTATTTTCCCCTGATCGTCTATTACAATAATCAATTCGGGTGGCACGGGTGCTGATGATGCCTTTTCAGGAACCATGCTTATATCTTCTGATGTGATTATAGTGTAACCCCTGTTTTCAAGGGCCATCGCCAGAATTTTAGATTCATGCTTGTTCCCTGATACAAACATAATATTACGAGCAGGTGACTGTCCGGTAAGGTCACTACCGATCATTTTTGAAACAGGGATGTACACGGTAAACACAGATCCAATATTCTTCTTGCTCGAAACAAGTATCTCACCGGCAATCTCCGAGATTATTCCATGAACAACAGATAATCCCAGCCCGGTTCCTCTCCCGACTTCCTTGGTTGTGAAATATGGTTCAAAAATCCTGTTCAATACTGATGGATCCATACCGGTACCACTATCCTCAATCCTCACTGCAACATATTCATCAGCAATAATATCCTTGGTGAGCTCCTTTGCGGCGACCGAACCGTCAACTACCTGGAGACCGACCACCAGGGTTCCTCCTTTCTCTTCCATCGACTGCACGGCATTTGTCATCAGGTTCAGGAAAACCCTGAATAATTGAGTCGGGTCGGCAAACACAAATCCATCGTTCTGGGCGATATCAGCTTTTACAGAGATATTTCGCTGCATGCCTGCAGAAACGAAGCCCACTGTTTCTCTGAGTACTTCCGATGTTTTGACATGAATTTTTTCCTGTTCAACCTGCCTGCTGAATGTGAGAATCTGATTGGTCAGCGACCTGGCCCTGGTAACGGCATTAAGTATCTTACCCAGTTTCTCGTACGATTTGCTTCCTGGAGGCACATCATCGAGTAATAATTCCGAGTACCCTGATATAGTCGCGAGGATGTTATTGAAATCATGAGCCAGACCACCCGCGAGCGATCCTATCGTTTCAAGCTTATGTGCCTGCAGCAGCCTGTTTTCAAGCATCAGCTCACGTGACGAGTCTTCCCATGCAAAGTCAATGAACTCGCTTTCACACGATTCCGTGGCAACAACAAAGCCACTGATCTTGCAGGCAATCTCGTTTCCTGTAGAGGTATACAATGGTATCCTGCCAAATGTTACAACCTTTTCCCTTTTCAGCTGGGCCATGTGAAGACGAAACTGGGCGCCATCAGCGTAAAAATCACCAATGTTCAGCCCAACAATGGATGCTTCATCATCACATTCCATGATCTTCAGGAAGGCCTTGTTAACATTTACAATATTTCCCTCGGTATCGCACCTGAGAAACCCGATAGGCAGGTTGGTTTCGAGCTTCCGGAATTCATTCTCCATCTCGCTCACTATGAGTTGAGATTCCCTTAGGTCGGTAATGTCGAATGTTTCCGCGAGAAGGTGGGTTATTTGTCCATCAGAATCAGGTATAGGCCTGAAAATCACTTCGTAGATGCGTCTGCCCCTGGAGGGTGTATCAAAATTTGCCTCGTATCGAACAGTATTTCCTGAAAGGCAGAGGTCTATATTGGATTTGATGTATTTTTTGAATGTTTCGTCTCCCCATACCTCCGGAAGTGTCTTACCTATAATATATGAGGGATCCAGCTTTTGAGCAACACAGAAAGCAGTATTTACCTTTTCGTACTCGTACCTGCTGTTGATGATACTCAGCATCGACCTGGAATTATTCACGATATGATCGCTGAAATCCTTCTCCTTCGTGAGATAAAGGAATTGCGCACGCTCGTAATTATCCTTCCGGAGTCTGGAAAGTATCGAAATCAGACGGGTCAATGACCGGGGTGATACAATGTCGTAAACATCCGAGCTAATCATTTCTTTAAGCAGCTCCTTGTCATCATCAGTGGCAACGAGAATAATCCGCGAATTGGGAAGAATCTTTTTCAACGAGGAAGAGAAATCTTTCCAGCCGGTATTGTTTTTCGAAAAATCAACGATTATTACATCATGTTTTGCTTCTTCTGCAGAAGCCAGAAAAGCCAGTTCTGACTCGAATGAATCAATGCCAGTGAAGCCGCCAGACTCGCTGGTGATGTTCCTGATAGCCGAACGGATGGACTCGTTTTCAGATATTATTGCAGCATTGAATTTCAGGTCCACTTTAAAGTTATTTTTGATCAGTTCTATTCGAAGTCGAGATTGAACGCTTTTCTGAATTCCTTTATTGCAGGATATTTTGTTGAAAGATACGTGTATTTCTGTTCATCAGAATAGATAATGCCGTTAGTTTCAGCCATATCAACAAAAGTATCAACCTTTATTTCAGGTTCTGAAAATTTATTATCAACAAGGTTCTGGAGCCTTTGTTTATAATTCTGATGGAAGAAGTCCTTCTGAGCTGCATTACTCAGGTGAAGAGTTACAGAATTGTCGGGATGTATTTCCGGTTTGATTGATTTGAACATGCTTGTTGCCCTGGGCCCATCCGACTGGTGTTCATCGCTGAAATCCTTCCATAGTTTCATGAATTCAGCTTCCGAGAATGAAACCCCGTCCTTTATCGTGTAGGGATCCTTCGAATCATTAACTGGGTCGGCAACTTTAGCTTTGTTATCACCCGACAGGTATTCCCTTATCGAAACCGAACCAGGCTCTTTTGTAGTTAATTCTGCTGGCCTGGAATCCCTTGCTTTTTGTTGTGAAGCGATAGCCGGTCCGGGTTCTGGTTCAACTCTTGGTTCGGGTTTTTTCTTTATTTCCGGAACCTCGGTTGAGATCAGTTCATTACCGATGTCAATGGACTTTTTTTTTTGGTCGCCCGGCTGGTTAGCCTGGTCAATTCCACACATCCTTATCAGCGCGAGTTCGACAAGTAACCTGGGGTTCTTGCTCGATTTGTACGACAAGTCACACGAATTGCAGATATCGAGAGCCTTGTACAGGAAGCCGATTTCGCATTTAGATGCCTGGTCAGCGTAACGTTGCTTAACCGAAGGGGCAGCTTCAAGCAGCTTTAGCGTTATTGTATCCTTGCTCACGAGCAAGTCCCGGAGGTGACTGCTTAATCCCGCGATATAATTATGACCATCAAAACCTTTCTCGAGGACTTCATTAAAGGCGATCAGGATTTTCGATATATCAGCGGCAAGCGCGTAATCAACAGCTCTGAAATAATATTCGTAATCCAGGACGTTCAGGTTATTGATGACATCCTCGTACTGGATATTTTTTCCGGAGAAGCTTATTATCTGATCGAAGATCGAGAGAGCATCACGCAGTGCACCGTCTGCTTTCTGAGCTATAATATGAAGTGCCTTTTCCTCGAAGGTGACATCCTCCTTTGAAGCCACGTAAGCCAGTCTGGTAACAATATCCTCTACCCTGATTCTTTTGAAGTCAAAAATCTGACACCTTGATAGAATGGTTGGTATGATCTTGTGTTTCTCGGTGGTGGCAAGAATAAATATGGCATGTGCCGGTGGTTCCTCGAGGGTCTTAAGGAAAGCATTGAAGGCTGAAGATGAGAGCATGTGCACCTCGTCTATTATATATATGCTGTATTTACCAACCTGCGGGGGAATCCTGACCTGGTCGGTAAGGCTTCTTATATCGTCAACCTTGTTGTTTGAAGCGGCATCGAGCTCGTGAATATTGAATGATCTCAGGGAGTTAAAAGAGAGGCACGATTCGCATTTATCGCACGGGTCTCCGGTTTCAGAGAGGTTGTAACAGTTTATTGTCTTGGCGAATATCCTGGCACAGGTTGTTTTTCCAACGCCCCTGGGACCACAGAACAGGTAAGCCTGGGCCAGGTGCCTGTTAAGTATTGCATTCCTGAGCGTGTTGGTAATTGATTCCTGCCCGACAACCATCTCGAAAGTTGCCGGCCTGTATTTTCGTGCTGATACTATAAAATTGTCCATCAAAATTACTAGCTACTACAAATATTTTCGGGTATACGCGAATATAGTTAAATCGGATGTAGAAGAGTTGACCGTTGTCAAAATTTAGGTAATATGATCTGCTCATGACAGGTGCCCCGATGATTTCTATATTTTTACGCTCTTATTTTTTTGTAAAATCCAAATTTATTGTACTTTTGCGAGCCAAATTAATCATGTTAATTAACAAATAAAAAGTATGTTAAACCATTACGAAACCGTTTTCATTGCAACTCCCGTTTTGTCTGAGAACCAGATGAAGGAAGCGGTACAGAAGTTCAAGAAGGTGATCGCCGAGAATTCGGGCGACATTCTTCACGAGGAGAACTGGGGTCTGAGGAAGCTGGCTTATCCTATCCAGAAGAAATCGACCGGCTTTTATTACCTGATCGAGTTTAAAGGTCCGGGTGAAATCATCGAGAAACTCGAAGTACAGTACAGAAGGGACGAGAGAATAATAAGATTCCTCACCTTCAGAATGGATAAATTCGCTGTAGAATATGCCGAGAAGAAAAGAAAACAAAGAGAAGAAAAATCAAAGGAGGAATAAGACATGGCACAGAATGAATCAGAAATCAGATATTTAACCCCTCCTACCGTAGAGGTTAAAAAGAAAAAATACTGTCGTTTCAAGAAGAACAAGATCAAGTATATTGATTACAAAGATCCCGAGTTTCTTAAAAAGTTCCTCAACGAGCAGGGCAAGATACTTCCACGGAGAATAACCGGGACTTCATTGAAATACCAGAGGAAAGTGGCAAAGGCTGTAAAAAGAGCACGCCATATTGCACTTCTCCCGTATGTAGCGGATCTTTTAAAATAAGGAGGAACAACTATGGAAATTATACTATTACAGGATGTTCCCAAGCTGGGACAGAAAGACGATATCGTCAAGGTAAAAAATGGTTATGGCAATAATTACCTTATCCCGAAGGGGTACGCGGTAGCTGCAACCACCTCCTCGAAAAAAATGCATGCCGAAAACCTGAGGCAGAGAGCTCATAAAGAGGAAAAAATAAAGATTGAAGCCCAGGCTGTCGCTGATAAACTTTCAGGTGTCAAGCTGGTTATAGGTGCTAAAACAAGTAGTTCCGGCAAAATATTCGGTTCTGTGAATACAATCCAGATTGCCGAAGCACTCAAGGAAAAAGGTTTTGACATCGACCGCAAGAGCATCACCCTCCCTGAAGATCAGATTAAAGAGATTGGTGCATACAAGGCTACCATTAAACTCCACAGGGAAGTAAGAGTCGAGATCGACTTCGAGATCAAATCTGAATAAGAAGATTCTTATATATCGAAAGCGGGTGCCTCGAAAGGGCACCCTTCTTTTTTTGAATCCGGTTATCCCAGTCATTACCGGATAGATAGTGCTTTAGAGTTGTAGTGTTGTAGAGTTGTAAAGTTGTAAAGTTGTAAAAAACCGAGCACCCAGTACCCAGTACCCAGCACCGAGCACCTTCTTCCCCCGTGCCCTTCTGGAAAGCAATAGAAGCTTTAAAGGCGATAAAGGCTGTATTAAGAGCTCCTTCTTCCCCCTTGCCCTGAGCCCTGAGCTCTGTGCCCTGTGCCCTGTGCCCTACTTAACCGCGATAGCATCTATCTCGATGAGTGCCCCCATCGGCAGGTCTTTCACTGCAAACGCCATCCTGGCCGGAGGATCTTTCGGGAAGAACTCCATGTAAATCTGGTTCACCTGCGAGTAAAAGGAAATATCTGCCAGAAGAACAGTGCATTTCGTAACGTTCTCCATGGTATACCCACCCTTTTCAATCACGTTCTTAAGATTCTTCAACACCTGCCTTGTCTGCTCTTCTATGCCACCTTCAACTAGCTTGCCAGTAGACTGATCAACAGCAATCTGCCCGGATACAAAAAGCATGTTTCCGGCTTCAATTGCCGGGCTATAGGGTCTCTTCTCGGGAGTGTTTTCAAATTTCACTACCTTTTTGACAACCGGCGCCTGGTCACTTTCTACTTTACATTGTGTCAGTGCAAAAAGGAGCAATAACGGGAGTATAAATAGTTTTTTCATGATGCTGGTATTATTTTGATGCGATTGTTTCTATTTCAACAAGTGCTCCCAGTGGCAGATCCTTAACGGCGAAAGCTGACCGTGCCGGTGGATTTGTATTGTAGTATTTACCATAAACCTCGTTCATTGCTTTAAAGTTAGCAATATCGCTAAGAAAGCAAGTTGATTTAACCACATCAGAATAACTATATCCCGCGGCCTCGAGGATCGCCCCTATGTTTTTCATTACCTGGACGGTCTGTTCAGTTATACCACCCTCGACGAGCTTACCTGTTGCCGGGTCGATTGGCACCTGACCTGAAATGAATAATATTCCATTTACCTCGATGGCCTGGCTATAAGGGCCAATCGCGGCTGGTGCATTCGAAGTGCTGATTATCTTTTTCATATTATTAGTATTGATCGTGAAAGTCCTTCCTTCGCTCGTACTTGAGATCCGCAAGAACAGAAGCCTTGACCCTGATAGTGAAAAACCAGCTCTTCATGTACCCTACAGGGATCCACTCGAAGCTCATATCCCAGCAATGAAGGTCGCGGTTAATGGAGATGCTGGATGGGGTGATCTCCATTCTCTGTATGTCAAGACCGGTCCTGAAGTTCATACTGGTCTTTTTCGTAAGTGTCAGGCTGCCATTAATCGTGAGCCCCTGCGAGATTACTGAATTAAGAGCCGGCTTTGAATACATGAAACTGTAAGAAAGGGACAGGCTCCATGGCATATCAAATTTCTGATAACCATATTCATCAAACAGCATCCCGTCCTGGTTATTTTTTGCCCCGGGTTTGTCCCCCGTCATTGCCTCTTCATCATAGGCGTTAACAGGTGCCGTACTTTTTTGCTGATTATTTTCACCCTTGCCTTCCTTCTTCTGGAACAGCTTTGCCAGGTCGAGGTCAATACTCAGGTTAGCGGCTGTCATTCTCAACAACTTCCCTGTCTGGCTGTAATAGAAAGTGTTTATTGTCTTTCCGTTTTTATCCATACCGTACATCGAAAAGGCTCCGGTAGCCACAAACCCAACGTTCTGGAAGAGGGTTGCCCTGTAATTCATCGTTACCGGCGCCCATCTGAGGGAATCGAGGAAGATATTATATGAGGTGTTGGCGGCAAGATTGTCAATGATCTTTACCTTTTTGGGCTTTCCTGTAGTATCATTCTTTTCCATTATTTTAGCCTCAACTATATTAATAAGGCTGAAAGTAATGCCACCGCTCCTTGTAGGCAGAGATGGTGTGCCATAAATATTCCCTTCAAATATCGAGTATTGTTTCGTTCTCCCGGCAGTGTCAATCTGCACCTGCCTGTACATATCTGTTGTCAATCCCCTGAGGTATGGAGCATAACTGAATCCTATCGATGGTTTGATAAGGTGCATCACCTTTTTGATCCTGAGATTCTGATTCTTGAACTCGTAAATACCTATTATCTGCGGGCTGATACCGGCCCCGATCGATGCTGTAACCGATTGCCCGTAGAAGATACCGTTTATGGTATCCTTAATTATTGTCGGGAGTGTTTTGTTGAGAGTGGGGTTATAAAAATCCGGTACAAAAGTCTGTTCGTATTTCCGGGTGTAAACAACTCCGCTGTATGAGATCTGAGGGGATATTGTGAAACTCGATAATTTTTTGAAAGGTCTGATGGCTATTGACAGTGGTGCCTCGTGTTTGAAGCCATTCCTCATGTTATTGAAAACCGATTTGGTGAATAGCATGCTGTCGGTGGTAGTGATCTGGTTATCGACAGATGCAGAATACTGGAACTGGAGTTCCTGGTACCATTTTGTTGAACCTGACTGGTTTTTCCTTTTCAGAGGATAGATGCGTGCCATGTTAAAACTGGCTTTAGGGAGGTTCAGGTTTACAACCCTGGTCCTCATGTTCTGACTGTGATTCAGACTTGTCGCGAAATTGAACGGGGTACCGGTCCAGGTTTTAGAATAGCTTATGCTCGACTGGCGCTGGCTTGTTATATGCTCGTCCATGTTATAGCTGTTCTTCTTGTCAAAGCTGCCTGAAGACATGCTCACCCTGGCAGAGAATGTTGAGCCTGGCCTCGCTTTCGGATCCTGCGTGTAATTCCAGTCTATCCTGTAGTTGTTCTCCTTGCTGTAGTCAGGCAGACCCTTGTGGCCGGTTATGTTATTAGCGAAGCTGAGGCTGAAATTACCCTGGTACTTGTATCGTCTTACATATTTGGAGGTAGCTGAGAGGGAGTATGAACCGTTCGTGTACAGGGTGCCAAGAAGTGACAGGTCGAAGTTATCGCTGATGGCGAAATAGTATCCACCGTCGCGAAGTGAGTATCCAAGCAAGGAACTCTGTCCGATCTTGGGAATAAGTATACCGGAAGCCATCTTTTTTTTCTGGATCGGGAAAAATCCAAAGGGTATTATCACAGGGAGCGGAATGTCTTCAAGAACCATGTAGGCCGGGCCGGTAATGATTTTCTTCCCGGGGATAACCTTGGCCCTGTTGAAGCCAACGTAGAAATGAGGAGGGTCGTGATCGCAGGTAGAATAAGTGCTCCTGTTTATGTTAAGGCTGCCATCATTAAGTTTCTTTGTCACCTTGCTTCGCAGGTAGCCATCTTCCTGCTCGGTCATCATGTCAATTACCCTTCCCTTCTTAGTCTTGAAATTATAAAAGAGAGCTTTTGACTCGAATTGTTCTTCGCCCTGTTTGAAAACCGGATATCCGGCAACATGACCCGTGGAATCTCTTTTGCCCGTGGCGAAAACCTCACCAGTGTCCATGTTCAGGACTATCGAGTCGGCCGTGAGATTAATATCGCCATAAGTTACAATGGCCTTGTCAACAAGATAAACCCTTTTGTTGATGAAATCCGTGCGCCTGTAACCAGAGCATGTGTGAGTTATCGTTTTGTCTATTGCATCGGGAGAGACCATGCTTTTCCGCAGCAGCGTATCGACCACAACAGAGTCCTTCTGAACGAGAATCGTGTCAAATACTGCTTTTTTTTCCTGAGCGACCAACAGAGTTAAGTTGATCATTAACAGGAACACTAATACGGATCTCTTTTCGTTAAAATAATACAAGTTAAATACTATTTTTGTACTGCTCTGGCTGAAACCTCGATGCCAGCGCAAATCTAATATAAATTCGTTAACCGGGTATGAGCATAAAGTCCAAAAACGGCAAACACCATATCAATTATTATAACATCAGATTCCTGTTAATTATTGCTTTTCTGGTATTGTTGCCAATAGCTGTTTTTTGTGATAAGCCGGGTAAAGATTCGTGGGTTATAGTTATTGATCCTGGGCACGGGGGAAGAGACCCGGGTTCTGTCGGAAAAATGAGCTACGAGAAGAACATAACACTGGCTGTCGCTCTTAAAACGGGTGCCTATCTCGAGAGTAACCTGAAAAATGTCAAAGTAATCTTCACGAGGAAGACGGACGTTTTCATGGATCTCGACGAAAGGAGCGAAATTGCCAACAAGAACAAAGCAGATCTGTTTATTTCGATCCACGCTAACGCGATTGATGGCGTAAATGCCTATGGAACAGAAACATATATCATGGGGCATTCTAAAGACAAGCAAAATCTGGAGGTGGCAATGAAGGAGAACGAGGTTATAAAGCTTGAAAAAGATTACAAAACCAAATACGAGGGCTTTGATCCGAATTCACCGGAATCTTATGTTATGTTTGCCCTCATGCAAAACTCTTTTTCAGAACAGAGTCTCGATCTGGCTGCCAGAATGCAGAGTGAATACAAGGAAAAGGTAGGGCGTTTTGACCGCGGTGTTAAACAGGCAGCATTCTGGGTCCTTTGGAAAACAACCATGCCAAGCGTGCTCACGGAGATCGGTTTTATCACGAATGGTCCCGAGGAAAAGTTCCTTAACTCCACGCAGGGTCAGGACTATATCGCCTCGGCAATATTCAGAGCCTGCAGGAATTACATTGCTGATATCGAGAGAAAAAGCAGGACCACGGTTGATACATCCGATGAAAAATTGCAGGTTAACGAGGCTATGCAGAATGAAAAGGAAATAATAAAGCAACCGGTTGAGAAAAAGGATACAGTAATTCAGGCTGAAGCACCGAAAACATATTTCATGGTGCAGGTAGCTTCCGGAAAGAAAATGACAGTTAAACCATCCTTCTTCAAAAACCTCAAGGACATCACCGAGATTAAAGATGGAGACCGGTACAGGTATGCCAGCGGTAAGTTTGAAGATTATTCGCAGGCGGTTCAGCATCGCAAGAAAATAGAAACTATCTATCCCGATGCTTTCGTTATTGCAATCAGAGAGAACAAAATATTACCTTTGCAGGACGTTTTAAACAAGCGTTGACTATACATATTATAATATATACTATTAAATGAAGAAACTTTCGAACGAGCTAAAAGTTGGTATAATCGCTTTCGTTACCATAATTGCATTCGTGTGGTTATTCAATTTCCTCAAGGGAAAAGACCTTTTTAGTTCCACGAAGAGTTACTACGTGGTCTATAACGAGATTGGAGGACTGACTGAAACAAACCCTGTCGAGATAAGCGGTTACAAAGCCGGTGTTGTTCAGTCGATCAGCTTTATTAATGACAGGACTGGCAGGCTCCTTGTTAAACTGTCTGTCGACAAGACATTTTCCCTGCCTGTCAATAGTGTTGCTGAAATCACTCCAGCTTCACTTATAGCAGGAATGAAGATCAGGATCTTAATGGGTGATGGCCAGGGATTTTATGAATCAGGGGACACCATTCCCGGCAGATTCGAAATCTCAATAATTAAGAAAGTTGAGGATGAACTCATGCCGGTGAAGGAGAAACTGACAGCACTGATTACCAATCTCGATTCAGTTATGGTGGCGATAAATGATATTATGACTCCTGCTTTTACTTCAGATGTTAAAGGCACGATGGCCGATCTGCGAACCACGGCAGGAAGTTTTAAGCAAATGGTAACTGCCAGGGATTCAGGGCTTAACGCGATTGTTGCAGATATATCGAGATTTTCCGAGATGCTTTCGAAAAACTCTGATGCCATGGGTTCGACGATTTCAAATCTCAAGACTATTACCGATTCGATTGCTGCCGCTGATCTTTATTCCACGGTACTTAACCTTAGAAATACCCTTGGTAAGACCGCAACAATTCTCGAGGGATTGAATGAAGGAAAAGGAACAGCCGGTCAGGTTCTGACAAATGACTCGTTGTATGTCAATCTTAATTCAAGTATGAAGAGTCTCGATCAGCTCCTTCAAGACCTGAAAGCGAACCCTAAAAGGTATGTTCATTTCTCAATTTTCGGCAAAAAAGCAAAGTAACACTCTAAGAGCCGGGGTGTAAAATTCAGGTAATCTTGTTATTGCTTTTTTTAGAAAATCCGGGTGCAATATACTCCCAGTTTTTAAACTGTTCGTACAATAAAAAGAGCAGGATCATGGAAAATGTCATGCTCATGCAACGAAATATTCGACTCTTTTGAAACATACTGATAATCAACTAAATACAGACTAGAAAAATTTTTTATATCATAAGTTATTGATGTTTAATCGCATATATTAATTTTGAGATAATCAAGCGAAAAAAATTTTTTTTTTAAGTTTTTTTTTTACAAATATTGCTACACAATTAGGACGAGGTATTCCTGATTTTTTTCAAAAATTCCTTTTTTAAAATGAACAAGTCTCACTTTGAAGTATGGAATAGCTGTCTCTCTATAATAAAGGACATTATTCCATCCATCAGTTTTAAAACATGGTTTGAGCCAATTGTGCCATTAAAGCTCGAAAACAACATTCTGACAATTCAGGTCCCAAGTCCGTTTTTCTACGAATACCTCGAGGAACAGTATATTGATATACTACGCAAGACCCTTCGTCGCGAGATTGGTGCTGATGCCAGGCTCGAGTACAACGTTGTGATGGAGAACACTAATTTTGTTAATGGCAAACCCTATACTGTAAGATACCCTTCCCGTAATAAAGCAGAACTAAATAATAAACCCGTTCAGGTTCCATTCGAGCTCACACAGCCAGAGATCAAGAATCCATTCGTGATACCTGGAATCAAGAAAATTCACTTTGATCCTAAACTTAACCCGGATTACAACTTCAATAATTTTGTGGAAGGTGAATGTAACAGGCTGGCCCGCTCGGCAGGACTCGCGGTCGGGAATAATCCTGGTGGAACCGCTTTCAACCCTTTGATGATTTACGGTGACTCCGGTCTTGGAAAAACCCATCTTGCACAGGCAATCGGGATTCTTGTGAAGGAAAAGCATCCTGATAAAATTGTTCTGTACGTTAATGCCAACAAATTCCAGACGCAGTTCACTGAATCGATAAGGAATAATAACAAGAATGATTTCCTTCATTTTTACCAGATGATTGATGTCCTCATTCTTGATGATGTTCATGAATTCGCCGGGAAGGAAAAAACACAGGATACCTTCTTCCATATATTTAATCATCTTCATCAGTCTGGGAAACAGCTTATACTCACCTGCGATCGTCCTCCTGTCGAGCTTCAGGGGATGGAGCAGAGGCTACTCTCCCGTTTCAAATGGGGTTTACTTGCCGACCTCCAGAGACCTGACTACGAGACACGATTAGCGATACTGAAGAAGAAAGCTTACAATGACGGCATAGAACTGCCAGAAGATATTTTCGAGTACCTGGCAGCAAACATCTCGAATAACATAAGAGAGCTCGAGGCCGTACTTATCTCGCTTTACGCTCAATCGACCCTTAATAAGAAGGATATTACAATCGATCTCGCCAGGATGATGGTCGAGAAACTGATAAGTACTTCAAGAAGGGAAATCACAATCGAGTACATTCAGAAGATCGTGTGCGAATACTACAAGATCCCGGTTGAGCTTATACAGGGCAAAACAAGAAAGAGAGAGATAGTCCAGGCAAGACAGGTGTCGATGTTCTTCTCCAAGAACCTGACAAAAGCCTCGCTTGCAACCATTGGATCGCACATTGGCGGTAAAGACCATGCCACCGTACTGCATGCCTGCAAAACTGTGAACAATCTTATTGATACAGATAAGCACTTCAGGAACCAGATTAATGAAATTGAAAAGAAACTAAAAGTTTGAAAATGAGTTCAGACAGCCTTTATAATTCTTTTTTTGAGAAGTACGGGAACAGGACTGAAAAGCCTGTTCTTTTTTTCTCACCAGGCAGGGTAAACCTTATCGGCGAACACACTGATTATAATGGTGGCTTCGTTTTTCCCTGCGCTTTAAATTATGGGACTTATCTACTGATCCGTCTTGTAAATGATTATTCGATCAAGTTCAGCACCCTCAATTTCAACAAGGATGAATTGATTCTGCTTGCCCCGAAATTCGAGAACAAGTACAAGACCTGGATCAACTACCCTCTTGGAGTGATGAACGAGTTCCTTGAACGCGGAATCCAGTTACAGGGCATGGAACTCATGTTTTTTGGCGATGTGCCGAATGGCGCGGGCCTCTCCTCCTCTGCTTCCATCGAGATGGTGACTGCGGTAGCACTTAATGAACTTTATTCAGCCGGTTTCCAGACTCTGGACCTTGTTAAGATGTCGCAGAGTGCCGAGAATAACTTCGTTGGAATGAATTGCGGTATTATGGACCAGTTCGCCGTGGGTTTCGGCAAAAAAGACCACGCGATATTCCTTAACTGCGATTCACTGGCTTACGAGAATGTTCCACTAAGCCTGGGTGATCATTCACTTGTAATCACAAATACAAACAAGCGAAGGGGGCTGACTGATTCTAAATATAACGAAAGACGGTCCGAGTGTGACAAAGCAGTTGATTACCTGCAGGCTTACAGGAAGATTAAGAATCTCAGCGAGGTAAAGGTATCCGAAGCAGATGTCCTGGAACAATATATTCCTGATCTGGTTGTGCGACAGCGTGCCAGACATGTAATTACCGAGAATGGACGGGTGGAAGAGGCTGTGAAGGTTCTGAAGGCAAATGACCTCAGGAGGTTCGGGGAGCTCATGAATCTTTCTCACGATTCGCTGAGAGCCGATTACGAGGTTACGGGCATTGAGCTTGATACACTCGTTTACGAAGCCCGCAAGATTGAAGGAGTGATTGGATCGAGGATGACCGGTGCGGGCTTTGGTGGTTGTACTGTATCGATAGTCAGAACAGATAAGCTTGCTACTTTCACTGAGACTCTGGCTAAGAATTACACTGAAAAGACTGGACTCGTCCCCGACTTTTACAGACCGGAAATAGGCAATGGAGCTGGCCGGCTTGCCTGATCCTCCTATTTCTTTACCCTGAAATCCTTAGGATCAATATCCTTGACACACCTGAAGCCGACAGTTGCACTTCTGTCGAGACTTTGTGATGTCTGCAACAGGATTTGTGTCTTGTCGAGTTGCTGAGGTCCCCCTTGTATATACCACCAGCTTGAATCAGGTTTGTAATAACTGCCACCCCTGATAACCACGAACCAGTACGTCCCGTTGAAATACAAGTCGTTTGTAGCCTGCCAGATATTACCCACCATGTCCATTGCTCCAAATGGGCTTGCACCTTTTGGAAAAGCATCAACAGGTGTTGGTCTGTCGAAGGCATTATTGCACCATGTAGCATGAAACTCATTACCCCATGGCCATTTCCTTGCATCGGTTCCCTGCGCGGCAAGCTGCCATTCGGCTTCAGTTGGCAGCCTTTTATTTGCCCATTTGGCATAAGCAGCCATATCTTCCGCTGAAACCCATACAACTGGGTATTTATCCTGCCCTTGCTTGAAGGTCCCGTTTTGCCAATGATGCAGGAAGTTAGTAGTGTCAGACGGGATGTAACCCGAGTTCTGCAGGAATTCGAAAAACTGGTAATTGGTTACAGGATATTTGTCTATTAGAAAACTATCAGGTTCAGCGCTCAAAGGTGTATTGAGTGCAGGATAAGGTATGAAATCTTCACTTGAGCCAAGCGTGTAGGTGATCTTCGATTTTGGAACCAGCACCATGTCGGCAGGAATACTTGTTGCCAGTGTCGTCCTGGTGACTTTGCTCACCAGCCATGGCTTGCCCCCCTGCAGGTCTAATACTACCTCGTCCTTAAGTATATCACTTTCAGTATATTGTAAGATGACTTTCCCCTCGTGATATCCCAGTATGTTTTTCCATTTAAACGTGGTGTCAGTTTTGAATCGTAATTCAACAGGCTTGATGGAATAAGATGGGCTGCCTTTCCATAGTAATAGCTTTCCACCGGCTGGTTTTGAAAGATGTACAGAGTCACCATGTTGTTCAGACCTGATAAGCTCCGGGAATAAGGCGATACAGTCGACTGAACCTTCCAGCCTAGTGCCAGTGTCTTTTGCAGGCCAGCCCGGCGTTTCGGAATAAACATTTAATTTACCCCTCGACTTCCTGCTCATTTCTTCATGTCTCCACAACGAAACCATATGAAAACCTTCCGGGATACTGTCGCTGAAAAGTTCGCCTGAAAAGCCTTCCTGTTTCATGCTGAGAATTGTATACAATGTTTTATCACCTGATTTCCATCTGTTTACGAACAGGTTATCTGTAGTTGTCTTAATGAGCGGAGTCCAATTCTGATCGAGGAAGGCATCATTATTCTGCCTCAAAATGAAAGTTGTCTGGGCAAGGAAATCCATGTCGCTCCTGAAATAGTCATCTCTTCGACCTGGCCTGAACATGTTAAATTCTGTACCGTAACCATTGAAGAAGGCAATTGCTATTTCGCGGTGATTTTTGTCCTCTCCCACATCGCATACTCTGAAAATAGAGAAGTCAGGCTTAATAAGCTTATTAAGGTTTAGTTCGGGACTGAAATAGATAGCATTATGTACTCTTCCGGCTATTATGCCAGGCATATCGCGGGTTATAGCCATTCCCTCGGAGAACATTACCACTCCTTTTCTCACGCTGTCGGCTGCTGCCTGCAACTCGAAGCTCGAGCTTCCTCTTGTATCAAGTACGACCCCGTCTGCCTCCGTTTCCTCTATTAGCTGAGCCATTCCCCGGTAATGATCTTCCTTTCTCGTGGAATTATCCCAGGGATTATAGGCGATGAAAAATTTAGTGTCATATTGTCTCGACATCCTGGCAAAGGTCTTCAACTGGTTCGTTCCTCCAGGCAGGTCCCTGTACATATCCCACTGGTTCCTCTGGTCGAGTCCGAGACGAGGCCAGGTTGGCCAGATTCCAAAAACGTCAATATGCCCGAATCTGGTGTTCCAGTTTTTAAGTTCCTCCGCGTAAGTGTATTTCCCGGTCGACCTGTCAAAAAACTCACGGTCCCATGCCATCTGGAGTATTATGATATAGCTTTTCTTTATCCATTGCAGATCCGGCCTCTCGAACAATGAATTATCAAACTTGTCAAGGTCATACAGGTACCTGTCGCGGAACATCAACCTTAATCCAGCCTGCCAGTCGCCGGTGAATGTTTCACAATATATATTATAAACAACCTGTGTTCCGGGAGGAAGCATGGTTTCGTACCTTCTTTTCTGGCCGGTCGTTTTTTGTCTTCTGGCGAGGCCACAGAATGAGTTCTTACCCGCGGTAAAAGATGAATAACCCAGTTCCCATGCATTGTCGGGCAGTATTACTCTGACGGGTCTGAAACCTGGTCTGAATAGCCAGGCCCTGGCAAGATCCCATGGCCCTTTGCCTGTAATATATGCGGATGATTCAAGAGTCCCGAATGGAACAACATTCTCCAGAATCATCGTGTCCTGGCTCTCGTTTCTGAATGTCACGGTTCTGTTCCATCCCGTTTTTTCGGGAGTTAACTTTTTAATTACAGTTTTTATTCCATTGTTGAATACCTGGACAAAGCCCGAGTCGGTCGGGAAAGTTACAGCCTGATCGCTGCTGTAATCCTTGCCATTAACAACGAATGTGAAAAGCGGCCGGGGATTCTTTAGTGTAACAGTGCTACTGTCAGATAATTTGAACTGGTTGACCGAAAGTCCCTGTTTATTAACGAGAGCAGCATTGTGTATTGTCTGGGCGTGTACATAGCCTGAGGTCATGACGCCTAGAAGTATTAATATCCTGGATATGAATTTCATCGTGATAACCAATATAGCCTGGCATTTATGTGTGAATATAGAAGTTCACGGTCATATAAAAAAAATTATCTATTACGTTTTGCTGTTAAAGAGAAACCATTTTAATATTTGATCGTAAAAGGGAATAAACGTAACTTTAGTTACAATATAATACTGAAATGACAAAGATCGCGAGTATAGTAAGGAACGGGTTCTTCTGCCTTCTCATTGTGCTCTTCGCATCTTCTGGTTGCGCCACTCAGAACCCATACGCGAAGAAAAGATCAAAGGCCTCGCATGTCAATACTTCACAGCTTGGCAGGAACAAGTATTATTTTTCCACCGGATATCAGAAGAGACTTGTTAAGTCTGTGAAGAAATAAATCACTTATCGTCTATTTCGAGACTCAGCCCGTCGTAAGCGAGCACTACCCCGGCCGGTAATTCTTTTTCAACTTCATCGTGCAGCCCCATCTGGTGACTGATATGCGTTATAAAAGCTTTTCTTGGTGAGATTTCGTTTACCAGTTCAAGTGCTTCCCTCAGACTGAAATGTGAGATATGTTTTTCTTTACGCAAAGCGTTTACAACAAGATACTTTACTCCTATTAACAAAGCTTTGCTGCTTTCCGGAACATACGATGCGTCAGTAATATATGCGAAGGAACCGATCCTGAATCCGAATATCTCGAGATGCATGTGCCTTACCCTCACCGGTACGAACTCCAGTTCCTTCACCCTGAATGGTGATCCCGTGATCTCGTTCAGTCTCATCCGCGGAATTCCAGGATATTTATACTCAGAAAATACGTAAGCGTATTCTTTTTTAACATCCTCCTGAACGTTTTTTTCAGCCCAGATGTCAATTGCATCCTGCTGGATATAGTTGAAAGCCCGCACGTCATCCATGCCCGCTATGTGATCTTTGTGCGCGTGAGTGAGCAGTATGGCATCCAGTCTTTTCACTTTCTCCCTGAGCATCTGCTGCCTGAAATCGGGACCAGCGTCGATGGCAATAGTCTGATTAGCAGTCGATAATAGTAAAGAGGTCCTAAGTCTTTTGTCTTTTGGATTCTCCGAAAGGCAGGTCTTGCAATTGCAGGCAATGACTGGAACGCCCTGCGATGTACCGGTTCCCAGGAAGGTGATCTTCATATGAGTTAAATCGACAGACAAACCTAATTGAAAAAAAGATAAACAGCAAAGGCTTGTATTAAACCCGTCATGCAGAAATTCAAAATTTCTATATTTACCATAAATAATGGTGTGATGGCTGGGACAATATATCTAATACCTGTTACTCTTGGAAATACAGACTTCAGGGCAACAATACCAGAAGAAGTCATACGGATAACATTATCTATCAGGCATTTTATTGTTGAAGATGTCCGAAGCGCCAGGCGCTACCTGAGAATGCTTGACAAATCGTTCCCAATAGATGATTCCGTTTTTTACATTTTGAACGAGCACACCAGTGAAAAGGAAATTACTGATTTCCTGCAACCAGCAAGGGAAGGTTATAATATAGGCATCATGAGTGAAGCCGGTATGCCCTGTATTGCTGATCCCGGAACTGAAGCTGTCAGACTTGCCCACATCGAGAAAATGCGGGTTGTACCACTGGCAGGACCGTCGTCGATATTGCTTGCTCTCGTGGCTTCGGGAATGAACGGGCAGAACTTCAGCTTCCATGGTTACCTGCCGGTCAAACCAGCCGAGAAGGAACAAAAACTCAAGGAAATTGAAAGAAGAGCAAAAAGCGGAGAAACGCAGATCTTCATGGAGACACCTTACAGGGCATCACGGCTTGCAGAAAAACTGGTATCATTCCTCGGTAGCGGTCTGAAACTATGTATAGCTTCTGATATTACTCTCCCCTCCGAGAGTATCATCACCATGGATATCACGGAATGGCGGAAAGCAGGTCTTTCGAATGAAGACAGGCTTACTATATTTCTTGTTGGAAGCTGATTCTTACTTTGTCGGACCAGCTTTCACTGTAACAAGCTGGATGTCCCACACGAGTGGCATATAACCCGAGAGTATGCCATATATTCCAGCCGGGCCGTAAGCAAGACTAGAAGGGGTAATGAGTTTAGCGACACCACCCTGCTTCATGTAAGTCACACCTTCCTCGATACCGTCGATGGCATAACGCGAACCAACTACAAATTTGAAGAGGGTTGTTTTATTATAATTGGTATCGAATATTGTTCCGTAGGTGAATTTGCCCTTGTATTTAATAGAACAGGTATCCCCGGTTACAGGCTGCCTGCCGGTTCCAGGTGTTACCTCGATGTAATACAGTCCGCTTGGCTTGATCACGTAAGCTGTATCTCCAAGTGTGCTCACATAGTCCTCTATCATCAGTCTCTCCTGTTTTTCCCATTTACGTGCCGGGTTGCACGAGATTATTGTCATGGCACTTACAGCTACTAACGCGATAATAAGACCCTGTTTGTTGATTTTCATTTCGTTACGATGTTATATTATTTACTTGTTAAAATTCTTATTTCATATACTATTGTTGCTCTCGGTGGAATGGCATTGCTGTCACCGATCAAACCATGTGCCAGAAATGGAGGCAGTATGAAGATAGCTTCCGCTCCAGGCTTAAGTTTTCTTAGGCCTTCATCAAGACCTGCCTCAATTGGAGTTTTCCCAATGATAACCTCTTTAGGACCTAGTGATCGTGAAGAATAGCACTTAGTCCCGTCAAGCAAAGTACAATCGTAATCAAATAAAACTTTGCTGGCATCTCCAAAGAACTCACCGTTACCCTGTTTTTTTATAACGTACCAGAGACCGGTTGGAGATTCTGTCATCTCCAGTTGTCTCCGTTCGATGTAAGCAAGGATTCTTTCCCTGTCTTTTTCAACGAAATAGCTGTTAAGATCGGCCATTTCCTTTTTCCCGGGTCGCCTGATGTTAACGTTTTCGCGGGCTTTGTTATTGCACGAAACAAGGCTCAGGCAGAATAATAGCGCGGTGCTGAATAGTAATACCCGGTTCATTTCTGTTCAGATGCTCTAAGGGAACCAGACTCTTTATCTAGTGCGGCAAGGAAAAAAGATACTGTATTATCCAGGGTATCACGATATTCTCCTCCCGAGGCATTACGATGGCCCCCCCCGGAGAAATACTTTTGCGCGAATTCATTTACCGGGAAGGTTCCCTTGCTTCTGAACGATAGTTTAATATGGTCCTTTTTTTCCATGAGAAGGGCGGAAAACCTTATCCCGCTTATCGAAAGAGGCATGTTCACGAAGCCCTCTGTATCGCCTTTCCTGTAGTTATAGTTTTCGAGATCGCTTTTCGACAAAACAATATAGGCTGTATGAAGTTCAGGAAGCACAACCATTCTTTCGTTCAGCGAGAGCCCTTTTAGCTTCATCCTGTCGGCTGAGAAGTTATTGAATACCAGGTTATATATGCGTTCCCTGTCAATACCTGCATCGAGCAGATCGGCTATTATCCTGAAAGTCTCGCCAGTGAATGATCCATGTTCAAAATTCCCGGTATCGGTAATTATTCCAACATAGATAACTTCCGCGTAAGATCTGTTGACAAAATGCCCCTTGTTAATTCCTGTAACCAGAATGTGGATCAGTTCAGAAGTTGAGCATCGTGAAGTGTCGGATATCATCAGGTCGGTAAAACTGCCAGGGTCGAGATGATGGTCAATTATCACCTTGTAAGCTTTTGATTTCAGTACAGCATTTTCTGCCTCTCCCAGCCTGTTCGACTGGTTAAAATCAACCATTATAACAAGGTCAGCGGAGGCGATCATCTCGTTGCAGTCTTTCCTGTTCCTCGTATAAATACAGATTTCCTCCACCCCATCCATCCATGTCAGAAAATCCTGAAGGTTATTGGGGGAAATCATTGAGGCTTTTTTACCCTTCGACAGCAGGAAATGATAAAGAGCGAGCTGGGAACCGACAGCATCACCGTCGGGGTTCACATGACAGATTATGACTATGTTTTTTGCTGATTCCAGCCTGCCAGATAATTGCTCAATATATTTGAAATAATCCGCCAACTTATTATTTTTAAGTGCGTAAAGATATGAAATATTATTTTAGAGGGGACAAAGAGTAGTTACACCAACAGAAACGCTTATGCCAAAAGATTTTACGTTCGCGATTATAAAGCCGAACGCTGTTCGGACCGGTAAGACCGGGCCCATATTGTCGATGATAAATGAAGCCGGTTTCGAGATTGCAGCCATGAAGATGGTTCGTTTGACAAAGCCACAGGCTGAGTCGTTTTACAAGGTTCACCATGGGAAACCATTCTACGAAGGTTTGGTCGACTTCATGACTTCCGGCCCTGTAGTGGTAATGATTCTTAAACACGACAACGCCGTGGAGGAATTCAGGAAGCTCATAGGGGCTACTGATCCTGCCAAAGCTGAACCCGGGACGATCAGGAAGATATTCGCGGTTTCCGTTCAGATGAACGCCGTGCATGGATCCGACAGTATCGAGAATGCCAATATCGAGTCTAATTTCTTTTTCAGTGGTATAGAGAGGTTTAACCTCTGATTCACATCGACAGACTTAATTTTTTGCCAGCTTAAACACTTTATATGATTTAGTGTTATTAGCTTTGTACGTTTATTTCACTATATGAAACACATTCCTCTCGGGGATTTTTCAGACAAAAAGACACTTGAGAAGTATTCCTCGGCTTTTACCCTCTCCGATATGGAGATCTTTATTTTCCCTGAACTTTTTTATCCACTCGTTCTCGCGAACATCTTGTCGCCGGTTATCTGGTCATGGCGCGATGATCCATGGTTTGCCAATATAGAGAAAAAGGGCTTCACCTTCAAGGCAAACAGGATCAAGCAGTTCATAATCGATAATTATGTTTTTAATCTTGACCTTTCAACTTGGGGCCTGACAACTAAAGGCAAGGAAATTGACAGGTTCAGCAGCTATTTCGATATAGAGATGCTCAGGCAATCAAATGCCCTTTTTGGTTACGAGGGAGACAAGTACTATTTTGATATTGATATCAGGAAACATTTTGGTCTTGATAAGTTTAATACTGATGTCATCCCCTACTGGAAGACTGAAACTGTTGAGGCCATGACAGCATTCAGGCACAAGGAAAACTTC
>JAXLTU010000022.1:0-59535 GCA_046329885.1 Bacteroidales bacterium
CAGTCGGGGGAAAGAGTCACGGATACTCTGCAATTCAAGCAATTATTATACCGTGGAACCTTGTGGCAGAATAACTACAGGAGATACAAGGGTGACCAGTTTTTTCTTTCAAACCAGTTTTTGCCGGCTGATGTCTTTGCCAACGGATCCAAGTTTGAGAAAGTCAGGGTAAGGTACGATATACTTAACGATGAGCTTCTTACACCGCTTGATGAAAGCGAAATCCTTCAATTAAACAAGGAAATGATCGACAGCTTTACTGTCTTCACGAAAGAAAGAACTTACAGGTTTATCAATTTCAGAAACGATTCAATCAACGGATTATATGGTTATTACAATATAATTTTCAAGGGGAAAATCTCGCTAGTTGCAAAGTACTCGAAAATATTGTTTACCGATATCTCCACGAACAGTGATGGTGAGTTCGGTCAGCTGGTTAAAGCCTATGCAGGCACTTCGGAAAATTTTCTATTAATCAGGAAGAAAAAGGATCTTTACCGGTTAAGCCCGGCCGGCAGCAGTTACATTCGCGATTTCATCAGCAAGAACAGGTTGAAGATTTCAACCAGGGAACCAATAAGTATTTTACCCGCCATCAGATATCTTGATGACACTGACAATCAGGTTTTGAAAAAATGAAAAGGTTCCTCATCATATTCTCCTTCTGGGTTTATTCTATTTCGTCCTCTTTTGGTCAGGAGAAGCTTTTTATACCCTTTGATTATACCGGTTTGTCGTTCGAGGAATTTGTCAAAAAAGCCGAATCGGAGATGGGTCTAAGGTTTTTCTACAAGCAAGACTGGGTTGCCGGCCTGAAAATGCCTGGCAGGTTATCGTGTACTGAAATCAGCTGCGTTTTAGACTCGTTATTCCACAAGACTAACGTGCGCTATGTAATTGAAAAAGACAGGGTTGTTATAACAGGTAAATATGAGATTGTTTTACTCGATGCTGCCAGCAGAAAACCGGTTAATT
The DNA here is from genome assembly GCA_046329885.1 of Bacteroidales bacterium. Taxonomy (GTDB): domain Bacteria; phylum Bacteroidota; class Bacteroidia; order Bacteroidales; family VadinHA17; genus LD21. The sequence goes on from JAXLTU010000022.1 coordinate 976, forward strand.
CAGCCCCTATCACCATGCTTATTAATGAATCGAGAGAGAAAGAGAACGAGGAAATTAAAACGATGACCATTGGTAACGCTGCTGAAAAAAACAAACAGGGAAATGTTGTAATGACTGGTTTTGTTATTAATAAGGATACCCGGGAACCCATAGAGGGAGCCAATGTTTACATCCCGAGTACAGGCTCAGGAGCAACTACTAACAGGAATGGTTTTTATTCATTAACGCTACCAAGGGGTACCTACCAGTTACAACTTTCTTTCATTGGCATGTTCGAGAAGAAGTTAAACCTTAACCTGTTCGGGAATGGACAATTAAGCATCGAAATGGACAGTAAGTTAATTCCACTCAGGGAGATCGTTGTTTCATCACGACGGAGTACTTCTATTGAGAAGATGGAGACTGGAGTCGAAAAATTCAATATTTCTTCAGTTAAGCTACTGCCAACATCTCTTGGAGAAGCAGATCTGATAAAGAACCTCAATCACCTGGCCGGGGTTCAGTCTGCAGGAGAAGGTTCTTCTGGCTATAATGTAAGAGGAGGTTCGGAAGATCAGAACCTGATTCTTCTCCATGGGGCTCCCCTGTATAACCCGTCTCATTTCTTCGGATTTTTTACCTCAATAAACTCCGATGCTATTAAAGATGCAACATTGTACAAGGGAGGTATTCCTGCCAGGTATGGCGGAAGAATTTCTTCAGTTCTGGACATTGAATCGAAAGACGGGAATTACGAGGAGATAAAAGGTAACGCTGGTATAAGCCCGATAGCTGCACATCTGACAGTTGAGGGACCTCTTATTAAGGATACCCTCTCGTTCAACCTTAGTCTACGAACCACCTATTCAGACTGGCTCATAGATATTATTGATGTGGAGTCATTGAAAAACACCAGGATTTCTTTTATGGATTTTAATGGCCGGGTCAGCTACCGTGTAAATGACAAAAATAAGCTGGATATATCAGGTTACTATAGCAGCGACTATTTCGTTTCTAATTTCAATACAAGCTACAAATACTCCAATAACATCACTTCTTTAAACTGGAATCATATTATCCGAAAGGGCAAGATATTTAATCTGTCAATTAATAACAGTAATTACATGTATTCCAACGCTGACAGTGTTGATCCAATAGCTGCCTATATATTGAGACACCGGATAAACAGCTCTTCAATAAGCGCCGAGGTTAATCTGGCAAATGGAAGGAATGATATTAACTATGGTATTGGTACTGTATTTTACTCTGTTATTCCCGGTGATATTTCAGCCCCGGTAGAATACTCGAGGATACAACCCCGAAGCCTTGCAAAAGAGAGGGCTTCCGAGTTAGCTCTCTGGATCTCTGATAAATTCAAGCTTACCGATTTCCTGTCAATTAATGCTGGAATCAGATTGTCAGCATTTAGTTCATTCGGCCCGAGGGATGTTCTTACCTACGACGAAGGCTTTTCCAAAACCTCTCTTACCGTAAATGACACTATTAATTACTCGAAAGGTGAACTGACAAGTTTTTACTTTTCACCTGAGTTCAGATTCTCAATGAATTTCAGATTATCCGAGAATAATTCCCTCAAGCTTAGCTATAACAGGACCAGTCAGAATATTCATCTTCTTTCGAACAGCTATTCCATTTCACCAACTGCAACATGGAAACTGTCTGACCATTATCTTTCCCCCGAGAAAGGGGATCAGTATTCAATTGGAATATATCATGTATTCAAAAAGTCGGGAGCTGAAATCTTTGCTGAATCATATTACAAGATTGTTAACGACATGTTTGACTACAAGGGAGGTTCTTCAATCTTGATGGAAGACCATCTCGAGCAGTTCCTGGTACCCACGATGGGCAAGGCATATGGTATAGAAGCCGGTTTCAGGAAAACGGAGGGCAGGTTTCTGTTCAGTGCAGCCTATACTTATTCAAGATCACTTTCACGTTCAACAGGGAAATACAGGGATGAGCTGATAAACTCGGGGAAATGGTATCCATCAAATTTCGACAAACCTGAAAATTTGTCTGTCACCCTCCAGTATCTATATTCGAGGCGATTCAGTTTTTCAACCGAGTACACTCATTTCACCGGACGTCCCATCACCTACCCTGTCGCCACCTATTACCTTAACGGAGTGCAGATGATACAATATTCGGAGCGCAATAAATACAGGTTGCCTGATTATTCCAGGTTAGATGTGTCTGCCCGGTTCAGCGGGAACCTTAAATCGCACAAGATAGCGCATCCTTCACTTACAATCTCCGTTTACAATGTTCTCTCTAACGAGAATGCTTTTTCTGTCTATTTCGTTGGTAACGGTTGGCGTGTGAACGGGTATAAAATGTCGATTTTTGGACGAGCCTTCCCGACAATGACCTTCAGTTTTGACTTTTAAGGGTGTTGCTGATGAGTAAAATGAAACTAATATCAATACTGCTTCTTATAATAACTGCAGATAGTTGCGTTATTCCTTACGAACCATTTATAAGGGGTTACGAGGAGATGATTGTTGTTGAGGGCATAATTACAGATCAACCTGGACCGTACACCATTAAACTATCCAAATCGGCGCCACTCTGGGACAGTCCTTCAATAAAATACTTCAAGGGTTTCGTGCTGTGGATTACTGATAATGAGGGACATGCAGACACATTAAAATCAACTGTCCAGGATGGAGTTTTCAAAACAGATCCCTATAAATTCACTGGAGTTGCAGGGCGGACTTACGTGCTTCACATTAAAACAAATGCTTATTTCAATCATGTGAACTACGAATCCACGCCGATGAAGATGATTCCTGTTCCTCCAATAGACAGTATTTACTACGTCAAACAGAATTTCAATAACGGGTTCCGTAATACAACAGGATGCGGAATTTACGTGGCCACTCATGATCCGGGAGATGAGTGCAGGTTCTTCAAATGGAATTATTCCGAAACCTGGGAAATAAGGCTACCGTTCGATGTACCCAACAAGGTCTGCTGGGTAACAAGGGCATCCGAGGAAATATCACTTCAGAATGCATCGGTGACCGGGAATGATGGCAGCAAAGCCTTCCCTGTCCTTACAATCACTGATCCGGTCGATAGATTGCTCGTCAAATACAGCATGCTCGTAAATCTTTATTCCCTTGGCGAGGAAGAATTTATATACTGGGAGCGGTTCAAAAACGCGCAGAACCAGGTCGGGGGGTTATATGACATAATTCCTTCACAGTTGCCAAATAATATTTATTGTGTTGAAGATCCAACCAAAATGACCCTCGGCTATTTCAGTGTCTCTTCAGTGAGGTCGAAAAGAATATTCATAGAAGATACTTTCCCCGGTCAGGATTACATGTTAAATAAATGCACCGAGGACACAATCTATTCTTTTTTACCCGATACAATTCCAGGTATGGGCAGCAGAATTTTCATTGTAAAACGCAATCCCCCTGTTAATGTGGTATCCTTCGACAGGGGATGTGTAGATTGTACTGTCAGAGGATCAAGTGTGAGACCGTATTTCTGGGATGATGATAAAAAATAGCAGCAGATGAAGATCCTGAAATACATAGTTTCTCCCATTCTGCTGGCCTGCATAATATCGCGGGCTGCAACAGCACAGGGTAGTGATATATTCAATGCTGTTAAAACAAAGTTCGAAAAGCATTTAAACATTTACAGCAGGGAGGATATTTACTTGCACACAGACAGGTCGGAATATATAGCAGGAGAAGAATTATGGTTAAATATTACTGCTTTCGACAGACAGCATCTTTCCGCTTCGCAAAGCAGTATCGCTTATATTGAACTCCTTAACGCGGAAAATATTCCAGTGGTCCAGGAAAAATTCAGGCTTATCAACGGCTCAGGTCCTGGACAGATTATCCTTCCGGATTCGCTCGTTACCGGTACTTACTTGCTGAGGGCTTATACGAACCGGATGAAGAATTTCCTGCCAGAAAACAGTTTTACAAAGAACATTACAGTTTATAATCCTTTCGACGTCAGGATTTTCAGGGGAAGAAAGCCTCAACACCTCAGTTTGCCCGATTCGGGGAGTGATCCGGGAAAGGCAGGTATCAAGGTTACCAGACAGGGCAATGGACTGGTTGTATTTGATATTGAATTTGATCCTTCATTGGCATTCAATGAAGACGAAAAGCTGCTACTTTTCATCCAGACACGTGGTAATATAGATGTTTTCAAACCCTTTAACCGAAGCGCCGGCGTGACTAGGCTTACTGTGCCAGATTCCGCTTTAACTCGAGGCATTAACCAGGTTACTATCTTTAATTCTGCTGGGTCCCCGGTTTCTGAAAGGTACATTTATACGCCTGGGATAAAGCATGATTTCGTTGCTGAAATTGTACCGGCTGATTCATTCAGGGTGAGGGGTGAAATTTCGGTAAAGATGAAATTACCGGACTATTTCGCTGAATCAAAGCTCAGCATCTCTGTGTCACCTTCCGATTGTGATACCGGCTTCGTGTCGATTGAGGATTACATGATTTTTGGTTCCGAATACGGTGAATTACCCTATCTTTTTCTGGGTGGGAGAAAATTATCCTCGATTGATGATAATGAGCTTGACTCTCTACTCGGGATCATTCATAGCAGCTGGACTGACTGGAAGAAAATTCTTGGCGAAAATTCCCTGGAATTGTATTATCCAGTCGAGACTAGCACGCATTATGTCGAGGGTTTGTTACTTAGCAACAAGAAGGATCTTGCTTTTCCGGGCGAGAGGTTGACTATTTCAATACCAGGCAAAGTAGCGCAGTTTCAGTATTCCACCACTGATTACATGGCAAGATTCCATTTCCCGATTCAACTTGATATCAATGTGCAGGATCTGGTTGTTCAGCCTGCCGATACCGGAAGAAAATATAAACCGGAAATATTATCCTCCTTCCCTGCTGTCTATAGCGCATCGAACCTGACTATTGGCAGGATAAATGGAACTACACTGGCAAGAGCGGCAAGGTTAAGCTATAATTACCAGGTTTCAAAAGTGTATGAATTAAGCTATCACGGTAAGAAGACTACGGGCGGAAACACAAATTCATTGCCTGGAAGGTTTTACGGAAAACCTGACCAACAGGTAGTAATGAGCAATTACCAGAAACTAAACTCGATGGAAGAAATTTTCTTCGAGTTGATTCCCAGAGTGACACTAAAACGGAATAACAACCAATTTGAACTCACTTTTCTTGACTACTCAGGGGCAAGAGCATATGATGAAGATCCTGTTATCATGATAGATGGTGTCATCATCCGGGATAAGTCAATCCTTGGCCTACTCGACCCTGGTGTAGTCGAAAAAATTGATATCGTTCATGGCATTTACAAGGTGGGAGGTTTCACATTTTATGGACTGGTGAATGTTATAACAAATTCCGGTGATATTCTGAAGCAATCGCTGCCAGAGTATGTTACAAGGGTCAGGTACAGGATTACTGACGAGTCGTTTGAATTCAAAATCCCTGACTATCGATCGGGCCAGAAAAATACAGAAAGGGTTCCGGATTTCAGGAATGTACTCTATTGGAATCCAATATTGAAGGCTGACAGTAGTGGAAATGCCACTTGCAGTTTCAGCTCATCTGATCTTCCTGGTGAATATATTTTAACAGTAACAGCTATAAGTCCTGATGGTAAAAGTATTTCGTACCGCGAAAAACTGATAATAAAGTAGAATGCCCTGGCAGTTGAAAGTTAGCCAAGATATTATTTTGCAGAGGGCAGCAGCCTCAGCTCCATATCGGTACAATTCTTCACTTTCAACGACTCTCCTGCCGGTGTTTTTATGGATAATCCCGTGAATCTCCAGCCACTGCAATAAGACAAATCGCCGGATGATTTTGCTTCAATTTCAGAGTTGCTTATATTGAAATTTTCTATTGCAGATTGTTGATTTCCATCAGCTGTTATGGCCTGACCCCTTACAGTCCCCTGCATGCCGTTAAGGAAGACATTTCTAATTTGGTATTTCATTCCTGCGATAGCAGCACCACTGGTATCAATAAAATTAATCAGAGCTGCAGACCAGGTCATTTCAATTCCGGCAATTACTGTCGTAATTTCAGGATTATTACAGGTCAGTTTGTGTTAAACAATATAACTATAAACCAGGTAAGCGTTTGAACCTGATAATCCCTTTATATTGATTTCAATAGCGAAATCTTCTTCTCGTCCGATGAAATTACCTTTTCAAGAAATGAGGCGAACGCGTCAAACTCTTCAGGTTTGTATTCACCTTTGAAAAGGTTAAAGCTCCGGATGTATCTGAAACCATCAGCTATGTTTGTCAATTCGGCAGAATAATTCCCAAATTTTGTCTGGATCTCGATTTTTCCCGGAAGTTTTTCAACCTTATACCCGTCAGGCAATTTGAATGTAATTGTATCAGCCTGCATGTACGGTCTCCTGATCCTGACTGACGATTTCCTGTCGCTGGTACGTACAGGTGACGGGGAAATCCTTGTCATCAGGTTTGGATTCAAGATCATTCTTTCGCCCATTACAGTGCAATAGCTTCTCAGGTCCATTGAAATGTTCTCCTCGATAGACGGTATCAGAGCTTTATTCTCCTTGTGCCTGAAATCAGTAATTTCAAAAGATTTAATCCTGATCCTTCTTTGCAAAAACTTCTTCTGGTCTTCCCTGTCCATATCGAAAACAGGGTAGATTTCTTTTGATTGCACTCCAATGTAGGTAGAATGAACTTCAGCGCGGGCATCTGCATTAGGCGACAGAATAACATTAGCATTCTTCGACAGACAATTTTCTGAAGCCGAGTATTTTCTCGTTTTAACAAGCTTGCCACCATCCGGTTCAATGAGAAGTACATGCCGGTCGTCAGTGAATGAACCAATAAAACCGGCAGGAAATTTCTGATTGGTACATTCGAGCCATGTGGTATCGGTAGAACCAGGCACGCATAGAATGGCATGATTAAAGTGGTTGCTGGGGAAATCAACAAGTATGTCCTTCTCGTTCTCGCCGGCGTAAACAATGGCGTATAATGACTTTATGCCTGCTGCATCGAGGAGAGACTTCATGTAGTTGGAGAGCGCTTTGCAATCGCCATATGACAGCCTGTCGATCGTTCCGGCTTCTATTGGTTGCCACCCCCCGATCCCAACCGAAACGTTAACATAGCGCACTTTGTTCTGCATGTACGAGTACAGTTTCTGTATCTTTTCCTTATCTGATTTGCAATCCTGTACCAATGCTTTCACTTTCTGAGTTGTCTCTGGACTAAGAATATCTCTTCCCTCGTTAAGACTATAGATCCATTTACCGTATTCCTTCCAGTTGTCCATTTTACCAGGGCGGTTGTCGAGGTTAAAATCAACAGGAGCGAGTTCGACAACAGGGGTGTATTCATCAGGTGTCACGCCATAGGATTCTTCGCGTAAAGCTTGCATATTCATGGCTTTCCATGTATATATTGCTTTATCTTTCTCGTTTGATAAAGAACATGGGTCTTTGACGTTTCTCTCTTTAATCCTGATCTTCAACCCTGGAGGGGTGATAAGCCTGAAGACGGACTTTTCGACAGAGACATTATAATCCTCGTAAAGATTCCATGCTGGCAAATTCAGGTAACCATTCAGATTTACCTCGTAGCTATATTCCACCGTGAAAGGAGTCGTGCGGTACTTGGGATCGAGAAATTTCACCCTGGAGTCTTCGTATGCAGAAAAACCTGATATCGCCGAATAATCCTGCAATTCTACGTCGGTCCCTAATCGTACAGGCATACCCTCGGCATTATAAACCGACCAATCAACTTTTCTGACACTTGAAAACTTGTTGTAGAAATAGTAGAATACAGAATGATCCACTCCATTTTGATTCATTATTGTTACTGCAGATTTATACCTGATAACAGCTTTGTCTGGAGAAAAAACCTCGACTTCGGTTTCCATATTCCTGACAACAGCTTTCGCGTTTGCAAGAAGAGGACTGGGAATATCAGACACTTTATACCTGGGATCCTGACCTGCCAGATTACATGATATTGAAAGAGCTATCGTGAAACAAAGAAGTGCGTTTATTGTACTTTTCATCTTACTTCTTTTTTAAGATTACAGGTTCTCCCTGTTTTTTGATAATCTGGTTAAAGAACTCCCTGAGCACGGAGTATTCATCTGGCATGTAAAAAGTCTTCGTGATTTTCAGCTTGCTTGAAACAAAGAGTTTATTCTCACTTACTGATACATCATACCTGTAAGTTGCTCCGTTGTTAGGAAGTTTCAGCAGTACAGATTCCGGCTTGGCGGAAACAACATAATTATCTGGTATGATAATAGTTGCAATGAAGTTCTCATCTCTTCCATATCCAAAATCAACCGGGTATTTTCGAGTGTCATTTTTAAACGGGTTTTCGGTAAGCTGACTATAAAATAGAGGTTGGATATAATAATCATCGCCTATCTCCATCACCTTATCCGAGAGTTTCACCTGATACACTTCGGTAAAAGGCTTATAAATACTATCTTTATTTAATATCCTTGCCTTTTCTATCTCTAGACCTGGTTTGGACGAAATAAAATCATCCACGTATTCTCCCTCACTGTTGAAGCCATGGTATTCCATCCTCTTGTCAAAACCTGCATAGTCTGTGCTCGAGATTGAAAGTTTACCTTCCAGAGCGAGGTCCCCTGTAAGGTTGAGCTCGTACATGGTCTGACTTTTCTCGGTCTTGCTTGTGCCAAGGTCAACCCAGTCAGAACCTGTTTCCTTGATCGACCTGCCTTTCGAGTTCAGACACCTGAATGGCAACAGGTTAAATGGCATGTATTGTTCGGTGGCGTCGAGAAGAAAAGTTGATGAGTCGGTAACAGCCTGGACGATCACGTAGTTTAGTTTGACCGAACTTGGGGAAAGAGGTGAAATAATACCATTGTCGCGGGTGCTTATAGCTATCGGTGTGGCAATTATATCAAGCTTTTTAAGCAGCTGGTATAAAACCAGGTTGACATCCGCGGAGTTTCCGACTTTTTGTTTGAATGCAAGAGAGACCTGTGTTGTCGAGGATTCGAGAGATTCGCTTTCATCCCATTTCATCATTTTTTTAACTTCATCAACAGCCATCCTTACTGAGGCATTTTTAGATTTAGCCACCGATGAAATTGATTTGGCAACATCGTTAAGGTAAGCAGATCCTGCAATAGCTCTGCCAAAATAAGTCGATTCCATCAGGTTTTTGAAAATGACATCCCAAGTAGTTGACACGGCTATATATGACCCTACACTGATGTCGAGAATATCAAATTCGAATTTAGTAATGTAGTTTTCCGATGAATTAATGAATGGTTCTGCCTTGAATGCAGGCATGTTCATGGCAACCCATCGACTAGGAGTTGAGACGGCCAATCTTTCATAACCAAAATAGTTAGTTTTATACCTGAAATATTCGGAGGGTTCAATAACGAGTTCACTATACTTGACAGGGATTGTTTCCTGGAATTTCCAGACCTGTGGTATGAGACGAAAGGTGAACTGGATATCAATAACAGAGCCTACCTTTACGTTTGGCATAGCTGCTCTCATCCTGTAATTGCTCTCTGAAACCCTTTCGCTGAATATCGATTCTGGTTTTAGTTTATCCTGAACTATCTTGCCATTTTCCAGATTGGAAGTTATTCCCTTTATCATTGATTTTGAATTAGTGGGATATACCTGGTTACCCCATTGAACACCATCTTTCTTTAGAATCTTTATTCTCAAGATTCTCGTGAAGTTGAGCGTAGCTGACGAGAAGTTACCATAGTCGCACAGGATCACTGCAGAGGCGGTTGTGTCGAGTGGGTACGTAGTCATCTTCAGATCTTCGATGTCTACATCACCGAATTTAATAGGAACTTTCTGCGCGTTTGTAATGGCCATTAAACAAAACATTGCCATAAGTATGAAAACAGTCTTTTTCATAGGTTATAATTATTGAATTGATATACAATACATTAGTCCGGGCCTACCCTTTAAAATAGTCTAATCTGGATTTTCACAATCAGTCTGTTGGCTTTGCAGATAAACCAAATCTAAACTTTTTTACCTGAAAAACAAATGATATTAATTAGAAGGTGAAGACGGTAATTTGATAGTAAATAAAAAAGCCAGACTGTTTTCACAATCTGGCTTTTTTCTGGTGCCCAGAACAAGACTCGAACTTGCACACCGTAACCGGCACTACCCCCTCAAAGTAGCGTGTCTACCAATTCCACCATCTGGGCGGGTGTTTTTAACACGGAGCAGGATTAAACTGCAACATTATTGGTTCTTTCATGTGCCCAGAACAGGACTCGAACCTGCACATCATTGCTGACACTAGTCCCTGAAACTAGCGCGTCTACCAATTTCGCCATCTGGGCTTATAACAGCTCAGCGCTCAGACGAAAAGTCAAATCAGCAGTTTATCCGCATTCATCAACCCCGCACTCTGCGCTTGTGAATTCTACTCCGGGCTCAAAACCTCAATGAACTTGCCGTGATTAACTCATCAGCGGGTGCAAAAGTAAAAAAAAAATTAAAAAACCTATAATATTTTCAACTTTTAAGAAATAAAATTTCCGACCTGCCTTAACCACTGTATTGTCAACATGTAACTCTCTGATCACCTTGACGAAGTAAGCAGTTTGACCTTGTTCTTCTCTTCAAAAAATTTGAAATAGTAATATAACTTGTAGTTCAAGTCAAGTCCGTAATCGGTGAATGGATCATATTCGATTTTCATATCGTACAGTATTCCATACTTTATCGGATGATCTGTCCTGTAGTTCCATTCCTTAACGTATTGCTGGTTCCAGACCTCGTAATACTTCTGCGTGTAATAATTTGCCGGGGGTTTTGTAGCCAGCCACGAATCAAAGCCAATATCGAAGACGACGAGCTCGTAGCTAACTGAATCGGCCTTCAGAGTATCCGGGCTAACTTTCGCGGCCCTTCGCTCCCGCTGCCCTGATGCAGTTACCGTGACTGCAAAAAAGCAGACTATCAGAAAGAAAATGGATTTTTTCATGGCCCATGTTCTTAATTATTTATAAATATACCACAAAAAATATACCGTATCAAGAACATGTTTTTGTAAAAAGTTTATTTTTGCCCCATTAAAATGAAAAACTCAAGTAACAAGTTCACAAAATCAATTAAACATCCTGCAGCGCGGGTCTGTTGATCTTTTGCCGTCAAGTGACGGATTTCTGAGACAGACCTGCAATGAAATGCAGGTTTTTTTATTTAAAAAATTATGAAAATACTCAAATTCGGTGGCACGTCAGTGGGCAGTCCTGACAGGATGAGGGCACTTATTCCATTAATAACTGATCCGGAGCAGAAAATCGTTGTTCTTTCCGCTATGTCGGGAACGACAAACAACCTGGTGGAAATATCTGACCTTTTGCATGCAGGTAAGGGAGAGGAAGCTGCAGGAAAGATTGAATCGCTTTGGGCTAAATACAATGATGTTGTAAGAGATCTTTATACTTTCGACGGAACGAGACAGATTGGCCAGGATATTATTAATTCACATTTCAATTACATAACAAGCCTTACAGGCGGGCAATTCACGAAAACCCAGGAGAAAGCCATCCTTGCACAGGGTGAATTGATCTCTACTGCTCTCTTCCATCTCCTGTTGCAGGAGAGAAACATCCCTTCTGTTCTCCTCCCCGCCCTAAGCTTCATGAGGATTGACAAGTATGGTGAACCTGATTTGTTTTATACAGAAGAAAACCTGCGCAGGGAACTTGAATCTGTAAGGAACGGGGAAATAATCATAACCCAGGGATTCATCTGCAGAAATGCATTCGGTGAAATAGATAATCTCAAGAGAGGTGGAAGCGACTTCTCCGCGTCATTAATAGGCGCTGCTATTCGGGCAGATGAAATACAGATATGGACAGATATAAACGGGTTTCATAATAACGACCCGAGATATGTTTCAGGAACCAGGCCTATCAGGGATCTTTCATTCGATGAGGCAGCTGAACTTGCTTACTTTGGTGCTAAGATTCTTCATCCATCATCGGTTAACCCTGCAAGGGAAAAGAACATCCCTGTCAGACTGAAAAACACGATGGATCCTTCAGACCCTGGCACTCTGATTACTAGCAACTGCGTTCTGATGGACTATAAAGCCGTCGCTGCAAAGGATAACATATCGGTAATTAGGATCAAGTCGGACCGGATGCTGATGGCCTACGGGTTTCTAAGGAAAGTGTTCGAGATATTCGAAGCTTACAGGACCCCGATAGATATGATAACTACTTCGGAAGTTTCGGTTTCATTAACAATTGACTATTCAGAGTATTTGCAGCAGATCGCCAAGGATCTCGGCGAACTTGGCACCGTGGAGATAGAGGAAAACCAGTCAATTATCTGTATTGTCGGGGATTTCAGGACAGAAAGGACCGGTTCCGCACCCGAGATTTTCGAGGCACTGAACACGATCCCGTTGAAAATGATTTCTTACGGTGGTTCACCTTATAGTATTTCACTTCTCATCAATAGCAGCGACAAGATTAACTCGCTCAGGCTGCTTCACAAACACTTGTTTAATGAAAACAATGACTGATAATTTTCCCCTCGAGAGATTCGGGAAACTGGAAACTCCCTTCTACTATTACGATTTGCAGGTTCTCGGTAATACTCTTGAACGACTTGTTTCAGCGGCATCGTCATATGGATATCATGTTCATTATGCCGTGAAGTCAAATGCGAATCCCGGGATACTGAACGTGATCTCTAAAAAAGGTGTTGGAGCAGATTGCGTTAGCTGGAACGAGATTGAAAGAGCTATGGCCTGCGGGTTCAAGTCATCAGATATAGTTTTTGCAGGTGTTGGGAAAACAGATAAAGAAATCAGGAAAGCACTTGAAGCAGATATATTCTGCTTCAACAGTGAATCGGGTCAGGAACTGCAGGTTATCGACTCAATTGCTGCCGAACTGGGGAAGCGTGCCAGGGTGGCTCTAAGGATTAACCCTTACGTGGATGCTCACACTCATAAACATATTACCACCGGGATAGAGGAAAGCAAATTCGGGATTACAATGCCCGAGATGGAGCAGGTGGTAAGTATTCTGAAAAAACTAAAGAATATTGAACTTGCCGGTATACATTTTCATATAGGGTCTCAAATTACAAGGATGCAGGTATTCAGGAACCTTTGTGCAAAAATGAACGAGATACTTGACTGGTTCTATTCCAGGAACATAAACATAAAGGTAGTCAATGCAGGAGGTGGCCTTGGGATCAATTACGAGGATCCGGCAGCGATGCCTGATTTTGCACAGTACTTCGGGATTTTTAACGAGATGATAAGGCTTCGCAAGGGTCAGGAGCTGCACTTTGAGCCTGGACGGGCAGTAACTGCACAATGCGGAACCCTGGTGACCCGCGTACTTTACATTAAACATGGGGAGAGCACCAACTTCGCTGTTGTGGATGCCGGCATGACTGATCTTATAAGACCTGCTCTTTACCAGGCTTATCACATGATACAGAATCTCAGTTCGAAAAGAAAACCGGCCAGGTACGATGTAGTGGGCCCTGTCTGCGAGTCGACCGACACATTCGGAAAGTACGTTGAACTTCCGGAAACCAGCAGGGGTGATATAATTGTTATAAGATCGGCTGGCGCCTATGGTGAGGCAATGGCATCGAGATATAACCTTCGTGACCTTCCCGATGTAGTGTTTTCAGAATAAATGAGGAGCGTGCAGGTATTTACTATTAAGAAGCTCAATCTGAATCATTATTCAATTTTCACTTTAGGTTTTTTTAACAATACCTTGGTCTTTCCATAAGATTCTGTCTTTTAGTAAGGTAATAAGTGACTTGCAGCTTGCCTGTTACACTATTCCCTTATTTAGATACAATCTAAATCCACCGGTCCGGATGGGAAAGAAAAAAATATTTACTTTGGGGACTTACTAACTAAACCACCAAAAATGAAATATTCATTGTTTAAAGTAAAACCCTTCGAGCAGCTCATGAGCGAGGCGAAGAGCGACAGCTCTGGCTTGAAAAGGGCTCTTTCTGCCTTTAACCTTGTGTTTCTCGGTATCGGGGCGATTATCGGGGCAGGTATTTTCGTGCTGACCGGGGGGGTTTCAGCAAACTATGCCGGGCCGGCTATTATTCTATCTTTCATCGTTGCTGCCCTCGCGTGTGCATGCGCGGGTCTGTGCTATGCCGAGCTTACTTCAATGATCCCGATTTCCGGAAGTGCTTACACTTACGCTTACGCGACTCTGGGTGAACTTTTCGCTTGGGTCATAGGATGGCTGCTGATAGTTGAATACCTTTTTGCAGCTTCTACTGTTAGCGTGGGCTGGTCGGGTTATGTAGTCAGTCTTTTAAAAGACATAGGAGCAAGCGGGATTCATTTACCCGCGGCGTTGACGACCACCCCGATTGTTTATGACGAGGCAACTAACGGTTTTGTAATGTCTCAGGGCGGTATAATCAACCTTCCTGCCATGTTCATAGTTTTCATTCTTACTGTGATTCTGATTATTGGTGTTCAGGAATCAGCCAAGTTTAATAATGTTATTGTTGTTATCAAGGTATCTGTTATTTTGATATTCCTTGTTGCCGGCGTTTGGTTCATATCGTCAGCAAACTGGCATCCTTTCATACCCCAGAATACCGGGAAGTTCGGGTCATTCGGCGTGAGTGGAATTCTGCGAGGGGCCGCGGTCATCTTCTTTGCCTATATCGGGTTTGACGCGGTTTCAACAGCTGCCCAGGAATCCAAAAATCCCCAGCGCGACCTGCCAATCGGGATACTGGGATCTCTGGCAATCTGTACTATACTTTATATACTCGTGGCCCTCGTTCTTACAGGCATAGTTTCTTACACCAAACTTGGTGTCCCTGACCCGATTGCTGTTGGTGTAGATGCAATGGATAGCGGATTTGCCCGTAATGTTCTGGCGCCACTCATCAAAGTAGGTGCCGTGGCAGGTCTGAGCTCCGTCATTCTCGTGATGTTACTTGGTCAGCCAAGAATATTCTTCACGATGGCAAAAGACGGACTCCTTCCACCAGTATTTTCAAAAGTTCACCCGAAATTCAAGACTCCATACATGTCGACAATTATCGTTGGTGTTGTTGCCATGACCCTTGCCGGCCTCTTCCCGATAGGTGTTCTGAGCAAGCTGGTTTCACTGGGCACTTTGCTCGCTTTCGCATCTGTTTGCCTGGCAATTCTGATCCTCAGGAAAAGACAACCAGATACACCAAGACCTTTTAAAACACCATGGTCGCCATTTGTTCCGATCTTCGGAATTGTAGCATGTCTTGGCGTTACACTCTTCCTTAATATTTATGCCTGGATTACCATGCTGGTATGGCTTTCAATCGGTCTTGTTGTTTACTTCACGTATGGAATGAAGAACAGCGCGCTGGCCAAAAGCTCGATAAAGTAATAGAACAAATTATAAAAAGGGCCGTCTGCTCACCGAGTGACGGCCCTTTTTTATTTTCCAAGATTCAAATTTTCTGGCAGGGTAGCAAATACAATTCGCTGGTAAACAGCTATTTTTTATTTAACACTTATCCTTTTTGAAGCTGACTTCACCTTCGCTGATCTGTCCCACATAACTGACCCTTTGGTGCCTGTGTAATCCACGTAAGCGAGGAACCTGTTTATCTGGTGCGATTTGAGCTGATCAGTCATTATGAAGCCTGGATCCTCATCACGCAACGAGTAGTTGTTATGGCTGGTCTCCCACACGTCAACATAATAAACCTTGTTAGAAAGTCCTGAAAAAACAACAATGCCGTTCGCATCAGTAAATCCCTCGTTTACAATATTACGCTGGGCATCCCAGTCCGAAAGGGTTGCATACAGCCTCACGCTTGCATTCTTAACCGGGTACTTATCATAATACTCCTGGACTTCGATTTCAAGGAGCGTTGGTATTCTCACCTTGATAGTCATGTAAGAGTCATCGCTAAGTCCAGTTTTGGAATAAGCAGTTAGTTTTACCTGGAAATCACCCGAGGCAGTATAGACGTGAGCCGGGTCTGGTTCATCTGTCACATACCCGTCGCCAAAATCCCACTCGAATGTTTCTGCATTGAAAGACCTGTTCGTGAAAAAGACCTCCTGTCCTACCTCGGGCTCCGATGTGTCGACCGAAAACCGCGCATCCGGCACTATTTCGCAGGATACAAGAAAGGCCGGGATAAAAAGCGCGATGTAAATTATTCGTTTCATGGTATAAAAAATTGATTCTGAAAATATGTAATTCAAATTATATGCCATTTTGGTTAAAGACAGGTTTCCCGGGCAGAAGTTGCATAGCCTGGCATATTTAAATCATGTGAAAAATATAATTATCTTTGCAGACCAATTTAAAAACAGTTAAGAATGATAAGGTTAACATTTCCGGACGGTAATGTAAGGGAATACAGGGACGGTGTAACAAGCTACGAGGTTGCAGAATCGATAAGTCCAAGGCTTGCTAAAGAGGTATATTCAGCAACAGTTAATGGCAATGTTTTTGATCTCATGAGGCCGATTACAACCGATTCAACCCTGGTACTGAACAAGTGGGATGATGAGGCCGGCAAACATGCCTTCTGGCATTCGTCCGCTCACCTGATGGCTGAGGCTATCGAAGCCCTTTGGCCCGGAACAAAGTTCGGAATAGGTCCGGCAATCGAAAACGGTTTTTATTATGATATAGATCCGGGCGATGGTCGGGTTATAGCTGATTCTGATCTTGTTGCAATTGAAAACAAGATGAAGGAACTGGCAGCAAGAAACGAGACATACACAGGAAAGAAGTAACTAAAAAAGAAGCTCTTGACTATTTCACCACGAAAGGCGATGAATACAAAGTCGAGCTCATAAATGACCTGCAGGACGGCACTATATCTTTTTATTCGCAGGGCGATTTCACTGACTTGTGCCGTGGTCCCATTTGCCATCAACAGAACCAATCAAGGCCATTAAGGTCATCAGTCTTGCTGGCGCCTACTGGCGAGGTGATGAGAAAAGGAAGATGCTGACGAGGATTTACGGTATAACCTTTCCAAGCAGAAACTGCTAGATGAGTACATCACACTGCTCGAGGAGGCGAGAAAGGGACCACAGGAGGATAGGAAAAGAACTGGAACTATTCACCTTTTCACCGAAGGTTGGTATGGGACTTCCGTTATGGCTGCCCAAGGGTTCGGACATCAGGGCCAGTCTTATCTCTTTCCTGACC
The DNA here is from genome assembly GCA_046329885.1 of Bacteroidales bacterium. Lineage (GTDB taxonomy): Bacteria > Bacteroidota > Bacteroidia > Bacteroidales > VadinHA17 > LD21. Next base: position 18,186 of record JAXLTU010000022.1, read on the forward strand.
ACCATCCTGCGCAAACGCGGATACAAGATTGTCACAACACCGCATATCGGGAACGTCAATCTTTACAAGACATCGGGGCACTACGAGAAATATGGAGCTGATTCATTCAGACCTATTTCAACACCACAGGAAGGCGAGCAATTCATGCTCAAGCCAATGAACTGTCCTCATCACTGCGAGATTTACAATGCCACACCACATTCATACAAGGATCTTCCTCTCAGGATGGCGGAATTTGGCACGGTTTACAGGTATGAACAGAGTGGTGAGCTTCACGGGCTGACCAGGGTACGTAGTTTCACACAGGACGACGCGCACCATTTTTGCAGACCCGACCAGTTGAGAGAAGAGTTTAAAAGCATTATAGATCTGATTCTGTACGTGTTTAAAATTCTCAATTTCAACGAGTTTACCGCACAGATTTCGCTAAGGGATCCAAACAACAAGGAGAAATATATCGGATCGGAAGAGAACTGGATAAAGGCTGAAAACGACATAATTGAGGCAGCGGCTGAAAAGAATCTCAAGACAGTTGTTGTTCCAGGCGAAGCAGCTTTTTACGGGCCGAAGCTTGACTTCATGGTAAGGGATGCCATTGGCAGGAAGTGGCAGTTAGGAACCATACAGGTTGATTATAACCTGCCCGAGCGTTTTGATCTTACTTATAACGGGAGTGACAATCAGAAGCACAGGCCTGTAATGATACACAGGACTATTTTTGGATCGATGGAGCGATTTGTAGCGGTTCTCATCGAGAACAGTGCCGGTAAATTCCCTCTCTGGCTGGCGCCCGAAAAAGCCGTCATTCTGCCCATCAGCGAAAAATACAATGATTATGCTAAAAAAGTTTTGGAATTACTAAATAATTCCGATATTTGCACACTAATTGACGAAAGGAGTGAAAAGATAGGTAAGAAGATCAGGGATAATGAATTAAAGAGGATACCCTACCTTCTTATTGTTGGCGAAAAAGAGGAAAATGAAGGCACTGTTTCGGTCAGAAAGCAGGGAGAAGGAGATAAAGGGTCGATGAAACCTGTAGAATTTGTTGAATTTGTTGGAGAAGAGATAAAGAAAGAAATAGCCTGGTAACAGGAATAGTATTAACAAAAGAAGGAGGATAGAGCTATAGCACTGCAAATGAGAGAACGGCCCGGCAGAAAGCAGGAGCCGCTTCACAGGATCAACAACAGGATCACAGCCAGGGTTGTAAGAGTTGTCGGAGACGACATCGAGACCCAGGTTTTGGGCATTCAGGATGCCTTGAAACTGGCCGACCGCATGGAACTGGACCTTGTTGAGATCTCCCCCACTGCTGAACCACCCGTGTGTAAGATCATTGATTACCAGAAGTTTCTGTACCAACAGAAAAAGAAGCAGAAAGAGCAGAAAGCTAAAGCAGCCAAGATCGTGGTCAAGGAAATAAGATTTGGTCCGAACACTGATGATCACGATTACAACTTCAAGCTGAAACACGCGATGAAGTTCCTTGAAGAAGGTGCCAAAGTAAGGGCTTATGTATTCTTCAAGGGAAGATCAATACTATTCAAGGAACAAGGTGAGGTTCTTCTCCTGAGATTCGCTAACGATCTCGAGGAATTCGGGAAAGTTGAGCAGTTACCGAAACTGGAAGGCAAAAGGATGATTATTTCCTTTGCCCCAAAGAAAAAGAAATAGCGTTATTATTAATTATATTTTAGAGAAAGATGCCAAAAGTGAAGACAAATTCCGGCGCGAAGAAGAGATTCTCACTGACCGGAACCGGGAAGATCAAACGTAAACATGCTTTCAAGAGTCACATTCTGACCAAAAAGGAAAAGAAACGCAAAAGGAATCTTACCTATGCAGGTCTTGTAGACAAAGCTGATAGCAAGAACATTAAACTTCTTCTCGGACTCAAGTAATTATTTTATCAAGTATTAACAGGATGCACAGCAGTAAAGTTTCCCACAGGGAGCGCTGACATTCAAAAAACAAACAAACATGCCACGTTCAGTAAATTCAGTAGCATCGAGGGCCAGGAGAAAAAAGGTCTTCAACCAGACGAAAGGTTATTTCGGTTCAAGGGGTAACGTGCTCACAGTAGCAAAGAACACCCTCGACAAGGCGCTAGGTTATTCCTACCGCGACAGGAAAACGAAAAAAGGACAGTTCAGGGCACTCTGGATACAGAGGATAAATGCCGGTGTACGTCAGTACGACATGAGCTATTCAGAATTCATCGGCAAACTCGAGAAAAAAGGAATTTCCCTTAACAGGAAAACCCTCGCTGATCTCGCGATGAATCATCCGGAAGCTTTCAAGGCAATCGTTGAGAAAGTCAAGTAGTATACAAGGATATTTAAAAAAGCCGCCCGTTTATCGTGGCGGCTTTTTTATTTACTGAAATAAGTATTCATTTTTCACTCTATATTTTTGTTATCTTTCTGAAACAACTTTTCATGTAATCACGCGACATTATGAAAACTGTTCTATATCTATTTATTCTCCTGGTGGCACTACCCGTTACCGGGCAGACCCGAAAAATAGTTGACCTCCAGCCAGGATCAAGACTTAAAATACTCCCTTACGACAGGATGATTCAGCCAGCCGGTATCCAGATTATCTTCGGCGACGCGACTAACGAGAATCATGCCATGGACGCTTCCCTCTCGCCCGATGGCAACTGGCTCGCGGTCCAGGAGAGATACAGCATTCTTTTTATCAGAACAACAGATAACTCGAGGGTTTTCATCCTTAAAAACGCTTCAAACCCTGATCTGAATGGCGGCATGAACACGTACTCAGGGATAACCTGGCACAATGGAAAGAATGGTCCCGAAGTTTACTGGAGCACAACTGGAACGAACGGCAGATCCTTTGTCGCCAGTGCAACATGGAACGGGAAGGAAGCCAAATTCAGCAGGCTTATCGAGTTCAAGGCAGTTCCACCAGCCAAATTGTCTCTGCCTAACGAGTTGCTGATCCTGAAGGAAAACTCTGTAAACTACCTGTATGTAGTGCTTAATGGAAATAACCAGCTTGTAAAACTTGATCTCGAAAGCGGTAAAACAATATGGACGAGTGAACCGGGGTCGGCTCCATATGGAATTGCCCATGCTAACGGGAAGATTTATGTCACTAACTGGGCAGGTCGTCTTCCTGAAGCTGGCGATAAAGAAGTAGCTGGCTTGCCCTGGGGATCAGCCCGGGTCGACAACACGAAAGGCGGCTCCACGAGAGAAGGCAGCGTGGCTGTTATAGACCCGGCAACGGGAAGCGTGCTCAAGCACATTCTGACAGGTTTGCATCCAAACTCCATCACTAGTGATTACAAAGGATCTCATGTCTATATCACGAACTCGAACAGTGATAATATTAGCGTTGTCAGCACAACAACGGACGAGGTGACAGAGACAATCAGCACCAGGCTTGAACCTGGCATTAACCCCTACTTCGGCGATTCGCCTAATGGACTATGTCTTTCCCGCGACGGCAGGATATTGTATGCCGCTAACGGAATGGACAATGCACTTGCCGTTATTTCACTTGGAAGGAACGCCTCGTTAAAAGGAAAGAATGCTGTAAGCAAGGTTACAGGCTTCATCCCTACCGGGGCTTATCCTGCAGCAGTCTCTCTCACGGCCGACGGGAGATTATACGTTTCAAACCTGGAAGGTGAAGGCGTGACTGTTTCTTCGAAAATGTCTGGCACCGCTAATCCTGCATTTAACTCCCACAGGATGTTTGCAACAATATCCGTCATACAGGTACCAGGTAAAAAAGCTCTCGAGAGGTATACTGATACTGTTATAGCTCTGAATAATATTTCAAGGGCTGTCTTGAGCAGGGAAGCAGCAAGGGCCAACATCCAGGCAAGGGCAGTACCAGAAAGGGCCGGTGAGCCATCCTACTTCAGGCATGTCCTGTATATTATAAAGGAAAACAGAACATACGACCAGATACTTGGCGATATGAAACAGGGAGATGGCGACCCCGGTCTTTGTATTTATGGTGAAGAAGTTACTCCTAACACGCATAAGCTCTCTGAAGAATTCATGCTTCTCGACAACATGCATGTATCAGGAAAATGTTCGGCTGAAGGTCACCAGTGGACTGATGCCTCGATCGTCACCGATTACATTGAAAAGAACATGAGGGCGTGGTTCCGGAGTTACGCTCATGTTCAGACAGACGCTCTCGTTTACGCCCCGACAGGCTTCATCTGGGATAATGCTATCAGGCATGGCCGTTCCGTCCGCATTTACGGCGAGGCTTCAGAGCCCGTCTTCCCGAAAAAGACAACATGGAAAGATGTTTATGATGCATATATTAAAGGTGAGAAAGTGGAATTCAGCAACAAGACTACAATTGATCCTGTAAGAGCAATATTAAGTCCAGATTATCCTTCATACGGTAATCACGAGTTTCCAGACGTGATGAGGGCTGACGCGTTTATAAGGGAATTGAAGAAATTTGAGGAATTACCAGGTGATCAGCTACCGGAACTGATGGTGATGGCTCTTCCCAACGATCATACAGCCGGAACAAGAGCAACCAATCCAACCCCTCGTGCAATGGTAGCAGATAACGACCTGGCACTGGGAAGGATAGTTGAAGCAGTCTCGCGCAGCAGGTTCTGGAACAACACTGTCATATTTGTGATTGAAGATGACTCGCAGGGAGGATGGGATCATGTCTCTGCATACCGGACAGTTGGTCTTGTAATAAGCCCCTATTCGAGGCTCAGGAAGACGAATCACACCTATTATAATCAGCCTTCAATAATCAGGACAATAGAGCAGATTCTTGGTATGGCTCCGATGAATATTCAGGATGCTATCGCCCGGCCAATGTATGATTGTTTCAGTGACGTCGCTGATCTGGCTCCATATATTTGCGAGAAGAACAGGATACCTCTTGATGAAATGAATCCACAGCCTTCATCACTGACAGGCAAGGCCTTGTACTATGCCCGCAAGAGCATGTTGCCAGAATTCGATGGTATCGATTCAGGCAATGATGACTTGCTGAACAGGATCCTCTGGTTCGCTGCAAGGGGTACCAGCCCCTACCCTTCCAAATATGCCGGTGCGGCTGAGTCGGGTGATGATGACGAGGAACTGGAGAAATAGAAAGACTACCTGGCCCGCATGAACATGCGGCTCCACCTGATCTTCTTAAACCCTTTTCCATCCTTGTCAAGGGAGAGCCAGATGAACTTTGGTTTTCCGACCACGTGATCTTCAGGCACGAATCCCCAGTATCTCGAGTCAGCAGAATTATGCCTGTTATCACCCATCATCCAGTAATAGTCCATTTTAAAGGTGTAGTCACCTGCCTCTTTGCCATTGATCATGATCTTTCCATTTTTCATTTCAAGATCATTTCCTTCATATACATCTATTATCCTGTCGTAAATGGCAATATTGGAACTGTCAATCTTCACGGTCGCACCTTTTTTCGGTATCCAGAGCGGTCCGAAATTATCGAGGTTCCATTGCAGGGATGGATCATAAGGAAAAATATCCGGGGCAAATACCCCTTTGTGTGATATAACAGGTTGCACATCTGTTACATTCGAGAATTTTTTGATCTTATCAGCATTTTCCCGGGTAAGCGGAAGCAGGTAGGCTGAACCGATGAAGTACTGCTGATCAGCCTTTGATATCCCTAGTCTTTCAAAGGCCATCGGGTTTATAGTTGTCCCATTTGTCTGGACAGCGTAAGAGGTTTGCTGGGCAGCATATTCCTGCATCGCCTTGCCATTAACAAAAACCTCGCCATCTTTAATAAAAATGGTATCACCAGGAATTCCTATGCATCTCTTCACGTAATTGTCCCTGCGATCGACAGGGCGATATACCACTGTTTTGGAGTCTCTTATTTCCTTCCTTGCCAGGGCGTAATAGTGATTGTCATCAAAAATTTTCCCGGTGGACTCATATTCCCTGTATTTAAGATCCCTGGCTGCTCTTCTGACAATCTCGTAATAGCTTGTTTCCTGCTCCTCGATAACAACTGTGTCTCCCGCCGGGAAGTTAAAGACAATAGGGTCGCCATTCTTAACCTTACCGAATCCTGCCAGTCTCTTGTATGGCCAGTGAATGAGGTCGGACCACGATTTACCTTTCGTGATGGGCATCGTGTGCTGGGTGAAAGGGAAAGCAAGGGGAGTATTTGGCATCCTGGGACCATAAGCGATTTTGCTCACGAAGAGATGATCGCCTATCAGAAGTGATTTCTCCATTGAACCGGTTGGTATCCTGTAATTCTGAAAAAGGAAGATATTTATCAGCGTCACAGCCAGCACGGCGAAAATAAGCGCATCGAGCCATTCTATGAACGTGCTGTTATTTCCGTCCCTTCTTTTCCAGAAAGTCCAGTTTACTTTCTCTGAAACATAGATATCGAAAATGATTGCAAGACCAAGGAGGAGAAAATAGTTGCCGATCCAAATGACAACTGCAATATACAACAAGGCTGCTATGGCGAACCTGATGTATTTGCTCAAGGGATACTTGTTCATAAAGATTTTTTTTGAGTGGTCAAAAGTACTAATATTTATCAGAAACCAAGCACGTCAGCCATAGTGAATACTCCTCTCCTGTCCTTGATGAACTCGGCGGCAACGACAGCGCCTGTGGCGAATCCTTTTCTTCCCTTGGCAACATGTTTCAGGCTGATGGAGTCAATTTCAGAATCCCACTCAACCATATGTGTTCCAGGCACATCACCTTCACGGACAGAGCTGATGACAACGTTTTCTTTCTTCAGTTCCTCTCCTGCCTGCCATCCCTTGTAGCGGCTGTTCGACGACGATATCCCGCTGGCGAGCGAGATGGCTGTTCCACTGGGGGCATCAAGTTTTCTCGTGTGATGTATTTCCTCGATATATGGAGTATAGCTTTCATGAGCTTCCATGAGCCGTGCCAGTTCGCTGTTCAGCCTGAAAAGGATATTCACGCCTATGCTGAAATTTGAGGAGTGAATAAACGAGGATCCCTTTTCCCTGCAAAGTCTAGCCGCTTCATCATACATGCCTGCCCAACCGGTTGTCCCCGATACAACAGGTATTTTCATCTCTATGCACCTCGCGACATTTTCAAAAGCAGAAGCAGGAACAGAAAACTCAATAGCTGCATCAATGTTCCTGAAATTCCCGGGTATGAATTCGTGCCGGTTCTCAAGGTCTATTACAAGGGCTATATCGTGCCCGCGCTCAATCGCGGCTGCTTCTATTTCACGGCCCATACGTCCGTAACCGATTAGTGCAATTCTCATGTCAGGAATTTCCGCTAAAATACCTGTTTTTTGAAAGAGGCTGTTTTAAGATCACTTATATTTTTCTTAAGAATATGTTAATTTTCAACATGTTCTTAAAGAGGAACCTCATAATCCTATTTTTCATATATTTCGTTGTTTTAACAAAGTACCGATGAAAAGACTAATTATTTTATTATCAGCAGTTATGATATTTTCTATGCAAGCCTGCCAGAACGTTGATAAGGCCGACATGGTCATTGTTAATGCTAAAGTGTTCACTGTCGACAAGGATCATCCTTACGTTGAGGCCTTGGCTATAAGGGCTGACAAGGTTATTGCAGCTGGTTCGACAAACGAGATCAAGGAGTTGATTAACGAGGGAACGACGGTTGTTATTGATGCAGGTGGCAAGCTCGTGGTTCCGGGCTTTAATGATGCTCACGTTCATTTCGGGCCTCTTGATCCCGACTACATAGAGCTTCGCTACACTACCGACCCCAAAACTATTACTGAAAAGGTGGCTGCACAGGTTGCCAGATCCAAGCCAGGTGAACTAATAAGGGGAGGTCATTGGGAACATGAAATGTTTATAGACAAGAAGTGGCCGACAAAGGAACTGATCGACAAGGTTGCCCCTGAAAACCCGGTCATACTCAGCAGGGCAGATGGTCATTCAGTACTAGTGAACAGTTATGTTCTCAAAGCCTCAGGTATCGATAAAAACTCAAAAGATCCCTTTGGAGGTGAGATACAAAAAGATCCGGTAACTGGCGAACCTACCGGGATTTTAAAGGAAAATGCGGAATCGCTGATAAGGACTGGTGAGAAGAAATCTGTCAGGACCCCTGATGAAGAAAAAAGCAGGACCTGGCAGGGTTATCTGCTCGCTTTAAAGGAAGCAAGGGAATATGGTGTTACAAGTGTCCAGATCCCGGGAAGTGCAGACTTTGAAGCCTACAAGAAACTAAGGAGTGACGGGCTGCTGACAACCAGAGTTGATATAGGTGCTTTCCTTACAGATGACGACAACAAACTGAAGGAATATATATCTCTCAGGAATGAATACCCTGCCGATTCAGACTGGATACGTTTTGGTTATCTCAAGGTGTTCATTGATGGTACTATAGGATCAGGTACTGCATTAATGTTTGAACCGTTTACAGATAATCCAACTACTTCAGGTCTTTCCATGATGCCTTACGAGAAGTTCGAGAAGGAAATAGTCAAGGCTGACTCGCTTGGCTTCCAGGTTGGCGTTCATGCCATCGGCGATCTCGGCAACAATTGGACCTTGAATGCTTTCGAGAGAGCCCGGGTAGAAAACGGCGTCCGCGACAGCAGGCATCGTGACGAGCATGCTCAGACTCTGAAACTATCAGATATACCCAGGTTTGCCAGCCTTGGCGTGATTCCTTCAATGCAACCTACACACTGTATTTCAGACAAGAGGTTTTGTGAAAAGAGAATCGGACCTGAAAGAAGCAAGGGAGCCTATGCCTGGAGAAGCCTTCTGGATAGTGGTGCCAAAGTTGCATTCGGAACTGATTACCAGGTTGAACCGCTTAACCCCATGGAAGGACTTTATGCTGCTGTTACCAGGAAAGACAGGCTGGGTGAAGAGGGTAACGGATGGTTTCCCGAACAGAAGCTCACGATGGAAGAAGCAATTGAACTTTACACGCTTGGATCTGCTTATTCACAATTCATGGAGGATAGAAAGGGTATTTTGAAACCTGGCTATCTTGCTGATCTTGTAATTCTCGATTCAGACCTGTTTACAATACCTGAAACAGAGATCATGAAAACAAAGGTGCTGTACACGATCGTAGGAGGCAGAATAGTATTTAAAAGATAGAAATCCTCCAGTTTCATGGATCTACTTTGAAAGCTCGTAAAGAATCCGAAGAGCCTCTTCCCTGTTTTCACCACAAAAAAGAGGTTCAGCCTGATAATCAAGGCATACTTTTGGACGCGATGGCTGGCCGAACAAGGCACAACGGTAATCATCAAGCAAATGGATGCATCTTACACCCGGGGGTTTGCCATCCGGCATACCCGGTATAGGGGATGAAATCGAAATTGCAATACAACAAGCTCCGCAACCGGTCCGGCAATCCATAGGAAATTTTTATTTACAAAGGTATAAGGATATTCTTTTTACTTTTGCAAAAAGCACATTAATGCGCATTGATATAATTACAGTACTCCCTGAACTTCTTGAGAGTCCTCTTGGTCATTCAATCATCAAAAGGGCCAGGCAAAAAGGACTTGTTGAAATCAATATCGTCAACCTGAGGAATTTTACGCACGACAAGCACAAAACTGTTGATGATTACGCTTTCGGAGGAGGTGCCGGCATGGTAATGATGATAGAACCGGTGTTCGAAGCTATCGATAAACTGAAAAGGGAAAGGGATTACGACGAGGTGATCTACACCTCGCCAGACGGGGTTAAGCTAAACCAGAAAACAGCTAACAGGTTGTCGTTGCTCGGGAACATTATAATATTGTGTGGCCATTACAAGGGGATTGACCAAAGGATACGCGACAATCTTATTACTATGGAAATCTCGGTTGGAGATTATGTTTTATCTGGTGGTGAATTGCCTGCAGCAATTATTACGGATGCAGTTGTCAGATTGCTGCCAGGAGCAATGACCGATGAACAATCGGCACTCTCCGATTCATTCCAGGATGATCTCCTTGCTCCACCGGTATACACGAGACCAGCCGAATTCAATGGATGGAAAGTCCCTGATATTTTACTTTCAGGAAATACACCGTTAATCGAGAAGTGGAGGCACGAGATGGCAGTCGAACGAACTAAACGATTAAGACCGGACCTGTATGAAAAAGAGTAAATCACTTTCACTATTTTCTATAATCCTTATAGTAATACTTCTTCAAGGTCTTAATTCATGTAAACTCGTTCAGCACCCTGACTCTATTCGTGAAGGTTTTATCAATCCCCCGGATTCCTGCAAGCCTGGAGTTTACTGGTATTTCATGGATGGTAATCTCGACAAGGGAGCTGTAACCCGCGACCTTGAATCGATGAAAGATGCAGGAATAGGATATGTTCTTTTCCTTGAAGTAAACGTTGGTGTCCCGAGAGGCAGGATTGACTTTCTCAGCGACGAGTGGCAGGATATTTTTACTCACGCTGTAAGGGAGTGCGAGAGATTAGGCATAAGGCTCATTCTTGGTTCGGGACCCGGGTGGGCAGGAAGCGGCGGACCCTGGGTCAAGCCCGAGGAGTCGATGATGCATCTGGTTGCCCGCGACACGATAGTATCGGGGCCATCACTATTTAATACTATCCTTCCTTTACCCGCGCCAAGAACACCGTATTTCGGTGAAGGGTCGCTAACACCATCACTCAGGGAGCTGAGGAATAAATGGTACGAGGATGTCAGGATTCTTGCTTTTCCCATGCCCGAAAAGAATGCCAGGATTGATCGGATTGACGAGAAAGCTCTGTATTACAGGGCGCCTTATACATCCGTTGAAGGTGTTTTACCTTATATTCCCTTTTATGATGGGAAAGAGTCAGACCAGAAGGCAATAGTCAACAAGGGTAAGATAATTGACCTTACCTACCTCCTGCAAAAAGATGGAAGCATAAACTGGAACGTGCCTCCGGGTAAATGGGTGATACTTCGGTTCGTGAAAAGAAATAACGGTGCTGTAACCAGGCCAGCCCCGGTTCCAGGACTTGGTTTTGAGGCCGACAAATTGGATACAGCAGCCTTCAGGGCACATTACAATAACTACATCGGCAGATTAATTGAAAAAGTTAAGCCCCTGAGAGGTGAAAACGGGGGTGGCTGGACAATGATACACATTGACAGTTGGGAGATGGGCTCACAGAACTGGACAAACAGGTTCATTGAAGAATTTATAAGACGGCGGGGTTATGATCCCATCCTCTATCTTCCCGTGTATGCAGGATATATTGTAAACTCTGATGAATTGAGCGAGAGGTTTCTCTGGGATATCAGGCAAACTGCCAATGAGCTTGTTCTGCAGAATCATGCAGAGTGGTTCAGGGAAACTGGAAGAAAAAACGGGTTCAAATTATCAATTGAACCATACGATATGAATCCATCATCGGATATTGATCTTGGGGCAGTGGCTGATGTACCGATGTGCGAATTCTGGAGTGATGGCTTTGGCTATAATTCCTCTTTCAGCTGCTTCGAATCGACATCTGCTGCTCATCTGACAGGGAAGCCGGTTGTCGCCGCGGAGTCTTTTACGGCAGATGGATCGGAAGCCTGGAAAAAATACCCGGGCAACATGAAGAACCAGACTGACTGGGCGTTCGCGATGGGCATAAACAGGCTTATCTTTCACACCTTCGCTCATAAACCCTACGGTGACAGCCTGAGACCAGGAGTGACAATGGGACCTTACGGTGTACATTGGGATCGCGGACAGACATGGTGGCCGATGGTTGGCGATTATCACGAATACATAAGCAGGGCACAGTATTTATTATCACTTGGATCGCCGGTTGCTGATATTCTTTTCCTCACGCCCGAGGGAGCGCCCCAGGTGTTCCTTCCACCTGCAGATGCCCTCGAGGGCACAAGCAATATGCCCGATAAAAAAGGATATTCATTCGATGCCTGTTCCCCTGCCCTGCTTATAAAGCACGCCACAGTCAGGGAAAAAAGAATAATTTTCCCGGGAGGGGCAAGCTACAGGATACTTATCCTTCCATATATAAAATCGATGACACCTGAACTTGTAAAAAAGATTGAACTCCTGGTGAAAAATGGTGCATCAGTTCTTGGACTTCCTCCAAATTATTCCCCGTCACTTTCCTCCTATCCTCAATGCGATAACGATGTCAGAAATACAGTTGGTGCAGTCTGGGGAGAAGAACAGGGAACGAAGGCAATGAATAGTCATTTCTATTACTCCGGCACAATGTACTGGCCTAAAATAGATATCAGCTATGATATTCCTTTGGTTCAAAACCCGGTAAAACCTGTAATCTACCCTAAATACAAGATAATTGAAGCCCTATTGCGTTCCGTGAGTATTGCACCGGATTTTATATCAGCAGGTAATTACAGGTTTATTCACAGGAAACTGCCTGACAGGGAGGTATACTTTGTTTCAAACAGAAGCCCGGTTTCGAGGGAAGACAGCTGCAGGTTCAGAGATGGAACCTTCAAAGCTGAACAATGGAACCCTTTAACAGGTAGCATTAAGGAATTAAGGGATATTTCAAAAATTCATTCAGGGGTTTCAATTAAACTAGACCTGGAACCGTATGAAAGTACCTTTATTGTTTTTTACAAACCTGAAGAAGGATTTGTCCGCGATAGTCTGAGGACACCCGTGATGCTTGTCAGAAAGGTTGCTGAAACCATTCCAGGGCCATGGAATATAAGGTTTGCAGATATAAGATCAGGTGCTAAAACAATAACTTCCGATTCGCTTCCGGACTGGAGCAGACAGACCGACAACGATATCAGATATTATTCAGGCAAAGCTGTATATACCACATCTTTCAGGTTCACCAAACCAAAGATTTCCGGCAATGAAAGACTATATATTGATCTCGGAAAAGTAAGAAACATTTGCAGGATAAGATTAAATAGTAAGGACCTTGGTGTTCTATGGACTGATCCCTGGAGAAAAGATGTCACCAGTATCATTAAAAATGGCAGGAATGAGCTTGAGGTCGAGGTCATAAATCTATGGATCAACAGGCTTATTGGAGATGAAGAAAAGCCCTGGGATGGTGTGACTGATGGCAAGTGGCCCGCATGGCTGACCGAAGGGGTGCCAAGGACCAGCGGACGTGTCACCTTCACTACCCACAGGTTTTATAAGGCCGGAGATCCACTTTCAGAGTCCGGGTTACTGGGTCCGGTGAACATAATTACAGAGAGCAGTGTTCCAGTAAAATGATACCCAGACTATTAATTTTGAAAAGACAAAAGTCTTTTGTAAGATTGTGAACGTTTTTATTAAAATCATATCTGTTTAATAATCAAGAAAATGAAAACTCAGGATTACATTACGAGAGAAGAAAAGTACGGGGCGCACAATTACCATCCCCTGCCTGTCGTGCTCGACAGGGGTGAAGGACCTTTTGTATGGGATGTAGAGGGCAGGAGGTACTTTGACTTTCTTTCAGCTTATTCAGCTGTAAACCAGGGGCATTGCCACCCCAAGATTGTCGAAGCATTAACAACTCAGGCTAAGAAGCTGACTTTGACATCAAGGGCCTTTTACAGTTCCGCTCTTGGAGAGTATGAGGAATACATAACAAGGTATTTCAAATACGACAAAGTTTTGCCAATGAATACTGGTGCAGAGGGTGATGAAACAGCTCTTAAGCTTTGCAGGAAATGGGCATACCTGAGGAAAGGTATAAAGGAGAACCAGGCGAAAATTATAGTATGTGACGGGAACTTCCATGGCAGAACGATCACTATCGTTTCGATGTCTACTGACCCTGATGCCAGAAATGATTATGGCCCTTTCACCCCCGGTTTTATTACAATTCCATATAACGACCTGGGAGCTCTAGAGGCGGCACTTCAGGATCCGGATGTTGCCGGATTTCTTGTTGAACCAATACAGGGCGAAGCAGGGGTATATGTTCCTGACGAAGGATATCTGAAAAAAGCCTATGATTTATGCAAATCCAAGAACGTGCTGTTCATAGCTGACGAAGTACAGACCGGTATAGCGCGGACTGGTAAACTTCTGGCATGCGACCACGAAGGAGTTCGTCCTGATATACTCATACTTGGCAAGGCTCTTTCTGGCGGTGTTTTCCCCGTGTCGGCTGTTCTGGCCGACGATGATATTATGCTTACAATTAAACCAGGTGAGCATGGTTCAACATTCGGTGGTAATCCACTTGCCTGCAAGGTAGGAATTGCTGCTCTCGAGGTAATAAAAAATGAAAAGCTTGCTGAGAATGCTGATCGGCTTGGTAAAATATTCAGAAACGAGTTCAGCAGCATTAAATCGGACATGATTGAACTTGTCAGGGGCAAAGGGCTGCTTAATGCTGTTGTCATCAAGCCTAAAGGCGGCAAAACTGCATGGGATGTTTGCCTCGCGATGAAAGATAAAGGACTCATTGCCAAACCTACCCACGGGCACATAATCCGCTTCGCTCCTCCCCTCGTGATTAACGAGGAACAGCTTCGCGAAGCAATGGGCCTCATAAAGGAAGCTTTCAGGATGTTCGAATAAATTAGTACATCGGGTGTTATATAATCATTGAATATCACCAGGGAAGCCAGATTAATTTCTGGCTTTCTTTTTTTATTTCAGGAAGTGATAATTATGCCTTGCATTTTAGCCTTCAGTGATATTTTCAAAAGTAAAAGATTACTATTTTTGGAACTCGTAATTACACGGGAAACAAAGTGAAAATCAATTTAAAAAAGCAATGAAAAGAAGAATTTCAAACATCGTTTTAATAGTTTGCAGTTTCCTACTGATCCTGTCATGCTCCGGCCCTAAAACGGCAGTGACAGTTGGTGAACTGAGCCAGCATATAAAATACCTGTCGTCAGATTCATTAAGAGGCAGACAAACAGGGAAACCAGGTGATTCTCTTGCAGCTGAATATATAAGGGAAAAGTTTGCCGGTTATAAATTGGTGCCGGTTACAGGTGACGGTTTGCAAAGATTCAAAGTCACAAGCAATGTAACCGCTGGTGTGAATAACTCGTTAACAACAGGTAAAATCACAGGAGTTCAGGGTGTCGATTTCATGCCTTTTAGCTTTAGCGCTAACGGGTCACTCGAGTCAGACGTGGTTTTTGCAGGGTACGGTTTCAACATCGACAATGACTCAACTAAATGGTCTGACTATAAAGGAATAGATGTGAAAGGAAAATGGCTGCTCATACTCAGGGGTGATCCGGAATCTGAGAAAGCTGTAAGCCGATACGCACCTTTCAGTGGAGACCGCGACAAGGCTCTGCTGGCAAAAGATATGGGTGCCGGTGGTGTTATTCTTGTTTCAGGAGAAGCTTTTGAAAAAGATGATGCTTTTGATCCGATGACAAGAACTGACTATTCAGTCGGAATTCCTGCCATCAGGGTTAAGAGATCTGTTGCCGATGCACTTGTTTCTTCAAAATCAACAACAATAAGCGACCTTGAAAAGAAGCTGAACAAGAATCTCAAGCCGGCAAGCTTCATGACGGGACAGAAATTGGCAGCAAGCACGGATGTTGTTCATAACAAGGTAAATACGAGAAACGTAGTGATGATGCTTCCAGGCGAAGACCCTGTTTTAAAAGATGAATACGTGGTCTTCGGAGCTCATTTTGACCATCTTGGCATGGGCGGGCAGGGATCTTCCAGTCGTAAACCTGACACAATCGCTGTTCACCATGGTGCTGATGATAACGCTTCCGGTGTAGCCATGCTTATTGAACTGGCCGGGAAATTTGCGGGTACTAAAAACAGCCATTCAAGGACACTTGTTTTTATCGCTTTCAGTGGTGAAGAATCAGGCTTGCTTGGTTCAAAGTATTTCACTGAAAATCCGCTTGTAGATCTTAAGAAAACTGATCTGATGGTTAACTGTGACATGGTTGGTCGTCTGAACGAGGAAAAGAACCTGCAGATAGGTGGTGTCGGAACGGCACCTGGTTTAAAGGAAAGAGCAGAAGCCCCGGCTGACACCAGCCTTCTGAAATTATCATTTACTGAAGAAGGTTCAGGTCCCTCGGATCATTCCTCTTTTTACGCGATGAATATTCCGGTTCTTTATTTTACTACAGGGGCACACTCGGATTACCATACCCCGCAAGATACCTGGGACAAGATCAACTACGAAGGAATGGTAACTGTTTCTGACCTTATTTACAAAGTCACATCGGCAGTTGCCAACGATACCGTCAGACTGGCCTTCAGGGAGTCAGGTCCAAAAAGCGATGTGAGCAGAGGCATGAGGAGAAGAGGGATAACGCTTGGAATCATGCCTGATTTCAGTGGCAGCTCAACAAATGGACTGAGGGTTGACCTCGTTACTGCAGGAAAACCAGCTGCAATTGGAGGAATGAAGAAAGGTGACATTATTACGGCCATTGAAAATAAGGCAGTAAATAATATTGAAGATTACATGTTCCGACTCGGCCAGTTGAAAAAAGGCCAGAGGATAACTGTTGACATAATTCGCAACGGGAAAAAGGAAGTGCTTATAATACAGCTGTAAATCATACCCGAAATAATAAACAATAAATAAATAAAAAAATGAAAAAGTTTCTTTTCTGGTTCATGGCTCTGCTGATAACCTTGTTGGCCGCTTATTATCAGAGGAAGACTGGTCCAACGTATCCCAAGAGGACTGCAATAGAGGTAAATGATTCATCATGGTCGCTTCGTCTTGTACGGAGTCTTGGCCTGGATGAAAGGTCAGAGGTGAGGCTGGCTGTTCAGGATACCTCGGCAAAGGCCACGCTGTATTACAGGCGTTTCCCCACTAACGACAAATTTCAGGCAGTTGATTTCAGTTACAAAACGTATCCTGTCGACTCGAAGTTCATGAACAAGGTGTTCAAGATTTACGAGGAAAAAGGTTTTTACGCCCCTATTCCTCAGCAACCGGCAGCAGGGAAGATTGAATACTATTTTTCCGTAACCGACTCCAAAGGAACCAGGGAGTATTTCAGGGACGAGCCTGTAGTAATTAGGTTCAAAGGGACTGTTCCGGGTTATATACTGGGACCG
The DNA here is from genome assembly GCA_046329885.1 of Bacteroidales bacterium. Lineage (GTDB taxonomy): Bacteria > Bacteroidota > Bacteroidia > Bacteroidales > VadinHA17 > LD21. Next base: position 35,157 of record JAXLTU010000022.1, read on the forward strand.
CACATACTTATAATGTTCCTGGCAATGTTATTTTCAACTCTTGCCGGGTTAATGAGCGTTTTCAAATATAAATCGTATAAGAAATATGCTGTCTGGACTCTTGTTTTGCTCTTGATTGGTGGTATGATACTTGGTCCGCTGGTTCAGCTGCACGCGTTCGGTGAGCTTTGGACCGGTGTGCCTTTTGGCTGGGATCTTACTGATAACAAGACCCTTATCGCGTTTGTCTTTTGGATACTTGCCGTCGTCATGAACCGCAAACAGGATCGTCCTGCATTCGTTGCCCTGGCAGCCATTGTACTATTGCTCGTCTATTCGATTCCTCACAGCATGTTCGGTTCCCAGCTCAATTATGAAAGCGGTTCGGTGACCCAGGGTATTATTATGAGTTTTTTTCCCGGATAATATTTTAAAAAATTCTTAAATTGAATGCAGCATTAAAACATTACCCACGTCTATTGGATAGAAAATGCTTGAAAAAAGACAGTGGGTGCAGCAATACATATTAGAAAAAGTCTTTACGTGGAGATGACGAATGTAGAAGCGGCATTCAGAAACATACACCAGGATCTCATTGACGGGTGTAAGACTGGCGACCAGAAGGCACAATTTCAGATTTACAAGTTATACTACAAAGCGATGTATAACACGAGTCTGCGGATTGTGAACGACACGATGGAAGCCGAAGATATAATGCAGGAATCATTCCTGTCGGCCTTTGAAAAGATTGAGACTTATTCCGGTACCGTTAGTTTCGGGGCGTGGCTGAAGAAAATTGTCATTAACCGATCGCTCGATACCCTGAACAAAAAGAAAGCGGTCTTTGAAGATATAGATTCACACGCTGGTCTTAAAGACAGCAGCCCTGACGACAGAGCAAAACAGGAAGAGCTTGACGTGAGGGTTGAAGAGGTGAAGGAAGCGATCAACAAGCTTCCGGATGGTTACAGGATCATACTTTCGCTTTACCTGCTCGAAGGGTATGATCACGACGAGATAGCTGACATTCTCGGGATTACAAGCAGTACCTCGCGATCGCAGTTATCAAGGGCCAAGCAGAAATTGATTAATGAATTAAAGGGAAAATAAAACAATAAGGAATGAAAGAGTTAGAGGAAATAATAAAGGGAAACAGGGAACTGTTCGAAGACAGGGAGCCAATAGATGGTCACCTCGACAGGTTCAGCTGGAAGCTGGAAAAGCGCTTGCATTCACACGCTTCGAAGAGAAGTATTGTTCCTTACCTGCTAAGGGCGGCTGTTGTCACTCTTTTGGTCACTTTGTCCTCGCTGTGGGCCTGGGATAACTTCATCCGTACCGACAAGGGCATGACACTTGGCGAGGTATCACCCCAGTATCGTGAAGTTGAAAACTATTATGTTCACCAGGTTAACCTGATGGAAAACGAAATCGGAACCCTCGATTTCAGCTCGAATCCTGAACAGAAGGAAGAGCTCAGGAAAGAAATGAAAACGATGGATTCAACTTACGTTCAGCTTCAGAAAGAGCTCAAAGCCAATCCTAACGACGAGAGGATTATCAATGCCATGATAGAACACTACCAGACTAAGGTTGATGTGATGAACTATATCCTCAGCCAGTTAAAATCAATCAGGAATGAGAACATTAAAAAGCAGGAAGATGAAAAGGTCAGCTTATAAAACAGGGATGCTGCTTCTTGTTGCAGCAAGTCTCCTCTCGCTGTCAATTACAGCCCAGGAGGTTTCAAAAGAGTTTCACAAGGAATATAATGCGGATAAGAACTCCACTCTCGACGTAAGCAATAAATACGGGGATGTTGTGGTCACCGCATGGGACAAGGATCAGGTGGTAATTGATGTTATCGTAAAAGTTGATGTACCGGGCCAAGACAAGGCGGAACGACTGCTTGGCATGATCGATGTTCAATTTTCTGAAGGAAATGGGAAAATTAATGCAAGAACGCTGATAGATGACAAGTTCAATTTCTCGGGATGGGGAAGCAACAAGAGATTCAGCATCGATTACACGATCAAGATGCCATACCAGACTGCCCTGCTCCTGATGAATCGCTACGGTGATATTGATATCGATGAGCTGCGCGGACAAGTGTCACTTGATGCAAAGTACGGCAATATATCTGTTGACAAACTTACCAGGGGTAACGAAAAACCGATAAACAGGATTGCCGTGTCTTACGGGAAAGCCAGTATCAGTCAGGCAGGCTGGCTGGACCTATATGCCAGGTATAGTGGATCGTTTGAAGTGGAAGAGAGCCAGGCACTACTTATTGATACCAGGTACTCCACTTTTCGTATTGGGACAACGAGTTCAATTGTCTGCGACTCGAAGTATGATAAATTCTCGGTTGAGAAAGTGAATAATCTTGTTCTTGAAACTGGTTACACGACAACAAATATTGGAGAGTTGCTAAAGAAACTCAGTGTTGAGGGCAGCTACGGATCACTGACTGTAGAGAGCGTTCCGAAGGGATTCGAGTCGATCGAGGTTGATGTAAGGTACATGGGTGTACGCGTGGGGATGTCTGAAGATGCCAGTTACAGGCTCGATGGAAGGACTTCTTATGGCGACATCAAGTTCAATGATGATGATTTCAAGTTTGAAAGAAGGATAGTTGAGAATAATTCCTCGGAAATAGCCGGACTTGTAGGCAGGGATGAGAAAACAGATTCGAAGGTAAGGATTTCTTCATCCTACGCCTCTGTAAAACTTTACTAGAATTAATGAGATAAGAAGGAAGCTGTCGTTTACGCGACAGCTTTTTTTTATGATACAAGTGACCGTGCCAGCCTTACGGCACTATTAGCGTTTTCACTGTAACCATCGGCTCCAATCTTGCGTGCAAAAGACTCCGAAACAGGTGCACCTCCGATTATAATCTTCACCCTGTCGCGAAGGCCCGCCTCATTGATGGCGCTGATAGTTTTTTCCATTGAGGTCATCGTTGTTGTCAGCAAGGCACTCATTGCAACAATTTTCGGATTGTGAATACCGATAGCATCAACAAATTTCGCCGGACTCACGTCGTTTCCAATATTAATGACATTGAAGCCTGCTCCCTCAAGCATTGAGGAGACAAGATTCTTGCCTATATCATGAAGATCTCCCTGAACCGTACCGATAATAACCTTATCCCTGGCTGTGTCGCCAGTTTTGGCGAGCAGTGGCTGAATAAGCTCGAGTGAACCTTTCATTGCCCTGGCAGCCAGTAGAAGTTCAGGTACGAAAGCTTCATTTTTTTCGAACATCTCTCCTATCCTGTCCATCGCTGGAACCATGTAATCGGTTATTATAGACTGTGGATCAGTTCCTTCAGCAAGAGCTGCCCTTGTGGTTTCAACAGCCATGTCAAGCCTGCCCTTTATAATTGCTTCCCTGAGTTGATTTAGATCTGTCATTTCCTGAAATAGATTATCAAGTGATTATTTCTCATCCTTGTAAATATAGACTCCATGGCTGCCAGATGAAGAAGCAAAGGCACGGAACATGCCTTCCGTATTGAATGGGAAAGCGATGTCGCCATACCGGTCAATGCAAATCACACCTCCTGCCCCGCCAGCTGAAACGAGCTTTTTATTCACGACAAGATCGGAAGCTTCATTGACTGTCATGCCTTTGTACTCCATCAAAGCCGATATGTCGTGTGCAACCGTGTACCTGATGAAATATTCTCCATGGCCCGTGGCCGACACGGCACAGGTAGCATTGTTTGCATATGTTCCGGCACCTATGACCGGTGTATCTCCAATACGGTTATATTTTTTATTAGTCCGTCCACCGGTCGAAGTACCTGCAGCGAGATTGCCATTCCTGTCGAGAGCGCAGCAACCAACTGTGCCATTCTTCTCCTTCTTCAGAGTTTCCTGTAGCTCATTATACCGTCTGTCAGTATAAAAATATGAAGGGTCGACAATTTCCAGGCCTTGTTCTTTCGCGAATTTCGAAGCGCCCTGGCCTGAAAGCAGTACATGCTCCGAGCGGGTCATTACTGCCCTCGCCGCGCTTATAGGATTTTTAATATCGGTAACACACGCCACTGCTCCTGCCGACAGATTTGATCCGTCCATAATAGCCGCGTCAAGTTCATTTCTTCCCTCGCTGTTAAAAACCGCACCCTTTCCCGCGTTGAACAAGGGGTTATCCTCCATGGTCCTGATTGCCGATTCAACAGCATCAAGAGCGCTTCCTCCCTTATCAAGAACTTCACTTCCAGTTTTTATGGCGAACACCAGGGCAGCCCTGTATTGAGAATCAAGAGCGGGTGTCATTTTATCACGGGTAATGACACCGGCTCCACCATGGACGACAATTGACCAGTCTGCTTTTTCCCTGGTCTCTGCTTGCCTGATTTGGTCGCTGTTACTTTTGCCTGAGCAGGAGGCCAGAATCAGAAGTGGAACATAATAAAGAATATTGCGGAGTTTCATTTGCGGTTACTGTTATTCTCTACAATTATAATAATATTTATCGAGAGCGAAAGAGTTGTACGGCATACATTCAGAGTGGATTATACAATGATCCCGGGCGGTTAGCTTAATATAAACCATTTAAAATTATTAAACCATAGCCTTATATTCTGTGTACTGATTCTGTATTTATTATTATAATTACAAGAAATAAATCTTCAGAATTGCCTGATGAAGCTTTTTGATCTTGTTGTATTCATCGTGTACCTGGGAGGGATCGTTCTCTTTGGATTATCTTTTTACCGGAAAAGCCGGTCAAGTTCCGGATTCACTGTTGGTGACAGGAATATGCCAACCTGGGTTATCTCGATGTCTATACTGGCAACATTTGTCAGCAGTATTAGCTATATCGCGCTTCCTGGCCAGGCTTACCAGTCAAACTGGAATCCGTATGTTTTCAGCCTTTCCATGCCAATTGCCTCATACATGGCAGTCAGGTTCTTCGTGCCCCTTTACAGGTCGGTAAACAGTCCATCTGCTTACACTTATCTTGAATCGCGTTTCGGTCCCTGGGCAAAGTATTATGCTTCGGTAATGTACCTGTTAACACAACTCATGCGCACCGGGACGATACTCTACCTGTTAGCTCTCACCCTGAACGTAGTGTCTGGATGGAAGATGATGCCTGTAATACTTATAACCGGAATCAGTGTAATGATTTATGCTATGTTTGGTGGAATCCAGGCAGTTATCTGGACAGACGCGATACAAGGGCTCATTTTGATCTCCGGTGCGATAGTCTGTTCGGTGATACTGATATTCTCGATGCCTGAAGGACCAGGTCAGTTATTCAGCATAGCGGCAGCTAATGATAAGTTCAGCCTGGGAAGCCTAAGTTCGGATCTCACTACTAATACTTTCTGGGTTGTACTAGTTTATGGAATTTTCATCAACCTGCAAAACTTCGGTATTGATCAGAATTACGTGCAACGCTACATGACTGCATCTGATGAGAAACAGGCTAAGAAATCAGCTTTATTCGGCAGTCTGCTTTATATTCCTGTTTCCCTTTTATTCGTTTTTATCGGAACGGCACTTTTTAGCTACTATTCTGCAAGGCCCTGCCTGCTGCCTGGTGATATTACACCTGACAGGATCTTTCCTTTTTATATTTTCAACAGCCTGCCTGCAGGTATAACTGGTCTGCTGGTGGCTTCAATATTTGCTGCGGGTATGAGCACTGTTTCCACTAGCGTGAACAGTTCAGCCACCATAATACTCAACGACTTTTTTCTAAAGAAGAATAAAACTTCGGATGATAGACGTTCGATGAGAATCCTTTATGTTGCATCGTTTTTATTCAGTTGTGCCGGCATCGTTATTGCAATGGCGATGATTGATGTGAAAAGTGCACTCGATTCGTGGTGGAAGCTGGCATCGGTATTCAGCGGGGGCATGCTCGGCCTCTTCCTGCTTGGTTTTTTCATGAAAAAGGCAACTTCAAAAGCCGCTATCTGGGGAGTTATTGCCGGTGTTTTACTGATTAGCTGGATGAGCCTGTCTCCAATGATTTTCACGGGAGAAAAATTGTCGCGTTTCGCGAGTCCGTTTCACAATTACCTGGCTATAGTTTTCGGTACCGTGATTATTTTCATAACCGGCTTTTTCTTAACGATCGTATTCGGTAAGAAGAAAGCAGGAAATTGAATTTCAAATATCGAGCTCAACAACAGTAATCCCGGAACCACCAAGGTCTACGTGCTCGTCCCTGTATATCTTTACCACTCCCGATGAAGCCAGGTAGTTCCTGACAAGTTCTCTTAATATACCATTGCCTTTCCCGTGTAATATACGCAAATTCTTGTGCTGGATAACCAGTGCTGTATCAAGCAAATCCCTCACGCGTGTAATAGCCTCATCGCCTCTTATACCGCGGATATCAATCTCCGGGTTGAATTTGAGCTTTCTGAGATTTATTTCATCACCAACAATGATATCCGATCTGGTTTTTCTTTGCGACTGTCTGTATTCGGCAGCAGATATTCTTTCAAGTTTTTCAAGAGGTACTTTGATAATAAGGTTACCGGTTTCAACATGTGCTGTTTTCCCTTCTATCTTTACTATTTCGCCGGTAGCCATAGTCTCCTTCATGCGCACGAGGGCTCCCTTCTCGATAATTGTTTTTACAGGTTTGGCTTCAGGGTTTTCCTTCTTTGCCTTTATAACCAGTTTCCCTGCACGTTTTCGCAGTTCCTCCGCTTTCGCCTCAGTACTTCCGGTTATAGTGTTATCCTTGTTAAGAAGATCTTCCCGGAATTCCTCAACTTTCTTACGTAATTCGAGGGTTTTCTCGCGTTCGGCCTGTGTTTCCCTTATTTGCCTTACTGTATTCTCAATGAGTTTGTTGGAATTGTCAAGTATCGATTTCGCTTCTGTTTTCGCGGAGGACAGTATTTCCTTTCGAAGCTGTTTAATATCTGACAGCTCTTTTTCGTAGCCATCGATCAGATCTTCCAGCTGTTTCTCGTGTTGCCGGATATTCTGTCGCTTATTCTCCCAGTATCTCTTGTCCCTGGCAATATCGCGGAGGTGTTTATCATAATTAACATTTTTGACTCCCGCCTTGCCTGATGCGTCAAGTAACACGTTTTCAGGAAGCCCAATTTTTTTTGCTATCTCGAACGCGAAGGAGCTACCTGGTTTGCCAATGAACAACTGGAATAATGGTTGCATCAGATGATTGTCGAACGCCATCGCGCCATTCACGATTCCCTCGGTCATCGAGGCAAAATGTTTGAGATTGGTATAATGTGTTGTAATAACACCATAAACCTCCATTTTATTCAGCTCGCTCAGGATTGCTTCAGCTATAGCCCCACCGATCATGGGTTCAGTTCCCGTCCCGAATTCATCTATGAGCACGAGTGTCTTTTCATTTGCGTTTTTAAGAAAGAACTTCATGCTGTTCAGGTGCGAGCTGTAGGTACTAAGATCGTTTTCTATGCTCTGTTCGTCTCCTATATCAATAAAAATGTTCCTGAAGATGCCACATTCAGATCCCTCTCCAACCGGTATCGTTAGCCCGCACTGGAGCATGTACTGGAGCAATCCCACGGTCTTGAGACATACTGATTTTCCTCCGGCATTAGGTCCGGAGATTAATAATAGCCTGTTTTTACCGTCGAGATTTATGTTGAGTGGCACTACTTTCCTGTCACGCGTCTTGCTGAAGGAAATGAAGAGCAACGGGTGAACGGCGTTTCTCCAGTTGAGTAGTCTTTCGCGTGTGATAACAGGTTTGATTGATCCCAGCATCCTGCCCATCAGGGCCTTGGCCCGTATGAAATCTATTTCACCAAGAAATTGGCTCGAGGCAGACAAATCATCAAGATAGGGTCTTATATTATCGGCAAATGATGTCAGTATTCTTATTATCTCCCTTCTTTCCTCGTATTCAAGGTCAAGTATATCGTTATTAAGTTCTACAATTTCGGCTGGTTCAATAAACACGGTCTTGCCGGTTGAGGATTGATCGTGTACAAGACCTGATAGCTTTCGCTTGTCAGAGGCATTAACTGGTATGACTCCCCTTCCATTCCGGACCGAAGCGTTGGCCCCGGCTTCAACAAGTCCATCAGCCTGGGCCTGCCTTAGTATGCTGTTAAGACGCCTGGTTACCAGTTGCGATTTTTCTGAAAGACGCGAGCGGATATCCCGCAACTCCGGCGAGGCATTGTCTTTGATTGCACCATGCCTGTCAATAATCCTGTCGGCGGCATCCAGAACGTATGGATAGAGCTTTACCGTGTTGCACCTGGCTTTCAGTACCGGGTAAACGGAGTCTTCCTTTTTTCTGAAGTACCCAATTACTGCCTTCAGTGTCTCGAGCGATCTCTTGAGATCCCACAGTTCATTCACTTCAGGGAAAGTACCTATCACCTTTAATTTTCCAAGTACTGGGGATAGATCATGGTAATTCTCGGAGGGAAAAGGATCATCAAACACTATAAGGTGTTGAAATTCAGAGGTCTCTGTCACTCTAAGAACTATCTCGTCGGGGTTGAATGAAAAAGACAGTTCATCCACCATCCTCCTGCCCTGGGGACTGATGCAATAATCTGACAGCATAGATCTTATCCTGTCGAATCCTATTTTGCTCTCGAAATTTACCGGGTATATCATGTGAAAAAAATCACGGCAAAAGTAAAGTTAATTAATGTTAAATCATACAGTTGAAAAAATGAATCGCCCGGTTTTTAATACTTTTGATTCAGGTAACTCCAAATAATCTAAAACAATAACCAATGAGAATTTACATTTCGCTACTGCTAACAGTCATCATGACAGTAGCCGTGATGGCGCAAAAGGAGAATGTTGATCTAAACATGGTCTACAAGATCAAGATGGAAGGTCAGCGTAATTCCACTATTGACGAGCTGGCTTTCGGCCTTACAGATCTCGTGGGCCCCAGGTTAACCGGATCAACAGGCAACAATACAGGTAACGAGTGGGCCAAAAAGAAGATGGAAGAGATGGGCCTGCAGAATGTCAGGATTGAAGAAGCACGCGATTTCACCAGAGGGGGATGGGACAACCTGAAGGCCTATGCTGCCATGACAGCACCCTACTATGCAAATTTCGCATGCAACCCTGTTGCCTGGACCGGAAGCACGAAAGGACTTGTGAGCGGTGATGTTGTACTTGTGACAGTTCAGAGCGAGACTGATCTGGAAAAGTACAAAGGGAAACTGGCTGGCAAGATAGTTCTTCTGCCTTCAACAGCGACTTACGAGGTTAGTTTTGAACCTCTTGCTTCAAGATACACGGATCAGCAGCTCAAGGATCTTGCAATGGCCCAGACCGGTGGAATGGGCGGTCGCAGAGCCCCGGCTGATTTCACTGCCATGAGAGCACAGATGGCACTCAGGACCAAGATCGTTGAATTATTGAAGACTGAAGGTGTTGCTGTTATAATCAACAACTCCGGCGTCTTTAATGTACCAAGGTCTAACGGTGCTAACTACAAGTTTGGAGACCCTGAGCCAATTGCAGAGCTTAACCTTCCGATAGAAGACGCCGGCAGGCTGGAAAGACTTCTTAAACACAATGTTCCGGTCAAAATGGAAGTTGAGGTTAAGAACAATTTCTTTGAATCCAAGAAGGTTTATAACGTGATTGGTGAAATCCCCGGTACTGATAAGGTTCTTAAAAACGAAGTCGTCCTGATCGGTGCACATATTGACTCGTGGCATGGTGGAACAGGTGCTGCTGACAATGCTTCAGGCTGCATTGTAATGATGGAAGCGATGCGGATACTGAAGAACCTTGAAGCCGCTCCCAAGAGAACCATCCGGATTGCCCTCTGGGGTGGTGAAGAGCAGGGATTGAACGGTTCAAGAGGCTATGTTGAGAAGTATCTGGTTGATCCTCAGACAAGGGCTCATAAACCTGACTATGATAAATTTGCCGGCTATTTCAACATGGATAACGGCTCAGGTAAGTACAGGGGAATTTATCTCCAGGGAAATGAATTGCTCAGACCGGTTTTTGAAGAATGGCTCAAGCCTTTCGCTGATATGGGCTGCTCAACTGTTACAATCAGAAACACGAGCGGAACGGATCACCTGTCATTTGACGGTGCCGGTCTTCCAGGTTTCCAGTTCATACAGGACGAGATCGAATACGACAGGGGCTATCACACTGTTATGGATACCTATGAAAGACTTATCATGAACGACCTGAGGCATAATGCCATCGTTACTGCCGCTTTCACCTGGTTCGCTGCACAGAGAGATGTAAAACTCCCGGGCAAACCTGAAATGAAATCAATGCAGGGACAGGGCCAGAGACAATTCGGGGGATTTTAGTTTCATGTGAAAATGAAAATGGGGGCTGTAATTTTCATAGACACCATTGTTCATTTCTTCGTGTAAGAGATTAAAGAAATACCGATAATGCTAAAAAAGAAGAGGTGTTTTTCGCGACACCTCTTCTTTTTTAATATACACTTTGAACATATAACTATCCAAAATAGAATGATGCCATTTTCATTAGCTGTTTATTAATGAACAGGCTTATTGCAATTGTCAATCAATTCTTTCAGTTCGGCTATATGAAATCTATATACCCCTCTTGGAGAAGTCTTATATTTCACGCATAGCGAAGAAGCGTACCCGGTGGCAACTCCCATCTGACCAGTTGAATTCATAACCCTTGGTCCACCAAGTCCGGCATGTGTAGTACTGAAACATCTTCCGGCCATGAGAAGGTTTACTATATTCTTTGAATACAGGCACCTGTAGGGTATGAAATAATGGTCGACCTTGTAATAAAGAGCCTCGGAAAGAAAATCAGGTTGTGATTTGTCTTTGAGGATTTGCTGGTAATGGACATCAATATTTCTTTTCTCCATCACAACGGCATCATCAAATTTTCTCATGTTTTTCTCATCGTCAAAAGAGTAGATATAATCCCCGACAAGTCGTCGTGATTCTCTTTTACCGACAAGATATGAAGCCCATTCAAGTACAAGATCCTTGTTGATACTGTCTTTTCTGGCATTATAGAATGACCCGTAAATGGCTTTAAGCATGTGATCCCTGATCGCTTCCGCATCTGTTACCTGGTTAAGGGAATCGGCAGAATACTCCCATTTCCATGTACCAGTGGTAGCGCTATAATTACCTGCAATACCAGCTGCCCAGGGCACCTCCGGGAACTGCTCGGGCTTTCCTGTCTTTTTTGTCAACCAGAGAACCGAGGAGCCCATAACCCTGTTGTCCCGCCTGCCAGGACTCCACAGATCACCAAATTTATCAAGACCCTCGCTGTAGCTGGATGAATCTTCTCTTCCATACATGTATTCTGCGCCTGCCCAGTAACCAATCCAGCCATCACCCGTGCAGTCTATATAAACCGGGGCTTTGAGCCTAAGCCTGTTTCCCGAGGATGTTTCACGGGTATCAATTGAAGTTATCGAGTCGCCACTGGTATTAACTCCATAAGCTCTGCGATTCAGGTAAACTTTGATATTGTTGTAACGCGATATCCAGTCATGCCGTTTCTTGTCATCATCAACCGACAATGGTGATCCATTTGGCCACCAGACCGTGTTAAGCATTGACAATATCCTGTCAGATTTCCATGTAATACCCTCTGTATGCACCCTGATTTCGCTGCTGGCGTTCCCACCGAGGACGGGTCTGTCGTGAACCAGTGCAACATTTAGTCCCTGCTCGGCAGCAGCTATCGCGGCAGCGCAACCGGCAATTCCACCCCCGGTTACGACCAGGTCGAAAGATAGCGAGTCTCCCGGCGGATATTCCTGCCCCGTCATCTTCAATCTCCATTTAGCGAGACTGTCAGGATTATCGGTTGGCGCCAGCTTATCTGTTGACAAAAATATGGCGTCGCACCTGCCCTCGAAACCGGTTAAGTCGATAAGAGAAACTGATGATACTGTGTCCTTTATTCTGATTGAGCCAGCGTATTGCCACGACCACCCATCACAGGTACCTAAATTCCCAGGTAGAATTTTTGAATTGACCCTGACCGAAAATCGGCCCGGGGCCGGCCATGGACCAGGTGCCCAATTGATTGTCCTGACCCATACATGATAATTTCCTGGTCTCTTCACCCTAAAGGACTTGCTTGCATCAGCCACAGGTTTTCCAAGGCCATGAGCCAGCAAGTATGGTGATCCCATCTGTTCAACGAACTGGGGATCGACAACCCATCCACCTTTTTTCTCGAAACTTTCTGCCTCGATGAATATCTCATTTGAAGGCCTCGAGCATGATAAATGCAAACATTGGATAGCTATGCACACCAGTACATTAATAAACGACAGGTTTTTCATTCGTTTATCCCAGCCAGATCAAGAATAAATGCATATTCAAGGGCAACAACCCTGTACCTTTCGAACCTGCCTGAAGCTCCTCCATGACCGGCATTCATGTTGCAGTCGAGAATGAGAATATTATCATCTGTTTTGAGTTCACGAAGTTTTGCAACCCATTTAGCAGGCTCCCAGTATTGTACCTGTGAATCCCAGAGTCCTGTTGTGGTAATGATATTGGGATAATTCTTCGCGCTCACCTGATCGTACGGGGAATAAGAGAGCATGTAATCATAATATTCCTTTTTCCTCGGGTCACCCCACTCGTCCCATTCCGATGTAGTGAGCGGTATTGATTCATCGAGCATGGTGGTTACAACATCAACGAATGGTACAGCTGCTATGACACCCTTGTAAAGATCCGGTCTCAAGTTAAGTACGGCGCCCATCAGAAGTCCACCCGCGCTTCCTCCCTGGGCGAATAGTCTATCAGGCGAAGTGTATTTTTCCGAGATAAGGTAAGATGCACAATCATTGAAATCAGTAAACGTATTTTTCTTGTGGAAAAGCTTCCCGTTTTCATACCAGGCTCTTCCCATCTCGCTTCCACCTCTAACGTGGGCAATAGCGTAAACGAATCCTCTGTCGAGCAGGCTGATTATGTTTGGTCTGAATTCAGGGTCGGTCGAATAGCCGTATGAACCATAAGCGTATAATAGCATGGGGTGCGATCCATCTTTTTTCAAACCCTTGCGATAAACTATCGAAACGGGAACCCTGGTGCAATCAGATGCCACAGCCCAAAGTCTTTCAGATTGATAGTCTGAACTTTTAAACCCGCCCATTATTTCATCCTGCTTCATCAACTTGCTTTCGCGGGTTTCCATGTTATAATCAAAAACAGAATTAGGTGTTGTCAGAGAACTATAGCTATACCTCAGGATTTTGGTTCCGGGAGTGGGATTTACATTCAGACCACAGGTATATACATCTTCCCCGAATTTTATATAATGATCGGATCCTGGTTTGTCTCCTATTACTCTTAACTCGTGCAAACCCCTGGTCATCTCGGCTGTAACGATAAAATTGTCGAATAGTTCGAATCCTTCAAGAAGGACATCCGGTCTGTGAGGGATCACATCCTTCCAGTATTTCTCCCCGAAGTTTTTCTCGTCCGTTTTCATCAATTTGAAGTTTTCTGCACCATCCTTGTTGGTTCTGATGTAAAATGCACTTCCCAAATGGTCTATGCTGTACTCGTGATTTACCCTCCTGGGTTCGAAAACGACAGGTTCTTCATCTGGCCGGGAAGCATCAATTACTAGCACCTCTGATGCAAGGGTCTGGTTAGAAACAATGAAAATGTATTTCTGGCTTTTAGATTCTCCAAGGTAAACACTATAAGTCTCATCTTTCTCAAAAAATACTTCCTTGTCGTTGCTCGCCGGGGTACCTGTAACATGCTTCATGACCCTGCAGGAGCGCAGTGTTTCAGGATCTTTGGTTGTATAAAACAAGGTCTTGTTATCAGCGGCCCATACAATGTTCCCGGTTGTGTTAGTTACTTTGTCAGGAAGATTCTTCCCTGTTTCCAGATCAAGTAATTCCAGGGTATACTGTCGCCTGCTAACGAAATCGGTGGCATAAGCAAGCAGTTTATTATCCCTGCTTACGGTGAGACCAGTTACCGAGCAGAAGCTCTTACCAGCCGCAAGGGCATTAACATCAAGAAGCACTTCCTCTTTGGAATCAAGTGATCCCTTCCGTCTTAGATACACGGGATACTCCTTCCCTTCAGTGAACTTGTTATAATAATAGTAGCCATTCAAAAAATACGGAACTGACTCGTCATTTTGTTTTATCCTCCCGGTCATCTCCGTGAAAAGCTTACTCTGCAAACCCTCTGTGTGCTTCATTACCTCTTTACAATAAGTATTTTCAGCTTTCAGGTAATCAAGTACTTTTCGTGTCTGTTCGTCAGGTATACTGTCATTTTTCTGTTCATCAGTAAGACGCATCCAGTAATAGTTATCCGTGCGACCATCATAAACCTGATGGGCAATTTTTTCCGCTACCGGCGGGGTAAGCTGCCTTGTTGTACAACCTGCAAGTGCTACGACCAGCAACAGATAATAGATAGCTTTAAAAGTCTTCATAGTAGAAGTATTTGTATGTATTTGGATGTACAAGTTATTAAATGTTTACTGAACTATTTTAAAGGAATTCCTGTTTTACGATTAAACTTTACCTCGAATCTGCAATCAAATAAATAAACAAAACATTAGTACGATGAAAAAATCACTTATTCTGGCAGCCATATTTCTGGCACTCACGACAGGACTTACTTATGGACAACGCGGAGTCAAAACAAACAGTACAAGGCAGGTTACCCAGCAGGGCAGGATCAATGAAGGCACCAGGTCGGGTGAACTCACCAGGAGGGAGAGAACTGCACTGGAGCGTGAGCAACGCAGGATCCAGATCGAGAAAAAGATGGCAAAAGCCGATGGAACAGTTACCCCGGCAGAAAAAAGGTTCCTGAGAAAGGAACAGAACAGGGCAAACAGGCATATCAGGAGACAGAAAAATGATGCACAGGGAAGGTAGTTTTAGATGGTATATTTATTAATTCAGGGAAAAGGTGTCATGACAGACACCTTTTTTATTCCATCGCCGATCTGAACCGGTAAAGGAGGCAATACTATTTTTGCCTGCTGCACCTATTTAAAACCAGTTGCGACAGGCAGGCTCAGCTGATATTTTTCATAGATAGCTGTATCCTTTTTCTTTCAGTATCAACAGCAATCACTTTTACCATCACGTGTTGATGCAGCTTGACTATATCAGCGGGATCTTTTACGAAGGTATTGCTCATGTTAGAGACGTGAACAAGACCGTCCTGCTTGACACCTATATCGACGAAAGCACCGAACTTTGTTATATTTGTGACGATACCGGGGATTACCATTCCTTCCCTTAAATCTTCCATGCTATGAACATCTGCAAACCTGAATTCCTTAATTCTAGTTCGCGGATCCCGTCCCGGTTTCGATAGTTCCTCGAGGATATCCTTGATAGTAGGAAGGCCGGTGGTTGGCGTTATATACTTTTTCGGATCTATTTTCGATATCATTTCCTCGCTGGCAATAATACTTTTCACATCCGAACCAAGATCGGATGCAATTTTTTCGACCAGGTGGTAACTTTCCGGATGGACAGCACTGGAATCAAGAGGATTCGATGCATCCCTTATCCTCAGGAAACCTGCTGCCTGCTCGAAGGCCTTCTCTCCCATTCGCTTGAC
Organism: Bacteroidales bacterium; assembly: GCA_046329885.1. Taxonomy (GTDB): domain Bacteria; phylum Bacteroidota; class Bacteroidia; order Bacteroidales; family VadinHA17; genus LD21. Next base: position 50,704 of record JAXLTU010000022.1, read on the forward strand.
CTTTAAAAGCTCGGCGCGCGACCCGAAAGGTCCATTCTCTGTCCGGTAATCAACTATGTTCTTCGCCAGCTGAGGGCCAAGTCCCGAGACATAGGTAAGCAGGTGACTGCTCGCGGTGTTCACTTCCACTCCGACCTTGTTAACGCAGCTTATTACAACATCGTCAAGGGATTTCTGCAACATTGTCTGGTCGACGTCATGCTGGTACTGCCCTACACCTATGGCCTTTGGTTCAATTTTCACGAGCTCGGCCAGTGGATCCATCAGCCTGCGACCAATAGATACAGCACCTCTCACTGTTACATCATAGTCAGGAAACTCTTCCCTTGCAACCTTTGATGCAGAATACACCGAAGCACCCGCTTCACTAACGACAAATACCTGGAGATCCCTGTCGAATTTTATCCACCTGATGAAATCCTCGGTCTCGCGGCTGGCCGTGCCATTCCCAATAGCGATTGCTTCTATTTTGTAGGCGTTCACCAGTGTCAGGATTTTCTTTACAGACATGGCTGTCTCATTCTGAGGCGGATGTGGATAAATAGTCTCGTTATGAACAAGATTACCCTGTTTATCAAGACAAACAAGCTTGCATCCTGTTCTGAAACCCGGATCAAGCGCAAGTACATTTTTCTGTCCGAGGGGAGAAGCCAAAAGCAATTGCCGGAGGTTCTCGGCAAAGACCCTGATGGCCTCAGCATCGGCTCTCTCCTTCGAAATATTCCTGAATTCAGTCTCCATCGATGATGCCAATAGCCGTTTCCAGCTGTCACTTATCGCTTCACCGACATATCCTGAACATTCATTACCCGCCTTTATGAATATTTTCCTCAGCAATTCTTTGGCATGTTCCTCATCAGGTCCGATGGAAAGGCGCAGGAATCCCTCGTCCTCCCCCCGTCTCATTGCCAGTAACCTGTGTGAAGGGCATTTCCGCAGGGGTTCAGACCAGTCAAAATAATCTGAAAACTTGACTCCATCTGTTTCTTTACCCTTGATAACCCGGGAATAAATAACAGCCTCCCTGTCGAAAAGTATGCGCAATTGTTTCCTGGAGCGTTCATCCTCACTTATCCATTCTGCAATAATATCCAGAGCACCAGCAATAGCTTCCGCCTCTGAGGGCACATCGGGCGTGATATACCCGGCGGCCTTCAGGAGAGGATCTCTTTCATACTGCTTGAAAATAAGTTCTGCCAGTGGTTCAAGACCTTTCTCCCGGGCAATTGTTGCCCTTGTCCTCCTCTTTGGCCTATAAGGTAAATATATGTCTTCAAGTTCAGTAAGTGTCAACGCCCCGTTTATCCTGACAAGTAATTCCGGGGTCATCTTCTCTTGTTCACCGATCGATTTTATTATGCTTTCCCTCCTCTTGTCAAGCTCTTTGAGCCTGTCGTATTCCTCCTTTATTAATTGGAGAGTTACTTCATCGAGGCTGCCTGTCATTTCTTTACGATACCTGCTTATAAACGGTATTGTTGCACCGTCGTCAAAAAGACGTAGTGTGTTCTCAACCTGCCACTTGTGCAAGTTAAGCTTGCCTGCAATTAACTCGAAATAGCTTTCAGGATTCATATCGGGAGAAGACTAATCAATATAACAAATGAGACCTTTCAAATATTCACTTTCCGGATGGTAGATACTTACAGGATGGTCGGGTGGTTGAGCCAACTGGTGGAGTATTCTAACGTTACGTCCGGTATTGGCAGCTGCCGCGAAAACAGATTTCCTGAAATTTTCTTTCGTGACAACCTGCGAGCAGGAAAAGGTAAGCAGTATACCTCCTTTCCTTATCTTTGATATGGCCTTCATGTTCAGTCGCTTGTATCCCTGGAGAGCGTTTGAAAGTACATCATTATGTTTCGCGAACGCTGGCGGATCGAGTATTACAAGATCATATTTATCGTCTATTGTATCCAGAAACTCAAACGCGTCTGTCTGGAACGATTTATGTCTTTCATCATTACCGAAATTAAGAGACACATTTTCATCAGCCAGTTTTATTGCTGTTCCGGAACTATCGACAGTATGCACGCTTCTCGCATTTTTCATGGCATAAACTGAAAAACCTCCCGTGTAGCCAAACATATTCAGCACATCGCGGCCCCCGGTGTAAGCGGAAAGCAGTTTCCTGTTCTCCCGCTGGTCAATGAAAAAACCAGTTTTCTGACCCGTTGTCCAATCAACCTTGAACCTGAACCCGTTTTCAAGAACCACACCTGGTTCAGCACTTCCAAGTATATAACCATTTTCAGGTTTTATTCCTGACATGAAAGGTATTGTCGACTCGCTCTTGTCATAAACTGCCCTGAGATCATCGCCAAGGATTTCCTTGAGAATGGAGGCAAACTCGTTTCTCATCCTGTACATCCCGACAGAATGCATCTGCAACACTGCAACGCCGTCGTAATAATCTATAATTAATCCTGGCAGATTGTCTCCCTCTGCATGCACAATCCTGAAAACGTTCGTATCGGTATTTCCTGCAATATGAATTTTCTTCCTGTAGTTAATGGCGTCAGCCAGACGACCGGCAAAAAATGCCCTGTCAGGTTCTATATCATTAAAGCTCAACACCCGAACTGCGATTGAACCTGGCTGGTAATGTCCAACAGCGAGAAATTCATCCTTGTTGTCATATATCGATACCACATCGCCCTCGACGGGGTTGCCATAAATCTTTTTTATTGCTCCTGAAAAAATCCAGGGGTGAAATCTCCTGATGGACTGGTCTTTACCCGACTTAAGGATGATTTTAGTCCTGTTTATCATATTAATGGTTTTCAATTTATTCACGACGAGTGATGAAAGAGCTGCTTGTAAATAAGATAGCATACCCAGGCATCAGTTGCAGCATAAAGTTTTTGGGCTCCGGACAATTCTTCCGCTTCCCAGTCAGTTACCTGCTGGCTTTTTGAAATTCTGAAATTAAGAATTATTGCAACAAGCTTCTTAAGACCTGAGCTCTCGATACCATGGTCTTTAACCAGCGACTGCAGTTCAGCGAATCCTGCCGGTATGAAGCTCCTGACAGCCGCCAGAACACGGAGATCGTCACGTACAGCAACTCCTGCCTTGATAATGGCAGGGTTAGTTAGTATATTGAGCAGTTCATCAGGCATGCCTATCTTGTTAATCCTGAACAGGCAAGCCGTTGAACCATCAGATAACTGCAGAAGAGACACCTTGTTCTTTTTTCCCTTCCTGAATGATGGCCGTGTTTCCGTGTCAAAACCCAGGAGGGTAGCGCCTGAAAGTTTAGTTATGGCTTTCCTGAATGAAGCCTGCGTATCAGCTACAATTATCTCACCTTCAAATGATTTAAGTTCGAGTTCCCTGATCTCTTCCGGTTCGATATTCTTAAGATAATTTTTCCCCACTCCTCTCACGCGATTCTTTTTGTCTTCTTGAAATAAACCAGTCGTCTTTCGATTTATTGTCGTCCCCTGCCAATTCCGGGAGGTCAGTGATTTTTTCACCGGAGACAATAAACTCGTGAATAGCCGACATTGCATTTAGTAGTTTCCTTCCCCAGAATTCTTCGAAATTCAGCCTGCATTCCCACACGGCGTCATTCATAACTTCCTCTGTACCGGTCTGGTATAATAATATGAAGTTTTTAAGATCCTGGTACAGGTCAGCCATATCTTCCGAAATAGTTGCTGGAACAGGGTCCTCATTTTTATCCTTATCACGCGGCAACACCAGGTAATCATCAGCGGATGCAAATCTGCTCCTGAATGCTTCCTTAACGTGAGACCAGTCTGATTCAGTCACAAACTTCTCGTTTCCATCATCAAAGTGAGGTTCGAATACCGGCAAAAAGGCACCTTTAAGATAAAGCAGCGGGAGAAGGCGCTGCATTATAGTCAGCATTTCATCCCCATTTATCGAGCGTGCATGCTCGGCATACTTGCAGAATTCATTTGCCACGGCAACAAATTCAACTACATGCCTCGAATAAACAGTTTCTGAACTGTTCTCCATTTTTTATTACTTTGTCTGCAAAAATAGACATTTTTAAATGGCGCTGGTAAAAAATTATCACAAACTCCTCATGCAGACTTTAATCCTTTGTCTGCTTTCACCCGCATTAAATGGCAGGATAATAAAAGTAGGACCTGCGCGCGACATAAAGGGTATTTCTGAAGCTGCTGCCCTTTGCGAACCAGGCGATACCATTTTAATCGATAATGGCACATATAAAGGCGGAATAATGCTAAACAGGCTTCGTGGAAACGGGTTACTTCCCGTGTCTATCCTGGCCGGGAAACCCGGGGAAGTTATTATCAGAGGGGGAGAATCGGGAATTCATCTGAAAGACCCGGCCTTTATTTTAATAAGCGGTCTTGTTTTCGAGGGACAGACAGGTAACGGACTAAATATTGATGATGACGGGGATTACAGTACTCCAGCCACCAATATAGAGATTTCCGATTGCAGATGGGGTAACCTGAACGCCACGGGTAATAATGATCAATTGAAGATGTCGGGGGTTGATTTTTTCACGATAACAGACTGCAACTTCTCGAACGGATCACCAGGCGGCTCAATGATCGACATGGTAGGTTGTCATCATGGAACTATCTCGGGATGCACTTTTAGCGAAGCTGGCATGAACGCTATCCAGGCAAAAGGAGGATCCTCCGACCTGACAATAAGGAGAAACAGATTTACTAATCCCGGTGAACGGGCAATAAACATTGGCGGATCGACAGGATTGGAATTTTTCAGACCCAAAGGATTTGAATGGGAAGCCTCGGGAATAAGAGTCTGGTCGAATATATTCATTGGCGGAGGCTCGGCAGTTGCATTCGTTGGAGCCAGTAACTGCGAGGTTGTAAATAACACAATAACAGGAACGACACTCTGGGTTGTGAGAATCCTCCAGGAAAACAGGAATGAAGGAATGAAACCATGCTCGGGGAACCGATTTATAAACAATATTGTGATCTTCAGGGCGCCGGGCAGGCCGGCAGTAAATATCGGACCAGGAACCGATCCACTCACATTCAGCTTTTCCAATAACCTGTGGTATAATCCGGATGACCCTGGTTGGAAAGGACCCGGAGCATCTGTGAATGAGACAAATCCGATAATTGGCAAGGACCCCATGCTTAATATGCAGTCATTCACTCCTGGAAAAAATTCCCCGGCAAAGGCCATGGGATTAAGTGTGGATCAACCTATTACTGATTTTTACTCGAATGGATTCAGGGAAAAGAGGTCAATAGGTGCTGTTGAAATCATTGGTGCTAAACTATCCTCCCGTCCTCCCCGCTTCTTTCCATGACAACCTGTTGTCTGAATGCAGAATTAGTTTCCCGTGGTCCAGGAGCCATCGCATGACTCTTATCACCTTATCTGACTCCTGTTCCGTTTGCCTGACAAGTTCATCAGGTGTCGGCATTCCTTTTGATAAAATATCTTTTATTTCCCCGAGAATTGCATCAAACTCTAGCTTGCTCATGTCCAGCTCGTTCCTTTCAAGGCAAAAATCACATGATCCGCACCTGTCCGATTCTTCACCGAAATAGTCAAGTAGCATAACCGACCTGCACCGGGTAACTGATCCCGCGTAATCAAGCATTTTACCAATTCTAAAAATGTAGTTTTCCCTGACGTTAAGATAGGTCTCGGGCGATATAAGAAGGTTCTTTCTTCCAAGTCGCTCCTGGGTAAAAATAATGAGAGGAGTCTTCTTCCCGGGGATGAAACTTATGATTTTAAGAGCTGATAACCTGACAAGATACTGGTAAATCACGTCGCGCTTAACTCCGGTTTTTTTTGCCATCAGTTCCTCGTTAATGGGAACATATTCCGTGAACATTCCTGTATATGACCGGAGCAGAAGTTTTATAAAACCGTCGAAGGTTTCATTTGCCACCTGGAATTTATACAGGTCATCCCTCCCAACAATAAAATGAACTCTTGAAGGATTATTAATTTCCTCGGTGAACTCGAGATAACCTTCCCGTTGAAGGAAAACCAGGCTGTTATAGGTTTCGTTGACTGGCAAACGGAATTTTGACACGAAGTCGGACATGTTGAAGTCGTAGGCATTTTCTTTTCCCGAGCCTTCCGGTATCTGGAGGTAATTGCAAATTGCCTCGTATACATCCTTTATCTTATCGACAGGTGGAAATTTAACTCTCACGCTGTCTTTTAACCTGCCAGCATCTGCCTCAGTATAAAGAAGCACGGCTGCAGACTGTCTGCCGTCGCGCCCTGCCCTGCCGCTTTCCTGAAAATACGATTCTATTGAATCAGGCAGATCCCAGTGGATCACGAAGCGAACATCCGGCTTGTCAATGCCCATGCCGAATGCATTTGTCGAGACAATAATCCGTGTTTCTCCCTTGTCCCATGATTGCTGCTTCATTACTCGCACTTCCTGCGATAATCCGGCATGGTAATAATCTGAGCTGAAGCCATTGGCAACAAGGTAATCTGATATTTCCCTGGTTTTCTTCCTGCTTCTCACGTAAATGATGCCCGATCCCTTCGACCTGGAAATTGCTGAAAGAAGGTAATTGCTCTTATCCTCCACCTTGCGCACCAGGTAGGAGATATTTTTCCTCGCGAAGCTTGTCTTCAGAAGGTTTGGTGATTTGAATCCAAGCTTTTTCATTATATCGTCTGCAACGTCCGGGGTTGCTGAAGCGGTAAGAGCGAGGAATGGAACTTTCTCGGGCAAAAGGTCGCGCAGATCGGCTATCTTCAGGTATGATGGTCTGAAATCATAGCCCCATTGGGAAATGCAATGAGCCTCATCAACTGCCACGAGACATACATTAAGTCGTTGGGCCTTTGCTTTGAAAACCTGCGTTCCAATTCTCTCGGGCGATATGTAAAGGAATTTGAAATCTCCATAGATACAGTTTTCGAGGGCAACCTCAATTTCCTCCCTGGTCATCCCTGTATGGATGGCGACTGCTTTTATTTCCTTCTGGTTCAGCCGGCTGACCTGTTCCTTCATCAGGGCAATGAGAGGGGTGATGACGAGGCAAATCCCATCCATGGCCATAGCGGGAACCTGGAATGTAAGGGACTTACCTCCCCCTGTTGGCATGAGTGCCAGGGTGTCTCTGCCTGATGCAACCGAGGAAATTATTTCGAGCTGCAAGGGACGGAAACCTGAGAATCCCCAGTGTTTTGTAAGTATCTTCCTGAATATCTCGGTTTCCATTCTCCAGAGGCGATTTGTAAATATCTTGCCAGCTCCCTTGTTGTTGTCGATGAACGAGTATGATGCAAATACAAAAATAGCAACTGTAATTCAATTTTTTAAGGCCGCTAAAATAAAAGAGATCAGAGGTTCGGGAACAACTTTTTTTTGTAATTTCGCAGGCAAATTAAAAACCGCGGCCGATGTCATTTCTAAACGATAAAATTCTGTTCGAGGGACTGACTTTTGATGATGTCCTCCTTGTACCCGGGTACTCGGAAGTACTTCCCCGCGAGGTGAATATTAGTTCACGATTCACTCGCAATATTTTAATCAACACTCCTGTTGTTTCAGCAGCGATGGATACTGTTACCGAAGCCGAACTCGCGATTGCCATTTCCCGTGAAGGTGGTATCGGTGTGATTCACAAGAACATGACTATAGAGAAACAGGCAGCCCAGGTTAAAAAAGTAAAGCGGGCTGAGAACGTGATGATTTATGACCCGGTTACAATCCATCCTGATGCAAACGTTGCAGAGGCTCTTAACCTGATGAAGGATTACAAGATTGGAGGGATACCTGTTGTCGACAAGACCGGGATACTCAAGGGTATTGTTACAAACAGGGACCTGAGGTTTGAAAGCAACCAATCGAAGAAAATATCGCTGGTGATGACAACAAACCTTATCACCACTGATCACCAGGCTAACCTCGAGGATGCTGCACGGATTCTTCAGAAACATAAAATAGAAAAACTGCCTATAGTTGATGAAAAAGGCAGGCTTGTCGGGCTGATTACATACAAGGATATAACCAAAACAAAAGATCGTCCAAATTCATGCAAGGATGACAAAGGTCGCCTTAGGGTGGCTGGTGCAGTGGGTATTGCAGCTGACACGATGGAAAGAGCCGAGGCGCTTGTTAATGCAAACGTTGATGCAATAGTTATCGACACGGCTCATGGACATACCCGCAGGGTTCTCGACTTCCTGAAGGACATAAAGAAAAACTTCCCTGCAGTAGATGTGGTCGTGGGCAATATAGGAACAGCCGAGGCAGCGAAACTGCTTGTTAACGAGGGTGCGGATGCCGTAAAGGTTGGTATTGGACCTGGTTCCATATGCACCACCAGGGTTGTTGCCGGTGTAGGGATACCGCAGCTTTCTGCGGTATACAATGTTGCCAGGGCAATAGAGGGATCCGGAGTGCCTGTAATTGCTGATGGCGGTATAAGGTACTCGGGCGACATAGTTAAGGCAATTGCAGCAGGTGCTGATTCAATAATGGCAGGTTCCCTGTTCGCCGGGGTTGAAGAGTCTCCGGGGGAAACAATTATTTATAACGGCAGAAAATTCAAGACCTACAGGGGTATGGGTTCTCTCGAAGCCATGCACCACGGTTCGAAAGACCGGTATTTCCAGGATGTGGAGGATGACATCAAGAAGCTCGTCCCGGAAGGCATTGAAGCAAGGGTGCCTTATAAAGGAACTCTTACCGAGGTAATATACCAGATGGTAGGTGGTCTGAGGGCCGGAATGGGTTACTGTGGTGCCTCTACTATAGAAATACTCAAGAGAGACGCCAGGTTCGTGAGAGTAACCAGCTCTGGTATTATAGAGAGTCATCCTCACGATGTAACGATCACGAGGGAAGCTCCAAATTAT
>JAXLTU010000023.1:0-59491 GCA_046329885.1 Bacteroidales bacterium
AACTGTTGAGGCCATGACGGCATTCAGGCACAAGGAAAACTTCACGACCGGGGCTGGAGAATGCGTTTCATTATCTGCTCTTTACGCGGCTTCGATGTTTGTTATAGGAAGGGTCCCTCTCGAGAAGATCTTCCTAATTGCCACACCTCTTCACTCTCAGAACTTCATAACCGAGAAAGAAGGACTGATAACTAACAACCGGAGGATAGTCACGAAGAACATGTGGTTCAACGGAACCTCTCTCTCGGCGAAGGCCAGGAGGGCAATTGAAAACGAGAAGATTACCATTGTATCACATATCTCGGGCTTTATACACACGCTTTACGAAACAGCAACGATAGACAGGAATTCATACGAGTTTTTTTCAGGTGAACTCAGGAAATTCCTCGTGACAGATCTGACCAGGCAGATCTTCATTAATTTCCTGAGATTTAAATCGAGATATAAAAACCTCTTCCAGTATAAATGTGACTGCGGCGGCTACAATCGCTATATTCTTCTCGAGAAGATGTTCGAATACGAGCATGGCAGTAAATTCAGTGTAGCCGAGGAGACCAGGGAACAACTAGTGATGGAGATCGAGGGTGATGAGTTTCATCTGAGTCCCATAAGTGGAAAAATACTTTTAAATGATATCGAGGTTTTGCTCCGGGAATCGGAAGGACAGCCTCTTGATGTGATCGAGAGTAAGTTTATTGAACGTTCAGGCTATAACGATAAACAGATGATAGCTGATATGTTCATGGAGATCAGGGACTTTATAAGAACGGAACCCAGGTTGCCAGATCTGGAAAAAAATTACATACCAGCCGTATTCCCGGTTATCTCTACCGACGACAGCCGGGAAGCTATCGTGAGTAAAATTAAAAGCATGTCGTCGGTTTCAGAACTTTGCAGCCTTACATTGTATGCCTACAGGCAGATGGATGTTATTGACTGGTCACCGTTCATTAAAGCAAGCATCGAGAGGAATCCGGTATGTTTTACCGAGCTTGGTAACACCTCGCCCGCCCAGTTATATGATCTTCTGAATCAGATGCCCGACGAGTCTATTTATGATTCAGTCAGACTTGCATTACCTGATGAAGTGTGGAATTTTAAAAGAGGCGATGGGCTCGAAAAGGCTATTTTGCTTGCTAATTATATTCACCTTCAGGATAACACGGCAACCATAGAAATAGTCGCTGCTGCTGGCCATGTGGAAGTAAAATCAAAGGGCTCGAAATTTATATTTACCTCAGTTAAAGGCTTCAAAAAGAAAATAAGTATTACAGGAGCCAATTACACCATCGAGTGAGGTTTTTACCTGAAGACGATATCTTTAATCACCTCGGCTCCAGCATCCTTGTTTATCCTTTCCCTGATTGCTTCTCTTATCATCAGCAATTCGTTTCTCACGACTGATGATGTGAGATGAACATAAAGAATACCATCCTTTATGTAAATCTTTGAAGTTCTGGAGGCTATTGCTTTGCCGGCGATCGTTTCCCACGATTGGATAATCCCGACTTCCCTAAGCCTGGAATCGAGTTTCATTTCCTTCAGGTAATCGGTAACCGCCTCGGATATTGAAATAGTCTTGCTTCTTCTCATGCTTTTCAATCATGAATTTCAGAGATCGCGGAATCTCCGATTTCAAAGAGTTTATGATCAATATCAAGCCTGCCAAGAATTTCCTTCATCCTGTCCTTATGAGTATCAGTAATGAAGATCTGACCGAATCGATGATTGCCCACGAGTCGTATTATTTTCTCTACCCTGTCTGAATCAAATTTGTCGAATATATCGTCGAGTAACAGGATTGGTGTCAGGCCTGACTTTCTTTTTATGTAATCGAATTTGGCAAGCTTGAGGGCGACCAGGAATGATTTTTGCTGACCCTGCGACCCAAGCGACCTTACCGGGTAGTCTTTCATTTCAAGAACGAGATCATCCTTGTGAATGCCAACTGTTGTATATTCGAGTACCCTGTCCTTAACGAGGGCATTTTCGAGAACCTCGGTGAAATTGCCCTGGAGATGGTGCGAGTTATATCCAAAGAAAACAGTTTCGCGGTTGCCAGAAATAAAAGAATAATACTCCTCAAAAACGGCAGTAAGTTCCTCAACAAGCATTTTCCTTTCCCTGAAGATTGTCTCGCCATATCTTGTAAGCTGGGCATCCCAGATTGAAAGCATGTCCTTGTCAAATTTCCCGCTATAGCCGAAATCTTTGAGAAGCTTATTTCTCTGCTGAAGTGCCTTGTTGTATTTCAATACTGAATCGAGATATCCAGGGTCATACTGACTAATTATCTTGTTGAGAAATTTGCGTCTTTCATCACTACCCTCCAGTATAAGTGCACTGTCGGCGGGAGAGATCATCACCACGGGAAACTTCCCGACATGATCTGACAGTTTCTGGTATTCCTTGCCATTTCGCTTTAGCACCTTTTGCTTCTGCTTGTGAAAAGAACAAAGGATATTATCAGTTTTATTGTCTGTATCGAATTCCCCCTGGATTATGAAATACTCTTCACCATGTTTAATATTGGCACTATCTATATTATTGAAAAAGCTCTTTGTAAGCGACAAATAATGAATAGCATCGAGAATATTCGTTTTGCCGACACCGTTGTTTCCAACAATACAGTTAATCTTTGGCGAAAAGACAAGTTCGGCGTTGTCGTAGTTCTTGAAATTTGCAAGAGAAAGTTTATGAAGATGCATTGGTGCAGTCTATAAAAATGGAAGAATCAAAGTTATCACAAAGTTAAAAAAAGAATGACAACCAACCAGCCAGATGCTATTTGTCAGTAAATCATGTTGATATCATGATTGAGGAACAAAGCCAAAGTTTTTATATAATTGTTTTAAAATCAATTGAAAAAAATTACTTTTGCGAAGTTAATTTTTCAAGCATTTTCAGTTTAAAGTTATGGCAAACAAGAACAAGGAGGAGAATCCACAGGGTCTTAAGAATGTTGAAGAAACACTAACAAGGACGGAGAAGTACCTTGAGGAGAATTATAAACCCCTGCTTACAGGACTTTTGGTGATAGTGGCTCTGGTAGGCCTTTTCTATCTTGGAAGAATGTATCTTAACAAGAGGAATAACGAGGCGGAGACGCAGATCTACCAGGCCCAGAAATGGCTCGAGGTTGATTCACTTAAACTTGCTCTTAACGGTGATGGAAACTATCTTGGTTTTCTTGAAATTGCAAAGAATTACAAGATGACCAGGGCTGGTAATCTTGCCAAATATGGTGCAGGTATCTGTTATCTTCATCTGAACCAGTACCAGGAAGCGATTGACATGCTGACCTCGTATAAAGGTAAGGATGGTATCATAGCATCGCTTGCAGAAGGAGCGATAGCCGATGCACATGTTGAACTTGGTGATCTCGATAAGGGTGTTGCCGGTTACCTGAAGGCGGCCGTTACTGCAGAAAACTCGTTTAATACACCACTCTTCCTTCTGAAGGCAGGTCAGATTTATGAACTGCAGGGTAAGTATTCAGAAGCAATGAAACTGTATGAGGAGATACGCGACAAATACCCTGAAAGTACTGAAGGTACCTCTATTGAAAAATATATATCAAGGGTAAAACTTTTAATGAAATAACGGGCCTGATGGTCCGGAAACAGTTCCCGCATCAGGCAATACACCAGGCCTGGTGCGTTTTTTTTTAAAACTACACGTATATGGCAACAAGAGATCTTTCCGATTATGACCCAACCGCTGTACCAGATGCAAAGAAACTGCGGTTCGGCATTATTGTTTCAGACTGGAATCAGGATGTAACCTTTTCTTTGCTGAAGGGTGCAACCGAGACTCTCACAAGACACGGTGTTTCTGAAAATGACATACTTGTTACCCATGTGCCGGGAAGCTTTGAGCTTACACATGGAGCGATGATGGTAGCTGAAAACGAAAAGGTTGATGCCGTCATTTGCCTCGGATGTGTTATCCAGGGTGAAACACCACATTTCACATATATCTGCGAGGGTGTTGCCTATGGATTGTCACGTCTTAACATAGAATACGATATCCCTTTCATATTCGGTGTTCTTACCACGAATACCATGCAACAGGCTATTGACAGGTCGGGTGGAATACATGGAAACAAAGGCGATGAGGCCGCGGTCACTGCTATTAAAATGGCAGCGATGAGCAAGAAGTACAGGAAGCAGGTTTACCTGAGTACCTTGCGCACGAAGGCTACCGTGAAGTAAGACATCATGAATACCCCCATGAATCCTTCGAGCCCGGAGAAAATCCTGCTTAAGCCCTGGGGAAAAACATCACCATAGCCAATTGTGAAGAAGGTGATGGCGCTGTGGTAGAATGACTGGAATAATACTGACAGCTGATCAGGATTTCCAACAGATGACATCGTTTTGCCCAGACCGGCCAGTTCAATAAGGAAATATGTGAAACCGAACACGATCCAGAAGACTACCACGCTAAGAAGAACCCTGCCGGGTGATGTTGCATATAAACCAATCTTGTCGAACACGAGCCATTTGAAGCCATAGGCCGGGTAAGCCCATGCTGATGCCAGCCTGTTCCCTTTTATTTCATCGGCAAGATCAGCTTTGGATTCATACCTCTTGAACATAACGTAAGCCCTGTCTTCATCCTCGTATTTTCCAGTGCCGCTGAAATTTTGCTTCAGCGTCCTGAATTGTTCTGCTTTTTGTCTGAGTGTTGTCTCTTTCTGGTTGGTTACCAGGGCATAGCAACCATTCTGAACCCAGTCGATGTAGAGTTTGCCGATAAGACGCATCCCTGTCATATCGAGTTCATTGATGTTAATCTTGAAGTCGTACGGTTCGAGGTCTATGATGTCCCTGACTATTGTATCGGACATATCCAGTAACTCGGCTCTTGAAAGACGAAGATCAACATAATGATCGAGGTGGCACGATTTGAGGCTAAGTACTTTAAAGTCTGAATTGTAGAAGTTTACATCGCCATCACCAAACTCGGTTCTCTCGAAGTTGATTTCAGCATTTGACATTTCCATGAGGCTGAAATTCTTAAGCCCTGCTCCCATTTCTGCCTTTTTGAACTGTATTTTACCTGATTTGCACGATGCTCCTTCGAAGCTAACCTCGCCGTTCCCAAAAATAGTCCTGTTGAAGTTAATCCTGCCGGAGCCGAAATCAACAGTTCTGAAATCCACCCTGGTGTTACCGAATTCAGCCCTCTCGAATGTGACGTCGCAATCGCCAAATGCTGAATAATGAAAATCAACCTTGCCACCGGTAATCCTTGCCACCTTGAAGTTAAATTTCCCGTTTCCGAACTGGGTGTTTATGAAAAGCAATTCCCCCGAGTTGAACTCGGTATTGGCGAAGCTAATCTCGCCGTCGCCAAATCTTATGTCCTGGAAATCCTTTGTGCCGTCTCGTATCACGGCGTTTTTGAATAGGAAGTCACCATCACCAAATACAGCACCGGTAAATTCAATGTTGCCGTCCCTGAAGAAGGTATTTGAGAAGATGACATTGCCCATCCCAAAGTTGGAACCGGTGAAAGAGACTTTTCCCTTTGCAAAATGGGCGCCATCGAAACTTATGTCAGTATCCTTGAACTCCGAGTAGCTGAAGTCGATAAGCGACCTGGATTCGAAAAAAGCATTCCTTGCGGAGAAATTTCCAAGTTGCACGAGTGCTTTCCTGTCAAGATCGTTATGACGGCGATAGGTTGCAAGCGAAAACTCGTTTATATAAAAATTGTCCAGGTTGATGTCCTGCCCATCTTTAATCAACTGGTATATCTCGCCAGGTTCTATAACACCGAAAAGCTCTGAGCCTATCTCGGCACCTTCGTGGCCATATAGAGTAACAATGGCAGTTTTTGAACATTTTCTTCCATCATCAGCCACGAATTTGACATTCTTTATCTCAACCTTGTAATTAGTATAACCGGTAATCATTATCTGAGTTTATTAAAGCCAGGTCATTAGCAATCTAAAGTTAAGCATTTTTCCTATCTGCCGCAAAGCCCGATATAAGGACAGTACTTGCACCTGTTTGTATTGTTCGTCATGACAAATGGCACATTCCTGTCAAATATATTCTCGATTGTTAACTTTAACCTGGTGGAGTACTCCAGCGATACATCGGCATAATCTTCAAGAGCGCTGCCACTTCCAGTACCTGTTTTAATATTCAGGTAAGGGGTGAAATCACCAGATGGGAGTTTCCTGACTGAATAGACGGCGGGACTAATTCTCTTGTCCTTCAAGCCAGTCGTGATAATCTTGCAATACATTAATACCTGGAACCACGCGTCGCCACGTTTATCATCCTGGCTATCGAATAATGATTCTATCGAACTGATCTCATATTCAATGTTTCCAGTCTTGTAATCGACGATCCTCATCCGTCCATTTTTTTTATCAAGCCTGTCCACTACCCCACCAATACTAACAGTCTTGTTGCTTCCTGAGTGAGATATCGTGACGGGTAAGGATTTTGGAGCCTCGGTTCCAATGATGCTCAGAGGCGCAACCGTTCCGTCATACTTTAATATCATTGCCGCGTATTTCTTTAGCACATCTGAAGTAATATGCTCGCTTCCGGAAAGACCTGCAGGCTGACCAGGATGTAGTTTCCCAATGGCAACCGTATTAACAAGGTTTTCAAGATTATCACCTGATAGCAGGTTTTTGAAATCCGCAGGGGCAAGCTCTTTTCCTGTGAAAGGAGAATATAGCTTTTCCATCACGGAATGAAGCATTTCACCAAACAATGCCGGATCTATCTCGTCGAGCGGTTTTACAGGCTCGGAAATATTAGCCACGTACCTGTAAAAGAACCTCATGCTGCAGTTCAGCCAGGTGTTTATAGCGCTTGGTGACAGAATTCTTTTGCCATTCCCCAGGTAAGATGATTCAAGCAAAGTGGCATGCTGTTCCGAACGCTCAATCATTTCATCAGGCGCAGAACCAGGATTAATTTCGAATGACAGGTTTGAAAAAACAGGTTTTTCTTCCTCGAGATATTTTAGCTGTTGGATAAACCTGCTCATTTCACCGGTTCTTAATCCCTCGTTACTCGAGTTATATAGAATGGTCACATTTTCCGCTCTCTGAATTAACCTGTAAAAATAATACGAGTAAATGGAGTCCTGGTGCCTTATTACCGGCAGTCCAAAAGCCTCCCTGATATTATAAGGGATAAATGATGTTGCTGTAACAGCCCTTGGCAGGACGCCCTCGTTAACTGAAAGGAAGTACAGGTTTTTAAAATCCAGGGCTCTTGTTTCAAGTATTCCCATGACCTGCAGCCCTGACAGCGGTTCGCCGGTGAATGGCACGGAAATGCCACGCAGAACTCTTTCCAGAAGCTTGAGATAGACAGGGAGAGTAATAATTATATCGGGTTGATCGAGAACGTTATCCAGCCTGTTCATTGATAAGAGTGTCCTGTAGATGAACTCGTTTCTGAAACCTGCTTCATGTCCGGCTGATTCCAATTGTTCTGCCTCGTTCCCAATGAAAAATGATTCCAGAATTTGCCTGATCCAGTTTGAAACTGCTAATGGAGAATCATGCTTCTTGAAAATAATGTTAAAAAGAACATCAGGACAAATCATCGATGCATCAATCCAGGTTTCATTTTTTTCCTCAACCATCTGTAAAATAGCTGCTGTCGTACCTGCTGATTCAGTCCTCACGTAGCTATGCTGGAGAACCGCTTTTACATCGGTGTTAGAAAAGAGGAGTCTTCCATCAGTCAGCCTGGCATTCTTCTGCAAGTCGAGCAGGTTCCTGATAAGCGAATAAACAGGGCTGTACCTCAGCGGGTAACCCATTGTAATATTGATGGCGGATGCATTTTCGGGAAGTGAGGTTAGTACCGGTACAAGAAGGTTTTCATCAGCAAGGACAACAGCTGTGTGATGAGCTTCCTCGCCTTCAAGTTCCTCAAGATGTGAAAGCAGCGTCGAGACAGTTTTCACCTGAGCAACATCAGAAGGTGATTCAATTACCCTGATATTCCTCTTTAAGCGAGGTTTTCTGAATGAAGAGAAGTCCCAGCCTTCAGGCACTGAATTACCGAATTCCATCAGGTTCTGGTTGATGAAGAAGCCGGCAGGATGATTAACTTTCTTGTTCACGAAAGCGTCGTCATAGTCCCAGTAAAACCTTGCAGCCTTTTTCTCCCTGAGAGTATTCATGAGTTGGCGCTCACACTTGTTAAGTGCATTAAACCCAATGAAGTGATATGTGAAATCTCCGAATGAAGGGTTGAAACCGTTCATGCATAATTCGGCCAGATCGCGGAATACCATACCTTCATATGCCAGCCCTTTTGACCTGAGCAATTGCCGGTATTCAGAATACAACGCGGGAAGTATATTCCATAGTTCAAGAAATCCTTCCTTCTCGTTTGTTGGTGCTTCAGGTTTGAAATTTGCCCAGAATTGCCTTATAATTTTTACCTGATCGTCTGTCAGCCCCCCGAACCTGGCGTCAATCTCCCTGATATCTTTGAGGTTACTGAAAACCCGGGCGTGATCTACCAGATACTTATCAATGTTGTCGAAATCATTAACTAGCATTTCTCCCCAGAAATAAAAGGCATCAAAACTCTCGGCCTTGATGTTCAGACGTTTGTAAACCCTGTACAGTTCTATTACAAGTATCTCGTTGTCAGCAATAATGAGCCCTGAGAATGAGTTGAAGAGCTCATTTATGGTAGTTACTTTTGGAGCCCACAATGGTTTGTCGGATAACTCCGACAGGTACTTGTTGAAGTAAAGGCCGGCTCTCCTGTTCGGGAAAACCAGACAATGACGCGAGAGATCATTACCTGATTCTGTTAATAAGCTCGAAGCGATATGACCCAGGAATGATTTCATTTGTAGAGCCTCCCCTGCCATGTATCAAGTTCCTTCATTTTTTCTTCTATTCGTCTTGTAACCTGGTCGCCCCTGATACCATTCCAGCCTGGACCGGCAATCATTCCCGGGGGTGCTTCTCCTGAAAGTCGCTCCACTACAATAGCCGGGTTTAAATTCTCAAGGAGCTTTATGATGAACCTGGTGTATTCTTCGAATCCAAATATCACGAAATCATCAGGTTTTTCGAGATATTCAGCTTCCATTCGTGTTCCTTTTATTATCTGCAGTTGATGAAACTTTACCGTGTGAACCGGCAGTCTGGAGATTATCTCAGCATATTTGAGCATGTCGTCTATCGATTCACCAGGGAGTCCAAGGATGAAGTGCGCACCTGTATAAACACCTGCTGACGCTGTTTTTTCGATGGCCCTGACAGCCTCGGAAAAATCGTGTCCCCTGTTTACCCTTGCCAGGGTCCTGTCAAAACACGATTCCACCCCGTATTCAACAGCGATGTAATACTTGCCGGATAATTCCCTGAAATATTCAAGCTTTTCATCGTCTATACAATCAGGTCTTGTTCCAATGATGAGACCCTTGATGCCGGGGAATTCTAGAGCTTCCCCGTACAAAGCCCTGAGTCTGCTTATATCGGAGTAGGTATTTGAATAAGCCTGGAAGTAAGCCAGGAAACCTGTTGTTCTCGGGTATCTTTTAGTAAGAAATGTGATTCCTTTCTGAAGTTGTGAAGAGACGCTGTTAGCAGGATGACAATACGACGGATTGAAAGTATCGTTATTACAAAAAGTGCATCCACCTGTTCCCTTGCTGCCATCCCTGTTCGGACAAGTGAAGCCGGCGTCTATGCTTACCTTTTGAAGTCGTCCCCCGTAATGCGCGGTGAACCACGATGAGTAGGCATTGAAACGCCGGTCATGGCCCCAGGGGAATGCTGACTTTGATATGGAGTTTGAACTGCTCATACATTAATAATCTTACCCGCGTCAACGTACCAGAGATAGCCTTTAATTTTAGTGTAACCCATCCGCGACAGGATACTCTTGTAACCCTTAACCTGATTAGCGTGTTCAGCTTTCTCCAGACCAAATTTAAAATCAACAATACTAACCGAATCATTTTCAAGGATTACCCTGTCTGGTCGTCTGCTTTCGCCACCAGGAATGAGTATTGTTGGTTCATTAAGTATCTTCTTGCCTGGTGAGAACCAGTCGCTTACCTCCGGGTCAGAGGCCGAGACCTTTAGTTTTTCAATCAGCAATTCCTTTTCAGAAGCCTGGAGTTTCCCTTCAGATACAAGCTTGTTTACCGCTGCAGGTATATCTTCAAGCACCAGTACTGACTCGAATACCTCGTGCATGAGTTTTCCATAGTTGATCATGCCTGATCTCTTGTCATCCTTCTTTATCAGCCAGTTTTCGCCATGGAATCTTAATTTGAGCCTGTCAGCGTAGTCGTGGACAGGATAATTCCCGGCTTTGACCGAACCTCCCTGGTAATCTGTATTCAGGTCATCCCTGGCAAGTTGTCCATAACTGAAAGAATTGGACTCCTCATCAAAAACCCCGTTGAAATTAATGTAGGGCTTATTTTCAGCGACTGCCACTTGTGATGAAATTGCCTGCCTGATGAAGTCAGCTATCGTCTGTTTCCGGGATTTGCCGGGGCAGAATCCGAATAATCCATCAGTTGCTCTCGTGAAGGCAACATATAGTAAGTTCAGGTTATCAACAGCTGCCGAATACCTTTCAAGCAAATATTCGTCACTAAAATCAGTAACAGTAAGGTTGCTCCTGTATTTCACCGGGACAAGACCAAGCTTGTTAAATGGAGGTTCTGATGGTGAAAGCCACAGCATGGGAGGCACGGCATGACCCATGCTCCAGTTTATGAAGGGGATTACTACAATTTTGAATTCAAGCCCTTTTGATTTATGTATTGTCATCACCCTCATTGCCTCCCTGTCGTCAGAGAGAGTTACAGATTTATTCTGACCTGTTACTTCCCACCACTTCAGGAAGCCTGGTATGTCTGCTGATCGTGTTTCTGAATACTCGATCACGGAATCCTGGAGTGCTGTAAGGAAAGGAGTATTGCCCGGGTTTTTCCCAAGGTCGAAAAACGATATAACACTTTCTACTGCTTCGAATAATGTTTTCTCCTTAAGCTCTTCAAGAAATGGTGGTGCATCTTCACCAAGCAGGCTTTCAAAGTATTTCTTATCGGATATTTTTATTATTTCGGTTCCGAATCGGTTTGTTTCTTCGTTCAGGTTGAACCAGTTCCTTAGTATTATGGCCCTGTTCAGCTCATCCTTTTCATCAAAGATGTAATGAAGGATGCCGGTTATGAAGCAGGCAGATGAAGAATTGGAGAGCAGCAAGGATTCATTGGAGACCGCCTTGTAGGTGTACTTGGACAGTTTCTCGTCTCCAGCGTTTTTCCGGTAGTCAAGAAGAGTATTAAGCACGTCAGCCCCTTCCCTGTTCCTCCTGACAAGAATGCCAATATCAGAACCAGTGTAACCCTTGTCCTGAATCATCTCGAGAAGGGAAGGTAATTCAGAAAGTGCTTTGGTGTAAAAGCCTTTATCCTCATCACCATCCAGGAAAGTAATTTTTACCATGCCTCCCTCCCTGCCTGGCGGACAATCCTGGGCGGAATTGAAGAAGACATCCTTCAAGGTCAGACTACCGGTGGTAAACTTTTCTGAAGCATCAAGTACCTCGGGAAGCACCGAGAATAAAGAGTTATTGAATGAGATTATATTCTTTTTGCTCCTCCAGTTTGTATCAAGACTTTCTTTCTTAATTCTGTCTTCGCCGATCTGCTTGTTAAGCAGACTGCTGAAAATTGACCAGTCACTGTTTCTCCACCTGTAAATGGATTGTTTAATATCTCCAACAACAAGATTATCATTACCCTGGGCCAGGCTGTCCGAAATTAGTGGCCTGAAGTTGTTCCACTGTATATGAGAAGTATCCTGAAACTCGTCGATCATGAAATTTTCGAATACAGTTCCAACCTTCTCGTAGATAAAGGGAGTCTGATCGTTTCCTGTTATCCTGAACAGTAACTCGCCGGCATCCGACAAGAGAAACTTGTTCTCATTACTTGTAATCTCTCTGATATTAAATAGTATATCAGTCAGGATGCCCAGCATGTAAATATTCTCGAGAATGGCTGAAGCCGTGTTGGCTTTCATGTAGCCGGATGAATAGTAGTTGAGAAGGTCCGTGAACATTGAGTCAAACCCTTTCGACATGGCATCATCGACACGCGGCAGGTTCTTTGACTTAGTTGTCCACTGGGGCGGATCCTCCAGGACCTTGAGTACAGTTTTCCCTGGCTCATCCCACGAGTTCCCTGAACTCTTAATTAGCTTTCTGAGGAATGAGGGAACGCCACCGCTGGTTCCCCTGAGAAACATATCGTCAGATACTCCGCAATCAGAAAGCAATTCAAGGCATTTTAGAGCGTCCTCTTTTATCTTGTTTCCGAACCCAAATTTAACTGCCCTCAATTCAGCTAGGTAACTGTTCAGAAAATCCCTGTTCATCAGCAGTTCCCGGTCCTCAGCTGGCAGGAGGCGAAACTTTTCATTGAATACCTGCTCAGCCTGTATGAGTAGATCGGTTTTAAGGTTCCAGCTTTTCCCCTCGTCGAGACGATCGTCAGAATACTCTGTAAGCCAGTTTCGCAGCGGCTCGTCGACCCTTGAGTTTTCAAGCATCCTTTCAACGGCTTCATCGAGAATAAGAGAATGATCAAGTTCAATGGTATAACCCTGTTGAAGATTTATCTCGCGTGTGAATGCCCTTATGACTTTCTGGAAGAAGCTGTCAATAGTGCCTACCGAGAAGAGTGAATAGTCATACAATATTGATTCGAGTACTTTCCGGGCTTCTGCGGCCAGACTCTCGAAGGTTTTACCGGTTGTGCTTTCGAGATATGATACCATTCCCGTACGTTCCCCCAGGGCGAGGGCTGACAGTTCTGACAGTATCTTGCGCTTCATGTCAGAAGCAGCCTTGTGAGTAAAAGTCACGGCAAGTATTCTCCTGTACGCGTTACCCGAACCGAGTATGCGTGCCAGGTAAATAGCTGTAAGCTTGTAAGTTTTACCCGATCCGGCAGATGCATTATATTTAGTGAGAATGCCGCGTTCCATGACTCTAAAGTTACCCAAATTATCTTTCGGCCTCGATTGGCTGGGTACTTTTTAAATATGATCCAGACTTACACGGGCTTAGGTAATAGTTAAGCCGTTTATTACTTTTTATTAAATTCGCGTCAATGAAAAAGAAGGTTATAGTAGGCCTCTCTGGTGGAGTTGATTCGAGCGTGGCGGCGTTGATTCTCAGGAATGAGGGCTACGAGGTCGAAGCCTTATTCATGAGGAACTGGCACGATACAACCGGTCTTCTCCAAAGCGAATGTCACTGGGAAGACGACAGGATGTTTGCAGAAATGGTCGCCAAAAAACTATCAATTCCTTTTCATTTTGTTGACCTGAGCGAGAATTACCGCGAACGTGTCGTAGATTACATGTTCTCGGAATATTCAAAAGGCAGGACTCCAAATCCTGATGTATTATGCAACAGGGAAATCAAATTTGATTCATTTGCCGTGGAGGCAAGGAAGCTTGGTGGTGACTTTGTTGCAACAGGTCATTATTGCCGGAAGGATACAATGCCCGGTCATGAGCCTCCGGTTCACAGATTACTGGCGGGTATTGATAACAATAAAGACCAGAGTTATTTTCTATGTCAGCTTAACCAGGAACAGCTTGCTTATGCCCTTTTCCCGATAGGCGGACTACGCAAACCGGAGGTAAGACGAATAGCAGAAGAGAATGGTCTGGCAACAGCAAGTCGTAAAGATTCCCAGGGTATTTGTTTCGTTGGAAAGGTTGATCTTCCAACCTTCCTGCAGCAAAAGCTGGAACCCAGGAAAGGTAGGGTTCTTGAAGTACTTGCAGAAGCCATCGTGTCTGAATATGATGATACTCTTCCTGCTGGTGATGTTCCAGATGAAGATCTTCAGAAGCTTGTGCAGCCTCATGGCCTCGATCCGGGATACGGTAAAACGATTGGCACTCATAATGGTGCAGGCTTCTATACTATTGGTCAAAGGAAAGGACTTAATATAGGGGGACATAAAGATCCATTGTTCGTTATAGCGACCGACATAACTAATAACCTGGTATATGTTGGCGAGGGACAGGATCACCCTGGTTTATACAGGAAAGGACTGCTCGTGAATGACAACGAGATACACTGGATACGGGAAGATATCCGGATGAAGCCGGGCGAATCAAGAGATTATTTAGTAAGGATAAGATACAGGCAGCCACTCCAGGAAGCCAGGCTCTTCTGCAGAAAAGAAGGTATTTACATAGTATTTTCGCGTCTGCAGCGAGGTATAGCACCAGGTCAGTTCGCGGCTTGGTACAATGGGGATGAACTGTTAGGATCAGGTGTAATAAGTAAATAATCAGAAATTTCCAGCCTGACTCATTTTTATTTAGCCGGTTGATTCATATATTTGATACTCATACGGTCAAATATTATAATCGATGTTTAAGTCAGTACTGTTTTTATTATGCTTCCTGCCATTTTTAGCTGCAGGTCAGAGTGGCCCTGTTTATCTTAAAAGAGTAGATGAGCCAAAAGAAAAGGCTTTCTCCCTGCTCGTTCCAAAAGGTTGGATTGTTGAAGGAGGTGCCATACGTATTCTGGATCCCAACCTTGCCGGGGCCAATAACATGGTGGAGTGCAAGTTCGACATGGCAGTAAAATCTGATCAGTCAGGGAGTGTGATGATCAGATGGCTTCCGGAAATGCTTTGTATCGACCAGTCGAAGGCCTGGGGTAATCCGGAAGGCGCAGTTTTTAATAACTGTCTTGTTCGCAGGAAGAGAAGTCCATCCGACTTCATCGTTCAGGTAGGTATACCGTACGCTCATCCAAGAGCTACAAACGTGTCAGTTACTAATGTTAAACCGCTTCCCTCGCTGGCACAGTTGTATGCTTCGATGTCGGATCCTTCATTGAGGATGGTGACTAACATGACCTACCAGGCTGCACTGGTGGAGTACACCTATACAGAGAACGGACGTTCTTATACTGAACGAATGGTATCTGTAATCGAGGATTACGGTATGAACGGAGGAGGACTCTGGAAGAATCGTCAGAGCATGCTCATAAGAGCGCCGGCCGGGGAAATCGCGAAGTGGGAACCCCTTCTTCAGGTTATCCAGAATTCGGGAATATGGAATATTAAATGGATAGAGGGTGAGGTGAATGGGCAGCGTCAGAGGTCGGGTCTGATTGCAGCAACACAAAAGGAACTCCAGGAAATGGATAACGCTATAAACGAAAGCCGTCGCAAAACATTCTCGGAGATAAACAAGGACATGTATCTCACTGTAACCGGGCAGAATGAATATACTAACCCGTTCACCGGCAAGAAGGAAATAGATACGGATCATTATAAAACGAGATGGATAAACCAGAGTGGCGAGCTCATCTACTCTGACAATCCATCTTATGATCCCAACAGGGATCCCAATCTGAATGTATCTGGTTTCCAGAGGTCAGTTCCCAGGAAGTAGATTATTGTTTTGTGGTCTGCTTACAAGGAAGACACCCGCGAATATCAAAACAGCCGAAAGGACCATCACCGTTGTGACAGTGTCCTGTCCTATCATTGAAGCCAGCAGTCCTGCTATTACTGGTTGAGTATAAGTATAACTCGAGACTATTGTTGGGCTTAGCCTGCGGAGACCGAATGTGAGAAGAAGGTAGCCGAGGTAGGTAGCGAAGATGACGACGAATCCTATTGCCAGCCAGGCGTTAACCGTTATTGAATGCCAGTCAGTTGTGCTCCACTCGCTGTATCCCGCCGGAATATTGGTTATCATGCCAAACAGAAAGGTCCATTTCATAACGGTGATGGGACTGTATTTGGCTAGCATCCTTTTTATGACAACAGTGAAGAGAGCCCAGCTGAGAGTGTTGACAAGGGTAAAAATGTTCCCGATAAAAGTCCTGCTCGAGAGATCGGGAGTACCATCAGAAAGTATTAACAGCATGATACCGGTTAAACCCACGGCAAGCCCTGCCCCCCTGGTCAGGGAAATCTTTTCACCAAGGATGATGGCAGCAAATACGAAGGCTGCAACCGGATTAATGGCCAGGATTATTGAAGAATTCACCGGGGTTGTCATGTTAAGGCCAGCAAGGAAGAGTATCTGGTTAAAGACGACCCCGAGAAAAGAACATGCGAAAATATAAAGCAGATCACGCTTTTCAACCTTTTCCTTAGGCATGAAAAGCCCTGTTAACCAGAATAGTCCCGCGGTTAGAACACTCCTGACCGACACAAGCGCCAACGGCTTAATGTACATGGGCATAACAGATTTCGCAATACTGAAATTAAGTCCATATATCAGATTGGCAGCCAGTAAGGCAAGGTGCGCCCTGGTATTGAAAAAGGTTTTCTTCATATTCCGACAGGGAAGCAAAAGTATGAAAAGTAGTGAAGTCTCATTATAATAGCCTGACAATATTTTTCTTTAGCTTTGGACTACACATAACTGTAAATTACATGGAGAAGATTTCGATTGTTACCGGTGCTGCCAGCGGACTAGGTTTTGCTCTTGCTGAAAATCTTGCTGGGTCAGGCAGGAAGGTGCTGATGATTGGCCGGGACAAAGCCAGGTTAGAAGCGGCGAAGTCGAGACTTCAGAACCGCTTTGGCGATTCAGTAGTCTCGTTCGGCTGTAATATTGGCATAGAGGCTGAAGTTGAAAAACTGGCTGGTTTTCTAGGGGAAAACAATCTCATTCCGGAGTATCTATTTAATAATGCCGGAAGGGGACTTTTCCAGGATGCACGATTAACTACATCGGACCAGATTGATCAGATCTTTGAAGCCAATCTCAAGGGGCTCATCCTTATGAGTACCATGGTTCTGAGGTTCACACCTGAGACCGAGGAACTGACTATAGTAAACATCATGTCTACATCAGCAACCCTTGGACGGAATGAGGAAAGTGTTTATTGTGCTGCCAAATGGGGAGCCAGGGGCTATACAGAGGCCCTGAGAACGGAACTCAAAGGACGACAGAGGAATATAATAGCGGTATACCCCGGGGGGATGAAGACAGATTTCTGGAAGGTGACAAGCCACGATAGAAACATTGAATCATTCATGGAACCGGCAGAGGTGGCTGATAAGATAACAGGAGCCATTCTCGGTTCAAAAGGATTGTGCGTGACCGATATTACAATTAACAGGCGCTGATATACCGGTTAAGACAGCCTGTCGCGATAATCCTCGTACCCGAAAGATTTTATCAGTTTGAATGAACCATCCTTTTTCCACAGACCGATAGAAGGGTGGTGAACACCATTAAAAGTTGTTGTTTTCACCATCGTGTAGTGAATCATATCCCAGAATACAATGCGGTCGCCTGGTTTCAGTTCATTCTCGAAACCCCAGTCACCCATGAAATCGCCGGAAAGGCAGGAATTACCTCCCATCCTGTATTTAAATGGAGCTTCCCCTGGTTCGGATGCTCCAAGGATAACTGGTTTATATGGCATCTCGAGACAATCAGGCATGTGAGCGGTAAAAGAAACATCAAGGATGGCTGTTTTGATGCCATTGTTTTCGACAACATCCGCCACAGTGGAAACAAGTTCTCCCGTTTCCCAGCCAAAAGCGCTTCCAGGCTCGAGTATCACGTGAAGGCCCCACTTTTTCCTGAATTCTTTTAACAGGCTCACGAGATGATCAGTATTGTAGTCTTTCCGGGTCATAATGTGACCACCTCCCATGTTGATCCATTTGATACGCGGGAAGAACCTGCTGAATTTTTCCTCGACAACCTTCAGAACCTTTTCAAGCTGGTAAGAATCGTTCTCGAACAGAACATGAAAATGCAGGCCTTCTATCCCATCAGGAAGTCCATCTTTAAGATCCTCTGCCCGTACTCCCAGCCTGGAACCTGGTGAACACGGATTGTAAAGTCCATGCGATATATCAGAGAATTCGGGATTAATCCTAAGGCCAGGTGACACTTTGTGGCCAGATTTTAGCAGTTGCTGGCGATACTTGTTATATTGAGATAAGGAGTTAAATGTGACATGCGAACTATACCCCAGCAATTCCCCGAAATCGGACTCCCTGAATGCCGGGCAGTAGGTATGAGCCAGTGAGCCAATCTTTTCGTGGCACAGTCTGGCCTCACCCAGCGAGCTTGCAGCTGCACCTGAAATATATTCCCTCAAAATATCAAATACACCCCACATTGCAAAACCCTTGAATGCCAGGATAATCTCGGCGCCGGATTCATCCGAGACTTTCCTGATGAGAGCCAGGTTTTTCCTGAACCTCTCCTCCTCCATCACGTAACATGGGGATGGTACCTTCGAATAGTCGATCAATTGCACGGGTTTAAATGATTTGTATCTTCAGAAGTTTGTAAACTAAAGTTCCAGATCTACATCATGAAGTTCAACCCATGGCAGTCCCTGGAGGTTCAGTTGTTCCATGAACGGATCCGGGTCAAATTCTTCAACATTATAAACACCTGGTTTCTTCCAGAGTCCCTTGAGATACATCATGGCACCGATAGCTGCCGGCACACCTGTCGTGTAGCTGACAGCCTGCGCACCTGTTTCATTATAAGCGGCTTCGTGACTGCAGTTATTGTAAACGTAGTAGGTCTTTTCCTTCCCGTTTTTGAGGCCTTTGATCCTGCAACCAATGGATGTGAGGCCTTTGTAGTTCTCGCCTAGATCTCCAGGATCAGGAAGCACGGCTTTGAGGAACTTGAGGGGGACAATCTCTCGTCCTTCGAACATCACTGGCTCAATGCCTGCCATTCCAATGTTCTGGATTACCCTGAGATGAGTAAGGTATTCCTGTCCAAATGTCATCCAGAATCTGGCCCGTTTCAGAGTTGGATAGTTCTTAACGAGAGATTCCAATTCCTCGTGGTAGATCAGGTATGATTCTTTTGGTCCTATTTCAGGGTAATTGAGTGGTTTATGAATCTCGTGAGGTTTGGTATAAACCCATGCCCCTTTCTCCCAGTACTTACCCTTTTGAGTCACTTCCCTGATGTTGATCTCGGGGTTGAAATTTGTAGCGAATGGTTTTCCATGGTCACCGGCATTACAGTCAACTATATCGAGGTAATGCATCTCATCAAAATGGTGTTTCGCGGCGTAAGCAGTGAAGACCGAGGTTACGCCCGGATCAAACCCGCAACCCAGGATAGCTGTAAGACCTGCTTTTTTATACCTGTCAGCATATGCCCACTGCCAGCTGTACTCGAACTTGGCCTCATCAATTGGTTCGTAGTTTGCGGTATCGAGGTAAGCCACTCCGGTTTCGAGACACGCATCCATAATGTGCAGGTCCTGGTAAGGAAGTGCGACGTTAACAACTATATCCGGTGAGAATGATTTTATAAGCTTAACAAGCTGAGGAACATTGTCTGCATCAACAGCTGCCGTTTTTATCCTGTTGCCTCCTATCCTTTCAGCTATTGCATCGCATTTCGATTTTGTTCTGCTTGCAAGCAATATTTCAGAAAAAATTTCAGGGGCAGCAGCCATCTTGCTGGCAACTACAGTGCCAACACCGCCCGCTCCAATCAAGAGTACTTTTCCCATGGTATCAGGTTTTATTGAATTTTTTCAAAAATAATTAAATAAGCTAATAATATGCTCCGGATATCATGTCAATTAATCATCATCTTTACTATTTTGGCTGCAACTTGTCTGATATGAAGAAGAATTTTAAAAAGAACCCCTACCGGCTGATTTTACAGCTGTCAGTCTTATTATTCCTGGCATTTCTTTTAATAAGGCCACTTATCCAGAAAAACAGTGTTTCCGATTTCGAAGCGTACTGTCCGTTTGGCGGGCTGATGGCTCTGTCAAGCTTCCTTGTGAACAACTCTCTTGCTTGCTCAATGACAAGCGTTCAGATAGCCATGGGCCTTGTGCTTCTTGCCGGTGTGATACTTTTCAGCAAACTGTTCTGCTCATTTATTTGCCCTCTTGGCACCTTTTCGGAATGGTTAGGCAAAGTTGGACAGAGAATGGGAATGTTGATAACTGTAAAGGGAACCGCTGACCTCGCCTTGCGTTTGTTAAAGTATATCCTGCTCTTCATAGTTGTCTATTTTACAATTGGTTCCTCGGAGCTGTTCTGCAGGAAGTTCGATCCTTTCTTTGCCGCTATGAGCGGGTTCAATCCGGATGTATCCGTGATAATGGCAACAATTGCAATCATTCTTCTTGTCGCCGGATCATTCTTTATCAGGTTATTCTGGTGCAAGTATATTTGTCCTCTCGGATCTCTTTCAAACATCTTTAGATTATTCCCTGTATTCGCTGTTGTCTTCGGGGTGTATTTCATCTTGATGTGGGCAGGGGTTGAACTAAGCTGGGTTTGGCCGGCAGCAGCTGCCTGTGAACTGGCATTTCTGATCGAGATACTGATGATTGAAAAGACACCATTTCCTGTTCTCAGGGTAAGACGTGATGAGGATTTGTGCACCGGTTGCAGGTTATGCACGGTAAACTGTCCGCAGGCAATTGATGTTGCCGTAATGAAAGATGTTAAGCATATCGATTGTCATTTATGCGGTGACTGTATAGGTGTATGCCCCGAGAAAGGTGCTTTAAAGTTCAACCGATCAGGAAGGATCTGGCTTCCTGCCGCCTTAACTATTTTACTAATTGCATCTGGATTTATCGCCGGGAGGTCATTCGAAATACCAACTTTATCACTTTACTGGGGTGAAAGCGGTAAGAAACAAGATATGCAGATCCTTGAAAAGACGGGACTTAAAAATGTAAAATGTTATGGCAGCTCGATGGCATTTTCAAATCAGGTAAGACAAAATAAAGGAGTTACCGGGGTCACAACTTATGCAGGCACTCATACGGTGAAGGTGCTCTATGATCCTGCGGTAACGGACTCACTTGAAGTTCTCAACACGATGTTCGCACCTGTCAAAGTGAACATACTTGCTTCTTCCCGGAATATAAACGTGGATGAGTTCAAACTTTTTGTTGACAACTTCTTCGATCCACTCGATACTTATTATTTGTCCCAGATGTTATCCGGGAAGAGTGGTGTAGCTGGTTTCATAACCTCGTTCGATTGCCCTGTCAAGGTCATCATTTATACTACTGCAGATTCAGGCTTTGATGAGAAGTCAATAAAGGAACTCGTGGAGTCGAAAGAATTGGTTATGAAAGAGGCTGATGGTTCCCAGACAGTAATCAGTACTTCCTTCAAAGTCAGGAAGATCGAACTTTCCCGTAAGAATATCGGATATAGTGATTACATGGTGCTTATAGGTAGCACAGCTAAAAAGGATTCCATCCAATGAAATAATGGAACACAATTTCTATCTTTGCGCAATTCGTGTTCCATATGAGGCTTATAAACCCTTTAGTGATTCTCAAGATTCTGGGAACCATACTCTTCATCGAGACATTGGCTTTCATGCTCGTTGTTGTGGTTGCAATCATCTACGGGGAGAGCACCAGTCCGTTTCTTCTTCCGGCGGCTGTAACTGCACTACTGTCAGTTATCTTCTATTTCCTTTCTGGAAGGGCTGATGATTCAGTCGTGGGTACGAAAGAGGGTTACCTTTCAGTAACCTTGGCATGGCTCCTTATTAGTTTTGCGGGCGCCTTTCCTTTCTTGCTTTCAGGCACGGTATCCTCATTTACCGATGCTTTTTTTGAATCAGCTTCTGGTTTCACAACAACAGGTGCCACGATATTCAGCGATGTCGAGTCGCTCCCTCATTCAATACTTTTCTGGAGAAGCCTGACGCACTGGATTGGCGGCATCGGGATCATAGTTCTGGTTATATTGATCTTGCCAGCTTTCAAGATTATAAATTACCAGTTGTTCAGCCTTGAGTCGTCCGGCGCGGAAAAAATCCATCCTAAAACAAGATCCATCGGATTCAGGTTATTATTTATTTACCTGGGACTTACCGTTACCGAGGTGGTGCTTCTCTGGGCAGGCGATATGAACCTGTTTGAAAGTATTTGTCATTCATTGGGAACAGTCTCTACAGGAAGCTTTTCGACACGTAATGACAGCCTGGCTTCATTTTCGTCGTATAGCCAGTATATAGTAATGATCTTCATGTTTCTTTCCGGGATCAGTTTTGTAATTTTTTATTACTTCTTCAAGCTCAGGTTCAAGTCGATAAAATATAACGACGAGTTCTGGTTTTATTTCGGAACGGTTGTTCTGGCTGCCACTGTGCTCACTTCGATACTCATAGCCAAGACGCATAAGCCCTTTGAATCTGCCTTCAGGGAAGGCGTTTTTCAATCGGTATCCTTTCTTACCACAACGGGTTACACCAATTCCAATTATCTGTTATGGCCATCAACAGCACAGATAATTATTTTCCTGCTTCTGTTTACCGGGGCTTCAACGGGTTCGCCTTCAGGTGGAATAAAGATGGGCCGGCACCTTATTATACTGAAGAATATCAGAAATGTATTTGTAAAAATACTTCACCCTAACGCTGTATACCAGATCAGGTATAATAATCAATATCTTAGCTGGAACGCTAATGTTACAGTGATATCCTTTATTGTTCTTTACCTTTTCATTTTCCTGATAAGTTCCGGCATACTTACATTCACGGGAACCGATCCTGTAACAGCGGCAAGCATGGCAGCAGCCTCATTCGGAAACATCGGACCGGCCCTTGGGAATATAGGTCCATTCAATCATTACTCTGCTATCCCTGACCTCAGCAAATGGATACTCAGCCTGCTTATGATACTTGGGAGGCTGGAGATATTTACAATAGTGCTGTTATTTACCCGATCATTCTGGAAAAAATAATTTCTCAGATTTTCAGGTGTTTTCTGGCGTTATCAAGGATTTCCGGGGTACCGACATCAAACCAGTATCCATCATTATGCTTCCAGGTATAGATGGAATTTCCTTTAATTAATTCAAGATAAAGGGTTGTAAGCGAGTATTTTCCCTCTTTCATGAATTCGAATATCGTTGGATCAATTACATGAATCCCCGAAAAGCCAGTTTCAGTAAGATCATCGGGTTGTGATGATGGCACGATCTTTTCGCCGGTGTTTCTGTTTTGCCAGCCACAGAGCAAACCATCATTATTTATCAGAAACATCCGGTTTCCTGGCCTGTCGCGAACGGCTAACGTGGCAAGACCTCCCCTTTCCAGATGATACCCGTGCAATAAGGTAAGGTTACAATCTGTAAGTATATCGGTATTGTAAACAAGAAAGGGCTTGTCGTCAAAGAACCATCTGGCTTTATAAAGACCGCCACCGGTTTCCAGCAGGAGGTCCGTTTCATCTGATACGGTAATGTTTAGCCCGTCTGATTTCAGCTTCTCAATTTCTGCCAATACCTGAGCTGGAAAGTGGTGAACATTCACAATTATTTCGTCGAAACCTGAGGAGGTAAGCTTTTCCGTGTTAATGCGCAGTATGGATTTCCCGTTTATTGTAACAAGGGCCTTGGGGGCGTTTCTGGTAAGTTCGCCAAGACGACTCCCCAATCCGGCCGCGAAGAGCATTGCTTTCATACCTGCCTATCTGATTTCGTTATGGAATATCATCACATCGGCCGACTTGTTCCCTTTTAACATATCAGCAAGTCTTTCAGTGCAGTATACCGACCTGTGCTGACCCGAAACGCATCCGAAACAAACTCTTATTGTATCGAAATTGCTTATCCCTGAAGACTCCAGCGATCCATGCAATATCCTGTAAGCGTTTTCAATCATTGCCTGGATATCCTTCTTGTTCTCGAAATAGTCCATTACCTTTTTGTCCTTCCCGTTAAGCGACCTCAGTTCTTCCACTTCATACGGGTCGGTAAGAAGCCTGCAGTCGAAGAGATATCCGCCTTCACTTATAAAAGTCCCGGGGATGCCTTTCCTGAAACTGAAGCTTTCGATTATAACTGTAGTTTTCTTCCTGTTTCCGATCTTATCAGGGCCATATTTATCGAGTAAAGCAGTTGTTAATCTTGCCAGTTCCGGCAATTGTTTTTTTAACCCGGTATCTTCAAATATCCTTGATAACTGTCTGACAGCTGGAGGGATGCTCTCCGTGAAGTTTGGCTTTCTCTCGTAAAGGCCACGAAAGCCATATG
Source organism: Bacteroidales bacterium (assembly GCA_046329885.1). Lineage (GTDB taxonomy): Bacteria > Bacteroidota > Bacteroidia > Bacteroidales > VadinHA17 > LD21. The sequence continues at coordinate 24,064 of JAXLTU010000023.1, forward strand.
CTCCGAGTGCCTGGAGAAGCCTGACTATGCCAAAGAAACAATATTCGGTGCGCATCTGCTCGTTACTCTTTTCCAGTGGCGGTAATAAAGAAAGGTAGAAATCAAGAAGCCTGTCGTGCAGTTTCTTGTTGAGTTCAACGTAAGGATCAAGAAGAACCGAGGCAACATCATAATACGGAGCCCCTTTCCTGCCACCCTGGAAATCGATGAACCATGGTATACCTCCTTTTATCATAATGTTTCTTGACTGGAAATCGCGGTATAGAAACCCCAGCGTTTTGACGCCCTCGATCTGCCTGACAAGCATTCTGAAATCCTCTTCAAGCATTTGCTCGTTGAAGCCTGTCCCCGACAATTTCAGGAACATGTATTTGAAATAGTTCAGGTCCCACATTACCGAGTTCCTGTCGAACTTCTTCCTCGGATATGACAGTTCGTAATCAATATGCTTGTCGGCTTCAAACTGGAATCTGACGAGTTCCCTCAGCACATTCATGTACATGGCCTCTATCTCCGACTCGCTGTCGGGCCGCTTAGATGCCTCCTGTACCCAGGTGTATAGGTCAAGATCGCCCAGGTCCTCGGCAAGGTAAACCATCTCGTCGGGGAGATACTTGTAAACCCTTGGTACCCTTAGTCCAATATGGGTAAAGACGGATGCAAATCCTGTAAATGCATCATTTTCCTTCCTGCTTGGATTCCATACGCCAAGCACGGAGAAATCGTCTTTAACCATCCGGCAATAGATCCGGTCGGATCCGGATTTAGGCAATACGGTTAGTGAATCGGGGCTTTTTCCAGTGAATTCCCTGAAAAGCAGGCTTAGCAATTCGTCTTTTATCATGTCAAGGAGATATTGGCAAAAATAGTTAAATCGAGAAAAAAAAGCAGGATCGAACCCTCGATCCTGCTTTAATATTTAAACTAATATTTCTGTTAATTAAGGCGCTGGCGGAAAAGGCTGGCGACTGGTGTCAGGAAGCCTGTTTTCCCAACCTGTCCGTAGAACAGTAGTGAATAAGTTGTTTTTTGCGAAAAAGCAGTGCTTGATGATAATGCTATCACCGTTTTACCAGCCGGTACAGTAATAGTGTACGGGTTACCAAGCGGGTTGGCCGGAGGTGTGATAGTCAGGGTAGTTCCTGCAACAACTGCTGCCCATTTATAGTTACCGGACTTGAGAGTATCAACATATGCAGTCGTTGATTTGGAGTCGAGATAAGAAGCCAGTTTGAAAGGAGCCCGTGCCTGTTCAGTTGAGATAGGCTGGTAAATCATCCAAATATCGACGCTGTCAGTACTTACACCGTACAGTGCATTTACAACACGGACTTTTGTTTTGCCAGTCGTGGAAAACTGAACTATTTGATCTTCAACAATAACCGGGGAAATGGCGCTACGCAGCCCCATGGCATAAATACTATAGTACTTATCCTTCTCGAAGGTGTAGTTAGTTGTAAATAACGTGGTAAAACCTGCAAACCATGCTGTATCTTTTCCGACAATAGTAGTCTGGCCAGGAGTTGCATTGAAATATTCAGCCCCGATGTAAGAGGATGGATAAGTTGTAGTTCCTGGAGAAGGAACAACTGCACCGGGGTATGAACTTCTGAAAGGAATCCCGCGAAGTTTATTGGTTGCAGTGGAGCCCTGAGTGGTTACTCTCTGGTCGTTAAAGTAGAGGTTCATCTCGCAAGTATTCGTTGTAACGATGTCGCCGGCAAGATTGATAAAACAAACCTTGGCTCCATCTGCAACAAATGTGCGATCGGGTATATCACTCTTTTCGCAGGCTGTAAATATTGCCCCGAGCAGGAGTGATGATATTAATATTATTCTCGTCTTCATTATTAAATCTTTTTGGATTTGCGTGAAAATATTGTCATTCTGGTATGGTTATCCACAAGGGGTTTGTATGATAGTCGAGTTTATCAGCTCCTATCTTTTTCAAAGCTTCCATGTTCCATACATATTCTGAATTGTAGCGTGGCCTTACTCGATAAACAGGTTTGCCATTCGACTCTGCTGCAAGAGGTGGGATTAACAATCCCGCGAAGACCTGCTTTGTTTCCGTGCCATAGGTATCTGTATAATGGTACCTGCGCATATCCGTCCAAATTTCCATCGCGCCCCAGGCCCACATGTGAACGTATTTCTGACCCATGATCATCCACATTTTCAGATCAGTGGCAAGAGCCGGTACGGCAGACGTCATGAAATTTGCCTTCGCTGTGGCATCAATGGCTGGGATGGTTGCCCAGGTGGTTGCACCAGCATACAGGTTGGTAAAGTCAATTGCCGCGCTTACTCCACTGGAATATGCTGTAAGGGCAGTGGCTGCATCACTGTTGCGAAGAGCTGCTTCTGCCTTGATAAACTGCATTTCAGAATAGGTCATCAGTGGCCATTTCCCATTGTTAGTAAAAATGTATGTTCCAATAGTTGTTGAAGGAGGCGCACCTGAAACAGTGTTTAACCCGTAAATATTATAAGGTCTGTCAGCAGCGGCAATGCTCGTGTACCCGGCAGTTGGCGTGACTCCAACGTATTGAGCACCGACAACATTATTGACAATATTCTGTGATGGAGGAAGCATAATCCTTATCCTCGGATCAGATATTGTACCGAGAGCTGTACCATCAAGGAGACTCACGATGAATTTTGATGGTCTGGCTGCAAGGTAGTTATACCTCATTGGGCCAAAGAAACTTGCATCCTCGTTTACAGACCCATTAAATTTAAGATATGCATTGTCAGCATTGCTTTTGAATGAACTATCCACTGCCTGGATCACTTTTGCTGGATCATAGAGGGATGTCTTGTTACTCAGTCGTGAGAGGTTTCTTGCTTTCAGACCCCATGCGAATCTTTTCCAAAGGACCCTGTTTCCGGCATATATAAGATCACCTTTAGCTGCAAATGAAGCTGATACAGCACCATCAGTCCTGTTAAGCAATTCTATCGCTTTGTCACAAAGACGAATCACTTCGGTATAAACTTCCTGTTCAGTATCATAATCAAAAGCGTAAAGCCCTGGTTGAAAAGCTTCCTTGAGAATGATTGGTCCATGCATATCAACAAGTTCCTGCCATCCCCATGCTCTGAGGGCATAGCCGATTCCAGCAAGATCCCAGCGCTGCTCTTCCTCGCTTTGCGAGATCATGTTGGACAGGTTCCATCCCATCTTCCAGTAAACAGTCCTCCAGTACTGGGCCATGTCTGATGTCCATGCAGGTGTGCCATGAGCATCATATCCGGAAGAAGAGGCCGAATAGTTGGCGAAGTTCTGAGTATAGTAGCCTATCATCCTGATGTCGTATTGTGGTGAATAGGCCAACTCGTTTAGCATTGGAGCGAGATAAAGGTAGGCTGTTACCTTTTCAGGTCCATTTGGGTTACGGTTGATATCGAGATATTTCTCGCAACCTGATAAGAGCAGGATTGCTCCTATAACCATTATTGATAAAATCTTTTTCTTCATCTTCATCAAATATTAGAAACCGACTCTGATACCAAAGTTAAATCCTACCGGTAACGGGAAGTTACCATAGTCAATACCAGCGGAACCACTACCGCTTACAGCCGCGTTATTACCAAGAATAACAGGGTCAAGGCCGCGATAGTTTGTCAACATGAAGAGATCGGTTGCAGTTACAAATACTGAAAGGCTGCTTAGTTTTATATGGTTGTTATCAAGAATACTTTTTGGTACAAGATAACTGATCGTTATATCTTTCATCCTAACCCAGCTTATGTCTTTTTCAACGAAGTCCTCCTCATTCATCAGACCGTTATTAGGAGTAGTATAATAATAAGATGCTCCACTTCTTGAAGGAAGAATTGCTACGTTATTATAAGTTGGATGATCAGTATTTTCAAAACCGTCTCTAAGGACGCCCTTTACCACAACGGGTGTTTCCCTGTCGAGAGTACGTTTTGAAAGCCCTGACAAGACAAGCATGTGCTCGGTTGCATTGAATACATCGCCGCCTTTCCTTGTATCAAGCAGGAATGATAGCTCGAAATTCTTGTAGGTAAACCTGTTGGAAATACCAATCGTGAAATTCGGGTTCCTGTCGCCAATAGCTCCAAATGTGCCGCTTCTGAGAGGAAGGCCTGTCTGTGGATTAATAAGTATATCGCCTTTGTTGTTCCTCAGATATGGCAGGCCTGAAAGGGTAGTTGTTGGCTGACCAACAATAGCACCATTCCTGACGTTGCCATAAAGCCATGTGTCGGAGTTATAGTATTCAACCAGACCAGTTGGAAGGTAGGTTAGCTTGCTAGTCATAGCGTTGAAGTTTGCATTGATCTCCCAGCGCAGGTTGGTTGCTTCAACAGGTACTGCAGAAAATTGCAATTCAACACCACTGTTCCACATTGTTCCTCCATTCATAACTGAAAGGACGAAACCTGTTCCATAACTAAGTCTCAGGTTGCTTATGATCTGGTCTTTTGACTCTTTTCTATAATAGGTAGCATCAAGTCCCAACCTGTTTTTGAATACCCTTACTTCAAACCCTGCCTCGTAAGAAGTTGTCATTTCAGGTTTTAAAAGGGGGTTTGGTCCGGTGAATCCATAGGCATAACCGCCACCTGTAGTTGGCTGAGATTCAAGAGCTGGGTAAACACCATATGGAGGCGGGTCTTTCCTTGCAACACCATAGGCGCCGCGCACTTTGGCTAACGACAGCCAAGATACCTGTTTGATAGCTGGAATCTCTGACAGCAGAAGAGCAAAGTTTGCACTCGGGTATACGAATGATCTGTTTTCGGCTGGTAGTGTTGATGACCAGTCATTTCTTGCACTTACCTGGAAATTAAGTATTTTCTTCCAGTTAAGGGTTAGAGCACCGAATGCACCAATGACTCTTCTCTGCTGAATGAGGGTACGGTTTCTCATTTTGTCAGGAGGAACGTTATTCAGAGAAGCGAAGTTAGGATCGAGGAAACCCTGTCCGAAACCTGCAACTGATTTGTAGTTATAATCGTATACGGTACTTCCTGCCTTCACATCAATATCAAAATCCCCGAATCTTTTCTTGAAATTAGCATAGTATTCATAGTTTATGCTCCTGTTGTTCGCGGCTGCTTCATCAATAAGACCTCCATATGATCTTGCGAGGTTAGACTCGGGATGCCTTAAAACGTAGTTCTGATTAGCATACGCATCAAATCCAATCTTACCGGTAAACCTTAACCATTCGAAAGGTACAAGATTGATGGTTGCAACGCTTGAAATCCTGTTTGTTTTAGTATTGTAGTCGTTTTTATCGACGTTGAAGTAGGGGTTCTCGTATGAATCGGATGACGTGAGCTGCCTTCTCGACCCGTCGGGATTAAGATAGTTTGATGCATTATCACCTGAAGGCCATCTGAGCATACCAAGCATCGGGCCGCCTGCCGATTTGAAAACACCATCAACGTAGTCGTTGGTGTAAGCCATCGAGAAGTCATAATTGAAGAATTTTGATAATTCCCCTCTTATGCTGTTTGATATATTCATCTTGGTCTGACCGGCACCTGGCACAATAGCATCAGATTTCGTGTATGCTGCTGAAACCCTGTATGATACTTTCTCATTGCCACCATCTATGGAGACATTATGTTTCTGTGAGAATCCGGTCTGGAAGAAAGGTTTAATATTATCATAAAGGACTGAATCAGCAGCGTATGGTTCGCCGAAATAGGTGAATGTCGAGTTGTCTGTCACACCGTTGAGTCCCTGTCCATAAACCTGTTGTATCTCAGGGTATTTAGTAACCTTCACTATTGAAAAGAGTGAACTGTAATTCATCTTCAGCTGCCCTGATTTTCCCCTTTTGGTAGTGATAATAATTGCACCGTTTGATGCATCAACACCATAAAGAGAAGTGGCTTCAGGGCCTTTCAGAATGGTTATTGACTCGATATCATCGGGGTTTATATCAGCTGCCCTGTTTGTAAAGTCAATATTTCTGTTCTCCATGGACGGACCACTGATCCCGGCCGATGCGAACGCGTTTGTAGTGAATGTCCTGTTGTTATATGGCAGACCATCAACAATATATAGAGGTTCATTGCTGCCGGACAATGAACTGATCCCCCTGATTACCACCTGGGAGGAGGCACCAGGCAGACCTGATGACTGGTTAATTGATATACCGGCAACCCTTCCCTGGAGAGCATCAACAAAGTTTACCCTCTGGGTTTGCATTATTTCAGCTCCTTTGACTTCTGTTACTGCAATACCGAGATTTTTCTTTTCCTCTTTTATACCAAGGGCGGTAACAACAACTTCACCGAGAGCCTGGACGTCAGGAGAGAGTTTTACATCCAGCTGGTTGGATGAACCGACAACAACTTCCTTTGGAGTATAACCAATGGAAGTAAACACGAGGATATCCCCCTCTGATACAGTAATCGAGTATTTGCCATTTACATCCGTGCTCATCCCGCGAGTTGTATTCTTTACAACTACGTTAACACCGGGAAGAGACTCATTTGTGCTGGCATCTACCACGAAGCCTGTCACGGTTTTTTGCTGTGCCATTATAATCTGCGAGAGCAGTAGGCCAAAAACCGTAAAACACAATAATAGAATCTTTCTCATTTCATTGAATTTTAGGTTAAGCAGTTAAGGTTATTAATAATTATCAATATGTTTTATTACTGATATTCAAAGCATTGAACTCGAATCGCGAAAAACTCCAACTCCCCACTACTCAAGACAGACAATCATATTGTACCAGCAATATATGAAAATTTTTCTGTATGATGTATGACAACAATTAAAAAATTGATCATATTTCAGAGCCTTTTCACTCCTGTACCGGGTAGATCATCCAGTGTGACCCTTCCATCTGACAGCTTCATTCCATGGAAGCAATCATTGGTAATTAACAGGTTTCCATCGAGGTCCGCGAAATCAGCCGCGGGAGATAATTGAGCAGCAGCCGATACGGCACACGAGGTTTCTGTCATGCACCCTATTAAAATCTTCATGTTGTTTTCACGTGCTATCCTTATCATCTGCAAAGCATTGACGATACCTCCACACTTCATTAGTTTTATATTGATGCCATCATAGAATCCGGCCCTTCTTTCAAGGTCGTCAATTGTTCTGACTCCTTCATCAGCGAACACAGGTAGTGGTGATCTCGAGATCAGCCATCCAAGATCCTTCTCCATCACGTCGGGCATAGGCTGCTCAACAAGAATCACATTTTGCTCTTTAAGCCATTCAATGGTATCAAGAGCATAATCCCTGTCCCGCCATCCCTGATTGGCATCAGCTATTAATGGTTTGTCCGAAACGGCCCTAACTGCATTTATCATTTCCCTGTCGTTCCCCGCGCCAAGCTTAACCTTGAGTATCCTGAAACCAGCCGCTTCTGCTACTTTCTTTTTCACAACATCCTGGCTGTCTATGCCTATTGTCATGGATGAATATGGCGTTGCTGACCTGTCCATGCCAAGCATCTGCCATACAGGCATGCCAGTTAGTTTCCCTGCAAGATCATGCAGAGCGATGTCAATAGATGCCTTGGCTGCCATGTTCCCGGTCGCCATGGAGTTAACATGGTCCATTATAAAATTGATTTCCAACGGGTTTGTGAAACGTGAAAGATCCACCTTCGAAAGAAACCCGGTGACACTCGCGACAGACTCTCCCAGATAAGGTGGCATGGAGGCTTCCCCGTAACCAGTGACTCCCTTGTAAGTCAACTCGGTTAATACAACGGGAGATCTGGTCCTTGAACCCCATGCAACTCCGAAAGGATGCCTGAGAGCAAGATCATATGGCCTGAAAACTATGCTTATTCCATTCTCCATGACAGGGAATATTTTTTATTCAGTGAAATCAGATCCGGGCCGTAGTTTTAACAAAGTTGTATTATATCTTACAAATTTATTAAATTGGCTTCAGAAAGGAAATGTTTAAGTCAGACCGGCTGACAGATAATATTAAAATCTTTTTAACATGCGAAGCAACATCAGGAGCATCAGAATTTCATTAGGGATTTTAGCTTTATTAGTATCATTTACGGCAGTTCTGCAAGGACAAAAAGTAATGACTGGTATTGAAGTGCTTGAAAGCCAGGGATTCAATATTTTAAAAGGCAAAAAGGTCGGTCTGATTACCAATCCAACAGGTATTGACAGGCACTTCAGGTCTACAACAGATATTCTAAGCAAAGCAGGTGGAGTGAGTCTGGTCGCGCTGTATGGCCCGGAGCATGGTGTAAGGGGAGATTTCCAGGCGGGTGAAAAAGTAACAACGGTAACTGATCCGGTAACTGGTTTGCCTGTATACTCTCTTTATGGAAGCACCCGGAAGCCAACGGCTGAAATGCTAAAAGGTATTGATGTACTGGTTTACGATATCCAGGATATAGGGTCGAGGTCGTATACATATATAAGTACACTTGGACTGGCAATGGAGGCTGCCGCTGAGAATAAGATAAAGTTCATCGTTCTCGACAGACCAAACCCACTGGGCGGTGAGATAGTCGAGGGTCCTCTCGTCGAGGACAAATTCATATCCTTTGTAAGTCAGTATCCTGTACCTTATATACATGGACTAACTGTTGGTGAACTTGCTATATATCTTAACAACACCGGTTTACTGGCAGGGCATGTGAAATGTGAACTCGAAGTAGTCAAAATGAAAGGTTGGAAGAGGGATATGTTATTTGATGAAACAGGTTTACCATGGGTTCCCTCCTCTCCTCATATACCTCACGCCGCCACTGCTTTGTACTATCCGTCAACCGGCATACTCGGGGAGCTTTACGTTGCCAGTATTGGGGTCGGGTACACATTACCCTTCGAGCTTTGTGCTGCCGAATGGGTTAACGCTGATTCACTGGCAGATAATCTGAATAAGCTTATTCTGCCAGGTGTTGTATTCAGACCGGTTCATTATAAACCTTACTATTCAGTTTCTCAAGGCAAAGCAGTACACGGAGTTCAGATTCACCTCACCACTCCTTCAGTGGCACCGCTTGGACTGATACAGTTTTACGTACTTCAGGAAATGCATAAGCTGAATCCATCAAAAGATGTATTCAGCCTTTGTGAAAAATCGCGCCTTGATATGTTCGACAAAGTCTGTGGGACTGACAAGGTGCGGAAGGAATTCACGAAAAGATTTAGAGTGGATGATATAAAAGATCTCTGGTATAACGACACTCCCCTTTTCAAGCAGAAGTCTTCTGCCTTTTATCTCTATTAGGAAAGTTCAGGTATTGTCCGGAATCAATGGAAGATCGCGTTATACTTTTATGAAGATTTTCCTTTTATATAGTATGTAACAAATCAGCCAGAAGACCAAGATGTGTGATAAAGCGAATAGCAGTGATCCATTCAGATCGCCTGCCAAGGGCTGGAAAACGTTTTTATAGAGCCATGTATAGCCATTTACCATGTTATCGCCGGTTCCGACATGAATTATCCTTGTCAGGAATCTTGCCCATAGCCCCGAAAGAGCGAAAATAAAGAGAGGGTTCATCCCAAATACTACAAAAAACGAGGTCCACCATTTGTATCCTTTAATGTCAATAAGCCAGATCAGAGCTGCCATGAAGATACTGGCCCAGCCGGCAGTGTATAGCACGTACGAGCTGGTCCATAATGGTTTATTTATTGGGAATAAAAGGCTCCAGAGCAGGCCTGCACCAATTCCGGCGGCTCCTCCCAGGAGAAGTCTGAGCGGCAGTTTCGTTTTTTCTGTTGAAGCAATTACTGAACCTGCAAGATAGCCCAGGATAACTGTGATAATTGCTGGAATTGTACTTACAAGGCCTTCCGGATCGAAAGGAATACCGAAGCCCTTGTAAATATGTCCTGTACCAAGTATAGCTGTGTCAACCGAAGGAGTGATATTTCCTTCAAGGCTATAAGGATCCGCCCCTCCTGTTAAGCCTAGCAAGGCCCAATACCCAAGTAGCACTGTTGCAGATATGTATATTAGAGTTTTCCTGTTAAATGAAAGGGCAAGAAGAGATGCAACGCAATATGAAATTGCTATTCTCTGCAGAACACCAAGTATTCTCAGCTTTGACCAGTCCTGAGCCCATTGCGGAAACGAATTGAGAAACAGACCGATAATGAAGATGAGTATTGTTCTCCTGAAGATTTTCAATACAGAGGTGGAGTCGAGTTTGTAATTGTATTTCGAAAATGAAAGGAACATTGATACACCCACTATGAAAAGGAAGAATGGAAAGACAAGGTCCGTTGGTGTGCAACCATGCCATGCTGAATGTTTCAGCGGGGCATAGATGTGTGACCAGCTCCCGGGATTATTAACTGTGATCATTGTTGCAATTGTTATTCCCCTGAAAACATCAAGGGCCAGGTAACGCTGTGTCTGTGTCATATTCTGGCTTTTTACTACTTGTTTGGTTTTTGGAAAGGTACTGGTTCGCTATCTGTATTTGAAAAGCTCCGGGAGATAAGAAAATATCCAAACCTGCCAGGATCATTCTTCCTGTCAAGGTCAAGAGTTACTTTGTTGGAGGCTGTGATCCTGATAATTCTGAATGCCTGATTTTTTGAAGCAGGTCTTCTTTCCTGATACTGGCAAAGTATATAATACTTGTTTTCAGGAGCAGTATCCCATTTGAAGATGATTTCATTACCACTTGCAGTTAAACTCAGGCCGCTCGGTGCAACTGGTTGCAAAAAGCTGACTTTATTGTTTGGTGGCGTTGTCTTTAAATCCTTATATGGACCTTTCAGGAGTCTTTCCCTGAGCTTGTCGGGGTTGTTTCTCAGAACCTTGGCACTGAAAAACATGCTTCCGGAAATATTAGGTATGCTGTTATTAAGTCTGATCTGCCGGATTATCTCTCTTGAGCTTTTCCATTCTTTTTCCTTTGATGTTTTGCTTACACGGTAAGGTGCCTGACCGATATATAACCTGCACCCGTGTGCATTCCTGCTCCACCAGTCGGCTAATACTGCATAGTCAGCCACTTCTTTACCAATCTGCCAGTAAATCTGCGGTGTCACGTAATCTATCCAGCCTTTTTTTTGCCACAAAACTATATCCGCGAACAGGTCGTCATAATTTGTCTGTCCGGCTTTCGTGGCTGATCCTGCAGGATCTTTGTCAGCATTTCTCCAGACACCAAAAGGAGATATGCCGAATTCTACCCAACTCTTGACCTTCTTGATTGAATCGCTTATCTGCTTAATAATGAGATTGACATTTTCTCGTCTCCAGTCATCCCTTTGTTCCTTACTGAAGCCCATCGGGTATTTACTATATGAACTATCATCAGGGAACTGGAGTTTACCTATACGATACGGGTAAAAATAATCATCCATGTGAACAGCATCAACAGCATAGTTCCTGACAAGATCAGCTACTACTGAAGAAACGTAATCGCGAACCTGAGGCAGCCCGGGATCAAAGTAGACTGTTTTGCCATATGTCAGGAACCACCCGGGATGAATCATACTGATATGTGATGAATCGATCTTGTTTGTTGTATCGGTAACAGCCCTGTAGGGATTAAGCCAGGCATGGACATCGATGCCCCTCTTGTGACTTTCGCTAATCATGTACCCGAGAGGATCCCAGAAAGGATCTGGCGCCTTACCCTGTACTCCTGTAAGCCAGTAAGACCAGGGCTCGAATTTCGATTTGTAAAAAGCATCAGCAGCAGGTCTGACCTGAAACACAACCGCATTCATATTAAAACTTTCAACAACATCGAGCAGGCTGTTAAGCTCTTTCTTCTGTTCTTCAACCGAAAGGCCTGGCTTAGTGGGCCAGTCGATATTATTAACAGTAGCTATCCAGACAGCCCTCATTTCACCGTTAATGAAATACTGGGCATCAACCTTCTTCCCCGTCAGGAAAACTATAGATATAACCAGGAAATAATATTTCAAAAGTATTTTCATAACCAACCTATCTGTTATTACAACCTTACAATCTTACAACTTTACAACTTTACAACCTACAACTCTACAACCCCTCTATGCTTTTCTCAAGTTCCCTTGCCTGCCTCAGGAATTCTTCAACATTCATTTCCCGGTGATATATCATACCATGTGTGGCTCTTATCTTGGGACTCTCGTTATCGTAGAAGAAGGATTTGCCCAAAATCAGCTGTACTCTCTTGAACTGTTCCACCCAGACCTTTTGCGACAGATCACTGAAGGGGCCGTCAAACTCATGGCTCGGGAAGGAAGCATCCACCTGGCTCACGTAGCAGTTCTTAAATGACCAGTCGAGCACGGCCATCGAGTTAAGCGAAACGGGTGTGAAGACGTTTGCCTCGGAAGGATGGAACTTGTACCATACATTCCTGTACCCGATAATCCGTAGTGATGAAAGATCACTCTCCTGCTTCCATTGTCTTAAAGCTTCAGCTATTGCCTGTAGTACTTTATAGTGAGTATCCGGACCAGAACCTTCAGGGTCGAAGGCAAGGCTTATGATGGTAGGCTTGATTCTTCTGAGCATTTCGAGTACTGGTTCAACGTCGCGTTTATGCTGTGGTTGAGGAGTGAATATATCACCGGTATAAAAGCCTAACCGGAGATGTTCGATGTTGCTTACTTTAACTCCATAATGAGCCCATACTAATTCCTCCTCGAACTCCCGGAGCATTCCCTTTAGCTTTTGAATGTCGGGCGGATTTTTCTCACCACTGTAACTATTGTCAATGAGTTTGATATTATCCTCAACCTGTCTTACAAGCTCCTCTTTCGATTTAAGTTTATAGATACCTACCATCGACCTCGTGAGCCTGTGGCAAATTCCCCTGAGTTTTCCTTCCTCGTCCTTGTCTGCTATCTTGTCGAGATAATGACTGACGTCCTTATCGAATTTGTAGGTATGGCCCGAATCGAAGAAGTCGGGATATTCGAGCATCTGTATCTTTCCCTGTAATATGAGATCTCTTGTTGCCACCAGTAACTTGCGTAGCAGAGTGTTCGTTACTGCAGTGAACCCGGAGGTCAGCACGGCAAAGTGAAACCTGTTGGATGAGTTTCTGAGTTGAGGAATAATACACGGGAAGATTCCAAGCATTATGTCATCGTGATGTGGGCCGGTGTGCAGGAATACCTGTTCGTTCTCCCTTTTCACTCCCAGTTCAATCTTCCTTTTCGTTGCTTCAACGACCTCTCTTACCCTTTCTAATGAGGGGTTGGGTATCAACGAACAGTATTTGTCGTTTTCAAGGTCACTCAGGCTAATGTTTTTTGCATATCGATCGTTCCTGAGACAAAAATCAAATATAGCCTTCTCTGTCTTCTCGAAAGACCAGTCACCTTCGCTGTAGTATTTTTCAATAGAATCATGAAGCAGTACGGATGCCCCCTCCGTAAGGTAGAACCTGGCGTTTTTTTGTCGCTGCAGAACCGTCGCCGGATAAAGATTATCCGGGTCATTCTCGAGAGCGTTCCTGACCACCCCCGCTTTTGCCTCACCGGCAGCAAATATTATAGTGACTCCTTCAGGATTATATGTAATTGTCCCCAGGCCGATCGTGATCACGAGCCTGCTCCTTGATATTTCTATCCCTCCAAGGTCACCGGCAGATGCTGCCTGCGTCTCGAAGTTAGTAGCTGTAAGCCTGGTGGTCGAATTATGATCAGTTCCCCTTGTATTAAATGCGATATGCCCGTCAGGGCCAATCCCACCGAGAAAGAATCCCACTCCGCCAAGCTCCCTTACCTTGTTCTCATATGATGTGCACCAGTTGTCTATACTGAAAATTGCCGACTGCTGTAGTTTTTCCAGCTGGCTGACTGCTTCACGGTTTCGGAGCGAGAGGTCAATCCGGTTATCAGGAAAGATCTCTGAATAATGCTTTTTCCCGGGAAGGCTTATTTCTTCGGAGTTAATGAGGAGCGACCTCGACTGATCGAGGTTAAAACCTTTAATATAATAATTGACGACATAATCGTAAAAGCTGTTATGATGGGCCGGATTTATAGGATAGAACTCATCGATCTGCACGAAATGCAAGCCGTTGAGGGAAGGTTTTTTGCCGGATATGAAGCCATTCTCCCCAAGTATCTTCTGAATCTCCGGTTTTTCCCAGTCATTTAACAGTCTCTGTGTCCATTTTATGAAGTACTCAGGTGTTTTTCCCGTGGGTAGACTTATTACACCTTCCGGGTTTTCACGGACCCATTCCAGGAACCTGAGGGAAGTCAGCAGACCTAGCCTGGGAAAATTCTGCACTGTTATATATGGGATTTTTGTTGACCATGACGTTCTCCCGGAAACGTGGAGGAACGATTTTTCAACATCAGTTAAATTATTCATATTTTTCATGTAATGATTCATTTTTCAAGTGCATCATATAGTACCTCAACAGGGTGCAGCGAATGTTTCCCGGTTCCATCAAAAATGTGATGACGACATGATGTGCCTGGAGCACAAATGATAGTGTCTGATCCACTGTCCCTGACAGCAGGAAATAAAACCAGCTCTCCTATTTTCATGCTCATTTCATGGTGCTCCTTCTCGTATCCGAATGCTCCAGCCATACCGCAGCATCCGGAAGGGATCTCCCTGACCTTGTAGTTAACAGGCAGAGATAACATTTTCATTGTCGATTCGGTCGAGGAAACAGCTTTCTGCTGACAGTGACCGTGAAGGAGAATTTCCTTTTCGTTCGTGGTGAATGCTGAACGGCTTATATTTCCATTTTCGTACTCCCTTGCAATGAATTCTTCAAATAGCATTGCATGACGAGAAAGTTCATTGGCTTCCGCTTTAAGGCTATCATTAACAAGTTCAGGGTATTCATCACGGAATGATAAAATCGCGGATGGTTCAAGACCAAGCAAGGGACTTTCACTTGATATTATACCAGAAAGCATCCTGACATTTCTTTCAGCAACTTTCTTTGACTGGCTCAGCATACCCTTTGAAAGGAAAGTTCTGGCACTTATATCAGATTTTGGTATCACTGGCTGGTAGCCAAGCTTTTCCAGCAGAAGGATTGCCTTCATGCCAATATCTGATTCGTTATAATTTATGAACTCATCAGCGAACAGGTAAACCTTCCTTCTCGTTTCAGAGTTATCAGCCGCACCATGTCTTTTCATCCATTTAACCAGAGTTACCGGAGACAGGGTCGGGATGTTTCGCTCTGTTGAAAATCCAATGAGTTTCCTGAAATATTTCGTTGATGTTAAATAATTCGTGAGTGGTCTGAATAGCATCCCCACCTTGTATAGTACAGGCAGCCAGCCGATGAGAAGCGTTCTGAACGGGATGCCATGGGTTTTATAATAATTGCTGAGAAACTCAGCTTTGAACCTTGCCATATCTACATTTGAAGGACACTCTGTCCTGCAGGCCTTGCAGGAAATGCATAGATCCATAACCTGGTAAATCTCCTCGTGATCGAACCTGTTTTTCTTTGCAGACCTTGTCAGGAACTCCCTCAGGATATTAGCTCTGCCCCTTGTCGATTTGTCCTCGTCTTTTGTCGCCATGAAAGTTGGACACATCGTTCCCCCAATAATTGCACTTTTCCTGCAATCGCCTGAACCGCTGCATTTTTCAACCGCGTAAAGAATACCATCTCTTTCCGGAAATTGGAACGTAGTCGGCAACTCCGGGAATCGTTCATCAACCGGGTACCTCAGGCAGGAAATGATAGATGGCGTGTCGATTATTTTGCCAGGGTTGAAAAGATTTTGAGGGTCCCAGGTCTTTTTAATGTCCTTCAGCAGGGAGTAAACATGATCACCAAGCATGAGTGGAATAAATTCTCCTCTAAGTCTTCCATCTCCATGTTCACCACTTAACGAACCTTTGTATTTCTTAACAAGGTGTGCTATTGACTTTGCTATAGAATAATATTTCTCAATATCTCTGCTGTCCTTGAGGTCGAGTAACGGGCTGAGATGTAATTCCCCGGTTGCGATATGCCCGTAGTATGAACACTTGAGATCGTGTTTTTCAAGCAAGGTCGTGAATTCAGCAATATAATCAGGGTATAAATCAGGATAAACCGCAGTATCTTCAATGACCTGCACGCTACGTTTGTTTCCTGGAATATTAAGCAAAACCCCTAACCCGGCCTTTCTTAATTCCCAAACTTTTTTTATCTGGACCGGATCAATAAACAAGGGGAAGCTGTAACCAAGCCCTGCCTTTCTTAGAGCTGTCTCCATTTCAGTGGCTTTCTCATTTATCGACGAAGTGTTGTCTTCCATGAATTCAATCAGAAGAACAGCTGCCGGATCTCCCTCGATGAAAAACCTGTTCCTGTTTTGCAGTGGATTGTCTTTGGTGCAGTTCAGGATGAAGTCATCGATGAGTTCAATGGATACAGGTTTGTATTGAAGAGCTATGATATTAGCTTTAAGCGCATCCTGCAACGTGGCAAAATGAGCACAGACAAGTCCGGTTGTTTTCTCTGGAATGTCAATCAGGTTTAGCTTTAGCCCGGTGGTAAATGCCAGTGTACCTTCCGATCCGGCAAGCAGTTTACACATGTTTATCTTCTCATCATTCCCCGTGAAGGGGTCTGTATTCATCAGGGCGTCGAGAGCATAGCCGTTGTTTCTCCTTTTGAGTCTCTTGTCAGGATAGCCATCCTCGATTTTCAATCTGTTATCTTTATCCGAGAGGATATCACGAAGCTGTCTGTATATCCTGGTCTCCAGTTTATCCGGGTCGCCCTGGCATTTTTCATTGAACCCGGATGCGTCAAGTTCACGGAATGTAACCTCAGAACCATCTGATAGAATTGCATCTGCCTCGAGTATATGATCCCTTACACTACCGTAAACTATAGAATGCAGTCCGCACGAATTGTTGCCAAGCATGCCTCCAAGGACACACCTGTTGGCTGTCGATGTTTCAGGTCCGAACATTAGTCCATGAGGTGCCAGGTAGAGGTTCAATTCGGCAAGGACAACCCCTGGTTCTACTTTGACCCATTTTTCTTTCGTGTTAAGCTCTAAAATGTTTGTAAGATACCTGGATACATCTATAACAATGCCACTCCCGACAACCTGCCCGGCGAGCGAGGTTCCTGCTCCCCTTGGAATTACAGGAACGCCATTTTCCCTGGCAAAGGAGATTATTGCTCCTATATCTTCAGAATTAGCTGGTCGGGTTACAGCAACTGGCATTTCACGATATGCAGATCCATCGGTAGCGTAGAGCACGCGGTGAAGATCATCAGTAAACAGGTCACCCTTTATTGAGGACTGGAGCTTTGTGAAGTCCATTATTATTGTCTTTTTTTAATCCCGAATGCGGGATCAATTTTTAAGAATCGGATAGTAATAAAGCCGGGAATAGTGCATATCATAACGTAAATGAAGAAGTGCTGGTAGCCAAGGATATCCTGCATGTATCCCGAAACCAGGCCTGGCAACATCATGCCAAGGGCCATGATGGATGTCGCGAAGGCATATTCAGCGGCTTTATACTTGCTGTCGCCTACATAATGCAGCATATACAGCATGTAACCTGTAAAGCCGAAACCATAACCGAACTGCTCGATTGCAATTGACAACAGTATCAGGGGATTTTCAGGAGCAGGTTGTAACCAGGCAAGGAAATAATAAACGCTGATGGGAATGTTCATGCTGAGAGCCATTATCCAGATCAGTTTCTTCAACCCGTATTTAGAACCTGTTATCCCGCCCGTGATGCCGCCAAGTACCAGGCATATCACACCGATAGTTCCATATACAATGCCGAACCGGGTTGTTGACATGCCAATGCCGCCTGCACTTCTTGAATCGACAAGAAATGGTGTCGCTATTTTGAAAAGCTGTGCCTCTCCCAGCCTGTATAGAAGGAAGAAGAGCATAGCGGGAATGACGCCAGGTTTTGAAAAGAAGGATACTATTACTTCCCTGTAAACCTTCCAGCTGGCACTTTGCTTAACCTCGTTATCGGAAGGGTAAGGAAGTGCGAACTTGTTATACAAAGCCACTATCAGGAGCAATACACCAAGGGTCCCCAGCGAGATTAGCCAGCTGAGTGCCACGTTGCCCGCGGTCATCCTGAAAGTTGTCGAGGTCTCGGAGGTGAGGTTGTGGTTAACTCGTATGGTGAGCTGCTGAAGTTTGTTCCAGTTTCTGGCAGTGAATTCATACCTGCCGGATTCCTTTTTTGGTATTTCGATATCCTTGCTTCCTCCTTTTCTCGATACTGTGGCTACAATAGTCTCATCTTCCTCTGGTGGAGCAGAAAGAGCAAAATAAATGACTGTTGAATCAAGTTCCGATTTCCCGGCACTAAAAACCGGTATATTTACTTTATCAGGAAATACAAGCAGAGCAGGCTTCCCCCCTGTTGAGCTAATGTTCACCGACGAAGGGTCGAAAGGAGTATAATTCTCCTGTTTCACAGCAGAAACATTTATATCGACTGGTGCGAGACCCGTTTTCATCAGGGCAATTCCGGCAACAACGGGAATGAGTCCTAGCGCGGTAAGTTTTGCCAACCTGTAGAAAGTATTTCTTATTCCAACGAAGAAAGCCTGGTTATGCTGGTCGAGGGCAAGCATGTAAAACCCGTCTGCAGCTATGTCGTGGCTGGCCGAGGCAAAGCCAATGACACCCAGCAAAATAAGGGAAGCCTGGTAAAAAACCTTGAGTGGCATCACGGCACCGAGAGCGATGAAGATCACACCAAGTGCGAGCTGGGTTCCGACAATCCATTTCCTTTTTGTTGAAACGACTTCAATATAAGGGCTCCAAAGAAACTTGAAAGTCCATGGCCAGTATAACATGCTGGTCCAGAAGGCAAGTGAAACAACCGACACTCCCATGGTCTTGTAAATAAGCCCGGCGGTTATCATCACGATACTGTAAGGTATACCCTCGAAAAAGTAGAGAGTCGGGACCCAGGCCCAGGGTGATCTATTCTTTGAGCTCATTATTGAAGTCTTTTAAATGTGTAGCCTAATGATTCGTAATAAGTCATCATCTCGTCGAGACGATTATAAAGCTTATCGGTACGTGATGCTTCAGTGCCGGGGTGAATGAGTATGATAGCACCGTTCAGTCCCTCGGCTGATCTTTTTTCGAATTGTTTGAGAGCCTCTACCAGGTAGTCTGATTTTCGATAGTTTTTTGAATCGGGTGTTGTATAATCAGCGTTGGTGGCGGTCCCTGGTGTGAGGTTGATAAGGGTTACCCCGAGGTCTGCAGCCCAGCTGGCTATGGCCTTGTTGTACCATTCGTACGGAGCAAGGAACCACCTTGTTGGTCCCTGCCTGACTCCCTTCTTTTCAAGTTCAGCATAGTTGGCTTTGAGGTCAGCTAAAAATTCAGCTTTTGTAACAAGAAGAGAATCACGTTTTTCCCACGAGTTATAAAGCAGGTGTTTATCGGAATGCGGGCCTGTCATGTGACCTTCATTAACCAGTCGTTTCACTAGTGAAGATGCTGACTTGTTCCTGAGGAAATTGCCAGTGAGGAAGAACGAACCACCTGCCCCGTGCTTGTAAAGTACATCCAAAACATGATCCATCCCTTCGAAAAGCTCGTCGGCTGAAAAGACCAGGTATATGTTTTTGCTGGTTCTGTCAATCCTGATAATGGCCCCCTCCTCGTCCCTCACAAGCCCTTCGGGAATACTTTCCTGTGCCCGACCCTCCTTCTCGAGCATTGCAAGAGGAATGGTCAGATCAGCTGTCCCATCCATTGTGGGCTCATTTGTGCTATAATCTCCAATATCATCGTGATAAACGACTTTGCCATTCTGAAACACCGAATAGGTATCTGGTCGCAGGAGGGTCACTCCCTTCAGACCCTTGTAGATCTTGTCATAAACAGGACCATCTATAAGACCGCCATCAACAGTGATTCCAAGGTGAAGAGTGAAGGCAGAGTGAGGGAAACGAGGGTAATCTCCTCCCTCGGGATAGCCGCAAATCATCGATGTACCCCATGGATTGCAGCCAAAAAGCCAGTCCCTGAGTGCTGCCTCCTCGTAGATGAATTGTTTATCACCAGTCTTTTCCCTGTAAATCATGTGCTGGGTAAGAGCAGCGTTCACGAAGTTATTGGAACACCATGTAAACGGGATTGTAACCCTGAAGGGATCACTTTTTCTTCTTTCCTGTAATATTTTTAATCCCTTCCGCATGTAAAACAGGTACTTGTCGGAATATTTAGTCGATGATTCGCCGATGTTTGCATGTCCCATGTTCACGAATGGATAGAACTGGTAATGTCTGGCTGTATCTTTTTCTATCCAGGGTGTAACAGGTTCGAGCGATCCCCAGTAATCAGCTTTAACGAGATATGTTGAATCTCCCGACATCCTGAATAACTCCCATGCAGCCAGTTCCAGATCGTCAGTGTAGTTTTCTTCCTCGTAAAAATAAGGTGACACATTACAGGCAGTCTGGGTTGCCCCGGGTTCAGTAAGCCCAAATTCCCAGGCGTCAATGGCCTTGGCTGCCAGCTTGTTCGCCAGATCGGGGTTAGTGTTTTTAAAGACTGTTGCTGCAAGAGCAAAAGCAGAAGCGTATTTCCCGGCAGTCGAGGCCACACCTTCAGTACGGTTCTTGAATTTGGCGAGACCCTGTGGCTTGCCTGTTACGAAATAGACCGGCCGATACTTACCAAAACCATATGAAGCAGTATCGAGATTTGGAAGTCTGAATCCCCTGTGGTCCCTGTCGTCGGCAATCTGGTTATACATCTCGCCGCTGTCGGGATTCATTTTCAGCAGCCAGTCGATTCCCCATAGGGCTTCATCAAGGATATCAGGAATACCATTCTTGCCCAAGCGGCCGGAGGCATCGTGAGTATCGCCGTGTACTTCAGGTGCTTTCTGCCAGGCGTATAACATCTGGTATACCGCATTCGCTGACGTTGTGACGTATTGCAGGTAATCACTGGCATCATGCCATCCGCCCCTCGCATCAATAATTTTTCCCGTCTTAGTAGGGTGATCAACTATGAAACCGTCGTGCGTGTGACATGAATCGTCAAGCCAGGGATTATACCCGCATCTCTGCTGTCTCATGTACCTGAGCACGTAATCAGTTAATCCTGAATAAACACCGGCATCTATTTTGAACACCGGCGATTTGATACCATTGTATTCAAGGTAATACCCACCTGGTTTTTCATATTTTGTGAAATCGAGTCTTGCCGCGGATCTCATTCCCCAGTCTGCCCCGCTATAGTGTATTGCAATTCCGGAATACAGCTCTTTCCCGGTTAACGCGTCGCGAAGGCTGAATTTACCTGTTTTCGAGGTTTCGGTGGAAATATATACCGCCACCTTAACGGAGACTGGCAGGTATCCTGCCTGGTTAATTCTTATCCAACCATCAGAATAAGCGGGGCTGGCAAGGATCAGGAGCAGTAATAAGAAGATTACTTTTTTCATGGGAGAAGCATTTCCTTATTAGTTCTTCAGTCAATAATTAACCACAATTTAGTATAACTTCCCGACAATTGACCCTCGGAAATAATGAGTCAGAATGTCCTTGTACGAGTAACCCCTGGCACCCATCACTGCAGCCCCAATCTGGCATAACCCTACCCCATGTCCCCAGCCTGCACCGTGAAGAATGAAAGAAGCGGAACCATTATTAATTCTTTTTTCAACATAAAAAAACGAACTGTAAAGGTGGCTTTTTGACAGGGCCTTCCTTATTTCCAGTTCTTTTCCTATTATCATGGTCCTTTTTGTTCCAGCAATCCTCAAGCGTATTATCCTCCCTCCTTCTCCTCTTGTTAATGGCACAAGATCAGTGATCTGCCCAAAATCAATCCCTGTTTTTCCTTTAACGATCTCATCAATTTCTTCCTGGCTGTAGGTGACCTTCCATCTGAAAAAATCGTGAGTTTCCTGATCATAGTCATTCAGAACCTGGGCAAGGATTGTTTTGTCTGACGTGTTGCAGAATGAATCGGGAGAAGAGTTAATCCAGTTCATGGCTTCATCTTCCACTTCAAGATTAGTGCTTATTATAGAATCGCTTACAGGTGTGTCGGTGATTTTTTGAAGGTAAGGGTGGTTAACTGGCTCCCATACATTTTCGAAAAGCTCTGTTATTCCACCACAGCATTTATAGTATCTGGTATCGCAAATATCCCCGTTGTACGTGACAACTTCCCCGGTGGTGGACCTTACAGCTTTGAGAACTTGCTCTGATGATGCTCTTGTAATACCCTGGTATCTCTGACAATGGTCGTCGGCACAAACATCAAAATTCTCATGATCCTCCCTGTCGTACCATCTCACAATCTCGTCACCCTGTGTATCACCTGATGTTCGCGTGGCTTCTCCTTCTCCAAGAATCTTCTTCTTATTTATCTGTGCCAGAAGCCAGCCTCTGGAAACAACCGAATGGGCCTTGAGCAATTCGGCTGATGATGTGGCCTTCATCTCCGACGATATAACGCTAATGAGGTAATCCTCAACCGGGAGGATGTTTATGATTGTTATTCTGTCGTTTTCAGCAATAAGGCAAATGCTTCCCATGAAGCTCTGATCTTCAGCTCTCTCCCAATGGAAATTTACTCCGATAACAACACCATGAACCGTGAACTGGCAAGATGAATAATCATCCGGTACAAGAGTGAATCCGGACGATATTCTCATTTCCACACCATCAGATTTAAGATGGATATGTCCACCTTCCGTCATTGCAATAAAAGAAGCATCACCGACTTTATTGCCACCGGCGATTCTGAATAATCCCTTCAGCGTGAACTTTATTTCGGTTGCTGTTAAAATGCCGACTTTTATTGTTGGTTGATTCATCGTCTTCTTCAGATTAAGTCTTCAAGCATTTCATCGATTACATTCTCGTTCAGGCAAACCTGGGAGAAGATGTCGAGTATGTCGACTTTAGTTATCTTTTCAAAATCTTCTTCACGGGGAACGATAAGCACACCAGCCAGATCAACCGAAGCCGGGCTCAGAAGGATGCGCCCACTTCCTTCCGCGAAATATTGAGTGGGCCTGTGGAGCTTCCTGGGAAGGATGTGAATTATCCATTGACCGTCTTCATACATACTTATAATATTAAGCATGGGTTCTGTTTTGCCAGGTGATAATGAATCGAGTCGCTTATAGAACCTGTAAAAGAAGCTTTTGATCTCTTCAATTTCAGATCCTCTGATTGTAAGCATGCCCCTGGAGTAGTTTCTCCATGCGAAGAGGGATAGGCCTTTCCTGTTTCCTGCCAGATTGCATAAGCGGCCTGATTTGAAATCTTGCTCAATGCCCAGAAACCCTTTGTTCCCGGCCTGGAAATGAAAATGATCAGGTGCTGATGCTCCACATTCAGGCCCATTATAGAAAATAACGTGATCAGTCATCGCTTCTGACAGTAGCAACATTTCACCAAAATTTGGAGCAATTCGTTGCTCTGTATGTGATTTTGATACTATAGTGAAGTGCCTGGGGAAAATGGGAAAAGGATTCACGAGAATATCAATGTCATTATTGAATGTGATGCCGCGCTGCTGTGCAGGTCTATTCGTTTCACAAAGGAAACATGGTCGTGCCACGATGGATTCTTTATCTACCCGGGCAGATGACGATACAATACGTCCGGGATTATACTGTATCCTGATAACAAATGAGTCAAAATCAATTTCCCTGACCCTCACTTTGTCGAGAGCCAGGTAATTCTGCCGGGCGAGATCCCATTCAGAAACCTGTTTTTCAAGAAGCAAATCCGCCTGCTGACTGTAATTCATTTGCTAACTGTTTTCGGCAACTTTCTTTTTGCGTGCGAGCAATTCAATAGTCCTGATCTTATCCTTGTACTGGTTATACTGATTCTGCCTGTTTATATCGAGGGAAGCGTCTGAGTTATCTTCCCATCTCCTGCACAGGTAAAGTGGTTCATATATTCTCCCTATCTGGTAGTTCCTGCTTATAGCGAGACCAACGGCATAATCTTCTCCGTAGCTTACATTCGGCACCCGTATTTGCCGGAGCAGAGGTGTGTAGAATGCCCTGGGTGCACCAAGCCCGTTTATCCTCAAAGCATTGTTTCTGCCATTTTCCGGGGTCCATTCCCTGTGATCGATGATTCCAGGTGGAATTTCCTCGAGATTGAAATTTACCATCTGGTATGAACCTATTACCATACCGCATTTTTGCTCCCTGAATGCAGTAACTACACGTGATATTACATTATTGTCTATATACAAATCATCACTGTCGAGCTGGATAGCAAACCGACCGCACTTCGGATGAAACACACCCTCGTTCCAGCAGCCTCCAATACCCAGATCCATTCTCTCCGGCACTATATGAATCAGCTTCTCGTCTTCAGCAGAGATCTTTTTTAGAATTTCCGTTGTGCCATCAATAGAGTGGTTATCAACGACTATAAGGTTGAATTTGAAATCACACTGCTGAGAGAGAACTGACCTCACTGCATCAGTAATTGTTTTAACCCTGTTTTTTACCGGTATTATCACTGAAGCTTCCGTGTCGAATCCACCTTCGTCCAGCCTGATAGTGTCAAATTCCGGTTTCAGATACGCGCCAATAACCTTGAGGTGTTCAGTGCAGGCTTTCTCCATTTCGATCTGCACGCTCCTGTTTCTGGGATCAACATAGTCGAATTGCTTTTCTCCGGATTTCCTGTTATCGCTTTCTATTTCAGTGTACAACAATTCCGGAATATATACCAGTTTGGATTTTGCAGATACTTTCAGCCGCAAGTCATAGAGACCGGCGTACTCGTACCCGGTATTCATCTGGGCACAAGCTTCCCGCAACAACGATGTCCTGTACAAAAGAACTGAGCCAAAGTTGAAATCATCCCGCAGACTACCTTCCTGGTAATCAATAAGCGGGTGAGGTAGTTGTTTGCCTTCACTACTCTCGAAATAGCCAGAGTAAGCCATTCCAGCAGAACAGTCTTCCAAAACGGCGATCATCCTCTCAAGTGAGAATTTGCCGGGATCCAGAAGTCCCGACTTGGTATAGACAAGCGTGTAATTACCAGTGCTTGATTCCGCTATCTTTTTCAGGGTAGCTGTTGAATTAAGCCTGCCCGATTGAAGAAGAGTTGCCTTCCCTGCTTGAATTAAGTCGCGCGATATTATAAATACCTTGTCTACGACACCAGATGATAAAAACCTGTTTGTCGTTTCAACATGTGACCCGTCTTCAGAAGCGGGTAAAAAGCATGTTATTTTTCCTTTCATTCTATTTGCTGATAAACTGAAGTATTTGTTTCATCAAATTATCTCTGTCTTCTTCCCGGTAAACTGTTTCGAATGGAAATCCGGCGATGAAAATCCGGTTCCTGCCGCTGTAGGCTATTGCGGCAGATGTATTATTCTGAGTATATCTGATAGCTGTTATCGCATTTTTACCCGACGGTTCAATAGCGTCAGGAGCCTCTGCCTGGTAAATACCCTTTGCGAACGCGGTATTGAATCCTGACCTTATTTTAAGAAAGCCACCAGCGGCGTCGGTCGAATAAAGCTCACCAGTATTGACAGCATGCCCTGTCCGGTGAGAAAAATGCAAAACCCGCGATGCGAACTTAATTGCTGACGAGTCCTTCACGGCCAGGGTCAGATCCGTTCCAACGTACGATCCGGTGATGATGATGCCAGTCCCTTCCGTAGAAATGTCTTCCAGCTTCTTTATCATTGATGGTGAGTAGATTGAGAAATCCATCTTATTCCTGTTCAGGAACGATGGTATTGATTTTTCCTCGCCGCATATTATATCGACTGCCGACAGTCCTTTAGTAGTTTGCCCGGGAGAAACAAAGTATTCATCCGAGACAGAAACGAAAGAGTAGCCGGCTTTCAGGACTGCAGAACCATGAATGGCAGGGTAATCGAATGAATTCCCGGCAATTACCATCCCTTCCCTGTCAGAGTATGAGGAGCCCCATCCGGCAGCATCATCGTCAAGCCATGGAGATTTCCTGTCGAAGTCATACTGGTCTCCAATTCCGGATATATCATATTTATACGGTACACCCCTGTCATTCCACCATTCTACTCCGGCCATACCGCCGGTGTCGAACCAGGCTGGCCCGGAGATCCTGTCAAAAGCGTTCACTACAAGTACTCTTCCTTTCTCAATCGAGCTAATGCCGGCAGACAGAATCTCTGAATCGAAACTCTCGCCACCATCATTTAATGCCGTTACTTTGAAGCTGTAAACCAGATCCCTGGTATCGAGATTCATATCGATTGAAGTCCCCTTGATTGTTACCCCGTTATCAAAACCACCATCACCTTTTCTCGTGTAGACCTTGTACACCAGAGGTACCGATGTTGGTTCAAGTGTATCAATAACAGGGGTCCAGCTTAAAGTAATCGCGGAACCATCGCGTGATTTTATCGCGAAGTTATTGACGGGAAGTGGCTGCACTATGTATGGTCTGTTCTCTGTGAAGCAGAAGTATTTTAGTATTGCTTTATATACGGCCCTGCTTACGGCAAACCGGAATCTGGGATCCAGTCCGTAGACCTGGTCCGCCTGGTTCTGGTGAGACAGGAGTTCAAGCAATACAGCCGGGACATTTGGACGTTTTGCCTCCGAATAGGGCTTGTCCCAGATCGCTCTCCTCACCCATTCAGGATTATACTGTCTCCTAAGGTCATTGACTATCTGGGTCTGTACCATATCTGCAATATCGCGGGCAGCGATACGTGATGTGCCATTTGGATACTTGCCATTTTCTGACGCTGTTGAATAGATTACAAGTGAGCCAACGATTGAGTCATTTGGTGTTATACCGGCATCTGTATGGAATGCAAACGACAGATCAATCGGAATGCCTAAGCCTGACGATTTACCAGCATCATTCCCGGGCGCGCTCATCAGGTAATTGACCCAGATGCCCCTTGACTGGTAGTCGTCATTATAATCATTCCTGTTAGTGTTAGGTGTGTAAACGAGTGAATCGGGCATGCCTGCATATTGTAGCCAGTATCTTGCACCCTCGTTAAAACGGGGTTTCCCGCTTATTTTCCATGAATAACTGACTGTGTCTGCCTTTTCAGTTTTTTGAACCGGGCCATTTTCAGCTACTGATTTCCTGTTGGCAACAAGGCTTGCTGAAGGTCGTCTGGCTACATTTCCCATTCCACCCCCGAATCGTACAGCATCAATACCTATATATTTACCTTTCCCTTCGCCATCCATGACAGTCACAGAACCTTTTGCAAAATCCCTGCCCGACCTGAACCTGAAGGTGCCGAGGTAAATCCATGTGCCTCCGCCAATTGTCTGGTCGGCATGAAATATTGTTTTGCCACCGGCATGTCTTATTATGTACCTGACATCACTGCTGTTATCCGGGGAGGAAGGCCACGAAACGCTAACAGCATATTCACCGTCCTCCGTGAAAGACGGGAGAAAGACAGCCGAGTCATTCTTAATTTTCAGAGCTGTCCCCATCCTGAAAGGGTTATCATTGGTGAACAGGGTATCCTTTAAAAGAAACCCCTTTCCTGTAATCATACTATCCTTTGCAAGGTGTAATACAACTTCTGATCCTGCTGTAGATTTGTCATTGTCAACAATAATTTCCTTGGACTGGAAGTCGCGTTCCCTTGGAAGCAAGACATACGCTCCTGATCTCTCAAGCATGGGGGTCAGAAAAGGAAGCACGTAGGCCATAACAGATATGTCCTCGACCGTGCCGAAAAGCTTGGCCCTCTGCCATTCCCACCTGTCGAGGCTTGCTTCGTAAAAATAGCCATGACTGTGCCAGAGAGCTATATTTTTTTCAGAAAGACCGCCTGGATAGGCAGGTATTTCCTCTCTTCTTAGGAGCACGGGTCTTTCTGTCTGAACAGAAGGAATCCTGGTATTATCTTTCGGGTAGTTCTGCCGGAATATGTTTGGTATCAGTTCCTCAACTTTAACTCCATTACAAAACATCGAGATTTCATAACCACGGAATCTACGGCCCAGTGCTGCAACGACAGATTGTCTGAGTCTCGGGATAATATCTTCACGTACAGGAATATAGCTTAGAACGGGATTGAAGAACACATTTATGTTTCCCGTTTGAGAATTTAACCGGATCGAATCAATTCGAGTCCTGGCAATATAATTAAATTCCGGCAGGGGATTCTTCCATTGCCTTATACGGGTTTCAACTTTAGTATTGAGTTTGGAGGATTCTTTTCCCTCCGGGCTTGTAAATGCCACTGCTACAGGCAGAAGCAGCACAAGCAAGGCAAGGTATTTCTGATTGTTCATCAGCGGGATCTTTTGGATTATAATTTAAGCAATCCTTTCCAAAAATAGAAAGTTTTTATAAATATGTCATACATCCTACAAAAAACACTATTTTTAATAAATATTAATATTTTTGTAACTCGGGTTATGTTCGTGGGTATATCCTGATCTATTTTGAGTAATACTAAACGCTGAAGATGATACTAGTTGCTGACAGCGGTTCGACAAAAACTGAATGGGTAGTTATTTCTGACGGCAAGGCCAGGGAATCACTCTTCACGGGTGGGATAAATCCATTTTTTCTTAATGGTACAGAGATACTCAAACTGTTAATCAAGGAGCTTGATGTTCTATACAGGCTCGGGTTTATAGGAGTCTGGTTCTATGGTACCGGTATTAACAGTGAGGTAAGACGAAAGGTTGTATCGGATGCCATTTCTGAGTTTCTTAGCTGTGAAAGAATAATAGTTGAAAGCGATTTACTGGGAGCTGCAAGGTCCCTTTGCCAGGATAAGCCTGGTATAGCGTGTATAATGGGGACCGGTTCGAATTCGTGTTATTACGACGGTGACAGGATCGCGGCTAATGTGTCCCCTCTTGGATACATACTTGGTGATGAGGGCGGCGGTGCCGTGCTTGGCAGGAAACTAGTCTCGGCTGTGTTGAAGAAGCAGGTGCCACGAGAGGTTATCGGGAAGTTTTTTGAAACCTACGAGATCACTCCAGGTGAAATCCTTGAAAATGTATACATGAAACCCTTCCCGAACAGGTTCCTGGGTCAGTTTTCCAGGTTTCTTCATTCCAATATAGAAGTACCGGAGTTACGTTATATCGTTGCTTCATCCTTCGAGGAGTTTATAGTCCGCAATGTTCTGCAATATCCTGAATCGGCGACCTTACAGGTTCATTTTACCGGAAGCATTGCCTTTCATTTCAGGGCATTACTTGAGGAAGCATTGCAGCGGCACGGGCTCAGGGCGGGAAACATAACTTTGTCTCCAATGGCCAACCTTATCAAGTATCATCAGACTATCTTATAAAAATCCTTAATGACTGAAAACGACGAGAAAAAAAGCAGGCTGAGCATTACTGAATCACCTTCCAATTTTGACAATCTCGACAAGATGTCCGTTCACGAACTTCTGAAGAATATCAATACCGAGGATGCCAAGGTTCATCTGGCTGTTCATGAAGCGATACCGCAAATTGAGGCCCTGGTTAGCAGGATAGTTAAAAGGATGCTCAAGGGAGGTCGGATTTTTTATCTTGGAGCTGGTACTAGCGGAAGGCTTGGTGTTCTTGATGCTTCAGAGATACCACCTACCTTCGGGGTTCACGACAAGATAATAGGCTTGATAGCAGGCGGAGAGACAGCTCTAAGGAAAGCCGTTGAGGCAGCGGAAGATGATCCGCTCAAAGCCTGGAAAGAACTGGAGATATTTAATATTAACACCAAGGATACGGTAATAGGTATTGCCGCATCAGGTTCTACGCCATACGTGGTAGGTGGGATACAAAAAGCCAGGGAGAACGGGATACTTACCGGATGTATTACCTGCAATCCGGGAAGCAGGGTCGCCGAAGTTGCTGAATACCCTGTTGTCGTTGTGGTGGGACCGGAATTTGTTACCGGCAGCACCCGTTTAAAAGCCGGCACGGCTCAAAAGATGGTTCTTAACATGATCAGCACCACTGTTATGATCAAGCTTGGTCGTGTGAAAGGAAACAAGATGGTAAACATGCAGCTTACAAACAAGAAACTGATAGAAAGGGGAACGAGAATGATAGTTGAGGAGCTTAATATACAACGCGAGGCTGCCAGGATACTGCTTCTGGAGAACGGTTCTGTTAAGAAGGCGCTGGAAATGTACCGGAAGAACTACCAGGAAGAATAAACACGATTATTTAAAGATAGCATCATAAGAATACATCTAACAACCGGGTAATATGGATGACATATTCAGCAAGATTGGCACGGGACTGACTCTGAGTCAGAAAATCGAACGTAAAATAGAGGAAGCGATACGGCAAAAAAAGCTGATCCCCGGTACCAAGCTCCCTTCTGAAAAGGAGCTTTGCGCCCAGTTTGCCGTGAGCAGGACTGCATTGAGAGAGGCACTCAGGCGTTTGAGCGCGCGAGGATTGATAGATATCCGGAAAGGCTCTGGAATCTACGTAACCGAATTAAAGATAGAAGACGCGATAAATTCCCTCCATCTGTTCTACGACCTGAGGTTTAACTCCGACCTGATTTTGCAGATCATTGAAGTGAGGAGACTTTTCGAGCCTGAGATCGCGAGGCTTGCAGCCAGAAACAGGAATGACGAGGACATGAGACGGCTCCACAAAATACAAAAGGAACTCGAGAAATGTGATTCAGACAATACACAGCTCGAGGTTGATCTCATTAACAAGTATCACATGTCGCTTGCCAAAGCAACACAGAACCCTATTGTAATAATAAGTCTCGAACCGGTCTATTCGCTTTTGCCAAGGATGCGAAACCTGATTTACGGTAACATCGAAGGTGAAAAAGAGTACACATTAAAATACCAGGATGAACTGCTTCAGGCACTTAAAGTTCGTGACGGGCAGAAAGCCTATGAACTGTCGGTGGCCCTCCTGGAAAGGAACATGGAGATTTACAACAAGTATTTCCGCAGGTAAAACAATGTGGAAGAAGATATTACTTCCGGCTTTCCTGATTTCTTACAGCCTGCTGGTTTACAGCCAGTCGCCCGATTCATCGCGAAAAGGGATTCACCAGGTTCAGAATGAGTATTATGATAGTCTTAAGTCGATGCTGGTTGGTAATGAAACTACAGACCTGTCCTATCCTGCCTCACTTGACATGTCAGCGGAAAAGAAAGTAAATAAACGGGTTCTCGGGTGGCATCCCTATTGGGTCTCTTCCACGGCCTATCTTTCTTACGATTATTCCGCGCTCACTCACCTTGCTTACTTCAGCTACGAGGTTGATACCGCTACCGGAGGATACACTTCCATTCACGACTGGAATACCACCCCGATAATCAGCTACGCTCACCAGCAGGGTACAAAGGTTTTACTGACTATCACCAATTTCGGGACTTCAAGAAACACCGAATTGCTTACAGACACTGTTAAGCAGCATACACTGCTGAATAATATTGTAACATTGCTTAAAGCAAGGAACGGTGATGGTGTTAACTTCGATCTCGAATCAGTATCGTCAACGCAGAAGACAAATCTTGTGTCCTTCATTCGCAGAGCTGTTAGAGTAATTAAGTCCCAGTTGCCGCAGGCAGAGATATCGATGGCCACTCCCGCTGTCGACTGGTCTGGAGCCTGGGATTTCAAGACTCTATCCCAATTATGCGACTATCTCGTAATAATGGGTTATGATTATTATTGGAAAGGATCAACAACCGCGGGACCGGTCGCTCCTCTTGAAGGCGAGACCTATAATATCACGAGATCAGTTACAACTTATTTAAATGCCGGGGTGCAGGCATCAAAACTGATGCTTGGAGTACCATGGTACGGGTATGACTGGCCAGTAGCAAACTCATCAAGGAAGGCCCCTTCTACCGGATCAGCAACTGCCAGAATATTTACTGCAGCTGAAGCACTTGCCACAACGCACGGTAAAATATTCGACCAGACAACGGATGTACCTTATGTTACTTATAATGTTTCGACAACATGGCGGCAGTTATGGTACGATGATGTTGTCAGCCTTGGGCTCAAAAACTCACTCGTCGTGAGTAAAGGGCTGGCAGGTATTGGCATCTGGGCCCTCAGCTACGAGGGAGGATCAAAAAGCATCTGGGAAGGTATTATCTCCTCTTTCTCTTCTTTCGATATTACCACGGGAAGAATTATGAAAACCTATCCTAACCCGTCTGCAGGTATCTTTACAATTGACTATTACCTTGTTGCAGAGGATGACATAACAATAACAATACTCGGTACCTCGGGGAAAAAGATGATGATAGCTTTTAAAGGGAAAATGTCTGCAGGTTTTCATACCCGGGTGATAGACCTTACCACTTTCAGTCCAGGTGTTTATTTTTGTTCAATGAAAGGCAAAAACCTATCATCCATTTCGCGGATAGTAATAACAGGAAATTAATTGTTTTTTCAGATGAAGATCAGTTCCGGATTGGTATTTTCAATTTTGCTGATGATGTCAGTCACAAACTCAATAGCTCAGGATAAAGAACCTCCTTTTATCAGGTACATGAATCACCCGTGGGTTGATTCAATCATGAAAACTCTGTCTACAGAAGAAAAGATTGGCCAGCTGATCTGGGTTGCCGCCTTTTCCGATCGAGATATCAGTTACGATGTGGAACTCAGTAACACGCTGAAGGATTATTCTCTTGGTGGTGTGATTTTCTTCGAGGGTAACTCGCGCAAGCAGGCCGAGATGATAAACAGTTTCAGGAAGACAGGAAGAGTCCCGCCTATTGTAGCAATTGACGGGGAATGGGGCATTGGTATGAGAAACCAGGAGATAGGGAGCTTCCCCTACCAGATGACCCTGGGCGCGATTAAAGACAAATCGCTGATATACAAAATGGGTGAAGCGGTAGCTGCCCAGATGAAAAGAGCAGGAATCAATATTAACCTGGCCCCCGTTGCGGACGTGAATAATAACCCGCTTAATCCTGTTATAAATTACAGATCATTCGGTGAGGATCCTCTTGAAGTCGCGCTGAAGGTTGATGAATACGCCAGGGCGCTTCAGGATAATGGTATAATGGCAGTGGCTAAACATTTCCCAGGGCACGGCGACACCCGTGTTGATTCTCATGTTGAACTTCCTGTGATTCATCACAACAGGGAGCTTCTTAATACTATAGATCTTGTACCATTCCGGAAGCTAATAGGTGAAGGTATATCAGGGGTCATGCCCGGGCATCTGTCCATACCTGCCATAGATGGCTTTGAAGGCCAGCCAACTACAATATCGGCACCGGTAGTAACTGGACTGCTCAGAAATGAACTCGGGTTCAGGGGGCTCATCTTTTCTGATGCCATGAACATGGGTGGACTAACAACTAACGCGGGTCCGGGCGATTCGGAAGTACTTGCCTTGAAGGCCGGCATAGATGTCCTTGAATATGTTGTTGATGTTAAATCTGCTGTAAAAGCCATTACTCGTGCTATTCAGAATGGAACACTGAAAATGGCCGATATCGACCTTAAATGCCGAAAAGTCCTGGCTGCAAAATACTGGTCAGGGTTATCAAAACCGACTGTTGTCAGTACAGATAATATTGAGGGAGACTTGTTCCCACCTGCTTATTCCGCTTTGAACAGGTCACTTTATTCTTCGGCTCTCACCCTGCTCAGGAATGAAGGAAATATCATCCCCATTAAAAACCTCGACAGGATAAAAATAGCTTCGGTCGCCGTGAATTCATCGGGTGAGACCATGTTCCAAAGAAGACTTGCAAGCTATACCAGCGTTGATAACTATACAATTGACAACTTCAGTGATGAGAATATTGCCAGTTTGCTGGACAAGCTAAAAACTTACGATCTTGTTATTTCAGGTATATACGGCATGGGATGGCGCTCGATGGGAAACGTGGCTAATGTCTCGACAGTCGATAGTTTTTGTGCCAGGCTGGGAGCCCAGAACAAGGTCATTATTTCATATTTCGGTAACGCATACTCTCTTGGAAGGCGTATGACTTTGCATAATTCTTCCGCCTTATTGCTTGCCTACCAGGAAAACGAACTGGCCGAAGATGTTGCAGCACAAATGTTTTTTGGAGCTGTTGGTGCATCAGGGGTTCTGCCCGTGACGATTTCGGACGATTTTCCCATCGGAAGTGGCATCACCACGCGAGGGGATTTGAGAGTGAAATTTGCAATCCCGGAAAGTGCCGGCGTGTCATCCCTGAGACTTCAAAGCTCTATAGATTCACTTGCTTTAAACGGGATAAATGCCGGAGCCTATCCTGGTTGCGAGATTATGGTAGCCCGACAAGGTACAGTTATCTTCCACAAGACTTACGGGTACCAGACTTATGATAACAGGACCCCGGTTGCTCCAGAGGATCTTTACGATCTGGCCTCGGTTACAAAAATTTCGGCAACTATGGCAGGACTTTGTTTGCTGGGGTCGAGCGGCGTCTTTTCGCCTGACCACGACCTGCAATATTATCTCCCTTATTTCGCGGGGTCAAACAAGGCGACAATGAATATCAGGGACATGCTTGCACATCAGGCAGGTCTGACAGCGTGGATACCATTTTGGAAGCAGACCGTTAAGAAAAACGGAGATTTCAGACGTAACACCTTTTCGCCCGTGATGTCAGAAAAATATCCTCTGAAGGTTGCACAAGGCCTCTACATGTATAAGAACTACAGGGACAGGATTTTCAGGGAGATTAAGAAAAGCCCGGTGAGCACTGAAAAAAAATATCTTTATTCTGATCTCACCTTTATCATCATGCCCGAGATCATAAATAAGCTTTCCGGCAAGACATGGTATGATTTTGTAACAGACAGCGTCTATAGAAAAATTGGTGCCTGGGATATTTGCTTTAACCCTTACTTGAAGTATCCTTTGAGCAGGATAGTTCCAACTGAATATGATTCATTATTCAGAAAGCAGCAACTACACGGTACTGTTCATGACGAAGGTGCGGCAATGCTTGGAGGCATATCGGGTCACGCCGGTCTCTTTGCCACTGCAAACGACCTGATGAAGCTGATGGAGTTATACAGGAGAATGGGAAATTATGGAGGTGAACAGATTTTCAACCAGGAACTGATGAAAGAATACACCAGTTACCAGTTTCCCGGCAACAAGAACAGGCGTGGTGTGGGATTTGATAAACCATCAGTGGACCGTGATCAGCTTAAAAAGGAAAATGTCTACCCTACTTATGGAGCTTCTCCCTCAAGTTTCGGTCATTCCGGATATACAGGAACTTTCGTGTGGATGGATCCTGAAAATGAGATCACTTATATCTTCCTTTGCAACAGGGTCTACCCGACAAGGGAAAACAATAAGCTATCTGACATGAATATCAGGACAAATATTCTTCAGGCAATCTACGATTCTATCGAAAAATAGTACCTTTAGGAGTTTCATTCCTGTTATGACTTTTTTCTCTTTAATTCGTGCTATTTCATTATGCCCTGTTCTGTTACTGGTGCCGCTCAGGCTCAATTGCCAGTCGGGGGAAAGAGTCACGGATACTCTGCAATTCAAGCAATTATTATACAGGGGAACCTTGTGGCAGAATAACTACAGGAGATACAAGGGTGACCAGTTTT
>JAXLTU010000024.1:0-58700 GCA_046329885.1 Bacteroidales bacterium
GCTCTGATCGAGAAGACTTACATCGACCACGTGTGGGATGCGATCTACGATCCTGAAAAACACGTTGTTGTTCAGACCGCTCCCGCTGTAAGGGTGGCTCTTGGTGAAGATCTTGGTTACGATCCGGGCGAAAGGGTTACCGGTAAAATGGTCACGGCTCTCAGGCAACTTGGATTTAATTCAGTTCTCGATACTGACTTCACGGCCGACCTTACAATTATGGAGGAAGGTACTGAACTGCTTACCAGGCTGAAGAGGGTTATCGTTGATGGCGACAAGCAGACATCAATCCCGATGTTCACATCCTGCTCCCCAGGTTGGATAAAATTTATCGAGCACAAGTACCCGGAGTTCCTGCCAAACCTGTCAACATGCAAATCGCCGCAGCAGATGTTCGGAGCTCTTGCCAAGACTTTTTACGCCCAGAAGAGGAACATCGAACCTTCAAAGGTTGTTTCAGTTTCTATAATGCCATGTACAGCCAAGAAATTTGAAGCTGACAGACCAGAAATGAGATCGAGCGGTTACAAGGATGTTGACTATGTTCTTACAACCAGGGAACTGGCAGTTATGATTAAGCAGGCAGGTATAGACTTCAGAAACCTCGAGGCTTCAAACTATGATTCTATCATGGGCGATTCAACCGGTGCTGCCGTGATCTTTGGAGCGACGGGTGGTGTCATGGAAGCTGCTCTGAGAACGGCCTGGGAAATTGTGACCGGGACAGAAGTACCATTTAAAAACCTGAATATTATGCCAGCCAGGGGAATGGATGGTGTCAAGGAAGCCACTGTCAAGATTCAGGGCTGTCTTCCCGAATGGAAATTCCTCGAGGGTGTTGAACTGAAGGTTGCAATTGCTCATGGTCTTGTTAATGCCAACAAGATAATGAAGATGACCCGCGAGGGTAACGCTCCTTATCATTTCATAGAGATCATGGCCTGCCCGGGTGGATGTATAGGTGGTGGCGGCCAGCCAATTCCAACAAGCATGGAGATAAGGAAGAACCGCATGGCAGCTATCTACTCGGAAGATGAACATATGGTGCTGCGTAAATCGCACGAGAACCCCGATGTAATAGCCATTTACCGCGATTTCCTCGAAAAACCGAACAGTCACAAGTCGCATAAGCTTCTTCACACACATTATGTAGAACGCGACAGTTACTAGAAACAAAAACAGAAAGGGTGCCCGAACAGGCACCCTTCTTTTTTTTATTTAAAATGATAATCAGGATTCTTTCTTCTTCTTTTTACTTTTCTTCTTCCCCTCGCCGCCAACCTTGCCCAGCAGCCAGGCAATATTTTCTCCAAGTACTTTCATCGTCCTGATGCCCTCTTCATCATTCTCAACCTCCCCTTTGTTTCTACCGATTGCAATATTCCAATATGAGGAACCCGGGACTATCATTTCATTTATAAGGAAAAAATGATTTATGGAATCGAAGGCATGCAGGGCGCCAGTTCTCCTTACAGCCACGACTGCTGCCCCGATTTTTCTCCTGAGAGGGTTACCGGCACCCCTCAGAGCATAACCGGCCACGTCTATCAGTGCTTTTGTTTCAGAAGTAATATCAGCGAAATAAGTCGGGGAGCCTATCAGGATGGCATCTGCCTCCTTCATCTTCACTATGCACTTGTTCAAAAAATCATTTTCCTGATGACATTTCCCGTCTGCTTTTTTCCTGCATTTCATGCAAGCCACGCAACCACTGACCTTCTTTCCTCCAAGCTGAACAAGCTCAGTTTCAATGCCGGCAGCTTCTAAAGGCTTCAGCACCTCCCTGAGGAGAATTTCAGTATTGCCACCTTTCCGTGGACTGCCGTTAAATGCAACAACTTTCATTATTCAGTCTTGGAGTTATCCTCTTCAGTTCTGGGTTTGGCGTATAAATCTTCAACCCTTACTCTCTGGGGCGCATCATCCTGCCTGTTAAGGGTGGCATGATCTTCCTCGCGGGCAACCCTGTTAAAATAAAGGATGAATGAAAAAATCGGGTAAAGCGGGAGAGTCAGCGCGTTAATGACCGATGAGAAAAACAGGAACCAGGGATTTGTTGTCATATCCATCACCTTTACTGCTTCCTGGGGGTTAGAGAGAACCTTGAAAAAGCTGCCGGCAAATGGTATCATAACGAGGCCTGAAAGGACCAGTGAGATTATCAACAGCAGGATGATGAAAACGGCCGTCCAGCCCATGTTCGCCCAAAATCCTTTATGCGACAAGGCAAGAGTCCTTGTTATTGCCGAGCCGATATCAGCATTCTCGGCAATCAGCACGGGCAGGATGAAGAACGATACCATACCTATGTATAGAGCTGAAAATAGAATCCCTATAAACAATACGAGAAATCCCAGCATAAGAACAAATGCACCAACGAAAGCGAGCAGGATCATAATTACCAGGTAGGGCAGGAAATACCTGAGCGATCTGAGGGCACAGTTAAAAATATTACAACCTTCATCAAGAGGCTTATAAAGAATATAATAGTGGAGTATGGTGCTGAAGAGAAGGCTAACGAGCATTAAACCCATTAACGGGATTATCATGCTTTTCAGTTTATCCAGTATCTGGGTCGGGTCCGATATGCTTGCCGGATCTGCCGCCATTTCCTGCAGTCCCTTGATGTCGAGAAACAATGTCGCATACTGGGTAATCGCCGAAAGTACGAGAGATATTAGAAACAGCGGTACGAACCTGCTCTTGTAAAAACCCCATAAGGCATCCATCGCGCTGTCAATGTCATGTTTCCGGTAAAGGGGATGCTCTTTAAATCTGCTCATAAGAATATTTTAAAATTCAAATTTAACCAAATATATCTACACGTTGGAACCCTCTTTTGCTTAATCATTCAATAATTTCAAGAATTTGCTTCAGATCAATATCTTTCAACGGGTTATTGCTATGAACAAAGGTCTCTGCCAGTTTCGATTTTTTCTCCTGTAACCTGACTATCTTTTCCTCGATACTGTCTGTCGATATGTATCTGTAAACGAAAACGCTTTTATCCTGACCTATCCTGTGCGCCCTGTTTAGGGCCTGTATTTCGGCAGCCGGGTTCCACCACGGGTCAAGTATGAAAACGTAATCGGCTGCTGTCAGATTCAAACCTACTCCCCCTGCTTTAAGTGAGATGAGGAAGATCTTGTTAGACCGGTCATTCTGGAAGCTATTCACAATTTTCTCCCTGTTTGTACTGGCGCCGGTAAGCATTGAAAACCTTATTCGCTTCTTGTTCAGGCTGTCAGCATACAGTTCAAGGTGTTTGACAAAAGACGAGAAGACGAGTATCTTGTGACCTTCAGATATTACACTCTCCATGTCGTGAAGCACGTTCTCGAACTTTCCTGATCCGGAAGGATACTCGACATAAGCCAGAACAGGATGATTTGATATTTGCCGTAGTTTCATGAGTCCCTGTAATACTATGATGGCTGACTTCTCGATCCCCAGCGTGTCAATGTTTCTCAGTATGCTGTTCCTGACCGCCGATTTTTCTTCCTCGTAGATCCTGGCCTGCTCCTCGGTCATGTCGCAGAATACAGTCTGTTCCGTAACAGGCGGCAGATCGGAGGCTACCATTTCTTTTGTCCTTCTCAGGATGAATGGTTTAATTATTTTTCTCAGCCTTATTTCCTTGTCGTCATCTCTTTTTTTCTCTATCGGTTTGGCAAACTCCCTCCTGAAAAATGCCAGGTTGCCAAGCAGGCCGGGGTTGACAAAATTAAGTTGGGTCCATAGATCGGTCAGGGAGTTTTCGACAGGCGTGCCGGTAAGCACCAGGCGATGATCCGCTTTTAGTCTTATTACAGTTTTAAAAACCATCGACCCGGGATTCTTGATTACCTGACTCTCGTCGAGGATTATATAGTGGAACCTGAAATTGCTTATAATGTCAATATCCTGTCTTATAGTGTGATAGCTCGAAATTATTATGTCGTAATAGTTGAAGTAAGAGGTTGTTTTTCTTCTCTGGTTCCCTTTATAAGAGCATACTTTCATTTCCGGGGCAAACCTCCTTATCTCATTTTCCCAGTTATATAGCAGGGAAGCAGGCACCACTATCAGGGAAGTATGCTTTTGAACCGGTGTTTCGAACAAAGTCGGTTCTCCCTGCGGGATAACTGTCTGGGTTGCTGGATTTTTCTCCCTGTTATATTGCAGCAGAGCCAGCGTTTGGATCGTTTTACCAAGACCCATATCGTCGGCAAGACAGCCTCCCAGGTTAGCTGACTGGAGCCATGCCATCCAGCTGAACCCGTCGAGCTGATAGCTTCTCATCTCGCACCTGAGACCAGCAGGTTGCCGGATTTGCGGTATGTTATCAGGGATCAGTAGTTTCTCGAGTTTATCGCATCCGTCACAGTCTTTGTCTGTGAAGGTCTCGCTTAACAGCGAAAAGTGCTGTTTATGCACCTGCAAGCTGTCGTCCGTTGCCTTGCCGAACTCGAAAATATTCCTGAACCGGGTAAACCATTCCGCCGGCAAGATGGCAATGGTCCCGTCAGGAAGCTCGAACTCTCTTCTCTCCTCGAGGATGTTTTTCCTTAACCTTATGAATGGAATCTGCCACTTGCCAATGGTAATTATCGCGTGAAGATCGAACCAGTCGTCGACAAAACGGTGATTTATTGTAATGCTTACCGATTCGAGGTTATAGTTTGTTTCAAGCGAGTCCTTCTGGATGGTGAAACCCGACTGAACAAGTTCGTTCCAGTTCCTGTTTATCGATTCAATAGTAGAATAGAGATCACTCTGCCTGTCTCCTGTAAGATTGTCGAGTGAGTAATTCCTGTCGTCGTCAGAAAAAAAACCAAGTTCGCCCAGGACATCCATGCATTTTTTCTCCCAGTCAAAGTCGCGCGAGTATTTTTTGAACTGGAATTCACCATTTCCTTCTGAAAAGACTGTAAAGGATATTCCGGGATCATCGGGGTATATCAACTCGCCGGAATAGTCATACTGGAGCGTGAGTACCGGAAATCCCCTGAGACCCAAAGCCAGCGTCAGAAGCGCCTTCTTCCTGGGTACTGGTTGCTCCACGCTAAACCCTGTTCCTTCAACCCTGAAGTTGTTAATGGCGTTGAGAACAAAGGTGCTGAAATATCTCACTTCAGCGTTTTTTGGTATTGTTACATGATCCTTCGTCAGGAAGGGTTTAAGCTTAGCCCCGTCAATATCTGAAATGAAGTTGATGTTGTTCGACTCTCTTATCAGGCAAGGTGAGCTGCAGATTATGTCAATCGAGCTGTTTTTCAGGTTGATCAGCCTGTTGCCAGATTCAAGGCTAAGGCTA
The DNA here is from genome assembly GCA_046329885.1 of Bacteroidales bacterium. Lineage (GTDB taxonomy): Bacteria > Bacteroidota > Bacteroidia > Bacteroidales > VadinHA17 > LD21. Next base: position 5,297 of record JAXLTU010000024.1, read on the forward strand.
TAAGTGCTGCTTTCAAAACTCCTGTCGAACCTGAAAACAGGACGGGCCGGCTCAGCCTGAAGAAAAAGTCTGTCTTCAGAATGTATGGTACTGATCTTGGCCTTTTGCAGGTATACAGGTACGGCCTCATCTCTCGCGACCTGCAGGCACTTGTATATCCTCGATTCAATGTATGGCCTGATAAATCCGCTTACTCTCTCGGGAGTAACCTTTTCGAGGAACTCTTTGACAGTTTTGTCCTTTGAAAACAACTTGAATAAGTTCCTTTCTGAATAGTCATTTAATATATTTACACATACCTGTTCCTCCGGTGCAAGGCTTGCCATCGTGTCGTCGGAAGGAAACGGAGAAAGGGCTTCAAAAAGTTTGAAATATGATTTATTGAGGTCATTTACAATTATATAAGGTACAAGAATGGTACCCCATAGCCTGTGCTGCGTGAGTATTAACGCGAATAGCCTTGTTTTTTTTTCAGGAACTTGTTTCAAACCCTTCTTTGAAAATTATTCATGCAAGATGAAAATTTAAGGTCTATTTTCAAAGGATTTTTCTATGACAATTATTACTTCAATGTAAAATCTTCATTCAACAGGCAGGGAGTTTTGTTACAAATCGTAATCTTGCAACCCCTTGTAGCCCGTTGAAATGTATTATTAACTTTACGGCATTAAGTAAAGCAGGTTTCACGGTGAGGAAGATTATTCATGTTGATATGGATGCTTTCTTCGCCTCGATAGAACAGCTTGATAATCCCGTGCTAAGGGGTAAGCCAGTGGCTGTCGGAGGCGAAGGAGAGCGCCATGTTGTCGCGGCCGCCAGTTACGAGGCAAGAAAATTCGGCGTCAGATCGGCAATGCCATCTGTAACAGCCAAAAGGTTATGCCCTGAACTCATTTTCGTGAAGCACAGATTTGACAGGTATGTCGAGATTTCGGAACAGATTTCCGGTATCTTCCTGCAGTATACTGATCTTGTTGAACCGCTATCGATAGATGAAGCCTTTCTTGATGTTACAGAGGATAATAAGAAGATTGGGTCAGCCACCTTAATAGCAAAGAAGATCAAAGCCGAAATCCGTGAAAAAACCGGATTGACCGCTTCAGCAGGAATATCCTACAACAAGTTCCTCGCGAAAATTGCTTCTGATATTAAAAAACCTGATGGACTATTTGTCATACTTCCTGAGGAGGCATCAAAATTCATTGGTGAACTGCCAATTGAAAAGTTTTTTGGTATTGGCAAGGTAACGGCGGAAAGAATGCACAGGCTTGGAATTCACACGGGTGCAGACCTGCTGAACCTCGATCTTGTAGGCATGGTACGCAACTTCGGGAAAACCGGGGTTTTTTATTATAACATGGCAAGGGGTATTGATGAACGGCCGGTCGAACCGAACCAGGAACGCAAATCGGTAGGAGCGGAGTTAACTTTCGACAAGGATCTCACAACCAGATTCGAGATTGTCGTTGAGCTTTACAAGATAGAAAAGGAACTGATGAGCAGGCTGGAGAGTTCAGGCTCGATGGGCAGAACCGTTACTTTGAAGATAAAGTTCGCTGATTTCAAACAGATGACCCGGGGTAAAACTGTTAATCATTTCATCCGGGATTTTGATACGCTTCACCGGGAAGTTACAGCAATCAGAAAATCAATCGATCTTTCCGGAAAGAAGATCAGGTTAATGGGTGTGAGTATATCAAATCTTGACTCGGAGGAAGATGAAGACACTCAATTGCATCTCTTCGAATAAAAACAAGCTCAGATAATCATTCCAGCGGCAACTGTTTCATTAGTCGACTCATCAATGAGTATAAGACTGCCTGTGATGTTATTCTTCTTGTAGCTGTCGTATATCAATGGTCTGGAACTTCTTAACCTGATCCTGGCAATGTCATTCATTTTAACTGCAAGATCGGCGTATTCGTTCTCAAGCGTGTTAATGTTTATTTTGTTCTCAACAGATTTGACGGCACAGATCGCATCGTTGCTATAGTTCCGGACCATGTACCTGCCGTTGATCTGCAACGGTCTTTCATTAAACCAGCATAGCATTACATCAATGTCCTGGCCATTGGTTGGCATATCATCACCGCCAACGAATATGTCACCCCTGCTTATGTCTATCTGATCCTCGAGAGCAATAGTAACTGATTCACCAACAGAGCACGAATCAAGACTTTTTTCAAATACATCAACAGTCTTCACACGCGAGCGAGCCATGGAGGGCATAACCACGATCTCATCACCCGGTCTGAAAGTTCCGCTCGCCACCCTTCCTGCATAACCCCTGTAATCGTGATAAGAATCAGATTGTGGACGTATTACTGTCTGCACTGGAAATCTTTTTATTGTTGAGCCCTTGTCTTTCTTAATCTCGACATTCTCGATGAAACTGAGGAAAGTCGGGCCGTTATACCAGTTCATTTTATCGGATCTGTCTACAACGTTATCACCGTACTTGGCACTAATCGGGATATATCTTGGATCTTCAACCCCTAGTTTGTCCGCTATTATACCGAGATCGCTCATGATCTTGTTAAACACGCTTTCGGCGTATTCCACCATATCCATCTTGTTGATACAGAAGACTATGTGTCTGATATCGAGCAAGGTGGCGATATAGGCATGACGTAAGGTCTGTTCAAGCACTCCCTTCCTGGCATCTACAAGAACAACTGCCAGATCGGCTGTGCTGGCTCCGGTAACCATGTTACGCGTGTACTGAATATGTCCAGGAGTATCAGCAATAATAAACTTCCTGGCCGGTGTTGCAAAGTACCTGTAAGCAACGTCAATTGTTATACCCTGTTCGCGCTCTGCCCTCAGTCCATCAGTCAGCAGCGAGAGGTCAACTTCCTCTCTGCCAAGTCGCTGGCTTGATTGTACAATATGATCCATCTGGTCCTCGAAGATCGATTTGCTATCGTATAACAGTCGTCCAATGAGAGTGCTTTTGCCGTCATCAACACTTCCTGCAGTAGTGAACCGCAGCATGCTCTTCTCGGTATTTTTTCCGTTTATGCTCATTAAGTCAGCTTGTTGTTTCATGATTCATGAACTGCCATGGGCAGATTCAGGCTCATTTTAATAATTAGAAATATCCTTCCTTTTTGCGATCTTCCATCGCTGCTTCCGAACGTTTGTCGTCATACCTGCCTCCACGTTCGGTAACCCTGGTCGCCGCGATCTCTGATACAATCTCGTCGAGAGAACGGGCTTGCGATAGAGTAACGCCGGTGCAGGTGATGTCACCTATGGTACGACAGCGTACATCTGCTTCAAATACTTCCTCGGTTGGTTTCAGTTGCATGAACGGGGCCCATGCAAGGTAGACTCCGTTTCTTGAAAATATCTTGCGGCGGTGGGTATAGTAGAGTTCAGGGAGGGCAATCTTCTCGCTCATGATGTACTGCCAGACATCAAGCTCTGTCCAGTTGCTAATGGGGAATACCCTGAAGTGTTCTCCAAGGTGTTTCTTCCCGTTAAAAATGTTCCAAAGTTCCGGTCTCTGGTTCTTTGGGTCCCACTGCCCAAACTCGTTCCTGTGGGAGAAGAATCGTTCCTTTGCCCTGGCTTTTTCCTCGTCCCTTCTTCCACCTCCAACAGCGACGTCTATTCTTAGCTCATCGATTGCATCAAGAAGGGTGACAGATTGCGCTTTGTTACGGCTCGCGTTTATTCCCTGCTCCTCGGCTACCTTCCCCTTGTCTATGGAATCCTGGACAAAACGAACGAGTAACTCCACACCAAGTTCCCTGGCTAGATTATCACGGAAAGTAAGAGTTTCCTCGAAATTGTGACCCGTATCGATATGCAGAAGGCTGAACGGCATCTTAGCGGGCCAGAAAGCCTTCTTTGCAAGGTGCACAAGCACTATGGAGTCTTTGCCACCGGAGAATAATATTACTTTCTTTTCAAACTGAGCGGCAACCTCCCGCATCACGAATATTGCCTCGTTTTCAAGCTCGCGGAGGTGCTGATCGTTTATTTTCATTTTCTTGCTGTTTAATTTTGTCTGACCCTCATGTAATTACCAGGGGTTATTTAATGTGGCAGCCACATTCCTTTGTACCACCGTTTTCCCACCACCATCTGCCTGACCTGAAATCCTGGCCTTTTATAACCGGTCTTGTACAGGGTTCACAGCCTATACTTACATATCCTTTGTGATGAAGCTGGTTATAAGGAATATTATTTTCTTTAAGATAGGATTCCACATTTTCAAGAGTCCAGTCATAAAGGGGATGATATTTGACAATCTGTTTTGTTTCGTCATATTCCAGATTTGACATCCCTGTCCTGTTCTCAGATTGTTCCGCTCTAATCCCGGTAATCCATACCTCTCTTCCCTCCAGAGCCCTGTTCAGAGGTACTACCTTTCTGAGCCTGCAGCATTCCAGCCTGTTCTCCTTCGACAGGTAGAAACTGAAAGGACCCTTCTCGGTCATCATTTTCTCAACAGCCTCGTGATCGGGAAAGTAAACCTTTATTTGCTTTTTGTACTTGTTAATTGTCTCCGAGAAGACTTTATAAGTTTCCGGGAACAGCCTGCCGGTATCAAGTGTCACCACTTCAATTGGTAAATCGTTCGAGAAGATCATATGGGTTATCACCTGATCCTCGATTCCAAAACTTGTTGTGAAAATGGTTTTACCCGGGTGAAGGGACAGAATTTTTTTTATGCCGTTTACTGATGAGAGTCCATCAAGCTGGCTGCTCAATACTTTTAATTCCGATACGCTTTTCATTCTTCCTGTTAATTCCTTTTATCTTGATCCCGTGAATATGAGCCCATACTCTTTCGTGAAAATAGTAGAGGATAGTTTTGGTAATCACCTCCACGCTCCCGATAGAGAATGCAACTGTGAGTTTTCCCGTGATAAGGTAACTGATAATCATGGTGTCGATAGTGCCAACTATCCTCCACGAGATCGCTTTCAAAGCGCTTTTTACAGGTTTATCTGCCCTGTCGCTGATTCTTACCTCTTCACCGGCTGGTGATTCCTTTTCATTCCTGTTTACTAGCACATCAAGCATACGGGTAGAATTTTGATGTAAAAATACTACCCGTCAAGTCACGTATAAACAGCAATTATGCGCGAAATAAATGAGTATTTATACATACGGGACCATGTGTAATTTGGCCTATATGCACTATCATTTTCCACCTCGCCATCTCCTGAGGATGTTTGAGAAAGGGAAGAGACTGTTTGGCTTGTACTGTGGAAAGATGCCCTCGTTGGTGGATCTGACATCCTCTATCGTGTAGAATATTTTTGGATTGAATCGTGCTATTATTTCGAGTGCGGAAGCAAGATCGTTTCGCCTGACAATAGTGTAAATCAGAGTTACCTTTTCCCTAGCACCGGTGGCTTCGACCATGGTGGCCCCCAACCCTTGGGTGTTTAACAGCTTGACGAGCTCGGCCCCACCCTGGCTGGTTATTATTCGTATCATCTGAACCCCCACGGCAAGTTTTTCCTCTATAAGCATTCCCACGTAGTTCCCTGTTGCAAAGCCTGCGGCGTATGCAACGTAGTTCACGTAATTGTCGAGGTTTTTCATGACACGGCTGACGACAATGATCCATATCAGCACTTCGAAAAAGCCAAGCAGGGGGGCAATATTCCTCTTTCCCTTCGAAACGAATATGATTCTGAGCGTTCCGATAGATACATCACATATCCTGGCACAGAATATCATTAAAGGGAGTATCAGGTAACTGAATATGTTCGAGTCAAAGAATGAGTTTTCCATGGTATTCAGGTTAATTCAATGGCTAAAAGTAAATACTGTCTTTAACAAAACTATAAGGAATTAATGCTGAAAAAGAAAAGGGGCCGTTTTGGAGGCCCCGTGTATGGAATATCAGATTCATTATTATTTCACATCTGTACGCTGGCCAGTTCTGACAACGATGTTCTTTTTCCATTCGTATTTCGGGCCTGTGCCTGAAGCTACCAGTACATCATAAGAACCCGGGGGGCAGGCGAATTTTGAAGTTGCCGGGTCATAGCAACCAATTTCCGAGTTTTTGTCGGGTTTCGCTACTCCTTGCAATTTGTCGGCAGTACCTGAAGGATACATGTGCATTTTCTTCACATCGCGTGTAATACCGCCATAAGATATTTCACCGGCGTTTAGATTCACTGTGATTTTGTAATTAATATCTGCTTTCATGGTGAAGTTTTCGAGCCATATCTTTTGAACATGTCCGCAGGCATCAATAACGAGCTGGACATCATAGTTACCTGGTTTGATTTTCCCCGTGAGATCCGATGCTTTCTCATCAGGTGTGATTGCCTTATCCTTTGCTCCCTTCGCGTAGAAAGAAGGAATACCGCAATTGGGGTTAACATCGGTGTTTCCCTTGTACCTGATGACCCTGGAATCGTAAGATGCGAGTCCCTTGTTAGGGGCGGGCGCCTCCTCGATGCTAATCTGGTAATCGTAAATGGTTACTGTTACAGTTGTTTTCATTTTAGGCTTCACAACAATGCCATTTATGTCGAACGAAATGGAACCAGGTTTCCCGCTAAGGCTTGTTGTCACTTTCATGTCGTAAGTTCCGGGAGCGGCATCTTTCATTTTCGATTCCTTACCATTACTTGTCAGTTTGGTTACCGTTCCCTTTGTAAGATCACCAAAGGACCTGAGATTTACCACAACAGACTGTTGTTCCTCGTTAGGAGCAAAGGCTGCCTGTTGCTGCTGAACCCATACATGTCCCCATGTACGGTCCATATTTACATTTATCCCGTTCTCCAGCTTGTAAGAAAAGTTGGCGACTTTCTGGCCCATGATCATCATCGATGAAGCTGCCAGAAGAACGAATAGCAATACGGCTTTTTTCATGCTCGTTTTATTTGAATTTTATTTTTGATCAACCCCCGCTATAATGTAGATACTTTTAAACGCAGGTCTGGAATTATTATACCCTGTATGAATGTCCCCTATCAAATTTATGAAAAAATTCACTGCCAGTCAATTAAAAAACATTAAAAGGCTTACTTTTTCAGTTTAATCTGAACGTTCGATCCTTTCAACCCTTTCGCTTCTGCCTTTATTATTACTGGACCGGCAGCACCTTTGTCTAGTCTCACTATCACGAGACACATACCATTAAAAGCCTTTCTGTTCGCTGAAGAAAAGAGTTCATGATCTGTCGGGTCACCGTTGTCGGTAGCAACTATCCTCCCGGGGCCTTCAATGCTGAATTTAATCTCATTGTTGCTCCGGGGAACAAGTATGCCATTCCTGTCCTGTATCTTCACGGTAACGAAGGCTAAATCGTAGCCGTCGTTAAATATTTCCGCCCTGTCTGCCTCCATCGCGATTTTACTTGCCTTACCGGTTGTGCTAACAGTTTCCTCCGCCCATTTATTTCCATTCCTGTAAGCGATTACCTTCAGTTCACCCGGCTGGTATACAATATCATCCCATCTCAGCCTGTATTCATATTGTCCCTTTGTTTTTCTGCCCATCGATTTCCCGTTGAGGAATAATTCCGCTTCATCTCCGGAAGTATATACATGAACCGGTGTTACCAGACCTTTTCTTTCAGGCCAGTTCCAGTGAGGAAGGATATGAACCATCGGGAGGTCGCTTCTCCATCGCGACTGGTATAGCCAGAACCTGTCCTTCTTGAATCCGGCAAGATCCATTATTCCGAAATAGCTGCTTCTGGATGGTATCTCACTGGTACCAAGTACATCAATCCACTTCTGGATATCCGCTCTTCTTTTCTCGTTCCTGGTTTTACTGAGATCTGTGGCGTCAGTATTGTAAGGAGTGGGTTCTCCAAGATAGTCAAACCCCGTCCATACAAATTCACCGATCACGCCAGGGTACTTATCATTCATTTCCCACTGCTGATCGGGGGTTGAAGCCCAGTCGGGGTAGGCCAGATCGTAAGAACTGACCTGGCAGATACCCTTGCCCGGGAGGTTATTATTCAGATCGCCCTGAACAACCGGGAAAAAGTACTCACCTCTTGAACTTACGGTCGAAGCTGACTCGCTGGAGTGGAATGGCAGCAAGGTATTGTCGCTCAAGGTGAAAAACTTCTGGTATTCCTTCAGCCTGTAATTTATACCAAACAAATCAAGGGCCTTCTGAAACCCGTCAGATACAGAGCTGGGATGATCGCAACCAGAGGTGACAGGTCTGGTATTGTCCTCGCTCTTTACAATTCTTCTCAGGTTATCCGCCAGTGCATAATTACCCTGGTCAGGCACCTCGTTACCAATACTCCAGATAATTACTGAAGGGTGATTCCTGTCGCGCCTGACCATTGCCCTCAGATCTTCCTCGTGCCAGGCGTCGAAAAGCTTGTTATAATCGTTCTTTTTCTTCCCTTTTCTCCAAGCGTCAAATGCCTCATCCTCAACCATGAAGCCCATCCTGTCGCACAGGTCAAGAAGCTCTGGTGCAGGTGGGTTATGACTTGTCCTTATTGCATTGCAGCCCATTTCTTTCAGGATCTCGAGTTGTCGTTCCGCTGCCCTTGTATTGAATGCCGCACCGAGAGCACCGAGGTCATGGTGATTACAAACTCCTTTAATCTCGGTCTTCTTCCCGTTAAGGTAAAAGCCTTCCCTGGCGGTGAATAACAAGGTCCTGAATCCAAAATTAGCCGTTCCAATATCAGCAGTCTTACCACCGGTATAAGCAGTGACAACAACCCTGTATAAAGCTGGATTATCTAGTTCCCAAAGAACGGGATTTGAAACCGACATGTCGAACCTGAACCTGTGCGTCACGGCAGGAGGCAACAATGCTCCTGTCTCAACCGATTCAGCAACTTTTTCACCTGTTGTTTTGCCATCTTTCTCAAGTTTGTAAATCACTGCTTTCAATTTCGTTTCAGCTGGAATCGAAGATTGATTCATTATTTCCGCTTCAACACTCACAGTGCCCTTTTCCTTCTTGATTTCAGGAGTTGTGACATAAATGCCATTGTAGGTGAAATGCACATCTGCCGTCGAGCTGATCCACACGTTCCTGTATAAACCTGCACCTGGGTACCACCTCGAATCCCAACTCTTTGTGTCGAGCCTGACAGCGATAATGTTTTCCTTGCCTGCTTTTATCGCTGGTGTCAGATCCATCCTGAAAGAAGTGTAACCATAGGGCCATTCACCGATGTAGGTTCCGTTGAGCCATATCTTCGCGTACGCCATTGCCCCGTCAAAATCAACAAAAATCCTTTTGCCCGCCTCACTTTCTTCAACGAAAAAGTGCTTTCTATACCAGCCAATGCCTTTCCAGGGAAGCAAGCCCGTGCCATTCTCGAGACTGTCGTTAAACTGACAGGCTATCGCCCAGTCGTGCGGCAGATCGACTTTTTGCCATTTTGAATCGTCCAAACCAGCTGACTGGAGATTCTCCGGTTCTTTTCCCGTGTTCGAATTCTCGCTGGCTGCAAACATGTAACTGGAAAACAGCCAACCATCATTAAAAGAAGAGCGCTTGCCAATATGATTCTGCGGAAAAATCTTAATCGTCGTGATAACAACGCTAAAAACTAAGGTCAGGAGGATCCTTTTCACGGTCATGTTACTGGTTTTAATTATTATTCAAATGTCATTCTAAGTTACCTATTGTTACATAACATAGATCATATTTTTATGATTTATTAACCATATTGGATATATTTGTCTAAGAGCCTCAATTCTTTAATCAGCTTTTCGTTGACTCTGGTAATTATGTGTTGAATATGAGGAATATATGTCAGTTAATTGGCAAAGAACAGAACTGCCCCGGTAGTCTGGCATTGGCGACGATAATTTCTTCGGAGGGATCTACTCCACAGAAACCAGGGAATTCTGCTTTGTTTAGTGAAAAAGGAAGGATATACGGAACAGTTGGAGGAGGTATCCTCGAGAAAAGGGTTGAAGAGTCAGCACTTGAATTGCTAAAGACTAAGGAAGCCGGATTGTTCAGTTTCGACCTCGATCATGATATATCTGAGAAGTACGAAGCAATATGTGGTGGGAAAACTATCGTCCTGGTTGACGGTGATCCGTGCAGGAGTTCAGAAGTATTCACCTTCGGAACTGATTTGATAAAACGGCGTCAGCCTTTTGTCATAGGTACTTTCTGCAATGAAGTGGATGGAAGAATAACGGTGTCAAGATCAATTCTGACACGCGGCCATGAATCCACCTCTAAATGGACCAATGAAGTTGTGCTGGCTTCTGACAGACTTCTGGAGGAAAGAAATCCAGGTAATTGCACTTACCTCGAGACTGTGAATGTGCCTGGTAAAAAGGAGGTTGTGTTTCTGGAAGCTATAAAACCAAGGGAGAGGTTGTTTATAGCAGGAGCAGGGCATATCGGCCAGGCTTTGTGCCACTATGCCTCCAGACTTGATTTTGAAGTGACTGTTGCCGACGACAGGATTGATTATGCCAACAAGGCCAACCTTCCTGAAGCTGACAATATTCTTTGTGGCGATATTGCCGGTTCGCTCGCTGGCTTCCCAAAGGATAAAAGCACATTCGTCGTGATTGTGACAAGAGGACACAAGGACGATGCTGAAGTGCTGAAAAAATGTATTGGATCGGGAGCAGCTTATATTGGCATGATTGGCAGCAGGATGAAGGTGGCGAGGATGAAAGAAGATTTTATTATCAACGGGTGGACAGATGAGAAAACCTGGTCGACGATATTCGCACCTGTCGGAATCGCCATAGGTTCGAAAACTGTTGATGAGATTGCAGTAAGTATCGCGGCTCAGCTCGTTCAGGTGAGGAATAGCGCCAGATAAGATATGGAAGGACTTCACGCGATAGTACTTGCGGCAGGAGAGTCGAGGAGGATGGGACAGCCAAAAATGCTGTTGCCTTTCAGGGGAAAAACAGTTATCGAGACAGTAATAGATAACATCACGGCTTCGGGAATTGATAACATCCATGTTGTTCTTGGGGCAAATGCTGAAGCGATAACAAGTGTGATATCGAAATATGATGTGAAGATAATTATCAATAACATTTACAAGGAAGGAATGCTATCGTCTGTAAAAAAAGGTTTCAGACAGCTACCTGACGACCTCGGTGCTGTCCTTGTTTTTCCTGGCGATCAGCCATCAATTGATGCAGCAATTATTAAAGGATTTATAAAGAAGGTCAGTGAAACAGGAAAGGGGATTGTGATACCGGTTAAGGACGGGAGAAGGGGACACCCGATTCTTATCTCGTCGAAGTACAGAAGCGAGGTATTAAGGCTTGAGGATGAGGAAGGGTTGAGAGGATTGTCAGTGAAGTTTCGCGATGATGTTGGAGAAATACCGGTTGATGATGAAGCTATACTCAGGGATATAGATACTTACGATGATTACCTTGAAGAGTTAAATAAAACAAGATGACAATGGAAAAAACTATCAGATTCGTACTGAATGGCAAAAAGACAGAGCTGAAGGCCGATCCGGCCGATACTCTGCTCTGGGTGCTCAGGAACAGGTTTGACCTAACTGGCACCAAATTTGGTTGCGGGATGGGATTCTGCGGTTCCTGCACCGTGCTCATCGACGATGAAGCCGTGCGTTCCTGCTCGATGACGATCGGTGAAGTTCAGGACCGGAAAGTGACTACTATCGAGGGTCTTTCAGAAAACGGCAAGTTGCATCCTGTTCAACAGGCATTCGTTGACCATGATGCACTCCAATGCGGATTCTGCACACCCGGTATGATAATGAACGCGGTTGCCCTTTTGAAACATAATCAGAGCCCAACCAGACAGGAGATTGTTGATGGCATGGAAGATAACCTGTGCCGTTGTGGTACTCATGTAAGGATAATCGAGGCAATTGACGATGCGTCGAAAAAAATGAAAGGAGGGAAGCAGAAATGAGAAAAGCTATTATTAAAAAATACTCGAGTGAAGAAGCTCCTGAATCAAATGGCAGTCTTGACAGGAGAGATTTTTTCAGGATACTCGGCGGTGGTATTATCCTGTTCCTCAGACCATGGGATGCAGTTGATGTGATAGCGGCCCCGGGAGAACAGCAACGCGGTTTGCCCAAGGACTATAACGCGTTTCTTCATATAGCCGAGGATGGTATGATAACATGCTATACCGGCAAGATAGAGATGGGGCAGGGTATTGTCACATCTCTTGCCGTTATGATGGCAGAAGAGCTCAACGTGTCTCCAGAGAAAGTAAAGATGGTGATGGGCGACACGGATCTCTGTCCTTATGATGCTGGTACGTGGGGTTCACTTACCACCAGAAGTTTTGGTCCGAACATGAGGGCCGCTGCAGCCGAAGCGAGGCAGGTACTGCTTGAAATGGGATCAGAAAAACTGGGCGTCCCTGCTGATCGACTCGAGATTAATGATGGTGTTATATCAGAGTCGGGAAAACCCGCGAACAAGGTTTCCTACTCTCAGCTTTCGATGGGCAAGAAGATCGAGAAGCATCTTGAGGTGAAACCAACAGCAGAAGATTACAGGAAATACAATCTTGTCGGCAAGTCATATTACCGTTTTGACGGGGTTCTGAAAGCGACAGGAAAAGCGAAATACACTGCAGACCTGCGACTCCCGGGGATGGTTTACGCGAGGATCCTGAGACCACCGTCTCACGGTGCTACACTCAAATCTGCTGACCTTTCAGCCGTCGAGGGCAAAGAAAACGTGCAGGTTGTAAGGGATGGGGATTTTATCGCGCTTGTAGGTGAGAATATCGACACGCTCGACAGGGCTCTGAAGGAAGTTAAAGCAGAATACACTTTCCAGGAGATGCCCGTGAATGACAAAACTGTGTTTGAATGGATGTTAAAAGCTGACTCGAGGGCAAATGTTGTAAGATCGTCGGGGGATATCGAGAAGGGTGTGGCTGAATCTGACAAAGTCTTCGAAACCCAGTTCCACGACAGTTATCTTGCCCATGCTCCTATTGAAACTCATACTGCACTTGCCGCCTTCGAAGGGCCGAAACTAACAGTGTGGGCAGCAACCCAATCGCCGTTTGGCCTGCAGGATGCTCTCGTAAGAGAACTTGGACTGACAAGGGAGACTGTAAGGGTCATCACCCCGTTTGTGGGAGGAGGTTTCGGAGGTAAGAGCGCTTACAGGCAAGGGGTTGAAGCCGGCAGACTGGCAAAGCTGACCGGAAAGCCTGTCATGCTGATTTGGACCAGGGATGAGGAATTCTTTTATGATAATTTCCATTCAGCAGCAGTCATAAAACTTAAATCGGGAGTTGGCAAGGATGGTCTGATTAAGGTATGGGATTATCACGTGTATTACGCGGGGACAAGAGGAGCCGAGACTATCTATGATGTGCCAAACAACAGGACAACCGATTACTCGAGGAATCGAAACGCACCCCCGGTTCATCCTTTCGAAACAGGTCCCTGGAGGGCACCTAATAACAATACCAACACTTTCGCGCGGGAATGCCAGATAGACATTATGGCATCAGCAGCAGGTATAGATCCGCTGGAATTCAGGTTGCGTAATCTCAAGGATGAAAAGATGATTGCCTGCCTGAAAGCTGTTGCTGAAAAATTCGGATATAAGCCAGCTGTTTCTCCAAGCGGACGTGGAATGGGCATTGCCTGTGGAACAGATGCCGGAACCTGGGTGGCACATATCGTGGAAGTGAGTGTCGATAAAATGACGGGGAAGGTGAAGGTAATCAGGATTGCCGTTGCCCAGGATATGGGTCAGTGTGTGAACAGGGAAGGCTCTTTGATACAAATGGAAGGATGCCTTACCATGGCACTGGGCTATACATTCACCGAGGAACTCAAGTTCGAAGGCGGGAATATCGGTACAAGGGGTTTCGATACTTACGAGATACCCAGGTTCTCGTGGCTTCCAAAGATGGATTGTGTTATTCTTGACAGGCAGGATAAAGCGCCCCAGGGTGGTGGTGAACCGGCTATTATTGCTGTTGGTGCTGCAGTTGCAAATGCTATTTTCGACGCGACCGGGGCGAGATTGTTGAGAATGCCCATGACTCCTGAAAGAGTACTTGAAGCTTTGAGAAAAGTATAATAAGAAGGGTGCCGGTCAGGCACCCTTTATTTTTTATCCGCGATCACGTTTCCCTGTGAATTACATGTCTCTGTTTAATGCCGGGGAGCATTTCCCCCTGATTAAAGACCGGAAGGTGCGTTCTTCTTCCTGTTTCTCTCGCGGATGACAGGAACAAGATCTTCACCCTCGGTTCTGAAACGATCTGAATTCTCCGGCTTAGAGAGGTATACAATAGTTCCTGGATCCAGTCCATTTATAATAAGAGTATTCTTGTCGTTTGACTCGCCAGGTATTACTATTCTCTTCGTCCTGTTCCTGGTGTAAACAAAAGTAATACTGTCTTTATCAGCCATTATACATTCAGAGGGCACGTAGGTGCCTTTTTCGATAGTCTTGATATTTATCTTGTTCGAGGTCGTCATTGCCGGTCTGAGAGCCGGATCACTTCCTTCAATCCGTATCAGTGTCTCAAAAACTTTTGAATCGGAGTTTGGAAGCTCCTCTCCAATATTCGCGACAGAAAGCACTTTACCCTTGTATGATTTCAAGGGGAAGGCATCTATTGTTATATCAACGAGCATACCAGGTTTAACCTTGTTTACCTCGATCTCGCTGACGTAGGTCTTCGAATTCATAACGCTGAGGTCGGGTATCGAGGCAACAACCCTGTCGAATGGTGTTATCATCGACCCGGATTTTCTTTTGATACCTCTCATGTCTCTCTTGTAAATCACCATGCCGTCGGAGGGAGCTGTAATATTGAATTTAAGAAGTAATTCCTCCAGTGCATCGATTCTTGACTGTACCCTCGAAATGTACCAGTTGTTGTTTTTAATATCCTGAAGTGTCTGAGCCTTCCTTAGAAGATAATACCTTTCCTTTTGTTCAAGAGTTCTCTGGGCCTTGTCCAGTCCTATTTCAGCCTGACGAATAATATCAGGAGCCTCGTATTTTGAATTCCGTAGTTTAAGTTCTGCTTCCGCTACAAGGTATTTCTGGTTCTTGATATCGTCCCTGAGCGAGTTCAGACTTACAGCCGTGTCGAGGAGTTTCATCTCGAGGTTGGACTTGAGTGAAGTGAGCCTCTCGTAATCGTCCTTAAGAGTGTTGTCGTACTCGGTTCTGTCAAGTCTTGCAACGTAGTCACCTTCTTTTACAATAGTCCCCTCGGGTACTATATCTGAAATTCTCATCATTGAACTTCGAATATCGCCTCCGCCACCGCGAGGACCACCGCGTTGCTGTATCTCAGGTGCATTGATGTCAGTTGATTTTTCAGGAACGAGTTCCCCCGTGGCTATAATGCTAAGTTCAAACCTTCCTTCCTGAACCTCGGTATAGAGGTTCTCAGTATTTCCCTTGCTGGTCATTCTCGCGAATACAAATAATGCAACCACCGAAAGGGTAACTATAATGATTGTTATTTTGACTGTCCTGTTCATTCCTTTGAATGAGATTTTCCTTTGTAATTATGGCACGAAATTAATTAAAATACAGGTGACCAAATTTCCTCTTAACTATTATTAACAAAATAAGCATCAACTGGTTTATTGCCTGTTGTAATCGCACTGGATAAAGAAATATTAATTAATGTTAAATTAAATTCTTATTAGGATGGAATAAATACCTTTGAACAAAGGTCTATACTAAACAGAAACAAAAAACAAACTATTATGAAAAGAAATTTGATCGTTCTGCTTTCATTGTCAGTCATGCTGGCATTCATTGCTCCGGTAGTCACAAATGCCCAGGCAGGTAAGGCTAATTTTTCAGGCAACTGGGCTTTTAATGCTGATAAGAGCAATATGGGACAAGCTCCGGCCCAGGGTCAGGGCCAGGGACAAGGTCGCGGAATGGGTGGCTTCGGTGGTGGTAATTTCGTTGCCAAGCAGGAAGCTAACCTCCTTACCGTAGAAAGAACAAGGACTAACCAGCAGGGTGAAACCACAACTACTACCACCAAGTACACCCTTGATGGCAAGGAAAGTGTTAACACCACACGAATGGGCGACAGCAAATCAGTTGCAACATGGTCAGCCGATGGTAAGTCACTCACAATCGCTACAACCTCTGTATTCAACATGAATGGTGAATCGCGCGAGATGAAGTCTTCTGAAGTTTGGACTCTCAAAGATGCCAATACCCTTTCAGTAACAAGGACATCAGCAACTCCTAACGGTGACAGAACACAGACGATGGTTTACGATAAGAAATAATCATTTTTGTTCATTCGCGAAAAAGGCCGTCTTTTCACTAACCTGAAGACGGCCTTTTCATTTTCTCATACCTTATTTACTTGTAGATATGTTGCTGCATTTGCTATTAGTATTGATATCAATCAAGAAAAGCAATTAATAGAAGCCACACCCGGCTGTAAGATTGACTAAATGTTTAACCGGAGGAAGCGTTGTTATGAACCGATATTACTGACCTTCCTGAAGGGTCGTTGAGGTTCTTGAACGACGCGTCCCAGGCCAGAGCTTCCGGTGTGCTGCATGCAACCGATGGGACCGAGGGTACAGTCGAAGCCGCTGAGTCTGAGGGGAAATGCTCGCTGAAAATAGTCCTGTAATAGTACTCCTCCTTGGTCATTGGCGGATTTATCGGGTATCTGAACCTGGCTGTACTCATTTGCGAGTCTGTAACTTTCTCGGATACCAGTTTTTTAAGGGTATCTATCCAGTTATAACCGACACCGTCAGAAAACTGTTCTTTTTGTCTCCAGGCAACACTTTCAGGCAATAGATCCTCGAATGCCTTCCTGAGTATCCATTTCTCCATTTTACCGTTTGTTGCCATCTTGTCGGCTGGATTAAGGTTCATTGCAACTTCCAGGAATTCCTTGTCAAGGAAGGGAACCCTGCCTTCTATGCCCCACGAGGCAAGCGCTTTATTTGCTCTCAGACAGTCGTACAGGTATAGTTTACCAAGTTTTCTGACAGTCTCCTCGTGAAAAGCCTTTGGGTCAGGAGCCTTGTGGAAATAGAGGTAACCCCCGAACACCTCGTCAGCACCCTCTCCCGAAAGAACCATTTTCACACCCATCGACTTGATCACCCTGGCGAGCAGGTACATTGGAGTTGATGCGCGTACGGTTGTTACATCGTAGGTCTCGAGATGGTAAATCACGTCTGATATCGCATCCAGCCCTTCCTGAATAGAAAAAATGACCTCGTGATGAACAGTGCCTATATGATCAGCGACTTTCCTTGCAGCTGCAAGATCAGGAGATCCCTTTAACCCAACGGCAAATGAATGTAGTCTCGGCCACCATGCTTCTTTGAGATCCTGGGTCTCTATTCGCATCGCGGCATATTTTCTCGCTACCGCGGATACTATTGATGAGTCCAAACCGCCTGATAATAAAACACCGTATGGTACATCCGACATGAGCTGCCTGTGCACGGCGTCTTCAAGCGATTTCCTCAGGGAGGTTACACTGCTGTTGTTATCCCTGACATTATCAAAATCTTTCCAGCCAGGGTTATACCAGCACTTGTCCTGTCCATCGGGAGAATAGTAATAATGTCCCGGGGGAAAAGTCTCGATCCTGGGGCAGACACCTTCAAGGGCCTTGAGCTCCGATGCAATATAAAAGTTGCCATTCTTGTCCCAGCCCCTGTACAGTGGAACTATTCCCATGTGATCGCGGGCAATAAGATACCTGTCCTTCTTCTTGTCGTACAACGCGAAAGCGAAGATGCCGTTTAATTCACCAATGAAATCGGGACCTTTTTCCCTGTATAATGCCAGGATGATTTCACAGTCGGAATTTGTGAGAAAATTGTATCGTGATACAAGGTTCTTGCGCAGTTCAAGATGATTATAAATCTCGCCATTTACTGTAAGAATAAGGTCCCCATCATCACTTTTAAGAGGTTGGGCTCCTGAAACAGGATCAACAATTGCCAGTCGCTCGTGAGCGAGAATTGCCTTTTCACAACAGTAAATACCCGACCAGTCCGGTCCCCTGTGTCTTACTTTCTTTGACATCTGAAGGATACCAGGCCTCAGTTCCTCCGCACTCTGTTTAAGATCAAATACTCCAATTATTCCACACATCTGCTACACTTTTAATTAAAAAACCCGGTAACCCGGGGTGATTATGAATAGAAATCAAGCAAAAATAGAAAAGAAATTTACAAATACAATTAAAATATAAATAAATGTTTATAAAATAAATCAAATGGTCGTTATTGTGATCAAAATTGTTTTCAGAAGGCTGGTATGCTGTAAATTAACCTCGCTAATGATGTTAAGGGTTGTAGAGTTGTAGAGTTGTAGAGTTGTAGAGTTGTAGAGTTGTAGGGTTGTCGTATCCCTGGCATTAATACCAGGGGCATGTTGTAATAAAGTTGTAAAGTTGTAAAGTTGTAAAGTTGTAAAGTTGTATGGTTGTAAAGTTGTATGGTTGTTAACGACTCGGCACCGATTACCGATTACCGGATACCTTCTTCCCCCGTGCCCTGTGCTCTGCGCTTCTTCCCCCGCGCCCCGTGCCCTGTGCCCCCTGCCTACGCTGACGCTCCGGCAGGCAAGTGTGCCCCGCGCTTTATTGGTCCCCGGTCCCCGTTCCTTGGTACCCGGTCAATCCGGAGTCTATCCCCATGTCCAATCTACCGAGCACCCAGGACCCAGCAACGAGTAACCAGAAACCCTTGAAGAAAGCTGTAGATGCTGTAAAGGCTGTAAAAGACTCTATAAAGAGCACCTTCTTCCCCCGTGCCCTGTGCCCTGTGCCCCCTGCCTACGCTGACGCTCCGGCAGGCAGGCGTGCTTCTTCCCCTGCAACCTGTAAACAAAATCATTATTATCTTGTTATATTTTTGTGTAATATTGAGTTAACAACTACATGTCAATAATAACCAAACTAAATTACTCATGAAATCAACAAAACTAAGTTTATTTTTCGGGGCTGTTGTATTAGCCCTGCTTGTGGCAGCCTGTGCCGGTAATGGCCAGAAGAAGGCAGATTCATCTGTAAAGTATTTCAGGGGAATCTTGTTCAGCGAAACTCCTTACGATATGGAAAGAGGATCAAGAGAACTGACTCCTGATCAGGCTAAGTCGATTAACAGCTACAAGTTTACCTATGATAATGCAGGAAAACTTCTTTCCGTTGAATATGTCAGGAATGATTCCCTTCTGAATTATGGTTCATTACAGGGAGCAGCGAAAATCACTTATGAATATCCTGAAGGAAAACAGGTAAAGAAGTACTATGACAGCAAGGGTCAGCAGATCGAATCAGCTGGCGCTTATACTGCAGAATACACTCTCGATGATAAAGGTAACAGGACAGGCCTGAAGTTTTTTGGCAAGAACGGTGAACCGGTTGAGAACAGGAACAAGATACATTCCTGGGTATGGAGCCTGCTTCCTGATGGTATGGTCAGGGAATTGAGATATAATCTGGCCGGCCAGGAAACAGTGATGAACCCGTTCTGTCCTTTCTACGAGCTTAGATTCACTTACAATGATAAGGGGTACGTTACCAGGATGGCAAATTACATGGCTGATACCCTTTACAACTGTACTGCCGAGAATTGCGGCGATATTGGTGTCTCCTATTTTACCTTCGAACCAAATGAATTCGGTGAAGTTGAGAAGTTTTCAGTTTTCAACGTTACAGGCCAGATGTCTAATCTCTACTGGGGATGGTCGAAGAGAATCAGCAAGTATGACGAAAACGGTTATCCTGTTGAAGTGGCTTATCTTGATCAGGACAATGAGTATATAGGTGGTAAAAGCGTGCCAGTTACCCAGTATTCATATGATGAGCATGGTGCGGTTTCAGAGGTCAGGAACATGGATAAGGACCGTAACCTTATAAATGACCCCAATTCAGGTGTTGCAATTACAAGGTTCAAGTACGACGGGACTGGTAACAGGACCGAGACGCTAAGATTTGATAAGGATAATGTGGAAGTTAAACCTGAACCGAAATAATCAGGTCGAAAATGAAACGAGTTATTTATGTTTCAGTGTTGATGGTCCTGGTCCTGACGGCTCTTACCTCATGTTCGGGTAAAAAATCAGGGGGACAGGAAGCAGCAGTTACTGCCCAGGCTACAATTCCGGAACCGGTAGTTGACAATGAAACCAACCTATTGCTTAAAGGATTGGTTTCATCAGGCGACTACGTTAACAGCCAGGAATATCCATCTCTCATAAAGGCTTCGCTTGTCAACAGTGCCGACATGTCGAAGAATCTTGTAATAGATATCAGACCCTCCGATCAGTTCAAGGCAGGCCATATCAAAGGTGCGGTGAATAAAAGGTTCGAGGATCTGCCAGCTTACTTCGAGTCAGGAATCAAACCATTTGAATACGACAAGATCATTCTTGTCTGTGAAGATGGGCAGACTTCATCGTATGCCACGTGCCTTTTGAGATTAAGGGGTTATGGAAACGTGTACGCTATGAGATGGGGTATGAGCGGCTGGAATAAGAGGTTCGCTGATGAATCGTGGTTAAAAAACCTGTCAGGGAAATTTGAATCCCAGCTCGATACTGTTACACACCAGAAACCACTGCCCGGGACCATGCCGGTGCTCAAAACAGGTTTTAGTTCCGAGAAAGAAATAGCTGATTCTCGATTCAGGGAAGTATTCTCCGCTGGAACGGGATCTGTCCTGGTTACAGCGGACGAGGTTTTTTCAAATCCCTCATCCTTCTACGTGATTAACCTCGAGAGGAAGGATAAATACAACGATGGTCACGTGCCAGGCGCGGTAAGGTACAAACCCGATGGTACCCTGGGGATACTAAAGGAAATGGCAACAATTCCAACTGGGAAAACCGTTGTAGTCTATTGCGGAACAGGGCATAATTCTGCATTCGCGACTGCTTATCTGAGGCTTTTCGGTTATGATGCCAGGACACTTCGATATGGCAATAATAGCTTCATGCACGACAGGATGATTAAACAAAAAGCAGCACTCTCGTGGCTGCCTTTTTCTATAGCTGACGTTAATGACTTCAGTGTAGTTAAATAGCTTCTTTTATATACCTGATTCCGGTCTGGTCAATGTATCAGGCCGGAATTTGTATTTTAAAACCTCGGATCCTGTGGAGTCAACAAGTATAAACAACTTTTCAATACCCATTTGCTTCAGCAGCATCCACGTCCTTGATGCCATCGCTAGATCTGCTGAACAGAGTGCCACAGTTTTACCCTTTGCCGATATCTTTTGCATCGATTCTTTTTTCAGGATGTCGCCGGGCTTTATATTAATGATGTTTTCAGTTATGCCAGTAATAACCGTGCCTGCAGGGTCTAAATTTATTAATACATATTTATCTCCCTGATTCTGCAGATCATTAATGGTTATCAATGGAGATTTTCCGGTTAAGAATGATTCCGTTTCTGCAGGAGTGGTCCTGAATCTTCCCGGGGACAAAAGCCTTACAGCCACGAGTATTACCAGGATAAATGCGAAAGCTGCAAAAGGCAGTATTCTTTTTGTTGTATTCATATCAATAATCATATTATTCACAGCCTCCATCAAGTTTTTTCCGGTTAAATTTCCTGGCATCGAGACCTTTGTTTTTCAGCGAGTCAGGAAGAGAATTAATTTCCGTGAACAGCCTCCTTGCCTTGTACCTTGTTTCGAACAAAGCATTTTGTTCCGGAGTGATCTTGTCACCAGAAAAACTGCTGAGCATGATGTTTTCGAACCAGCAATTTAAGCCACCTTTCATTACAGCCACATTCTTAAGACCATAACCTGCCACCGCGACGAGTGCAAGATTAGCCTCGAGGTCTCCGTTTGAATAGAATATCTTGCGGATATTATCGCCCGGAAGCACCGAGAGAATGCCTGATTTAAGAAGATCACTCAATGGAAGGTTGATAGCACCGGGAATACTTGAAAGGTTAAATTCCTGCTGGGTTCTCACGTCGATGAGCTGGAATGTAGAGTCAGATCTGGCTATTAAGGAAGCAACCTGATCTGGTGTCAGAAACCCCGATTCGTTTATTGAAGTTGACAGAACTTCTTCTGGAGTTGATATCAGGCTGTTCTTGCCTGGTAACGGAATCACAGCAAGCAATGCAGATGATAATAAAAGGACAACTGAAATTTTGACTCTTGAGTTCATGCTGTGTTATTATAATTCATTTGTTATTTCAGGTCTGGCAAATCTTTTCTCGGCGGCTTCACCGATCCAGAACATTAAAACTGCAACTATTACAAGCAAAAGAATGAATATCCCCCTAGGGATGCCCAACGCTTCGTGAACAAGCACAGGTCCTTTGTAATAGCCATCTGCCAGTTTAATTATGTAAGGGTATGTCTCGGCAAAAAGAAATGCCCCGGTCAATCCGCCTGCAACATACATCATCGCGTCTATTTTGCCTATAGACATCGCGCTCAGGCCTGTTCCTGGACAGAATCCGCCCAGGATGAAACCGGCACCCATAATTATTCCCCCTATAATGGAAGCCCAGACATAGAACTCGTTAACAAAAACACGATTCAGGTCAAGTACTCCAAAGAAACTCAGGAATTGAGACCCGATGAGAGCGACGATAGCTGCTGTAAAGAATACTTTAATTACCGTGGTATCATAACCATAGAACATTCCGACAAGTTTCCGGCTTGAAGAAAAACCCGCTTGTTCGAGCGAAAAGCCAAATCCGATACCAATCAAAAATGCAATCAGGAAGTCCAGCCATTCAGGTACTATGTTGAGAGGTGTCATTGTATTTCTTGTTAACGTGATGAATTAGTTTTTCAATTGTTCAGGAGGTTACTCTGTTTTCAGATCCAGTTTTTTCTGAAAAACCACGCGAAAACATATGCTGAACCGAATATAGTTATCATAGTTACGAATCCCGCTACAGAAAGAACTGCCATACCAGAGAGTGCTGCCCCGCTGGTGCAACCCCGTGCCAGTTGAGCTCCATAGACGAAAAACATCCCTCCGATGAATGCCAGTATGAGTCTTCTTCTTGATGATATTGAAGGTGATTTTTCTATCTTAAGCTTTAATCTTCCTGAGACCGCACCGGAAATAAATCCACCGGCTACAACCCCAAGTATCTCGAATGTCAGCCAGTTGCGGGCAGGTTTTTTCCCGTCCTCGAAATACTTGCTGTAATATGGCGACGATTCGACATGGGGCTTATCCACGGCACCAACTAATGAAACAATGCAATATTTGAGTCCTCCACTGGCCCCAAGGCCTCTGCCAGCCAGAACCATTGCAGAAAGAAGGACCAGACCCAAAATAGTGCCTGCCAGATATGGATTCATGTATGGTTTTCTCATGACTAATTACCTGTTATGAATGCTAAAGTTACAAATACTTAAGGATAACATCCTTAAAAATCAATGGTTCGATGTCTCCGTAAATAAAAAAGAGGACAACTGGTTCTACCACTTTCCAAACCTGAGACTGACCAGGTCTGTCTGTCAGGTGTGCCGGGGAAATCTATTTGAATCTCCCTGTGGTGGTTAATCCAGCTGTCCTCCTTAAGGAACTGCTATTCAGTATATCACGAAGGTATAAGCTCCCTGGTTTTTGATGATGGTGGTGTGAAGATTCCAATAACACCTTTAAGGCCAACACTCATGACAATATTGAAGAAGAAGGCCAGGAACCCTACCAGTAACAGGGTTCCGCACAGCGCTGCGAGTATCATGGTTACGTTGAATTCGCCATTCACGTAAAGCGAGCGTCTGAGCATACCATTGAGCCCTGCCATACCCATGAATGCACCCATCCCGATACCACCTACAAGGTGACACCAGAAATGAATGTTAACCAGTTTCTGACTATAAATCTTCGCCCCGTTTGTTACTATCGGGAAGAGTATATAGATAGCAGAATAAAGAGTCATGGTAAGACCGACAAGTACGGCAACGTGAACATGAGGGCCCACGACCCACTGGGTATTATGAAGTATCCTGTTCAATCCTACGTCTGCCTGCATTATACCAGCAGGAACTGCAAGCGCGAAGCCAAGTAATCCGCCAAGGAGGAACTTCAGAGGATTAGTCATCTTCAATGGTCTGGCACTCCACAGGGTTGCCAGGGTTATGAAGAAGGCCAGACCCTGGGTTATTAGTTCAAAGGCAGTTACCATTTCGCCCGATACTACTTTTAATATGCCAGGCTGTGCCTGGTCGGACAGGAGGTGGTGCGACCAGACTGTCCACGATACCACGAGTTCGACAAGAAGTGCTGCTCTGGCAATATTTTGCATGAAAAGATTCTTGCCCGTGATCAGCATAGCCAGAAGATACCATGTACCCGCCACGAAAATAAGAACAAGGCCGTCAGCAATAAGATCAAGCCCCCACCAGAACCAGTTCTTGTAAAGGAGGGCATCAACCGCTGTTTCCCTGAGATCATATCCCAGCAAAGCGCCTACCATGTAAACAAGTATCAGCACTCCAGTGAACAGGATAATAATGGTATTAAAAGCCATATCAACTGATCCCCTGGCGATTGCTGCTACCGGCAATGACACGAGGTGTTCCTTTTTGTTCTTCCTGAAAAGGTTTGCAAAGCCTGTAAAACCCAGGGCCGAGGCTAGTAACTTGCATGCAGGTTGTTTTTCTGAGCCTTCAGGTGTATAAACAATCGTCTTGAAAATATTTATGATGAACAGCGCTGTTCCTACCATAACAAGGGCTATCCCGGTAATGAAGAAAGTACCTCCCCACACGCTGAACTGAGAGAAATCGGCAGGCAGTGGCCAGTATAGAGTGTATAGTGGTGCGTAATGGCTTATGAATCCGGCAAGCCAGAAAACGAAAGTGCCAATCGTTACAAGCAGGAAGGTCCAGTTTCCCATCCTGATGCTCCAGAGAGGCTTCTTCATTAAATAGGGAACAAGGAAAAGAAAGGCACCGAAGACAATTGAATAGGTTGAGCCAAAGATGCCTACAAGAGGATGGGCAGTGAGAATAGCGAAGAATTGTGGTTCAGTAATCGGTGCAAAAGGTTTAACTTCATAGATTCTCATTATCATACCTTCAATAACGACAATCCCGAAATAAACCAGACCCACCACGACAAACCTTAATACAAGCTTCTGCATGGGTGTAAGCGATTCACTTTTGAAAAGCCCTTCCTCACCATTTATGAGTGTTTTTGTGAAATTCATGAATGATAGTTTATAAGTTATATTTCTAAATTACTCTGGTTTGCCTGTTGAAGACGAAACAACTTCAACGGCATCCTTGCATATCATGAACACTCCCTTCGGTCCAGAGTATTCAGTTGACCTGATAGTGTAAAGACCAGGTTTGTCAAAATGCCATATGATATCATTCCTGTGTCCAGGAACGACCTGCATCTGGAATACCATGCTGTTATCAGCCCTGAACAGGCCAAACCCATAAGTGAGATCACCGGAAGTGACGTCGAACAAAACGTCATCACCGGCATCGATTATCATTTTTTCTGACGGCAGGATGAACGCGTGATCTTTAACTGATATCTCGAAAGATTTATCAGGTTTAAAGTCCTGCCTGTTAAGGTCAACCTTGACCCACGGGATAGTATTGTAAGTAATGAGATGCAAAGACACGCCCAGCACTGTGAGAAAGGCGACGAACGTGTAAAACACCGCAGGTTTGACCGCTGTCGACCTGCCAGCCCTTGTAACCTTGTAGGCAAACCAGGCAACAAGCAATATAATGACCAGACAATAAAAAGTATAAGCAAGTGTCTGCCCGGTCAGTACCATTTTTGAATCAACCATATTACCTCCTTTTTTTATGTTGGTTAGTTAGTTAAGCTTTTCACCATGTGATAACTCGAAGAGCGATGTTTTTTCCATTGCTTCCATCAGGCTCTTCCTGGCATCGACCCATAGATTATGCATCTGGCAAAATGAATCAAATGGACATTTTTTGAATCCCATTATGCACCTGCTCATTATATCTTCCCCTTCAGAAATCCTTAAAATGTCTATGAGAAATATTTTCCTGCTGTCGCGTCCAAGAATGAATCCTCCATTCCTGCCTCTCTCGCTCGTTATTATACCGTCTTTTGACAGGTTTGTAAGCAACTGCCTCAGGTACTGGTAGGGTATTCCCAGTTGTCTGTGTAACGAGTCAGCCGACACCCGGGTTTCCGGGTTCCTGGCCATAAATGACAGAATGTTAAGAGAGTAGCTTGTTGTCTTGCTGAAATTCATAAAATGCTATATTGATATCGCAATTTATGAAAAAAATATAACTCTGCAAACTTTTATTTTTTCGTCCGGAGGTTAGTCAGGGAGAGATTTTAGTGTTATTTTGCTAAAAAAATAATACTATGAACTTAAGTTTCAGAACCAGCCCGAAACCAGGAGACCCTGAAAGAATAAGAGAAATTGTCGTTTCTACAGGCTTTTTTTACGATCACGAGGTTGAAGTAGCAGTTGAATTGATACAAACCAGGTTAACTGATGGGATCTCCTCCGGTTATCATTTCGTTTTCGCGGAGGTTGATGGTGTAACAGTTGCATATTCGTGCTTTGGGCATGATGAAATGACCAAATCGTGTTTTGACTTGTACTGGATTGTTACTCACCACGACTGGAGAGGGAAGGGAATAGGTAAATTACTCCTTGAAGAGACTTACAAGGAGGCCAGGGTGCTGGGTTGTACAATGATCATTGCTGAAACTTCAGGTAGGGACCATTACATTCCCACTCGGGCATTTTATGACAGTGCTGGATATACCCTCGAGGCGACCATAAGGGATTACTATGACAAGGGAGATGACAAGTGCATCTATGTCAAACGGCTTGATTGAAGCTGCCTATAGCTCTATTTACCATTCGGCTGTTCTTTCCTGCCCATCGTGTTAAATCCGGCAACGTAGTAGTCAGGGTCAATATACACGTCTGGATCTGCTGTTTCCAGCACAGATGACTTCCAGCTTGTACCCGGGTTCACGTTCAGCTGTTTCCCGTTGACTATCAATCTGACCGGCATATTGAATCCTCTCACGCAATTCACCCATCTGAAATTTAGTGTTTTACCAGAGGTGTAGTATTCGAGTACAGGAATCCTGTTATCCCTGAGATACTGGTCAAAGAATGTTTTCAGGTTGAGTCCGGTGTGCGAGCTTAGCCAGTTCTCTATCTGGGCTCCATCAACAACCGAGTGGTAAAAATCCTTGTTCAGTCCCCTTAATAGTTCTCTCCATTTCTCATCATCATTAACGATCTGCCTCAGTGTGTGAAGCATATTCCCGCCCTTTGAATACATATCGCCGGAACCCTCGTAGTTAACGTTGTAAATTCCGACAATTGGTCTGTCATTCCTTATACCAGATCTGGTTCCTCTTACATATTCAGCTCCTGCCTGTTTGCCCCAGTAATATTCGATGAACAGGCTTTCGGAGTAGTTTATGAAGCTTTCATGTACCCACATGTCAGCAATATCCTTGTATGTAATGCTGTTCGCGAACCATTCATGACCCGATTCATGAATAATAATGAAGTCCCATTTTAATCCCCATCCTGTACCACTGAGATCCCTCCCGAGGTAGCCGTTCTGGTAACCGTTACCGTATGTGACCGAACTCTGGTGTTCCATCCCAAGGTAAGGTGTTTCAACGAGCTTGTAGCTGTCTTCATAGAAAGGGTAGGGGCCAAACCAGTGTTCAAATGCTTTTAGCATCATCGGGGCTTGCTTGAAATGTTCCTTAGCCTTTTCAAGGTTATAGCTTAATACCCAGTAATCACAATCAAGTGTTCCCTTTTCACCCTGGAATTTTTCAGAAAACCTCGAGTAGTCGCCAATATTGATATTTACACCATAATTATTTATAGGGTTCGCTACAAACCAGTTAAAGGTTCTTGTTTTGGCCTTTTTGTTGGCAGTCACGCCGCGAAGTCTTCCATTCGAAACATCAGTCAGTTTTTCCGGGACTGTAACACTTATCAGCATGCTGTCCGGTTCGTCGTACATGTGGTCTTTGCAAGGCCACCAGAGGCTGGCACCGGCTCCCTGGCACGATGATGCAATGAAAGGATTGTTGTTCTTATCTTTCTTCCATGTTATTCCTCCCTGCCAGGGTGGATTAATGGCAATAGCGGGTTTGCCACCATATTCCACGGTAATAATGGCAGTCGCGCCAGGTATCTGTTTCGTATCGAGTGTGATGAAATGTGCATTCCCCTCGTGTCTTATCCCGAGTTGCTTCCCGTTCTGCATGGCCTTGCTTAAAACGAGTGGAGGTTGCAGATCAATCTGCATGACATTACCTTCGGTGAGGACCTTGTACATTATAGTGTTGGAGCCTTTAATGGTACTGTCGGAAGGGTTGACGGCAATGTCGAGGTGATAATACTTAAGATCCCACCATGACCGTTCGGGAGTTATAGACCCGCGAAGGGTATCCTGCCGTGTGAAAACCGGTTTCTGGGCAATTGCCCCGGTTACTGTCGCGAGTGTGAGCAGTATCATTAATACTTTACTTTTCATGGCAATATTATGTTAATCAATATTCTCGGTTGTAAACAAAGTCATGCTGTCAAGATCAAGTGCCGATAGTATGCCAAGATCGGAATTATTTTTATACACGCAGCCGGTGTCGAGTGGAATTACCCTTGCATTTTTTGCCAATGCCTCAAGCACAACCTCCATCTTCTTAGGCCTGTGCCCGTGCACTACAACTTTCTCTCTGAAAAATGAAGTGTTATATACTGAATGACATTCCCATGTCATCTCGTGAGTGTCTGAAAATGGATCATCGGCGAGTTCATTAAATCCGGCGTGGACAAACAGGAATGGGCCAACAGAATGGTAATATGGCATGGATTTAATGAAACCCACGTAAACATCATTAATGATTTCACGCGGGATATTGGCGAAACTATTGATGGTCGTTGCCCCGCCGTTTAAATACCAGGCATTTTGCAGGTTATCGTCCTCGAATGCAAGCTGCATCATTTCCTCGTGATTACCCTTCAAAGTTATGATACTGAACCCTTTTTTCTTCAGGTCAACAAGGAAGTCAAGCACTTCCCTGGCTGAAGGTCCCCGGTCGATATAATCACCGAGCATGACCAGTATGTCGGTTTTCCCGAGTCCGATTTTCCCATTTACAAGCTTATCAAGTGTTTTGATGCATCCATGGGTATCACCTATGGCGATTAGTCTTCCCATTTTACATTAGCATGAAACCGGAATAGTGAACTGGAAAACCGACCCTTTTCCTGGTTCAGAGGTGGCTTCCAGTTTGCCTCCAAGCATATCAACATAAGCTTTCGAGATTGCAAGCCCGAGACCAATTCCTTCCGTTTTGGTGTGGTAAGACTCATCTCCCTGGTAAAACCTCTCAAATATTCTTTCAAGATGTTCTGATTTAATGCCTCTGCCTGAGTCTTTTACCTGGAAAGTGATCATGTTATCCGAAACAGTGTACCCGGCCTCAATATTGCCCGATTCAGTAAATTTGAAGGAGTTGTTTATGAGGTTGGTCAGCACCTGGATAAGTTTAGTCTCATCGGTAATAATGACGACATCCTTCTTGTTTTTCCATGGCTTAATATTAAAGCTGTTCCCTGTTTGTTTTTCTCTTAGCCGGTACTGTTCTTTCAGGTTTTGAAGGAGATTATACAGGTTTGTTTCCCTCGGGTAGAGTTTAACATGACCTATTTCGATATTGGATATATCAACAATATCATTGATTATCGAGAGAAGCTGGTTGCTGCTCTGGGTAATAATGTCAATATATTGCTTTTTATTTTCTTCGTCGAGATCAGGAGAGTCAAGGAGTGTCGTGAAACCGACAATTGCATTCATGGGTGTCCTTATCTCGTGTGAGATGTTATGCAGAAAGGCTGTCTTGAGCCTGTCACTTTCCTCGGCTTTGTCCCTGGCATTCACGAGGTCTCTCAGAACCTTGTTCTTCTCGGTAATATCGTGAATAACGGAATGAACGAATTTCTTACCCTCCAGGTCAATTATCCCAGCGAAGATTTCAACGTCGCGATGTGAGCCGTCAGCTAACCGGTGAATCGTTTCAAAATGCATTGAAGATGTCTCGAGTATAGACTGCATCCTCTCGTTAATATTACTGCTTGATATGGTATTAATATCAGCCAGGTTCATTGTCCTGAGTTTAGATACAGACCAGCCATAATAGAGTGAAGCTGCCCTGTTGGCATCTACAATTGATGCATCGTAAGGATTTATGATGAGTTTAACAGCAGGATGATCCTCGAATAGTTTCCTGAATCTCAGTTCGCTCTTTCTCAGGCTGTCCTCAATAAGCTTTCGTTCGGTTATCTCCGTCGCCACACCAAGTATTGCCGGTTCAGGATTGCCTGGGTGGCGGTAAGGGATCTTGACTGTCTGAAACCATCCAAGTGTACCGTCTTTTCTTAAAACCTGTTCCTCCGGTATATTGACGCTAACACCTTTATTAATGACTTCCAGATCGTTTTTCCTGTACCATTCCACCTGTTCCCTTGTAGCCCCGTAATCGCTGTCATCTTTCCCGATTATTTCCTCGGGAGAGATGCCAAATACCTCGGCAATGGCTTTATTGACAAGTAGGAATTTCCCGCAAGAGTCTTTGGCGAAAATGTAGCTGGGAACCAGGTCTATTATTTGCCTGAGCTGTTCCACCCTTAGTTTCATTTCCTCATCAGTCTTCAGCCTTTCGGTTATGTCGCGCGTGAATGCACAGTTATATTCCCTGCCTCCATACTTCACGTAAGTTGAAACCATTTCAACAGGATAGCTTGACCCATCCTTCCTCCTGTGAAGTGATTCGGCCGTGAACGAGCCGCCCTTTCTCAACTTTCGCCAGACCAGATCAAGCACATCTTCCGTGAGCATCGGGCTGAGGTAACTTATATGTTTCCCCGTTAGCTCTTCTTTCCTGTAACCTGTCGACTTGGAAATGGTGTCATTCAGGTACACTATGTTATTCCCGGTGTCAAGCCAGAAAGCTCCATCATAGTGAACGTCAACCGAATGTTTGAGTAGCTTGAGCTGTTCCTCGTTTTTCTTGCGATCAGTGATGTCTCTCATGGTGTCCATGATGTACATTGGCTCACCTTTGTCATTCTTTATAATGGTGGCACTGAATTCAGCCCAGATGAAACTGCCATCCTTTTTAAGAACCCTGAGTTCCCTGATCGTGATGGTACCCTTTGACAAGAGTTCATTCATGAGTTTCCTGACATGCATTCTGTCGTCAGGATATATCATGTCGAAGGTATTGACATTCATTATTTCCCGGTCACTCTTGTAACCGAGCATGACCTTTTTCTGCCTGTTAAAGTAGATCAGTTTCCCGTTCAGATCGAAAAGGGAAACAGCATCATGAAGTGTCTCGAGTAGTGTATGATACCTGTTCTCGCTTTCCCTTAATGCCTTTTCTGCCTGCTTCCTCTTTGTAATATTGATGAGGCTTCCTTCAAAAAAGATTATATTCCCGTTTTCGTCCCTAATAACGTGGGAGTTATCCAGAACTGTAATAATCTCGCCATCTTTTCTTTTAAGCTCTACTTCCTGGTTCTTCAGCATCCCGGAACTCTGGAGTGCTTTTATTGAATTCAAACGATCAGTCGCGTTTACGAATATATCCAAGGTGATATTGAGCTTCCTGACCTCTTCCTCGGAATCATATCCCAGCATAGCAACGAGCGCAGGATTTGCCGTCAGGATTTTCCCGTCAACAGTAGTCCTGTATATGCCATCATGTACATTTTCGAAAAGAGTTTTATAGAGATCTTCCTTGTTCTCGTGGAAGTGATTCTTTTCAGTTTCGGTTTTTTTCTTCATCCGCTGAACAGTTATTCTTTAAGTGGGAAGAGGTTTGCAGTATGTTATAAAGATATTAATTATGTTTTTGTTTTATTACCGATTGGATTTAAAATACCCTAATTTTGGAATACATCCTAAAGCCAGAACAATGAAAAAACTCTTAATCCTGATCGCGGTAACATGTTACCTTTCATCATGCAAGATGCAGCAGCTGTATCTCACTGTTGTTGAACCGGCACCAGTAACGTTACCCGCCGGAATCAAAAGCATTGGTGTACTTGATCGCAGCAACCCGGGGGAGGCCGTAAAACAGGTTGATGTTATTGACAAGGTTCTTACACTCGAGGGAGCGGAACTTGACAAGGAAGGAGCAAAAGCATGCATTGACGGCCTGTCTTCTGAACTGAACCTCAACAAGAGATTTACAACTGTGATGACTTTACCTCCTCAACAGGTTACCGGTGCTGTTGCTGGTATTTTCCCTTCCCCGCTCAACTGGGAGACCGTCCAGACAATCTGTGCCGAGAACAAGGTGGATGCATTGTTTTCTCTCGAGATGTTCGACACAGATACGAAAGTAAGTTACCAGATAAAGAAAGGTAATGCCAAGACATTACTGGGCGCTGTGACCGGGCTTGAACAGCAGGCGGATATGCTCACCACGGTCAAGTCGGGTTGGCGCATTTATGATCCAGCAACAAGGATCATCCCTGATGAATTTGTTATTGTATCTGACCTTAAATTTTCCGCGACAGGCATTACCCAGATACTGGCTGCCGCTGCTCTGAAAGACAGGAAGGAAGCTGTGAGACAGGTAAGTACTAACGCGGGTATGGACTATGCTATGAGGATACTTCCAGTGCAACTCAGGGTGCAAAGAGACTATTTTGTAAAAGGGACTGACAGGTTCAAGACGGCTATGAGGAAGGCCAGAACAGGCAACTGGGATCAGGCTGGCGAACTTTGGCTTAAGGAGACTGAAAATGGAAGCTCCAGGATTGCTGGCCGTGCCTGCTATAACATGGCAATCATCTCAGAGATTAACGGGGACCTTGATAATGCCGTGAGTTGGGCAAGAAAAGCATACGAGGACTATAACACGAAGCAGGCCGTAAGGTATCTCCGTGTTCTGGAAAACAGGAAGGTTAGTAATGTAATACTCGAGGAACAGAAAAAAGATTAACGGCCTCAGTGAAAAGTTCTAACCATAGTATCCTGGCTTGCAACATCCGAATTAAACGTTAGAAGGCCGATAAATGCAAAGTGGAAACAGTAAACTTCAAACAACATAAATAATGAATAAAAAGAATCAATCGAGGAGGGACTTCCTGACCAGATCTGCACTTGCAACAGCAGGACTTTCATTGGGCACGGCATCCCTTTCTGCTTCAGGATATTCCAGCATATCCCGATCGAACGACAGAATCAGAATGGGTTTTATCGGGTTGGGTAACAGGGGGTCGCAGCTTCTAAGGCTCTTCATGTCGCACCCCGATGTTGAGATCGCGGCTTTTTGTGATACTTACGAGCCGTATATGATAAGGGACCGGGGCCTGGTAGCACCAAGGTACATAAACGAACTTGGAGGCCAGATTCCAACCATGGGGGAGAAATTGCCTGGTACCGTGAAGAGATACTCTGATTTCAGGAAACTGCTTGAAGACAAGGATATTGATGCCGTGTGCATTGCAGCTCCTGATCACTGGCACGCGATAATGACGATAAAAGCTCTTGAGGCAGGGAAGGATATTTACGTTGAGAAGCCTCTCACGGCGACAATAAAGGAAGGGCGAATGATGGTTGAAGCCCAGGCTAAAACAAAACAGGTTGTTGCTGTAGGACTAAACCGCAGGGGAAATGCTGTTTACAGGAAGCTGGCAAATGAGATACCCGCCGGCAAAATTGGTAAAGTCACGGTTGCTAGAGCAGCCAGGATAAATAACATGTATCCTTCAGGAATTGGCAAGATGAAGCCGGAGGAACCGCCTCGCGATCTTAATTGGGACATGTGGCTGGGACCCAGGGCCTTCAGACCATACCAGTATAATATTGCCCCGTACAAATTCAGATGGTGGAGCGATTATTCAAGCCAGATGGGTAACTGGGGAGTTCATTACATGGATGTTATAAGGTGGATGATGGGAGAAAAAGCTCCCTCGGCAATCACTGCCCATGGAGGTAAATTCGCTGTTGACGACGACAGGGATATTCCTGATACCATGGAAGTGACATACGAGTTCTCTTCAGGGGCAATAATCACGTTCAGCATTTTCGAGGCCGGAGGTGGTAACATGTTCCAGTTTGGAGAAGTAGAACTAAGAGGAACAAAAGGGGTGCTCTATGCTGACGAGGGCGGTTACAGGATTACCGGTTCAAAAAAAGGCCAGTTCCAGACCTGGGATAAACTTGCCGAGGATGAAACATACATTTCAAAAAACGAGATGCTTTCTGATGGCAGCAGCGGCGACAGTACCGGCACACTCGTCAGGAATTTTCTCGATTGCATCAAATCGAGGGCAATACCTTACTGCCCACTGGAGGAAGGTCACCGGTCAACAAGTTTCGCTCACCTTGCCAACATAGCATTAAAAGTAAGGTCAAGACTGGAATGGGATGCCGTCAATGAGCGCTTCACCAATAACGATGAAGCAAACAAATACCTTCATTATGAATACAGGAAACCGTGGAAATTATGAATAACAGCTCAGGGAAAAGAGGAGAAATGTCGCGGCGGAAATTTGTCGCCGGATTGACAATGGCAGGTGCCGCCCTTCCATTTATCGGGACAAATATTCCCGCGGGAGAAAATCAGGTTGTCCGGAATGGAAGAATCCATGTTTTCACTAAACCAATGCAATGGCTCAGTCACGATGAGGTTGGAGAGCTATTGGCTTCAGCGGGAGCCCAGGGGGCAGATATACCTGTCAGACCAGGTGGACATGTATTACCGGAGAATGTGAAAACAGATCTTCCCAGGGCGGTGCAGGCAGCGAAGAAGAACGGGATTGCCGTGGATATGATTGTTACATCCATAACCAGGGCTGACGAACAATATACCGAAGATATTCTGAGAACTGCTTCCGAGCTGGGTATCAGGTATTACCGGCTTGGATATATCAATTTTGATGACAAGCTGGGGATCTGGGGCACTCTTCAGGATTATAAACCTGAATTGGCAAAGCTGGAAAAGCTCAACAGGAAATACAATCTGCACGGGGCTTACCAGAATCACTTTGGAACCAGGGTCGGCGGACCAGTATGGGATCTTTTCGAACTGTTGCGTGATCTCGATCCGCGATATATAGGATGTCAGTACGACGTCAGGCATGCAACTGCAGAGGGTGGTAGCTCTTGGATTAACGGTCTCAAACTTATCGCTCCATGGGTGAAATGTACTGCGCTTAAAGATTTCTACTGGTCGAAGAATAATAGTGGCAAATGGAATCCGGAAAGCGTTCCAATCGGGAATGGAATGGTAAACTTCGAAGAGTATTTTACCTTTATCAAGAAAGCCAAAATTGATGGACCAGCCTCAATACATCTCGAGTATCCTCCTTTTGAACGATTCACGGCGAAAGTAACACCAGCGGAGAAAAAGAAGATTTTCATCGAGGCAATGAAGAAGGATGTGGATTCAGTACAAGCCATGTATACCAAATATCAGCTATAAAGGATGGATCGTCGATCATTTATTAAAGCAGGCAGCCTTGGAGTGGCAAGTGTTGGATTGTCACGATTCGATTTCCATGGAAATAGTATTCAGACCTCCAAATCCAGCAAGATAACAATTGACGAGGTTTCCTGTGATTTCGAAAGAGAACCTCTCGTGCGTCCTTTCGGATTCAAGGGTGGTTACATGAAGGAGATATGGCAGACTGCTGCCTTCATGAGATCGACATCAGGCAAAAGCAAGATAGGATTATGCACTCAAAACGTTTTATGGAGCGATGCAAAAGTTTTTTCTTCTCATCCTGAAAGCATTGCCAATACTTTGATGTTCAACCTGACGGGACATGTTCTCAGCCAGATCAAGGGCACGAGCTTCCTGACTCCTCCTGATCTTCTTGATGCCGTGTTGGAAGAGGCGATGAATTATGCTAAAAAGGTAACTTCAAACGAACAGTTGCGGAAGACATTTGTACTGAATTCACTTGTTGGTGTTGATAATGCTGCCTGGCTGTTATACGCAGCCGAGAATGGACTGAGTTCGTTCGATGATATGATACCAGCTGAGTACCGGCCTGGTCTTGCAATGCACCACGACAAGGTTGCCAGTATCCCACTAATGGCTTACAATATTCCGGTAAACGAGATAAAAGCTGCTGTTGATTCGGGATATTTCTTCATGAAAATAAAAATAGGTCAGCCCGGCACCCAGCACGAGATGCTGGAGAAAGACATGGCTCGATTGACTGAAATACATAAAGCTATCGGGAATTCAGTCACACCTTATACCAGTAATGGCAGGTTGCCGTATTATTTTGACGCCAATGGGCGTTACGAGAAGAAGGAAACTCTGATGAGGTTGCTTGACCATGCCAGGAAAATTGGAGCCTTTGATCAGATTGCCATTATCGAGGAGCCATTCCCCGAGGAGGCTGAAATTGACATAAGAGATATCCCGGTAAGGATAGCCGCCGACGAGAGTGCCCATACAGACGCTGATGCGCTGGTCAGGATACAAATGGGTTACAGGGCGATTGCCCTGAAGGCCATTGCCAAGACACTCAGTATGACACTGCGGATAATAAAGACGGCAAGAGAACACTCCATCCCTTGCTTCTGCGCTGATCTGACTGTTAACCCTGTACTGGTTGAATGGAACAAGAACGTCGCGGCCCGCCTTGACCCGTTCCCTGGCCTCGGGCTTGGCTTGCTGGAAACAAATGGACACCAGAACTACAGGAACTGGGAACAAATGAGATCTTATCATCCCTATCCGACTGCCCAATGGTCGCAAACTGACAGGGGCCTGTTCCGACTTGACAAGTCATACTATGATACCAGTGGTGGAATTTTCGTTGAGCCACAACATTACAGAATGATGTTCGAAAAGTAATGGTATAGTTAAGCTATGATTATTAGTATATCAACAAACGCCGCGGAACTTGGGAAATCAGCAGCAATACTCACTGCTGAAAAGCTGATGGCATCAATTGAATCAAATGGATCTGCCAGGCTTGTTTTATC
This sequence comes from Bacteroidales bacterium, assembly GCA_046329885.1. Classification (GTDB taxonomy): domain Bacteria; phylum Bacteroidota; class Bacteroidia; order Bacteroidales; family VadinHA17; genus LD21. The sequence continues at coordinate 42,210 of JAXLTU010000024.1, forward strand.
AACCGGTGCATCACAGTTTGAAACCCTCTCTGAACTACTGAATACCAGTGTGCCGTGGGAGCTAGTCGAGATCTTTCATCTTGACGAATATATAGGGTTACCAGTTACTCACCCGGCAAGTTTCAGGAAATATCTGATTGAGAGATTTATTTCAAGAATAAATTGCAAAGCATTTTATCCTGTCGATACTGACCGGGATATTCCTGAATTACTCGAATACCTCTCCGGGAAAATTGCCTGCAGCGACCCTGATGTTGGACTGATTGGGATTGGTGTAAATTCTCATATAGCATTTAATGATCCACCTGCTGATTACAATACAACCGATCCGTACATCATTGTCAAACTTGACCGGAAATGCCGGATGCAACAAGTTAATGAAGGCTGGTTTGGCTCGTTGGATGAGGTTCCTCCGACAGCAGTCTCGATGTCTGTAAACCAGATTCTGAAGTGCAAGACGATAATTTCCGCGGTGCCTCATGAGGTGAAAGCTGATGCCATTTGCCGAACACTTACCTCAGGTACAGACCCAATGGTTCCATCATCAGTACTAAAAAACCATGCTGACTATCATCTTTTCATTGACAGATTTTCCGCGTCAGGTATTTTTCGATTTTGAGAACTACAGATGAGAGATAATTCAAATAAAAAGGGTTGTATCGAGGGGATAAACTATGTGGGAGGGACCCGGGTTGTAGTCTGCTTCGAAAACGGGATTATCACTTCAGTCAGGGATGCAGGCCTAAAGCAAAATGATGATATCTGGCTGGCACCTGGACTTATTGATAACCAGGTTAATGGATACGTAAACGTGAATTTCTCGAACCCGGGGATTACTACTGATCAGTTTGATAAACTTGTTATCGAAATGTCCGGTGATGGCATTACAGCCTTTGTTCCCACGGTAATCACAGACAGTGATAACAATTTAAAATCTGCTTTCAGAAACCTCGCCAAGCTTGTAAATGAGAGCCAGTACGGGGAGATGGTGCCAGGATTTCATCTCGAGGGTCCGTACCTGTCCAAATCTGAAGGTTATTATGGCTGCCATCCTTATCAGTATCTGAGGGATCCTTCGTGGGATGAATTCAGTAGTTACCAGGAAGCGGCGCTTGGACGGATAATGGAAATCACAATAGCACCCGAGACTAAAGGTGCAATCCATTTTATAGAGAGATGTATTTCTGAAGGAATAAAAGTCAGCATAGGTCATACAGCAGCTGATGCCCAACAAATATGGGCTGCTATTGATGCCGGAGCGGTGATGTCAACTCATCTTGGTAACGGCTGCGCGAACATGATTGACCGGCATAAGAACCCGATATGGCCCCAGCTCGCGGATGACAGGCTGTGTGCTTCAATTATAGCCGACGGCCATCACCTGTTACCTGAAGAGCTGAAAGTATTCACGCGGTCAAAAGGAACTAGTAATATCATACTTATCTCTGATGCGACGCATCTTATTGGACTACCTCCGGGAGACTATTCCTTGATGGGCCAGGTTGTGAGGAAGACGGAGGCTGGTCTTGTTACAGTGCCCGGTCTTAATTGTCTGGCTGGAGCTTCCTTCCCCTTGCTGTCTGGTGTGAATAACATGGTAAAGCTTACAGGCCTTAGTTATGAAGAGGCTCTAAATATGGCCAGTAGCAACGTGGCCAGAGTTCTTGGGCTGAATAACAGGGGCGTACTTGAGGCAGGAAGAAGAGCTGATTTGATACAATTTAAAATTGACGGGCAGGGAATATCCATACAAGCGACCTGGGTTGGAGGTAAGAAGGTTTTTAGCAAATCGGTCTGATTTGCCATCTTGAAGTAACGAGATCACTGATTCAGATATGAAAACACCTGATTATATCGTTCTTGCAGCTTATTTTCTGATAATAACCGCGTTTGGCATCTGGATTTCCCGAAAGATGCGAAGTAGCGACGGATATTTCCGTGGAGAAAGGAAGTTCAAGTGGTGGCTGATGATAGGTCAAGCATTCGGAGTTGGTACTCATGCCGAGATGCCAGTGGCACAGACCGGTGCCACGTTCAGTAACGGGTTCGCCACGATCTGGTACCAGTGGAAGAACATGTTAATAACCCCCTTTTACTGGCTCATAGCACCTTTTTACAGGAGAAGCGAACGCACAACAGTCGGCGAGATAGTTGAAGACAGGTACGGGAGGAACATGGGTCTTTTCTATACGCTATTTGCAATTACTTTTTTTGTATTCAACATGGGTGTCATGTTGCAGGGTGCGGCAAAAGTGATCTCGGTGGCAACAGGAGGGATGGTTTCGCCCGATATGGTTGTCTTCTTCATGACGATAGCCTTCCTGCTTTACAGTTTTCTCGGCGGACTGGTCGCGGCGGCTTATACAGACTTCGTGCAGTCATTTCTCATAATAACCTTGTCGTTGATGCTTATACCGTTTGGCCTCAAATCTGTCGGAGGTTTTGCCGGTATGAAGGCAGTACTCCCGTCTGATTTCTTCCAGCTTTTTAATGCCAAAAGCGGGATTGATGGATTTACCATTGCCATGCTGGCTGTTAACGGTGTTGTTGGTATCACTGCCCAGCCTCACATGATCTCGATGTGCGCTACCGGTAACACCGAACGGGCCGGCCGCATAGGACAGACCTACGGATCAATGGTAAAGAGGCTCATTACAATTGGATGGGCATTGACAGGGTTGATTGTTGCAGCTCTCGTTATAAAAAACAAGGTGGAACTGTCTGATCCCGAAATGGCATTCGGATATGCAAGCAGGACCTTGCTGGGACCAGGGTTCACAGGTCTGATGGTCGCTTCAATAGTTGCCGCTAACATGTCTGCCTGCAGTAATTTCATGGTCAATACAGGAGCATTGTTCACGAAGAACCTTTTCGTGCGTTACTTCAAACCAAACGCTGATGATAAACAGGTTCTCAACACTGGCAGATTCTCTGGTCTGGCTTTATCACTCCTTGCTGTCCTTTTTGCCCTGAGTATCCGTAATGTTCTTCATGCCTTCCTGTTTACTGAAACACTTGCCGCTTTCATGGGTATCATGTTCCTTGGAGGAATAATGTGGAAGCGTGCAAACAGGTACGGCGGATTCTCTGCAGTTTTGACAGCACTCTTTGTATATTACCTGGCAAACGCGATCAATTCGGGAGAGTTGCTTCTTGTTTACAAATGGAAACCAGGGCCATTCGGGATTGCAATGTTGTCGGGATTCCTTGTATTCTGGTTGGTCAGCATACTTACCAGGCCCGAGCCTGAATCGGTCATCGCATCATTTTTCGATAACATGAGACGATTATCAGACCGGGCTCCTGAAACCGGAGATGGGGCAAAACCATTGGCAAGCCACACGGGTCACGATCTGCTTCTCCTCGATATTCCCGGTTGGCTAGGGAGAGACAGGTGGAAAAACTTTTTCCATCGTTACCGCGAAGACCTCATGGGCTTTCTTATAAGCTGGATTGTTGTTGCCTTGTTAATCCTTCTTGCAAAAGGGATACTCAGTCTTTGATTTATTTTTATTTCAATCAGTGATCAGAAATAATGGACGTTTTCTCCTGGTTGAAGCTTGTTCATAAGAATACGATATTTCAATAAGCAGAGGTTCACTCCAGGCTGTCCCGAAAAAAGAGATACTGACTGGTAAATTCTCGATGAACCCTGCTGGCACTGTAATGGATGGGTAACCGGCAATTGCAGCCAGCGATGAACTGCCACCCACGAAATGATCGCCAAGAAGCAGATCAGTTTTCCAGGCGGGTGAACCAGTCGGGGCAACAAGGGCATCAAGATTATTTTCCCTGAGCAACTTGTCAATACCATATTCCCTGGTAGCCCTGGTAATCATGGCTATTGCGTCCTTGTACTCCTTCGAATCCAGACCTTCCTTCAATTGCGATGCCTCGAATATCTTCTGGTCGAAATACCGTAGTTCCAGGCTGTCAGAGGAATTGAACCTGATAAGATCTTCAAGGCTTTTCACGGGAGAACTATTGTATGCCGACTGGAGGTACTTATTTATTCCATCCTTGAACTCGAATAAAAGAACATCATAACCAGGTCCCTCAAACCTGTCAGAAGGAGTTTTGACCTCTATGAGCTCGGCACCCATCGATTTCATTAATTGTAATTCACCGGATACCAGTGAATCTACTCTTGCAGAATAACCCATCAAATCCTTCATGACACCGATTCTTTTACCTTTTAACCCATCAGCTTTCAGGTACATTGTGTAGTCGGCGAGTGATTTTCCAACAGCCGCCGCTGTTTTTCCATCTTCCGGATCATTACCTGTCAGTATCCCGAGAGCTCTGACTGCATCCTCAACAGTTCTTGCCATTGGTCCGGGTGTGTCCTGTGAATATGAAATCGGAATAATACCTGACCTGCTAATAAGACCCACGGTTGGTTTAATGCCAACAATACCATTATTATTAGATGGGCAGACTATTGAGCCATTTGTCTCCGTGCCTATGGCAAACATGCAAAGATTCGCTGCCACGGCGACACCTGACCCCGAGCTCGATCCGCACGGGTTGCGATCGAGCACGTATGGATTTTTTGTCTGTCCACCAAGGCCGCTCCATCCACTCGATGAATTACCAGATCTGAAATTTGCCCATTCACTCAGGTTGGTTTTCCCTATTATGACAGCACCGGCTTCTCTGAGCTTTGCAGCAACCTGGCTATCCCTGGATGAGTAAGAATTTGCCAGGGCCCTTGACCCTGCTGTATTCGGCATCTTATCTTTTGTTGCAATATTGTCCTTAATAAGTACCGGAACACCGAATAGTGGCAGCTTCGATCTTTCCTCTGCACCCAACATGTCGAGCTGTTCCGCTATCGCGATCGCGTCAGGGTTGATAGTTAGTACCGAATTAATTGCAGGTCCCTTATTATCTATCGCTTCAATCCTCGACAGGTAAGCCTCTACAACCGATTTAACGGTATAGGTGCCGTCTGTATAGCCTTTCTGAAGATTGGTTATTGTCATTTCTTCAAGATAAGAGGCTGGGAAGCCTCCTGCATCATCTTTGCCGTTCCTGGTGTTACAGGCTATGAAGAGTAGAGCAATCGAACAGAACAATGTAATAATCTTTATTTCTTTCATAAGTGCTTCGTTTGAATTCCAAGTTACAAATATTTCGTTGTCGTTAAATAAGGTTAAACCTGGAGTCAGCCATTTATTTAACTCGTCAATCTTGATTACTTTAGCTCCTGGTTTTCAACTTAGTTGTATGATTCTTCTGCGAATAGCTTTTTTCCTTTCCCTGTTAAACTACCTGAGCACGGGCAATACTGCACGTCTCGACAGACTATCTGGTTATGATATTAATAAGCCATATTCAGTTTCGGTACTTCCTGAAAATCTTGTTGAAATATCAGGGATAACTTCAATTGACTCGGTTACTATTGCCCTCGTGCAGGATGAGTCTGGGACTATCTTCGTTTACGATACCCGGAAGAAACAGCTCGTAACACAGATGCCATTTGCAGGTCCGGGCGATTATGAAGGAATAGCGAAACTGGACAGGAAATATTTCGTGCTCCGGAGTGATGGTCTTCTTTACGAGATTTCTGATTTCCAGTCTAATAAACCCGTTGTCAGAGTTCTTGATACCAAACTACCTGCAAAAGATAACGAGGGATTGTGCTATGACCCGGTTTCGCGAAACCTGATCCTGGCCTGCAAGGAAGGATATGAATTCGAGGATGTTAAGAATAAGCAGCTGGTTTATTCATACGAACCGATTTCCGGGAAACTTTCGGAAAAACCAATTTTGATCCTTGACATAAAGGCTATCAGGAAATTGATAAAAGAAAACAAAATTAAAGTTCCTGGAATTGAAAAGGACAAGCTTGATGATTTGAAGTTCAGAACTTCTGATATTGGCTTCAATCCAGTTACCGGGAAGTATTATCTTCTTGCCGCATCAGATTACCTTATGCTGGTAGTCGATCGTTCAGGGAAGATTGACAATATAGTTCCACTTGACAGGGATATTTTCAGGAAGGCTGAAGGAATAACTTTCAACAGCAGGGGCGACATGTTCATTTCCAACGAGGGTGACGGGAAGCAAGCTACTATCCTGAGATTCAGGTACCACGGGATGCCCTGACCAGTAAACGTATTCTTATAAGCTCTCCCCTGAAAGATTTACTGTGACCAGTTGCTTGGATTCCTGTCCCACCTGTGTCTAGCCAGTTCATTCATGAGATTTTTATCGAGTTTCCCGGCATCGCTGGCCGACATGTTGATGGTGGCATGCGATGGTTTGCGCATACCTGGAATAATTGTTGTTACAGTCTCTTCACCCAGTATGAACCTGAGTGCCATTTCCGGCATTGTCATCCCCTGTCTGAGAAGTGGTTTAAGCGCATCGGCCCTTTCGACACTGGGAATAAGGTTTTCAGGAACAAAATAGGTGTTGCGCCAGTCACCGTCTGGCCATCTCGAGTCTTTTGTCAGAGTGCCCGTGAGCGTCCCTTCATCGAAAGGTACCCTGGCAATTACACCAGTATTCATTTGGCGACAGGCGGGAAACAGTTCGTCAGCCGGGTTCTGATCAAAAATATTATAAATGACCTGAACACTGTCTATAAGACCGCTCTTTACTGCCTTGACACCATTCCATGGCTCCCACCTGTTGATGCTTATACCGATAGCGTGGAATAGCCCCTGGCTTTTCAGGTCTGTCATCTTGTTAATACCTCTTTCATCGTCCAGCCAATGATCCTCCCATGTATGAAACTGCATTAGGTCGTACGATGAAAAGCCCGCATTCTTGAGACTCTTCTCAACATATTTCTCAATGTGATCCGGTGGGAAGCAGTCGTCGAGGCTGTACTCTCTTTTCCCGGGCCATTTGAAATTCTTGGGAGGTATTTTCGTTGCGGTGTATAATCGTTTACCTGGATTAGCCCTGACAAGCTGACCAAGGATTGATTCACTTTTCCCCATGCCGTAAGCCCAGGCTGTATCAAAGAAGTTGCAGCCCATGTCGACTGCTGTCTGGAGGGCATTGAAAACCTCCTCTTCATTTGAACCTTTCCAGCTTGCCAGTCCCCACATTCCGTAGCCTATCTCGCTTATTTCCCAGTTTGTCTTTCCAAGCTTCCTGTATTTCATTTTGATACGTTTTATCTTGAGGTCTAAGTTAAAATATTTTGGGAAAACAGGGACAAGGGTCTGTATGAGGATCAGGGATTCCTTGCAGTTATTTTCAGCCAACATGTGTGGAGCATTCATTCGCCTTAGGCGATATAGTTTTGTAGAATAGGCAGCCAACATCAGGCAATTACCGCGTAGCGGTTAAAGATTTTGAATGATGGTTTTGACCGAATAACCCGGGATGGAAAACAAATTGACGACAGGTTACCATACATTTCAGGGAATGATTTCGTGAAACCTCCGCGAGGTAATTTTATCATTGGGGGATTACATTCTACAAAACTGGAAGCCCTGCGGGCTATGGAAAAAGCCAATCAATCAATCATGTTTTTTTCTATTTGATGGTTAATTAGCTGCCATTTCTCGCTAACAACGATTGTCTATTCATTCGCCGTAGGCGATATAGTTTTGTAGAAGAATGGCCAACATTAGACAATTACCGCGTAGCGGTTAAAGATTTTGAATGATGGTTTTGACCGAATAATCCGGGATGGAAAACAAATTGACGACAGGTTAACGTAAATTTTCCGGAATGATTTCGTGAAACCTCCGCGAGGTAATTTTATCATTGGGGGATTACATCCTACAATACCTGAAGCCCTACGGGCTATGGAAAAAGCCAATCAATCAATCATGTTTTTTCTATTTGATGGTTAATTAGCTGCCATTTCTCGCTAACAACGATTGTCTATTCATTCGCCGTAGGCGATATAGTTTTGTAGAAGAATGGCCAACATTAGACAATTACCGCGTAGCGGTTAAAGATTTTGAATGATGGTTTTGACCGAATAATCCGGGATGGAAAACAAATTGACGACAGGTTAACGTAAATTTTCCGAATGATTTCGTGAAACCTCCGCGAGGTAATTTTATCATTGGGGGATTACATCCTACAATACCTGAAGCCCTACGGGCTATGGAAAAGCCAATCAATCAATCGATCATGTTTTTTCTATTTGATGGTTAATTAGCTGACATTTCCCGCCATCAACGAGCGGCTTTTCATTCGCTGTAGGCGATATAGTTTTGTAGAAGAAAGGCCAACATTAGACAATTACCGCGTAGCGGTTAAAGATTTTGAATGATGGTTTTGACCGAATAATCCGGGATGGAAAACAAATTGACGACAGGTTCCCCTGCATTTCCGGGAATGATTTCGTGAAACCTCCGCGAGGTAATTTTATCATTGGGGGATTACATTCTACAAAACCTGAAGCCCTACGGGCTATGGAATTGGATATTGGGTTCCCCGCCCCAGGGATTGCTGCCTCGCGATGCTCGGCAGCGAACCCTGTAGGGGATCCTTGCACCACCAAAGCAAACCGGCTCTCGCGGTTTGTTTATGGATTATTATCATGTGGTTCTTACACGCTCTCGCGCTCACGCTCGTTCTCTCTCTCCCTGCCTCAGGGATTGCTGCCTCGCGATGCTCGGCAGCGAACCCTGGGGGGGGCCCTGCACCACCAAAGCAAACGCTCACGCGGGTTGTTTACGGATTATTATCATGTGGTTCTTACCCGCACTCGCGCTCATGCTAACGCTTTCTTCCAGGATTACCGATTCGCGATGCTCATCGGTGATCCCTGTAGGGGATCCTTGCACCACCAAAGCAAACCGGCTCTCGCGAGAGCCGGTTTTGTTTTATTCCATACACTCGCTCGGGCGAGCCCGGCTCGCGATGGAATAAAACAAAACCACCCTGGCTCATCGCCAGGGTGGTTTGCTTTGGTGGTGCGGAGAGAGGGGGATTCGAACCCCCGGTCCCACGATTGCAGGACAACGGTTTTCGAGACCGCCGCATTCGACCACTCTGCCATCTCTCCAAATTATACTCAGCCGCATTCGCCACGGCGTTTATTCCGGACACCGGAACCATCTCTCCAAACTATATTTAGCCGCATTCGCCACGGCGTTTATTCCGGACACCGGAACCATCTCTCCTGTCGGGTAACACCCTTTGACACGTTTGCCAAATATGCGTCCGGCAGGCCGCAAATATAACGATTATCTTGAAACTACAAGCCTGACCCGGTAAAGCTTATTAGCACTTTCTGCCTTGATTATATACAGGCCGGGATCAAGAAAACTAACGTCCATGCTAATATCATTTGAGGTACTTTTCTGATGATAAAGCAGCTTGCCGGAAATGTCCGTTATGAATATTTCCACAATTCCGTTTGACCCGGAAGGTAATACAACCCTCACGTTATCCGTGGCGGGATTGGGAAATACATTAACACGTACAATGTAATCGGTGGTTACGCCTGTACTACTCTGTGTTCCCCAGATGAGATCAGCGTATGAAGGGTTATCAATAAATGGATTCCTGTTTCCCTGTTGACCGTAGACGGCTTCATTCCTGGCAGTTTCCTTGCTGCTCACAGGATCGTTCTTATGCCATTCAAGACACATTTTCAGGGCCCAGTCTTTTAATTGAGAGCCAGTTACCATATCGCTGCCAGCCCAACCCGAATCCTCCCCATAGTATCTAACTGCCATGTAGAACATTGTCCTGGCAAAATCACCTTTGTACTCGTTAATTGGTTCAAATACTATCCCGCTGTAGCCAGGATAAGAGGACGGCCCGAGCCTGCTTCCATTTGTTGAGGTCCATGAAGGACTATTTGTAGTGCCAAAGGGATAGTTGCTCCTTTTGCCGTTAACATATCCATCGGTGGGGTACAGGTGGAAAAGATCGGTATACATTGGTTCAAGGTCGTTGAACCAGCTCTTGGGGAAGGAATGCTCCCTGTTGTAACAATCGCCCTCTGCTGAATAGTTGCCACACTGATCTGTTACAAATGTGTAGGTGTAGGCAGGCGTTGTTCCGGGTTTATCGGAATACATGTCCCAAACCTTACCCGTGCTTTTCTTGTCTGTAACCTGGAAGGCTGTCCAAAGTGCAGTATAAGTCAGCGGTGTCTGGTTATCAATAATGTCGTGCAAAGCCTGTTGCAACTGGGTGCCTGTCTTCCCTTCGGCAGAAAGATAATAGCCTGCCGGTTGGGCAAAGCAATACTGTATGGCGAGAAGGATAAGGCCGACTGCAACAACCAGGTATTTTTTAAATGAAATCATTTTTACTTCTCAGCTATTATTACATTGTCGACCTCCCATGTTGTGGTCTTTGAGGGCGCACCTCCCTTGTAAACCCATGCAAGATACACTGTATTCCCGTTGAACGCTGACAGATCTATCTGCCCGCTTGGCACGAATGCGCTATATCCCGAAGCGTTTGATGGTGGCAACGTGAAATTAAGTTTCGTCCATGTACTTGTCCAAGGGGTAGCTGAACCTGTATAATCGGTAGATATGTATAATTCGAGTGTGGCCCCGTTATCATAACCGTCTGCACTTTCGAACTGGATATATGGTTTGGTGGAATTAGTAAGATCAACCTGGGGAGCTATCATCCAGGTTATTACTGAAGCCTGCCCTGAATTATAGGAAGTGGCCTGAATCCATGGTCCTTTTGTGGCTGTTTTATAGCTATACCATGTTTTTGTACCAGCCTCGGATATTGTTTTCCACCCGGCCAGAGCTGTCACGTCGGTGTAGTTCGTGGTGAGGGTGTTAAAGTCCTGGGCAAGATAGGTGACCGAAGGGACACCACACCTGTTTGCCTGCATGGACAATTCGGATGGATCACGAAGCAATACCTGTTTACTGGTATAGACTGAAACAACCCCTTTGAGGCTGCCGTTCCCTGTCGGGAGAGTCTGTCCTGCAAAGGTTGCATCCGACCTGGTGTATACTTCAACCGACGATACACAATCAGTGAGTGTCTTTGATCCGGAATAGGTCCCGGGGTCTTTGAACTGGACACCCTGAATTTCCACGTACTCTGCCTGGTACTTGCCGGCATTAATATCGGCAATTGTAATTTTCCTGGGTTCCGGAAGCTGCGGTGTGAGACTAACTACCTCCGTCTGATCAGTAATACTTATATCTCCAAACTGAAGCAAACCATTGTAGTCAGTGAATGAGACACCCCGGCAAAAGATTTTCACCTCGGAATTTATAGTGAAGGTATTAGTCCCGGTAACTGTAAGACATATCCCCGCGGTGCTGTCCTGGACATAGGCCACGAATGCCGGCAGATTCTTGAATTCAGGTGTAAGAGTTATTATACCCTGGATATAAATATTAGTGTCAATGGTGGTAATACCGTCAGCGAACATTTCCCTGAGCTGGGATATCTTGACATAATTAATTACTGGTTCAGGTGGTGGCAGAGGTTCGCGTGAACACGAAATGGTGAGGACAGATAACGCGATGACAAATCGGGAAATGTATCTTAGTGCTTTCATGAAGATAGACCTATTTTGCGGTTGTTATTAATATGTTATCGACCCGGTAGCTCGTGCTCTCGGTATTACTGCCCGTGTACCTGAAGGCAATTACGCACGATTTGCCGGCTTCAACCGGGAGGTTAAAGGTACCCGAATTGATGAAAGTATGATCAGCATCAGTCTTCTGGGCCATTGTCAGATTAACAGGTACCCATGTGGCTGTTACAAGGTTCTTACCGGTATAATTGGTTGAATAGAAGACCTGTAAGGGGAGGTTTGTCCCGGTGTGTGCCCAGTAGGCCTTAGCAGTCTGGAATGACAGTACCTTCTGAGTCGAGATTGTCACAGGTTGGGTAATAAGCCAGCTAACCATCTTGGTGAGATTTGAATTAAAACCGGTAGACTGTGCATATCCGTTTCCCGAGAAGACTACATTACGCCAAACCCTGTCGCCATACTGGGGAATATTCTGCCACCCTGGTATATTAAGGTCGACATTATTACCGAAAGAATTGAAGTTCTGGTTAATCGTCTCAACCGGGGCCCCGAGCGGGGGTATGTCTGGTGTGCATCTTTCGTTGGTGAATTGCACCTCGTTGAAATCTCTTATCACCAGTTGATAGTCGCTGTTGAAAACAGTCACTATTCCAATTATTGAACCGTTGAGATCATTTATGGTATCCGAGGCAAAGGAAGCGTATCCGCTGGTTCTAACAATAACTTGATTCTTGCTGCAATCCATCAGGGTACGGTTAGCAGAGGCCGGTGGATCGAGATTGTAATCTGCAAATGGCTTACCGATCTCCCCATCAGTGAACTGCACATTCTCGATCCTGACAAGTTTTCCAAGGTTGGCTATTGATTTTAACTGGGGTATCGTGACCAGTATAGGTACAGTAGGGTTGTTTATTGAGACTTTCTTGATTATCTCATCCATGTACAAACCTTTAAGCCTGTAGCTGCCACTTGCATCTTTGTAAGGCTGGCCCCCGACCTGAATCAGGTTGCCATAATCGCTCAGGTACAACCCTTTCATGTTTACCACTACAGAGTCGCCGGTGTAAAGCCCGGATGTGGAATTGAAGGTAAGACGCAGACCCCCCGTGGCATCCTGTATATATGCTTCCTTGTATAGGTTCCCATCTTTTTTATCACTTGCAGTTACAAGACCTTTCAGAGTCCAGTCTTCTGTTATCTGAACAGGTACCCTGTCAGTCCATACTTTTGCCAGTTCAGCAGCATAAAGATCCTTTACCTGCTGGATGGTGGCAATAGTTCCCGTGGTAAAATCCCTCACCGGCGGATCATTTTCATTATTGTCGACACACGAACCGGCGTAAATTGCTAATAATAAAACAGCTATATATTTTATCGCTTTCATTTTCATCTTTTTCCTGGTGTTATTACAAATCGTTTACCTGTTTACCAAAAGGTTACATTCTCACGCTCAGGTTCAGGAAGTAATTGAATCCATTATAGTAATAAAGCTTCGGCTGAAAGAGGTCAGGGTATTCGGGATCAAACCTGTATTGTTCGAAACCGCCTGATACCAGGCTTTTATTATTCATCACGTTACTTATATTGGCGCTGAATACAATATATATATTATTGATTTTCCAGGATTTACCAGCGAAGATGTCAATCAGGTAATCGGAAGGCATTTTGCGTGGTGGTTCCCACCAGGGGTAATATCCATAATCATCCTTAGTCCGGGTAACCGGGTTGAAGTCGAGATAAATATGATCATACCAGCTCCCTGTAATACCGGCCCACCAGAAACGGGGTGCACGATATTCGATACTAAGTGCCAGTGCTGTCTGGGGTGTCCCGCTAGTCCGGAAGTATTTAATCCAAACCTCCTCGTTGCTGAGTACCTCGCTGTTATTATCCTTGGTTATTGTTATAGAAGGATTATTGACATACATGTACTGCCCGACGGATACAACAGGACTGAGGGTTAAAGTTGTTGACAGTTTTATGTCTGCTCCGAATTCGATACCATAATTTTCCTTGTTTATGCCTGCCATGGCATAGTTAACCAGGGTTCTCCAGTCGTCGTGATAGAAGCTGGTTACCTCGGTCTGGTTATTAAACCTCGTGTAATAGCCGGTTAACCTGCTGGTAACATATGGAGAACGTAGCACGTAACTGATATCCCCTGAAATGATTTTCTCTTCCGAGATGCCTGGAGTCACAGTATTCCTGGTTCTGGGTGACAGGAATACGTTTCTGAAGAGAGGCGGATTGGTATTTAACATTGCATTGAATACAATAATATGTCTGCCTGTAATCCTGAAATCACCACCAGCTTTCAACCCCCATGTCAGGTAATCAACTTTTTCTGATGCGCCTTCAGAATTATCCGGGAAGAGGCCCTTCCTCATGTTACCATAGCGCCACATACTGGTATATCTGGCATTTGCCCCCAGGTAGAAGGAAAAGCGGTTTAGTTTGTATTTAACGGTAGCCCACAGAGTAGCGTCGTTCTGGTATGAGTAATAGTCGGAATTAAATGTGTCGCCTTCCTTTACCACATGGTTCAGGATATTCAGGTTGCTTTGAGGAGAGAGTGGATCATTCGGATAGTCGCGTTCAGCGAACTGATCAATGTCAAGCCAGTAATCACCTCCCAGAAGGTCGTCAATAACGTTAAGGTTATGCCCCCTGTATTTATTGATGAGGATGCCCCCGGTTATGTTGAGTGAGGAAGTCAGATCCCAGGCAGCACGAGAATTAAGCTGGATCTGTGATATGTCGTTTCTCCTGTCTTCAACAATATATTTTGACCTGTTGCCAGTAATGCTGTTACCAGCAATTCCGTTCGCATCATTAACCGTGAACGTGTTCTTCCTGTTCGCGAAATAAAAGTAATCCCAGTTAACCTGGCTGACTGATGGATCATTCCACGAATCTGCTATTGACTGCTGATCGGCGGCATCAGTGTAGTAACTTGGTAATTTGCGGTAATAATCCGGACGAGGATCCTCCACATCGTACCAGTTAAGTGCAGTATATCCGCCTTTTCCTCCCCAGTACCCGATTGTAGTCTGGATGTTAAGGTTTTTTACAGGATCCCAGTAATGTGTTAAAGTGAATAGTGGTTTATTGGAATGCCTTACCCTGCTGTTTCTCACTTCACCATCCTGGTAGCCCCAGTAGGAGTTATAGTAATTTGAACCTGCCAGGTCGTAAGCTTCCTGTGTTGAACCTCCTGCAACGCCCCTGCTGTAGATTGCATCAAGTATAGTAAGATTCAGGCTGTGCCTGCTGTTGAATTTCTTTTCGACTGCCAGAAAAAGTGAATGGGCATTGTAAAAGGTCCCGGGCTCATAACCTCTTTCACTCCACCTGTAAGAATAAGAACCGGTTACGGCCCAGCCATTATCCTGGAGACCGGTTGAATACGTAGCCATTGCCCTGTTCCTGTAAGTGCGGTTGGAGTAGGAGTAGACCGATTTGACTCCTGCCCTGTACTCCGAAGCACGGGTGATTATTCTTGATATCCCGCCTACCGGCTCAAACAGGTAACCGATCGGGTCTGGACCGGATGTTATCATGGTATTTCTCATCACGTCATTTAGCCCGCCCCAGCTTGAATAATAGGGAGCCCCCGATTCCACGTCATTCAACACGAAGCCATTTAATGTAACGAGAGAGTAGTTCTGCTCGTAGCCTCGTATCCTGTACATGAGCGGACCAAACGTGTAAGCTGCTGCTGAAACAAAAACATCTGATGAGGCATTGAGTATGCCCTGGATTGCCTGCGATTCCATGCCATCTTCACCAAACTCGTCATTTATCGTAATTGTCGGGAGATCCTGCTGGTAATAATCCTGTTTTACCAATGCTATTGTCCCCAGATCTGTAGTCTCGCCAGAACGAATGACGACTTTTAAAGAGACCTGCTCATAACCGTCAAGATTAATATACCATGTGAAACTGCCGGCATCAGACTCGACTGAAAAACTCCCGTCTGATCCGCTGGTGCCAAGCGAACCGCCGGAGGTGCCTGTGATAACTGCCCCGCTTAACGGATTTCCCGATTCAGTATCTGTTATTTTACCTTTTGCTACGCCTGACTGAGCGGAAAGGCTTAATGTTAAAATGTTGAAAAACAATAGAATGAATACGCCCCTTATCTTCATCGTCTGTGTCTGTAAAATTGTGCTCTAATATAGAGTTTTTGAGGCTCAATGGTCATGATATTCTGTAACAAAAATCATTAATTTGTCATAAATTTAAGCCCTTTTAAAACTGTTCCAAATGAGAATAATTACAATAGCAACCCTGTGCCTTCTTCTTATTGCCAGATCATATTCACAGACAGATTTCAAAGCGGGAATAATAGCCTTTTACAACCTCGAGAACCTGTTTGACACAATTGATACCGAGGGAGTGGATGATTTCGAATTCACACCTGGTGGTCCTTCAAAATGGACATCGGCACGATATAAAATAAAGATAGAGCATCTGGCAAAGGTAATCTCTTCCATCGGGCAGGACGAGGGAATAACTGGCGGCCCGGCTGTGATAGGTGTAAGCGAGATAGAGAACAGGGCAGTTCTTGAGGATCTGGTTGCTCACCCGCTCCTGAAAAACTCAAATTACCAGATCGTGCACTACGACTCTCCTGATCTGAGAGGAGTTGACGTTGCTCTGCTCTACCGCCCAAGGTATTTCCGGGTTACTTCATCCGACAGCCCTGCACTAATAATTTATGATGAGAACAAAAACAGGGTATTAACCCGCGACCAGTTGGTAGTTACAGGATTATTTGATGGTGAAGAGATGAGTTTCATTGTCAATCACTGGCCATCCAGAAGCTCCGGCGAACAGTTGACCCGACCAAGAAGGAACGAGGCTGCAACTCTCACGAGACACCTTGTTGACAGCCTCACAGCCAGAAACAAGGATGCGAAAGTTGTTATAATGGGCGACCTTAATGACGACCCGGTAAACGAGAGCCTGAGAAAGTACCTGAAAGCCGCGGACAGCCCGAACGGACTGAAGGAAGGAGAACTCTTCAATTGCATGTA
>JAXLTU010000025.1:0-56573 GCA_046329885.1 Bacteroidales bacterium
CAAGAGCTATCCTGAAGTTTACAGGAGGGCACTTCCTGACACTCTTGTCTGGAGAAGCCCGATGGGGTTCAACGATCCTTATGTCCAGTACTATTTCCGTCACCCGGCTTATAACAACTACCCGGTTGTTGGCGTGAACTGGCTCCAGGCAAACGACTACTGCCTCTGGAGAACAGACAGGGTTAATGAACAGCTGCTTATTGACGAGGGTGAACTGAATCCTGATCCAAACCAGGAGAACGAGAAGAACTTCAATACTGAAGCATACCTTGCAGGCCAGTACGAGGGAGTTGTCAACCAGCTTCGTCCAAGCATGAGCGGAGAAAATACAGAACGTCGCACAAACTTTGAAGACGGGATTCTGCTTCCCCGTTACAGGCTCCCAACGGAAGCTGAATGGGAATTCGCTGCCTATGGTTTGAAAGGTAATACTTTCGAGGAGAGAATATACGAAAGAAGAATATACCCGTGGGATGGCCACAACGTTAGAAACTCGGCAAACCGTAACAGGGGTGAAATGATGGCTAACTTCATCCGCGCCAGGGGCGACCTCATGGGCGTGGCTGGTAGCCTGAATGACAACGGTAGTATAACTGTTGATGTCAAATCATATTGGCCAAACGACTATGGTCTCTATTGCATGGCCGGAAACGTGAACGAGTGGGTGCTCGACGTCTACAGACCTCTCACCTCCCTTGATGTCGATGAATTCAACCCTTACAGGGGTAACGTTTACACCGATCTCAAGAGAGATGCAAACGGCTTAGTCCTTCCTAAGGATAAACTGGGCCGCCTCCTGGTCGATACAGTAAAACCACAGGATGTTGCCTCAAGATATAATTACAGGAAAGGCGATTACAGGAACTATCGTGATGGTGATAAAAAATCAAGTATTGATAACGGTGACTGGGTTGCTGAAGAAGATGCTGTTGAAAATTCGGGCAGGATGTATTCGCAGAATGCTGCCGACAATGACTTCACAACTCTTGTTAACGATAATGCCAGGGTTTACAAGGGCGGTTCATGGAAAGACAGGGCCTATTGGCTCAATCCATCAACCCGCAGATACCTCGACCAGGGTAGCTCACGCGACGACCTCGGCTTCAGGTGTGCCATGATCAGGGTAGGTAGCCCATCAGGTTTGTAGTTCATTCTTAAATTGTAATAATAGCCTCATTATGGTTTCATAATGAGGCATTTTTTTAAAAATATGAAAACAGATCAACTGTATTCTATCCTCAGGGAGTCAACAGGTGTAACAACCGACTCGAGAACAGTAAAAAAGGGTGATATGTTTTTCGCCCTTTGGGGTAATAACTATAATGGCAACCTCTTTGCCGCTGAAGCATTGGAGAAAGGTGCTATCTGTGCCGTTATAGACGATCCGGCCTACGAGACCGACAAAACAATTCTCGTCGATGATTGCCTCTTTGAACTGCAAGCCCTGGCAACTCATTACCGTAAATCGCTTAATATCCCGGTGCTCGCCATCACCGGTACCAATGGGAAAACAACCACAAAGGAGCTCATTGCTGCTATCATGGCGAAGAAGAAGAAAGTACACTACACGAGAGGCAATCTCAATAATCATATTGGTGTGCCGCTTACAATACTCTCCGCACCGGCCGATACCGAACTCATGATAATCGAGATGGGTGCCAACCATATCGGGGAGATCAGGACTCTCGCGCTCATTGCCCGACCTGATTATGGTATAATCACTAATATAGGAACGGCTCATATCGAGGGTTTCGGTTCGTTCGAGGGTGTTGTCAAAGCCAAAACTGAATTGTACGAGTATCTCCGCAAGGTAAATGGAATAGCCATATATAATAATAATAACCCCCTTCTGACCGAGAAAATATTCAGGCTCGTAAACCGGGCAGTCCCGTATTCAGATCCTACCGGGACAGATCTTGTTGTCTGTCTTAATCCCTCGGACCTTACACTCTCTGTAAAGGTTTTCTATGAACATAATACCTGCGATATAAATACCAACCTGTTCGGGAAACATAATATAGAAAATGTTAGGGCTGCTATTGCCGCTTCACTCTTCCTCGGGGCAGATATGAAACAGATAATCGAAGCCATTGAAGGCTATCACCCGGGCAATAACAGGTCGGAGGTGAGAGTTACTGAAAAAAACACTCTGATCTGTGATTCTTACAACGCGAATCCTGAAAGCATGAGGAAGGCGATCGAAGCTTTTCTTGAAAACGGTATTGATAATAAAATGATAATACTGGGCGATATGCTTGAGCTGGGTAACAGAACCCAGGAGGAACACCTGAACGTACTCAGGACCCTTAACACGAACGGCATAAGCAAAGTAATCCTTGTTGGCCCTGTCTTTGAAAATCTTGTCAGGGATTTCGGGTATCAATCTTTCAGGAATGCGGATCTGTTATGTGATTACCTGGCAAAAAATCCTGTCAAGGGATTACGGGTACTTGTAAAAGGATCGCGGGGGATGATGCTTGAGAAGGTTTATCCCCTTCTTTAGTCAGAACGGCCTGCCCCAGTAAATCTGATATTGATCAGCAGGACTTCAGACCTGCTTCCCGATCTGATTCTGGGACCCCAGAGGCCATAACCTGATGATACTATTATCTGCGATTTGCCCTTGCGGAGATAGCCATAGCTGACCTCGTAAATCATGTCGGTCAAATAATTAAGCGGCCACATCTGTCCGTGATGAGTATGACCAGAGAGCTGCAGGTCGATCCCGTTTTTTTCTGTATCTGCCAGGTTGAATGGCTGATGATCAAGCAATATTATAGGTTTGTTCTTGTCAGCAAGTGCAACGAGAGAATCGAGCGGAGCCCTGCCTCCACCTTTGAATCTGGTACCATCGCGGTCTATCCTGCCTATTATCTGTATCTCTCCCTCCAATGTCACCATCTCGTCTTTTAAGATCCTGATGCCATGACTTTCAATGTAGGGGATAGTTCTGGCAGCGCCTCCTATAAATTCATGGTTACCTGTTATTGCCAGTAGCCCGTCGGTGCTCCTGGGTATGTCAAAATACTTTAAAAGATCACCCCTGAGAACTGGCCCTATCTCGCCATCAACTATATCTCCAAGTAAGAAGACAGCATCAGGTTTTAAATCGTTTAGCATGCCTGAAAGCTTCCTGACGCTCCTTTTGCGAATAATGGAGCCAAGATGTATGTCAGAAACCGCGGCTATCCTGAATTCCTTGATGCTCCCGGCATCCTTTTCTATCGAAATATCATACCTTTTCACCACGGGGATGACAGCGTTTATGAATCCGCCCGCTATGAATAAGAAAGAGATGAAAACGGTTATATACCACGTCCATGTATTATATAATGGTATGGATCCGGGTTGAATTATACCGGTCAGGCGTCCAATTGGTCTTATTATATCTGATAACAGGAACAGGAGAGTGGCGTATAACATGAAGCCCATCCAGAATCCACCTATGACATTTAGAACATCCGTGAAGACACTTGAATGAGACCTCTCGAGAAACTTTGCAGCGATGAATGTCGAGGCAAGAAGAACAAATGAAATTGTATATAAAAGTCTTTCTCTGCTTCCCGGTTCAAAGATCCTGTACCCTTTCAGGAAGAGGTAAAAGTTTGTCAGAAAATACACTGTTAAGACTATCAGGAAGAAGATTGCCATTTGATTTCTTTTCATGAAACTAAAAATTTGTTTTAAGCCTGTCGAAGGTTTTTGAACCCTTCAGATAGAACTCAATAACGATACTCTTGTTCAACACCGGGAGCAATCTTTTTTCACAAATTATTTTTTGAGCCTCGTTTCGTTTGATCCTTAGCTGTTTAAGATTCTTATAATAGTCCATATGTGCCCTCCAGACAGAGCCCATGAGTGCTGGTTTGCCCGACAGCAGGAATCTTACAGCAGCCATGCCATCAAATATCTTCCTGATAAATAGTGTCTTGACCAGATCACCGGGAGCCAGGTTCTTGTAAAGCATGAAAAGGTTATTCCTGAAATTCAGATAAATCTTGAATTTCGATTCATATGGCAGGGCACCGCCACCAACGTGAAAAACCGTTGATTGTGGCAGGTATCTGAGCTTGTATCCTGCATTCAGGACTCTCCAGCAAAGATCAATCTCCTCCATGTGCGCGAAGAAATCGTTGTCGAGCCCACCGCATTTTTTCCAAACCTCGGACCGGATAATCATGCAGGCTCCACTGGTCCAGAACACATCTGCCTCGCTGTTGTACTGACCGTAATCCTTTTCAACGTTATAGAAAATCCGGCCCCTGCAGAACGGGAAACCAAATTTGTCAATGTAACCACCTGCTGCACCGGCGTATTCGAAAAAGTCCCTTTTCCTTTCTGACATGATGCGGGGCTGACATGCGGCGTATTCAGGATTGTTATCAAGAAAATTCACGAGAGGCTCCAGCCAGCTACTGGTGACTTCAACATCGGAATTCAATAACACATAGTACTCGGCGGTTATTTGCTCAAGAGCCCTGTTATATCCACCGGCGAAACCATGGTTCTCTTCAAGGGTTACTATTTCGATTCCGGGATGGTTATCGCGAAGCCACTTTACAGATTCATCTGTTGAACCATTATCGGCAATACAGACTTTCGTACCTGGGAGATTTGAATGCTGGAGGACCGATGGGAGAAAGGTCTTCAGGTATGAGAGACCGTTCCAGTTGAGAATCACAACGGCTGTCTTAAGCATTTGTTACCTCCCTCTTGTGCTTCCACCTTCGATGACTCCATACCCAGTACTCAGGATGTTCAAGTATAAGCGATTCCAGATGTTTCACATGTGTATCTGTTATAACGTGTTCGGGAAGCCCCCTGGTTTCCTCGAACAATACTTCAATTCTCAGACTGTAATAACCTCTTTTAACTTTCCTGAGTTCGAAGAAGGCCACAGCCATATTATACTTCGTGGCTATTTTTTCAGCGCCCAGGTAAACAGCCGTTTCCTGGTTAAGGAATCTTGTCCAATAGTGGATGTCAGTCTTCGCTGGTGTCTGGTCGGACAGGAACGATGAGACAGTTAGTGTGCCTTTGCTTCTGAAGGATATCAGCTCACGCAGTATGTGGGACATTGGCGTGAGGACCATGCCGAACCTGCTCCTGGTTTTAACAAGGAATTTGTCGAAATGCTTGTTTTTTAGTGGTTTGTATATTGAAACGAATGTATAGTCTGATTGAAGCGGGAGCGAATTCATAATTTCCCAGTTGTTATAGTGGCCTATAACCGCTATGACATCCTTTTTCTTTTCAAAAAGGCCTTGCAAGACTTCAGGGTTTTCGATGCGGAACCTCTTCAAAGCTTCCTTCCTGCTCATGTTGGGAAGTTTGAAGGTTTCTATGAACATGTCGCAAAGATGACTGTAGAATTTTCTTGCTATAACAGCCCTTTCTTTTTCGCTCTTTTCAGGGAATGCATTTCTGAGGTTTTCGTCGACCACTTTTCGCCTGTACCCGGGGAACCAGTAAAGAAAGATGAAAAGAATGTCTGAAAAAATATAAAGTATCCTGAGTGGCAATAGGGTTATGAGCCAGTTCAGGGCGTAAAAAATATAATAACCTGTTGCTTCCATCTGCCCTGTTATAAGGGAGTAAAATTACTAAAGTACTTCGATTATTTCCGCATCGAGGTTCCCTGAATTATTTATACCGGTTATTCTGACCCTCGCGATCCTTCCCGGCAGCTTGTTGTCCCAGTCGTGTTCTACCTTGAGGTAATTACCGGTGAAGCCGCTTATTTTGCTCCCTTTCCGGGCTCTTTCAAACAGCACTCTTTCTTCCGAACCAATGCAAAGTTCCATGAATAGCCTGTTCTTGCTCTCCGAAAGCTGGATAAGCATCTTGCTTCTTAATTCTTTTTCCGTGGAAGAAACCTTTAGTGGCAGTTTCTCTGCAATCGTGCCTGGTCTTTCCGAGTAAGAAAAGACATGAAGATATGAAACTGGAAGTCCTTCAAGGAAGTTATAAGTGTCGTTAAAATCCTCACGTGTTTCACCCGGGAAACCAACAATGACATCAGCACCAATCCCGGCAAGCGGAAGTTTCTGCCTTATCATGTTTATCCTCTCCGCGAAGACATCACGGCGGTACCTTCTTCTCATCAGTCCCAGTATCTTGTCGCTGCCGCTCTGCAGAGGTATGTGAAAATGTGGCAGAATGGAAGGGTAGGTTGATGAAAGTTCTATCAATTCACTTGTGATAAGGTTCGGTTCTACCGATGAAAGTCGTATTCTTTCGATGCCTTCAACAGTAACTAATTCCCTGACAAGATCATTAAATGATTCTCCCGTGCTCTTCCCAAAATCTCCGATATTGACCCCGGTCAGAACTATCTCCCTGATACCGGTTTCGGTTATCTTGATCGCCTCTTCCTTTATGTCTTTTATGAGAGGGTTTCTGCTTTTGCCCCTTGCAAGCGGGATAGTGCAGTAGGAGCAGCCATAATCACATCCGTCCTGTACTTTAAGGAACGATCTGGTCCTGTCGCCTGACGACCACGATGGTCTGAAAGGATCGTCAGTTGTGAGACCGGCAGAATGGACAACTGCTTTTTCACGGTCCTGGATGTCGGTCAGCCAGGCCGACAGGTCAAATTTCTCGTTCGATCCCAGAACCAGATCGACACCGGGTATTGATGATACTTCATCTGGTCTGAGCTGGGCATAACAACCAACAACAGCTATATAAGCTCCAGGCGACTGGTGAGTGAATTTCTTGATTGCCTGCCTGCACTTTCTGTCAGCAGCGTCGGTAACAGAGCAAGTGTTAATAATATATATGTCAGCCTGTTCATCCGGCTTGACCCTTGTGAACCTGTCCTCCGGGAGTGATCTGGCAATGTATGATGTCTCCGCGAAATTCAGTTTGCACCCAAGCGTGTGAAAGGCTACTTTTTTCTTTTCTGCCTGCATTTTTTCTTAATTTGCCGGACAAGGTAAACAAGGCAATAACCTTATTGTTTCTTTAACCTGGTAATAAAGACGTTCCTGAATTCGACATCCTTACCCTCGCTCTGCAGGCAGATGAACCCTTTCGAGATATTTGCTCCTGTTCCCTTGTTCTGAAGAAGACCATTAACGTAAACCTCTATTGAATTACCCAGGCATACCACTTCCATGGTGTTCCATTCACCTGCTTTTTTCTCGTTCGAATCGGTCATTTTCCTGACTACCCTGGTTGATTTGTCTACCCTCTCGTTCAGGTCGGCACCATTCATGCACACGAAATCACCCGCGCTTCCGGCTTTAAGCTGACATTCAACACACTTCAGCCAAATTGTATCCGGCGACTGACCATGGATAAACACACCGCTGTTCGATGCCTCAACAGGCCATCTCCACTCGACATGGAGCCTGTAATCGGAATATACTTTTTTCGTTCTCATGTACCCAAACGGGTCTCCCTTGATATGGATAACACGATCCTTCACGGTGAAAACAGTTGCCGGATCGACCGATGCATCTTTGAGCATGAAGCTCCAGCCCTTCAGATCCCTGCCATTAAAAAGCTTCGTTGTCTTCCCGTATTGTGCCGCTGCCTGAAGCGTGATCGTGGAGATAGCGATGATAATCGCTGAATATGAAATAAGTCTTTTCATGATGTTATATTAAATATCTGATGGTTTGAAATAATTTACCTTAACAGGATTTTTCAGGGGAATATCATTCCACTTTTCAATGTCGTAATCAAGGATCAATGTCTGTGTATTTTCCATGAACCATACCCTTCCATTGCTCAGGTTTCTTGCCAGTTCAGAAACACCTGGATTGTGAGATATCATCAGCACGCTATTCCTGTCGTCTGGAAGGCAGTAAATGGCATCTTCGAGTTTTTGTGGCGTGGCGTAATAAAGTCCTCTGTTTGTAGTTACCAGACCCTTCCCAGGAGCCAGGATAGCTTCAATTATTTCTGCTGTTTCAAATGCCCTGGTAGCGGCACTCGTGACAATAAGATCAGGTATGTGACCATCAGCTTTTAACCGGAGGGCAACTCTGACAGTCTCGTCTTTGCCCTTTGAAGTCAGGTGCCTGTCAAAATCGGTCTCACCGCCTTCACGGCCTGCCGCGTGACTATGCCTGATGACGATGAGTGTCTTCATCACTTTGTCAGAGTAATTTGCTGGCGAGTTCGGCAAGAAAACTGCGTTCTCCCTTGACAAGGTTAACGTGGGCGAATATATCCTGTCCTTTCATTTTATCTGAAAGGTAGCTTAGCCCGTTTGACCCGGTGTCGAGGTATGGAGAGTCTATCTGTTCTATATCGCCGGTGAAAACCATCTTCGTCCCTTCTCCCGCCCTTGTTATTATTGTCTTTATTTCATGAGGTGTGAGGTTTTGCGCCTCATCAACAATGAAGAAAATGCTCGACAGACTTCTTCCCCTGATATAGGCAAGAGGTGTTATAACCAGCTTTTCCTCCTTTACCATGTCGTTGATCCTCATGAACTCAGGACTCTGGTGACTGAACTTGTGTTTAATAACTGTCAGATTATCAAACAATGGTTGCATGTAAGGATCCATCTTTTCCTTCACGTCACCTGGAAGATAACCAAGGTCACGGTTGGCGAGAGGTATTATTGGTCTCGCCAGAAAGATCTGCTTGTACCTCTTGTGTTGCTGTAATGCCGCTGCCAGAGCAAGAAGAGTCTTGCCCGTTCCGGCTTTCCCTGTAAGAGAAACTAACTGTATATCAGGATTAGTGAGAGCTTCGAGCGCGAAGGTCTGCTCGGCATTCCTTGGATCAATGCCGTAGGTCGTCTGCTTAAGTACCCTGTGCAGCATCTTTGTCACCGGGCTGTAATGAGCGAGGGCGCTTGAACCATTATTCTTTATAATGAAAAACTTGTGCCCGTTGAGCTCCTCGTTCAGGTTGAACTCCGCCGAAGGTACTCCATCGGGATTCTCGTACAGCTTGTTGATCAAAGTCTGTTCTACTCCCTCGATCGTTTTTATTCCCTTGTAAAGGTCATCTATGTTGGCAACCTTGTCATTCTCGTAGTCCTGGGCAATAATTCCCAGCGACTTTGCCTTCATCCTCAGGTTTATATCCTTGGTGATCAGCACCACGGTCTTGTCCTTGTTAGCTGAACAGACATAATCGGTAATTGCCAGTATCCTGTGATCCGAAGTCTTCTCGGGGAATGACTGGTTTACCCTCTCGGAATATTCCTTACCCGTTTCTATATGAAGGTTCCCAAGGTTTTCGCCCAGAGGAATGTTTGATGTAAGTAACATGTCGCCCGACAGCTTGTCAAGCTCGCGGGTGAACTCGCGGGCATGAAAGTTAATAAGATCATTACCCCTCTTGAACCTGTCAAGTTCCTCAAGCACCACTATTGGTATTATTACATCATTCTCCTCGAAGTTGTATATACATTTATAGTCGTGAAGAAGGACATTTGTATCAATCACGAAGAGTTTCTTGTTGTGCTTTTTCTTCATATTTAATCCGTTTATTTACAGTGCGTTGACTGGTTAATAAAAGTTTGGTCCCGGACTTCAAAATTAACTAAAATTAAAGTATATAATGACGGTGTTTTGTAAAGTTGTTAAAGACTCGGCAAAAGTTAATAACAGGGCAGGGGGCACGGGGCACAGGGCTCAGGGCACAGGGCACAGGGGAAGAAGGTGCTCTTAATAAAGCCCTTTACAGCCCTTATAGCCTCTAACGCTTTCTTCAAGGGCTCAGGGGAAGAAGGTGCTCTTAATAAAGCCCTTTACAGCCCTTATAGCCACTAACGCTTTCTTCAAGGGCTCAGGGGAAGAAGGTGCTCTTAATAAAGCCCTTTACAGCCCTTACAGCCTCTAACGCTTTCTTCAAGGGCTCAGGGGAAGAAGGTGCTCTTAATACAGCCCTTTACAGCCCTTACAGCCTCTAACGCTTTCTTCAAGGGCTCAGGGGAAGAAGGTGTATTTTATAAAGCCTCTACACCTTTAATAGAATTCAAATCTTCTACATCAAAGTTGAGCAATATGGTTATATTGTTTCAACATAATTTAGAAATAAGGGTTGTATTATATTTGGGATTAATATCAATTCAGGATAAGCGGGATGAATTATAGCGAAACAATCGAATATTTATACAGCCAGTTACCGGTTTATCACAGGATAGGGAAGGCCGCGTATAAAGCTAATCTCGACAATACAATAGCGCTTGATAATCACTTCGGAAATCCCCACCAGTCATTCAGGAGCATTCACGTTGCCGGGACTAACGGGAAAGGTTCTGTTTCACATATGCTGGCTTCTGTTTTACAGGAAGCAGGTTATAAAACCGGCTTGTACACCTCCCCGCATCTGCGCGATTACAGGGAGAGAATAAGAGTAAACGGGGCGATGATAGCCGAGGAAGAGGTTGTCAGATTTGTCGAGGAGAACCGGCTGATCCTTGAAAAGATAAAGCCTTCATTCTTCGAGATGTCTGTAGCAATGGCTTTCAATTATTTCAGGAAGGAGAAGATTGATATTGCCGTCATCGAAACCGGTCTCGGCGGAAGGCTCGATTCGACGAATATTATCAATCCACTGGTTTCAGTTATTACTAACATTGGCTTTGATCACATGGAGCTTCTAGGTGATACGCTTCAGAAAATAGCCATGGAAAAGGCCGGGATCATAAAAAAGGGAGTACCGGTAATTATTGGAGAAAGATCAGAAGAGACTGCCCCGGTTTTCATGCGTGCGGCAGCTGATTCAGGTTCCGAGTTGGTTTTTGCTGATTCCGAATTTTCCTTCTCATGGGTGGAAAGGGACCCTGCATCTGCTTCTTCAAGCTTCAGGCTTACTAAATGCAGCAACGATTTTCATGCCGACGGAATTACACCGCTGTCAGGAGAATACCAGTCAAAGAATATCGTGACCGTTGTATCCGTTCTTGAAAAGCTTCATTACACTCTTGACTTTGGCTGGGATTCAATTCTTGCGGGTATAAGGAATACAGTTATAAATACGGGACTGACAGGTAGGTGGCAGGTGCTGGGCAGTAACCCGCTTGTTATCTGCGATACCGGCCATAATAGTCATGGGCTCAGGTATGTTATGAAACAGCTTGGATCAATATCCCGCGGGAAACTTCACATGGTTGTGGGATTCGTAAATGACAAGGATCTGGACTCGGTATTTCCATTGTTCCCCAGGGATGCTTTATATTATTTCACCAGGGCTTCTGTACCGAGGGCAATGGATCAGGATCTCCTGAAAGAAAGAGCTGGCAAAGCAGGTCTGAACGGTAAATCATTCAGAGACGTGACCTCGGCGGTCCATGCTGCCAGAGAAGCGGCAAACCCATCCGATGTGATTTTTATCGGTGGAAGTACATTCGTGGTTGCGGAGGTGGTGTAGTTTATACTTTTTAGCAGTTGTCTTCAAAATGTTATTTTTACAATAGAAACGATAAAATATGAAATTTACAAGGCTGTTATTTGTTCTTCTGATCCTGTCAATACCCGTTAAATCGCAGGATGGGAAAAGGCTGGTTATTATACATACCAATGATATGCATTCAAGACTCACCGGATTTGCTCCAGAATCGGCATATTCACCATTGGTTACTGGCAATGACCAGACCAGGGGAGGCTTTGCGAGGATAGCTTCAGTTATCAGATCTGAAAGGGAGAAGAACCCTGAAAATACCCTTGTAATTGATGGTGGAGATTTTCTGATGGGTACTCTTTTTCACACTGTTGAAGCGGAAACAGGGTTCCAGTTACCCCTCATGAAGAGAATGGGTTATGATGTTGTTTGCCTGGGTAATCATGAGTTTGATTTTGGACTTGAGAAGATTTTCCAGATACTCACCACTTCTGCCAAAAACGGGCCAATGCCTTTAATGCTGCTGGGTAATGCTGAACAGGATCAGTCAGATCCACGGGATGATTCTTTCATTTCTCTATACGATAACCGGATGCTCAATCATACCTCCATCCTGTCAACCGGAGGCATCAAAACAGGAGTTTTTTCACTGATGGGGGAAAATGCCGCGGAAGTAGCTCCTTATTCTGCACCACTGAAGATAACTGATCAGAAGAAATTCGCTCAGGAAGCAGTATCACTTCTTAAATCACAGGGATGCCTACTGATAATTTGCGTGTCTCATTCCGGACTGAAGAAAAATAAGGATGGAAGCTGGACTGGCGAGGATGCTGAACTGGCGGAAAAGGTTGAAGGTATTGACGTGATTATTAGTGGTCATACACATTCAAGACTGGAGCAGCCACTTATGATCGGGAAAGTGCCTGTGGTCCAGGCCGGGGAATATGGGAAAGACGCCGGACGACTTGAGATTGAGCTAGGCCCTACTGGCATTAAGGTAATTGATTACAGGCTAATTCCTGTCGATGACAGGATCGCGGGTGATCAAAAAACTAACGATGACATAAGCCGACAGAAAGATGTCATAACAGGGAAAATACTTGCACCTCTTGGCATGAGTTATGATAACCCCGTGGTCGAGACTTCCTTCCCGGTAATCTGCGACGATCAGTCAGATCTTTGGCAGAGCAACCTGGGTCCTCTCGTTGCTGATGCAATAAGGTTCTATATTAACAGGCATAGCAAGGAAGGAGCCGATGTGAGCATGGTATCGGCAGGCGTTATCCGCGACAGGATAATGCCAGGGCAGCAGTCGGCATCCGACCTGTTCAGGGTAATGCCTCTTGGCTCTGGTAAGGACAAGGTGCCGGGCTATGCTTTCAGCAGGCTGTACGTAAATGGCAGAGAATTAAAGAACATTATCGAGATCTTGCTTGTCGCCCAAAAATCAAACTCCGATTATCATTGCTTTTTCTCGGGCATGAAAGTGGGGTTTGACCCCGGGAAAGGATTGTTGAAAAAGATTAAATACATTGATATTGTTAAACAGGACGGGAGCCTGGAACGAGTGAGCTTTTCCAAAAAAGACAAGACAATCTATTCTATCACGGCAAACTCTTACATGCTCGAGTTTATAGGAATAATCAGCAAAAAAACCATGGGTCTTGTTAAGGTTGTTCCTAAATCATCCACGGGTGAACGGGTAACAGATATGAAAACAGCTATTGTGGATATAAACGAGGAGATGCCTGGTGTTCAGGAAGGAAAAGAATGGCTCGCTCTTATTGAATACCTTGGTAGTATGAAAGATACCAACGGGAATGGTGTCCCCGATATAGATAATCGCTACAGTAAGCCGGGGGAGGTTTTCACAAACATCAAGCTGAAGTAAAAACAATTTTATGTCAATGACTCACAGGGAAAGAGTAATAGCCGCGCTTAGTAACGAGCTTCCAGACAGGTGCCCGATGCAGGTGTGCTATACGCCCGAGTTTAATATCAGGCTCAAGGACTATTACAGGTCGCGGGGTCATGTTTTTACAGATGTAGCAGATGGCGAGATAGATACGAGTCTCGAATTCCTCTCGGACCAGGATATGCTTCTTGCCTGGATAGGATGGACTGATGAAACGAAAGTAAAGAATACCCCGGGTGATGAGTTTCATGACAAATGGGGGGTGTTGCGCAGGGTAATCGGTTATGAAACACCCTTCGGGAGCGGTACATATAATGAGCTTGTCGGACATCCTCTTGCCGATATTTCAAACCTTTCATCGTACCGTATGCCTGATCCGGATCTGCCGGAATTATATACCGGTGTGGATGGTCTTCTGAGGAAGCACAAGGATGAGTTTTGGATAGTCGGGGTTGCCGTGACAACAATGTACGAGACAGCCTGGGCCCTCAGAGGTTTTGAACAGATGTTCCTCGATTTCGCCCTTAATCCTGAAATTGTTGACGAGCTGTTTTCAATGACAATGAATTATCACCTTTCAATAGCACAGAACCTTGTTCATAAAGGTGTGGACATGATATGGATCGGTGATGATGTTGGCGCCCAGAGCAGGATGCTGATCTCACCGGACACATGGAGAAGGTTCTTCAAGGAAAAAATGGCGACTTTCATTTCAACATTGAAAGCCATTAATCCGGAAGTTAAGATCGCTTATCATTCCGACGGTTATATTATCCCGATAATTCCGGAACTTATCGAGATAGGAATTGATATACTCAACCCGATTCAACCCGGTAGCATGAACCCGGTTGAAGTGAAAAAACTCGCCGGTAAAAAGCTTGCATTGTGGGGCACTGTCGATGAACAATACACTCTTCCTTTTGGCAAGCCTGATGACATAAGGAAAGAAATAGGGGAGAGGATCAGGACTGTTGGCCGCGATGGCGGACTTATACTCAGCCCTACTCACAATATTCAGCTCGATACGCCGATTGAGAATTATCTCTCTATGATTGATGCGATCAAAAAACCCTGTCGTTCCTATTTATGAAAGGTCACCAACAATCGGGAGATACTCGTTTACCTGCTCGAATGATGCCATTGCTATTGCAGCTGACGAGATGAAATCATGCTGCAGAACCCATTTCACTGCATTCGGAAAATCAGGCTTGATATCTGGTGACGGAGAATATGGTCCTCCTGAACAGGTTTTCATCGCGATGATCCCGATGCCTTTTTTCCCGGCTTCTGCAAGTAACTTCAGTAGGCTCTTCTGATCCCAATCCGAATGCTCTCCTGAAACGGAATGCGTGAAGGCACCTTTGTGATTAAACGGTATCATGATCACGTCGTACACGTCTTCGATGTTATTCTTCTCCAGAAGGTTCATACAGTCGTTATGTGTTGAAAAACCGTGTGCCCTTATGGTTCCGTTTTTCTTCATGCTGTTGAAGAAATCGACCGTTGCCTCGTGAAAAAGAAGACCCTCGTCGAGAGCATCATGATACAGGAGAATATCAATATATGACGTGCCTAGCGCTTTTAGACTGGCTTCGAGTTTGCCGGAGAGTGCCTGCTTTATTTCAGCAGCACCTTTTTTTGATTTTAACCCGGAAGGAACTTCTTCCTTTTCAAGCCTTATTTTTGACTGGATGATGACTTTATCCCTCTTGCCGGATATCGATCTGCCAACAAGTTTTTCGTTGTTGCCGTTCCCGTAGCTTCTTCCTGTGTCAATAAAGAAAATTCCCTTTTCAAGAGCATATCTGATCAACGATTCATCGTTTGTCCTCGGGGCTCCGAAACAGACAGGACTGACCCTGATCCCTGTTTTTCCTATGATCCTTGCCTGATCTGGCCGGGATGCCAAGTATTCCAATTTATTTCCAAGCAGGCTGATGCCGGCCACACCACCTATGCTTCTTGCCAGAAACTGTTTCCTGTTTATTTTGCTCACGCTACGACTTCTTAATTACTGGCTGGAAAGATAATGATTAATAGAATCTGATAATTACTGATAGTTTAAATGATCAGTTAACTGAAAGTGTTTTTGATGCTGATCCGGGAATATTGTTAACTGAGACTCCATTAACAGTAATCATGATCTTTCCTTTGGTGTTATTCAAAGGAAATTTTACTGAAACAGGTCCTGAACCATCAAGAACAATCTCTTTCTTCCATAATAATGTCCGGCGGTTCTGGTACTCGGGGTTGAGAAGATATTCTTCTCTCGCGGGAATGTAGAACTCTATTTCCGACCGGTAAATCCTTACAGGTTTAGCGAGATCATTTTTAATTTCTTTCCATGGCTGTTTAACCTCCTCGTAGGTTCCGTCCTTCATTCCCTTGGCTTTTGTTTCAACGAAAATGACGCCACCAAGGGCAGCTTCCCCGTAGAGGGGATAGCCCTGGAGTCCTTTTATCATGGTGACTGATGATATATTTGAAGCCGGCATGTCTGCTATCTGCACGTAAGAAGATAGCCATTTTGATGTTCCCGTTATGCCTGGCTCCCATAATGGTACATCATCAACGACGAAAAGAGCCGGGGTCTGTGGCCCTCTGCCAGTTGTCCTGAGGTATACCTTTTTGGCTTTCCTGTCTATCATGAAGGGCATCAGCCTGGTCAGAACATCCTCAAATGTGAAGGCCGTGGTAAGGTCCTTGGCAGAGATCGTATACGCGGAGGTATTCTGGAACATGAGCTGGTACTTGTTATAAACCTTGGGGGCATTATCCCTGTTGCCTTTTATTGTAACCCGATCGATGTACACGGCGGTATCCAGACCATAGTCTGCTTCATTCCTTATAGTGAAGACTGTCTTCATTTCTTCAGGTTCCTGGTATGAAAACGACTTCACCGACTCGGCAAACCTCTTGTTGGTCTTTGTCCTGAGCAGAACCGGGTGCTGGTTTTTTCGCCAGTCAGGGTCAGGCATTATGACAAGATTCCTGGCGCCGCTATCAAGCGTGTCAGGATTGAATTCAGTGATCCCGCCTGTCGTTTTAATCTCGATCATATCCAGGGCTTCAAGCGAGGTAATCCTGATCTTGTCACGACGGTTTTTGCCCTCGGCCCTTGTCGTTAATTCAATGGTTTCAAAATCGTTGTATTCCCTCGAGATAATGGTATCACCCGATTCACGATCCCTGAATCTCCTCCAGCCATAGACAAGAAGCATCGTTTCCAATTCCTTGTCAGTCAGATTAGCAGGACCGGCTAATCCTATCTTAAGGGGTAGCGATTCGAGGAAGCCCGCGTCAAAATCCATGGTGCTCCGAATATCGGCTAATGGCAGCAACGGGCTGAAACCGGTAATGGAGTCGAAAGCTGAAAGCGACAGAACTGCCGCTACATTCTTCCCGTTTTCATCAGTTGCCTGTAAATCAATTGAAGCCTCCCCTCCTGGTTTATAGGCTGTTTTGTCCTTGAGTATCCCGATGTTTAGTCTTTTGCCTTTGTTCACTAGTACCTGCCTTTCAGCAAGCGGTCTGCCGGATTTATCAAAAAGTGTTACATAACCTGTACCGGGAGGGAGCATTTCAGTATTTATCCTGACTATCCTGGAAGAATCTATTTCAGTATTGCCGGAAAAAACAACCACCTCGTTCATCGCGACTGTCAACAGGAGCTTTTTAAATTCTGCACCTCTTGAAAAAATAGTCACCTTCAACTGGTCAGGTCCATCATCTTCAACCCTCAGTCCTGCCCCATTTTCAAGTGATTCCGGTAATTGGTATTCAAAGGTGTTTGATTTGTCAATCTTTACAATAGCCATATAACGCTTACCCACAACGGGAGTGATTTCAAAAAAGCCAGGTCCGTTAATGCCTGATTCAAATGTTGTAACATCATTGCCTTCCTGGTCAGTTATCTTGCCATTAATGAACAGCTGTTTTCCGGTGGTTGTTGTAGCATTGAATCCAATCCTCTGTCTGAACCCGGTAATCAGATTGCCCCCTTCCGGCAGGAAGTCAATTCTCAGGTCAGAACTGGTCAGTTCCTTTGTATTCTCCGTCTGTCGTGATGTTAATATCTCGGTATTACTCTTCCCGGGCCTGCCCTGTTTTTCTACTTTTACAGGTGTCCGGAATACATACCTGTTATTGTAGTTCATCATGTTGGCAGTGAATGCTGTTACCGAGTATATTCCAGGGGTAGCGTCGACAGGTATATGAAGCCACCCCGAGGCAGTAGCCCCGGAAATACGAAATCTCGAGCTGTCAGCCGTTTTGCTGGCTGGACTGATTACCATGCAGATCAGAGTGGAACTCTTTGTTTCATATATTCCCGTCTGCCTGTCACGGATATATGCCGTGAATCTTATTGTATCACCTTGTTTGTACAGGTTCCTGTCAACATGCAAGAATACCTTGTCGGCAGGAATACCAGATTTGCTATCCCGCGTTAATTGATCAATATTGCTATTCTGTCCTTTTGCTGAAGAGAACAGTATCAGCAGCACGATAACACCAGCTGCCTTTATCATTACATATTCTTATTGACCGGTAGTATTCTTCGTGAACGGATTATCAACTACAATCCTGTTCTTCTGGTTCGCGACTTTCTGACCGATCTCGAACATAGTTTTCGCAACAAGCTCAACCTTGTTAAAGTCGATTTTCTCTATCACGTCGCCAGGTGTATGATAGTCTGTATGAATCCCTGATGTGAAGAAAAGTATAGGTATGTTCTTCCTCACGAAGTTAAAATGATCGCTTCTCGAGAAAAGGCTGAGAGGATGATCTCTTCCGCTCAGGCTATAGTCGAGGGTGAGTCCGGTTTTTGAAGCCACTGCATCGGCTATAGAATTCAGTTCTTTGCTCTGGTTATCGCTGATAACAAAGACTCCTTTAGGACCTGTCATGGGATTCTCTTTCGAGGTATCTGCCACTCCCTTTACCCTTCCGATCATGTCAATATTCAGATCAGCAACAGTCTTGTCGAGGGGGAAAATAGGATTCTCAACATACGACTGTGATCCGAACAGCCCAACTTCCTCGCCCGAAACCCATAGGAACATTATAGTTCTGAGAGGTTTTTTCGGCAATGAGGAATAAGCCTGCGCTATCTCCAGGAGAGCCACGCATCCTGAAGCATCATCGTCAGCCCCCGGATTAATTTTATCGCCTGTTCCACCAATATGATCCATGTGGGCAGAATAGATTATTACCTCGTTTTTAAGAACGGGGTCGCTGCCCTCGATGATACCGGCAATATTAGGCATCAGGTTTTCTTTAGTAATGGATGCCTCTGAAATTTTTATCTTTTTCGATGGGATAGCGAAGGAATGACATTTCAGATCCAAGTCAATTGCATCCTGCAGTTCAGCCAGAGTATGGCCGGTCCCGGACAGGATAGCATCTGCCACGTTCCTGTGGATAAATATGATCTTTGGAACACCCGGCATGTCGAAAGTCATGCCTTTCTGCCCCTTGAGAGTGGTACTTGAAACCAGATATTCAGCCAGCCCCGGGTTTGCCTGATCGAAGGATTGGAATCCCGATTTTGGATCTGTTACAATGAGGACCGCTTTCGGCCTGGCCATCATCAATGATTGTAACTTCATCTGGAGGCCCTGCATGCCAAGAAGATTTTTATCTCCCAGCTTGCAGGTCTTTCCATCGCTTTCCAATGGAGCCCTGTTGAGAACAAGAAGTACTTTACCTGTAATCTTTAATGTGTCGAGATCATTGTACTTGTACTTGTCAAGCTTGAGGCCGTAACCCGCGAATACTATATCGCCCTCGAGTTCATAATCCGATGCTCCCATCGGTACAAGCTGAAAAAGCTGGTCCTTCAGAACAACCTGCTTATCACCTGAAATCACGGTCACTGATGTTTTATCCGGATCGATCGATTTTTTCACGACCGGGTATGATTTATAAAAACTCCCTTCGTTAGCCGGCTTGAGTCCGATAAGGCCTGCCTGGGTTGCCAGGTACCTGGCAGCTACCTCTAGTCCTTCACCACCGTTAGGCCTGCCCTTGAGCAACGGCGAAGCAAGAAAGGACATGTGATTGCGAAGGTCGCTGGCATTTATCGTTGCCTGGCCTGTGAGCTTTGACTGCCCGAAGGTCTGATTTAGTGATGTGG
The DNA here is from genome assembly GCA_046329885.1 of Bacteroidales bacterium. GTDB lineage: Bacteria > Bacteroidota > Bacteroidia > Bacteroidales > VadinHA17 > LD21. The sequence goes on from JAXLTU010000025.1 coordinate 19,365, forward strand.
AAATACCAAACACGATGATCAGACTCAGATAATTGAACTTTTTCATGGCTTTTGTTAGTTTAAAATAGAAAAGTAAATATAAAAAAAATAGAATCATCTTGTTGCCTGAACTTATAGGTTGTCTGACTAAACTGATGAAAACTGACTTGAGTTTTTTTTTGCTAAATTCGCGATCAAATTATCAGGGATGCACACTAATATATTTTTCTGGCTAGGCTTTCTCGCGTTTGTCTTCTTCATGCTGGCGCTCGATCTAGGGGTATTTCACAAAAAGCTTCACAAGGTGCCTGTCAGGGAAGCAGTTATTTGGAGCATTGTCTGGGTTACATTGGCTATGATTTTCATGGTAGTGATTTATTTTGATCTGGGCAAAACAAAAGCGCTTGAATTCCTTACAGGTTACGTTATAGAATACTCGCTCAGCGTTGATAATATTTTCGTTTTCATATTGATATTCTCCTATTTTGCAGTTGATGAAAGATACCAGCATAAAGTACTCTTCTGGGGTATTGTAGGTGCTCTGATAATGCGTGCTATCTTCATATTTGCAGGTGTAGCACTAATAGAGAGGTTCCATTGGATAATCTACATCTTCGGTGGTTTTCTTGTTATAACCGGTGTGAGAATGCTGTTCCAGGGAGAAGGTAAGGTAGACCCGGAAAAAAACCCGGCTGTCAGGTTTTTCAGGAAATTCCTGCCAGTTACAGATACACTACACGGAGAAAATTTCTTTATCAGGAAGAACCATAGGCTATACGCGACACCTCTCTTCCTTGTACTGATTATAATCGAGACGTCTGACCTGATATTTGCCGTCGATAGTATTCCTGCCATACTCGCGATTACACAGGATCAATTCATTGTATTCACATCAAATATCTTCGCTATCATGGGACTGAGGTCGCTTTATTTCGCCGTTTCAGGCATTATGGACCTCTTCCGCTTCCTCAAGGTCGGTCTTGCCTTCGTCCTTACCTTCGTTGGCGTGAAGATGTGCATTTCGAGTTTCGTGAAAGTTCCAATAGTGCTCTCACTGCTGGTAATTATCGGGATTCTTGTTATTTCTATACTGGCCTCTCTCGTTATTAAAAAGAAACCTGCCGGGTATACCGAATAATCCTATCTGCCTGAATTTTTGCTTATTATTCCAATTAGGAATCTGAAAATGGCTTCTTTACATTGCCGTTTCCAAGGGATTACTTATTTTTATGAAGTGATACAACCTGGTATAGTCTGAAAACTAAATGAGCACATTCAACAGGAATAAATCAACATTCCCATGGCTTCTCGTTGGCATAAGCTTCGTGGCTCTTACCGTGATTGTCCTCCTCAGCTCAATATATAATAGTAATTACAAGGGTCATCTTTACGATAAGACTTTTGATGAACTCCAATCAATTGCCAAGCTTAAAGCACTACAGGTCGAGCAATGGAGACACGACAGGATTGGTTACGCGAATACTATCAAGGACAATGTGCCCCTTAGAGACGCGATTCTGTCATTCCTCGACAGGAACGATTACAATAGCAAAAATGATCTCCTGAAATTCATGAGTGCCATGACTATCAACCACGATATCAGAAACGGGCAGTTGATAGACAAAAACGGTGTTGTAAGATTATCCTGGCCGGCAGCAGATACAATATATGGTAAGACAATCAGTAACAGCCTTGAACAAAGACTTGGGGATACAAGTATATTCCTGTCAGATTTTCATGAGAATGCCCTGATGAGTTTCATACATATCGATATGGTTATACCGGTATGGGACGTGTCTGCAAATAGTAAAATGGCAGTTGCGCTTCTGGTTTTTCGCATTGATCCTTATAAAGTACTTTATCCTGATCTTCAATCATGGCCGGTCCCATCAGAATCTTCAGAAGCCATCCTGGTCAGACAGGATGGGGACTCTGTTACCTATCTGAATGACCTTAAATACGTCGAGAACGCGGCCCTGAAATTAAAAAGGCCTTTGATGTTCCCTGATCTGGTTGCAACAAAGGCAGTGAGCGGGATCCATGGTTCTCTTAGGGGAGCTGATTACAGGGGTGTTGAAATACTGGCCGTCGCCCAGGAAATTGAAGGAACTTCCTGGTTTGTAATTGCTAAAACAGACAAAAAGGAAGTTGAAGATAGTTTCAAGGAACAGATTTTTATTCACCGTGTTCTTTCACTTTTCTTTATATTGTCTATTTTCTCCGTGATAGCATCTATCGCCTGGAACAGGAAAGTGCGATATTACCGGCAGAAATACGAGAACGAACTTGAGAAACGCGCTCTCGCGAAACACTACCAGTACATCCTCAAATATGCAAATGATATAGTCCTGCTGCTTGATCTGGACCTTAATATTATTCAGGCTAATGACAGGGCAGTGGAGGCTTATGGTTACAGCCTGCAGGAACTGACTTCCATGAATCTTTCACTTTTAAGATTGCCTGAGTATATCGACCAGCTCAAGGGAGAGCTTGATAAGCTGGACAAGGAGGGATCTACAACTTTCGAGACTATTCACCGGAGAAAAAACGGGACTACAATACCCATAGAAATTTCAGCCCGTCTATTCGAAATAGATGGAGTAAGATACTACCAGTCTATCGGCAGGGATATAACCGACAGGAAAAAAACTGAATTGAAAATAAGGGATACCGAACAGACGTATACCGTAATCTTTAATACAGTTACCGAAGCGATCTATGTTCACAAAATGGATGGCGTCTTCATCGATGTCAATATTGGTGCTGAAAAGATGTACGGGTATTCCAGGAATGAACTTATAGGGATGACTCCGGCTTCCGTTGGTGCTCCGGGAATGAATGACCTTGACGAGGTTGTTAAAGTGATGAAGCGGGTTTTTGAAACCGGGAGGGAAGAACGTTTCGAGTTCTGGGGCCTGAGAAAAAACGGCGAAATCTTTCCCAAGGAAGTCGTTACAAGCAAGGGGAAATACTTTGGTGAGGATGTGTTTATCTCGACGGCGAGGGATATAACGGACTGGAAAAAGGCAGAATCGGAGCTGATAGCTGCCAGGGATAAAGCAGAGGAAAGCGACAGGCTCAAAACAGCCTTCCTGCATAATATCTCACACGAGATCCGAACCCCGATGAATGCCATTGTAGGCTTCACTGCACTTCTTGAAGAACCTGATCTGGACGAGGATACAAGAAAACATTTTACGAACATTATTTATCACAGTACCAATCAGTTGCTGGCTATTATAACTGATATTGTAGATATCTCTAATATCGACGCCAACCAGGTGAAGATTTCCAGGTCGAGAGTATGTATAAATACGATTTGCCGTAATGCTCTTGAACAGTTCAGTCTCAACGCTGAGCAGGCAAAGCTTATTTTCAGATGTGAACTGCCACTGCCTGACGAGATGACCGAAGTGACAACCGATGGTACCAAGCTTCTTCAGATATTGTCAAATCTGATAAATAACGCGCTCAAATTCACCAGGCAGGGGACCGTTTGGTTCGGTTACACGAAGAACCTCGACAGCTTCGAGTTTTACGTCAGCGATACGGGGATCGGCATCCCGAAAGCATTGCATGCGCAGATATTTGACAGGTTCTACCAGGTTGACAACGATTCATCGAGACAGTTTGGCGGTGCTGGTCTTGGATTATCCATATGCAAGGCATACGTTGAATTACTCGGTGGAAGAATATGGGTAGAGTCAAGCCCGGGCAAGGGATCAACTTTCAGGTTTATCATACCCTTGTCGTGAATATCTCCGATAATCGATTCAAATCAAAGATTAAATAGTTTACAAAAACCGGTCCACTGTCGTGTCCCTGTTTTGTTTTTTCTGTCCTTTGGCAAGTGCTGTTAACAAAAGACGGGTTAGCATGACGTGCATGTACAATTGTTCCTTGACGAGATATTGGTCATGCTGAGCCGGTTGAGGGAGCCTTCACAAACCAAAAACCGGTCCACTGTCGTGTCCCTGTTTTGTTTTTTCTGTCCTTAGGCAAGCGCGCTTGCCACGGACCCAAAAAACAAAACCGGTCCGCCTTGTCGGCGAACCGGTTTTTGGTTTGTGGGCGATGACGGGTTCGAACCGCCGACCCTCTGCTTGTAAGGCAGATGCTCTGAACCAGCTGAGCTAATCGCCCGGATCTCAATTCAGGTTGCTGATCCACCCATTTTCTGACGGGATTGCTGGGACCAGTCTTTATTTGACAACTGTTTGTGGCCAAATCCCTGAAAAGAGAGTGCAAATATAATTGACATTTTCATTTCTGCAAAAAAATCTGAATTTTCAGGATTATATTTTTTCGCACTATCCTTGAAGATGCAGGTGTTTAGATGAGTCTTAATCTAAAAAAACCGATGTTTTATTCAGTTACCGGGGCCGTTCGTCAAAATGGCCTCTGATAATGCCGTTCAGCCGCAACATTTTATTAATCTTTACAGTATTATTTTCAATAACTTAAATTGAACGGCGGAGCAACCAAATTCAAGATAACATTGTCTTGTTAATATGTTGAAAACACTTGAAAAATATAATGTTACCGTTGCATTTATTTTGTCTATATTCGCTTTAAGTTATTTAAAATGACGGTTAAACATCAGTTCAAAACAATGGATGATTAATCGTTCAGTTTTTATTTATTTGATATTTATATAGTTACTAGACCTGAAATTTTTGAACCTACACCATATGAGACTTAAAAACACTGTTTCATTATTTGATGTATTAAGCCTGAAGATACTAACAGGGAAATCATCACCTGAATCAGCCATGGCTTGCAAGCAGTATGAGCTGAACAGGAGGAAAAATCCGGTATACAAGGCTTTGATGGTTTTTACCACGATTTTGTTCTTACTATCGGCTGCTGTCGTGAATGGGCAGACCACTTTCACTGCAACTTTATCAGGAAACTGGACCACGGTTTCTTGGGCAAAAACAGGTCCGTCACTTGCAACATATCCCGGTCAGCCAGGTTTCGAAGCCGAGACTCATGATGTTGTCATAAATGGAGGCGCTATAACTGTAACTTTAAATGCTTCAATTACTTCCAGTGTCAGAAACGTGACACTTACCGCTGGCACGCTTAATATAGGTACCAATAACCTTACAATGACAGGCGACCTGTCAGGGGCAGGTGCATTGTCGATGTCTACCGGTTCACTCAATATAGCCGGAAATAATACCTCAACAGGCACTTTCAACCCGGGCCTTGGTACTGTGAGATATAACGGGGCAGCTCAAACTGTAAGAGGAACAACTTATTATAATCTTGTTATTGCAGGGTCAAATGTCAAAACCTGCGCGGCGAATACGGTTGTCAGTAATACCCTTAATATCCAGGCAGGCCAGCTTAATGCCTCAACACGCGACGTGAGCGTTGGAGGAATGACAACAATAGCCACGGGTGGAAGTTATACTCCTTCATTACCCCCGGGACTTAACACTTTCGGCGATGTCACCCTTTCCGGAGGTTCAATAGCAAGCACCCTTGGTGCAGCTCCAAATGTCACTATAACAGGAAATCTTCTTGTTAATAACAGTGTCTCCTCTTCCATAACAAGAATAAATCTTGATATTAGCGGAACAACAAGTGTTCAGTCAGGTGCTACATTAACACTTGATGGTGCAAACGGGGCAGTAGTTTTTGGCAGCCTGGTAACAGTTGACGGTTCATGGAATAATACAGCTGATAATGACTGTAATTTCAGGAACGGGCTTACTTTTAACGGCCCTTCATTTGTTTCAGGGACCGGCACTTATACTTTTGAAACAAGTTCACAAGCAATCAGCGGTACGCAACCAATTACCTTCAGTGGTGGCGTATATGTTTCTACCACTGGTATCACAGTTACCAATAACACCATTGTTACAATAATTGGTGTCCTTAGAGCTGTTAATAATACAATCTGGAGGAATGCTGCCAATTCGGTACTTAACTACGAAAATGCAAGTATGCCGATGGGTACGAATGCTACCAGGCAACTCGATGCAACAGCAGTCCCCAATCTTGTAAATTATGCCGGGTCTGTAAACCAGTCAGTTAAACCAACACCTTACTACAATCTCACTGCCTCCGGAAGCGGAACAAAGACCCTGGGCGGAGCAACTACTGTAAATAACAACCTTACAATCACGGGTTCAGCAACTCTGCTTACAAACCAATACACGCTTACAGGAAACGCCACCGGGTTGATGACTGCTGCAGCCGGGACTTCGCTGCTTATCGGTAGTGCTACTTCGGCAACCAATGTTCCTTTTCCTACAAATTTCACGAGTGCTCACATAACTCTCGATCCCGCCAGCACCGTATCTTATATTGCCAATACCAGCCAGACCGTATCAGCAACACCCGTTTATGGAAACCTGTCAACAGCCACGTCGGGAACCAAATCGTTTGCAAATAATATCACTGTTGCCGGAAACCTCACTATCGGTCTAAATACCACCCTTGACGCTACTGCTTCAAATTACAATCTGACCCTGGCAGGGAACTGGACAAATAACGGGAACTTCAACGAGCGTCAGGGCCGTGTGACTTTTAATGGTTCAGGAGCCCAGACGATTCAGAATACCCTGGCTGGATCGGAATCATTCTACAACCTCACGACAAATACAACTGGCTCTGTAAACGCCGCGATCAACCTGGCCGTGGTGAATAATTTGACTATGACAGCCGGTAATATTCTCTTACCGTCTAATACTCTTACATTGGGAACCAGCGCGGCCAGCACGGGAAGCCTTACGTATACTGCCGGCTGGATAAACGGAACATTTGCCAGGTGGACATCATCTCTTCATAACAACACTGACCTGTTATTCCCCGTCGGCACGGCACTTAATGCCCGTAATATGACTCTTAACTTCGCGACCATAGCGACCGGGGGATTGCTGACAGCTAATTTCGTGGGGACGCCTCCAACAACAGGAGGATTGCCACTTACCGAATCGGGCTATGCCTTCAATCAACTTTTCAGCGAAGGCTACTGGAATCTCCAGAAAGATGCAACATTTACCATGACAGGTAATTTCGATATAGACCTTCTTCCTGAAGGATTCACATCTTTTCCAATAGACGGTGAAACACGGGTCCTCTCGAGATTTACAGCCTCAAACTGGTTCCTAAACGGGACTCATGTTCCCGGTTCATCAGCAATGCTTTACAGAGCCGGGCTAAACAGTTTCACGAATAATTACGCCATAGGCTACGCCGAGGCCTGTGATCCTCATCTTGTTAATTGCCCGGCGGATGTTGTAATTGCAAATACCGCGGGTCTTTGTTCAGGTATTGCTACCTGGACAGCACCAACTATGGACGCTACCTGCGCCGGATTTACTATTACGAGCAATCATAATTCAGGCGAGGCATTCAATGTTGGTACAACTCAGGTTGTTTACTACCTGATGTTTGGAGCCGTAAGAAGAGATTCCTGCAAATTCAACGTGATTGTTCACGATACAGAATTACCGGTTGTTCAATGCCGGAATATAAACCTGTATGTCGATGCGTCCGGCAATGCAACTCTTACCGGTGCAATGATAGACAACGGATCGACAGATAACTGTTCAGTCGCTCTTTTACCGGGAAGGACAACATTTAACTGTTCAGATGTCGGAAGTACCGTCCCGGTTCTGCTTACAGGCACCGATCCATCCGGCAATTTCTCGACTTGTACAGCACAGGTTAGTGTTCTTGATACAATCCGACCGGTGATCAATACCAGATCATTTACACTTGTATTAACAGCAGCTGGTACAGGTACACTCCTTCCAACTGATGTTGATAATGGTACAGCCGATAACTGCTCACCGGTTACACTCTCGGTTTTACCTAATACCTTCGATTGCGGAGATACAGGTCTTCAGACAGTTACATTTACAGCAACGGATGCATCAGGTAATTCCAGGTCGACCAATATACAGATCACAGTTCAATCATCTGTCACCATCAATGGTGCATCATTGAGTAATTGCGACCTGGCCGGTCCTTTTGCCCTTTACACTGCTGATGTTGTTGGCGGGGATGGAAACTACACTTATTTCTGGGATGGACTCAATGATGCCGTTAATCCATTCGTGGCAATCAGCGGTACCTTCCCATTCCTGGTATTCTCGAATACCAGTACATCAGAGACCCCGTTCTTCAACAACCTCCTCGCTGACGGAACTTATACAATAAGGCTGACTGTGACTGACGGCAATGGCTGTTCAGCATCATTCGACATGCTTATTGTAAAATCGGGATTCGTGTTTAACAATATCACGGTAAGATATTCCGGGGCATGTGAGGGTAGTACAGTCACTTATTCTGTGGCTAATGACCCTGCTGCAACATATAACTGGGGGGTTGAGAACGGTACAATCCTGACTTCACCTTTGAACACGAATAGCATTGATGTTCGCTGGAATACCGGTGTGACTCAGGGCGTTGTTATCTCTACAGCATCGAAAACAAACATTCTTGGGCAGCCTTGTGAATCAACAGTAATAGATACGGTGGCAATATCCGCTCCTCCGGTGCCAGTCTTTAACGGTCTCCAGACCTCTGTCTGTGCAAATTCTGTTGTTACGTATACCCTGACTAATGTCTACACTTCATATACCTGGGCAGTGACAGGTGGAACAATTACTGGCGGCGGAACAGGAAACAGCTTCGTAACTGTCAGATGGGGAACCGGGGCAGCAGGCACTATTGATGTAACAGTCCAGGGAGCAACTTCATGCCCGGGAACGGCTCACGCTGATATAGCCATATATAACCTTCAGGGGTCACTCGTGTCACAGACAAACGTGACATGCAATGGTGCCAACAACGGTTCTGTAACTGTTGCAGCCACTGTTGGTACCGGACTTGCACCATACGAGTACTCGATTGACGGGGGGCCATACCAGGCCTCAGGTACCTTTAACGGGATTGCCCCTGGCATACATGCCGTAACAATTCGGGATGCCCTTCTGTGCACCTTTGATGTAAGCTTTACAATTACCCAGCCTACTGTACTGACTGGTATTATTACTAAAACAGATATAGCATGCTTCGGTACTAACAGTGGTACGATAACTGCAACCGGAAGTGGTGGTACTTCACCTTACCAGTACAGTGTTGACGGAGGCGCATACCAGGCATCAGGTTCATTCACCGGCCTGGCTGCAGGTATGCACACCGTTTCTGTCAGAGACGCCAATGCATGTGTTTATAACCAGACCATAAACATTACACAGCCTGCAAGTCCATTATCAGGGTCGATTACTGCCCAGACTAACATCCTGTGTTTTGGTGGGTCAACAGGTAGCGTGACTGTTGCGGGAGCCGGAGGTACTTCACCTTACCAGTACCGTCTTGATGCAGGTACCTACCAGGCTTCAGGTACTTTTGGATCATTGACAGCTGGCAGCTACACGGTAACCGTCAGAGATGCCAACCTTTGTACTGTAACTGTTCCGGTTGTCATCACTGGACCTGCTGCAGCATTGTCAGGTTCAGTAACATCCCAGACAAATGTTGATTGTAATGGTAACGCGACCGGATCATTCACAATAGCCGGATCAGGTGGAACTGCACCATACCAGTATAGTAATAATGGTGGGGCGTACCAGGCTTCTGGCACCTTCTCAGGACTTACTGATGGAACCTATAATGTAGTAATCAGGGATGCTAACCTTTGCACATATAATCTTTCTGTTATAATTACCGAGCCGGTAGTTCTTAATGCTACTGTTTCAGCCCAGACAAACGTGGCTTGCTTTGGTGATGCAACAGGTCAGTTCACTATCGCGGCAAGCGGAGGAACTTCACCTTACCAGTATAGCAATAATGGAAGTCCTTATCAGGCCTCACCAACCTTTACCGGTCTGACAGCGGGAACTTACGTGGTGACGGTGCAGGATGCTCACCTGTGCACGTTTGTTGTGAATGTGATAATTACGCAACCACCACTTCTCGTTGCAACTGCTACAAGCAATTCACCCGTTTGTGAAGGAACAGCTCTCAATCTTACCGGTGGACCTGCTGGAATGGCAAGTTATTCCTGGACTGGACCGAACGGGTTTACATCAACCCTGCAGAGCCCATCGATAGCAGCAGCTACTCCGGTTATGAGCGGTGTGTATACTCTAGTTGTTGTTAATGCCAGCGGTTGTACTGCCAATGCAAATACTAACGTGACTGTTACTCCGCTGAATACCATTTCTCTTACATCCGGAGCAACAACTAATAATCAGACGGTTTGTATTAATACTGCAATTACCAATATTACATACGCGACCACTGGTGCAACCGGTGCAACAGTTACCGGTCTGCCAACTGGTGTTACAGGAACCTGGGCAGCCAACGTGGTTACGATCAGCGGTACCCCATCAGTTGCCGGAACCTCTAACTACACTGTAACTCTCACTGGAGGATGCGGTACCGTTACAGCAACTGGTTCCATCGTGGTTAACCCCAATAACACTATAACTCTTACATCAGGGGCTACCACAAACAACCAGACTGTATGTATTAACACCCCAATAACCAATATCACCTATTCGACTACAGGTGCTACAGGAGCGAGCTTCAGTGGTCTGCCGGCCGGTGTAACCGGATCGTGGGCAGCCAATGTGGTTACCATCACGGGCACACCAACAGTTGCGGGTACCGCTAACTATACAGTGACGCTCACTGGTGGTTGTGGTAATATTACTGCTAATGGCACTATTGTTGTCAACCCGAATAATACAATTACCCTTACCTCGGCACCAGGTTCAAATAACCAGACTGTCTGTATCAATACCCCGGTAACAACGATCACCTATGCAACGACAGGTGCAACAGGGGCTAATTTCACAGGTCTTCCTACAGGTATGGTTGTGAGCTACGTGGCAAATACGGTCACGATAGCTGGCACACCAACAACAGCCGGACCATTCAACTACACAGTTACCCTCACGGGTGGATGCGGAACTGTTTCGGCAAGTGGCACCATTAATGTGAATGCACTTAATGCTATCAGTCTTACATCGGCGGCTGGTACCGATAACCAGAATGCTTGCGTGAATTCACCGATTACCAACATAACTTATTCAACAACAGGTGCAACAGGAGCAACAGTATCAGGCTTGCCGGCAGGAGTAACCGGGTCATGGGCAGGTAATGTTGTCACTATCAGCGGAACGCCAACTGTTGCAGGTAATGCTAATTATACCATTACGCTCACAGGTGGATGCGGTAATATAACAGCAACTGGTGTAATTCATGTAAATGCGGATAACACAATCACACTCACATCAGGGGCAACAACAAATAACCAGACTGTTTGTATAAACACACCTGTTACGAATATAACTTATTCAACTACAGGTGCTACAGGGGCAACATTCAGCGGACTTCCAGCTGGTGTTACCGGGTCATGGGCCGCGAATGTGGTAACTATAAGTGGTTCACCAACAGTGGCTGGTACAGCAAACTATACAGTGACACTCACTGGCGGCTGTGGTATTGTTACAGCTACGGGAACAATAGTTGTCAACCCGAACAATACTGTTACACTTACTTCGGGCGCCACCACTAATAACCAGACTGTATGTGTCAACACACCTGTAACTAATATTACCTATTCTACTACAGGTGCCACTGGTGCAACTTTCAGCGGATTACCAGCTGGTGTTACCGGCTCGTGGGCAGCTAACGTTGTTACTATAAGCGGCACCCCATCTGTTTCCGGTACGGCAAATTATACTGTAACACTTACAGGTGGCTGCGGTAATGTTACTGCAACAGGTACTATACTTGTTAACCCGAATAACACGATAACATTAACTTCTGGTGCCACGACAAACAATCAGACAGTTTGCATAAACACGCCGATTACGAATATTACCTATTCTACCACCGGTGCCACGGGTGCAACTTTCACCGGTCTGCCGGCGGGAGTTACAGGCTCATGGGCAGCTAATGTTGTTACTATCAGCGGTACTCCAACAGTGGCTGTAACAGCAAACTATACTGTTACACTGACAGGAGGTTGCGGCAATATCAGTGCTTCAGGTACTATTATTGTTAACCCTGATAACACTATCACGCTCACTTCAGGTGCCGCAACAAATAACCAGACAGTTTGTATCAATACACCTATAACTAATATTACTTATTCGACCACGGGCGCCACGGGGGCAACTTTCAGTGGTCTTCCGGCCGGAGTAACCGGGACCTGGGCAGGGAATGTTGTTACAATAAGTGGATCGCCTTCAGCAGCAGTAACTGCTAATTACACGGTAACACTTACAGGAGGATGTGGAAACACCACGGCAACTGGTACAATTACAGTAAACCCGAATAATACGATCACGCTGACATCTGGAGCAACTACCAATAATCAGACTGTTTGTATCAATACACCGATTACCAATATTACTTATTCAACCACCGGGGCAACAGGTGCAACATTCAGCGGACTCCCGGCAGGAGTAACTGGTTCCTGGGCCGGGAATGTTGTTACAATAACCGGCATTCCAACAGTGGCTGTTACTGCAAATTATACGGTTACTCTTACAGGTGGCTGTGGGAACGTAACTGCAACGGGCACCATCCTTGTTAACCCGAATAACACCGTTACTCTCACATCAGGACCTACTACTAATAATCAGACAGTCTGCATCAACACGCCGATAACGAATATTACTTATTCAACTACAGGTGCTACGGGTGCAACTTTCAGCGGCTTGCCAGCTGGTGTAACTGGTTCCTGGGCAGCTAATGTTGTGACAATAAGCGGTACTCCTTCTGTTTCCGTTACTGCAAACTATACTGTAACTCTTACAGGTGGTTGCGGCAATATTACTGCAACGGGTACTATACTTGTCAACCCGGATAACACGATCACCCTGACCTCGGGTGCTGCCACAAACAACCAGACTGTTTGTATCAACACGGCAATAACGAATATAACCTATTCGACATCAGGGGCTACCGGTGCAACCTTCAGTGGTCTGCCGGCCGGAGTTACCGGTGCGTGGGCAGGTAATGTTGTTACAATAACTGGTACCCCAACAGTTTCCGGAACAGCTAATTACACGGTTACTTTAACCGGTGGATGCGGTAACGTGACAGCAACAGGAAGCATACTTGTCAATCCCGATAACACGATAACGCTTACATCGGGCGCTACAACAAACAACCAGACAGTTTGTATAAACACGCCGGTTGCTAATATCACCTACTCAACCACTGGCGCTACAGGCGCTACTTTCACCGGACTACCGGCAGGAGTTACTGGATCGTGGGCGGCAAATGTTGTTACAATAAGCGGATCTCCTTCTGTAGCTGGCACAGCAAACTATACCGTGACACTTACAGGTGGTTGTGGAAATGTGACAGCCACGGGTACAATTGCTGTCAACCCGGACAATACGATTACCCTCACATCAGGTGCAACTACAAATAACCAGACTGTTTGTATTAACACGCCCATAACAAACATAACCTACTCTACAACTGGTGCCACGGGTGCTACATTCAGTGGCCTCCCGGCAGGTGTGACTGGCTCTTGGGCAGGAAATGTTGTAACGATAACTGGTACACCTTCTGTTGCAACTACCGCGAATTATACTGTGACACTTACAGGTGGTTGTGGTAATGTGACCGCCACGGGTACAATTATTGTCAACCCCGATAACACTATAACTCTCACTTCACCCGCGGGTACGGATAACCAGACTATCTGTATAGGTTCTTCAATACTGAATATTACCTATGCGACAACCGGTGCAACCGGGGCTATATTTGCCGGACTACCAGCAGGTATGACCTTCTCGTGGGCCAGTAATACAGCGCTCATAAGCGGAACACCAACCCAGACCGGTGTATACAATTATTCAATTACCCTGACTGGTGGATGTGGCGTTGTTATTGCTAATGGAACTCTCACGGTTAATGATAATAATTCGATAATACTTACTTCAGGTGCCGGGACTAATAACCAGAATGCATGCCTGAACAGCGCGATTACCGATATAACCTACAGTACAATTGGTGCCACCGGCGCAACCTTCGCCGGACTACCCGCTGGAGTAACAGGTACCTGGGTTGCTAATGTGGTAACGATAACCGGTTCACCTACCGGTCCGGCCGGTACGTATAATTATACTGTTAATCTCACGGGTGGTTGTGGAACAGCCTCAGCTACAGGAAGTATTATCGTCTCACCTGATAATACAATTACCCTGACAAGCGTGGCAGGTTCCAATACCCAGACTGTTTGCATTAATAGTGCAATATCAAATATTACTTATTCCACTACCGGTGCAACGGGTGCGATAGTAAGTGGACTACCTGCAGGGGTAACTGGTACCTGGGCAGCAAACGTGGTAACAATAAGCGGGGCACCAACCGGAGCGGGATCCTTCTCGTACCTCGTGACTCTAACTGGCGGATGTGGTATAGTTACTGAATCTGGTACAATCACAGTAACACCTGATAACACTGTTACTCTCAGCTCAGCCCTGGGCACTGATAATCAGTCGGTGTGTGTTAATTCTCCAATAATTGATATTACTTATACTACGACCGGTGCGACAGGAGCTACTGTTGCCGGACTCCCGCTTGGAGTTACAGGATCGTGGGCTTCAGACATTTTTACAATTACAGGTACACCAACCGTTTCAGGGGCATTCATGTACACGGTAACTCTTACGGGAGGTTGTGGAATTATTACAACAACTGGCGTTATTACTATTAATGATAAACCAACAGCCACGCAAGTTGTGACGGATGTTCTCTGTCACGGTGCTTCAACCGGGGCCATTGATGTGACAGTTTCAGGTGGCACAGCACCTTATACCTTCCTTTGGAGCAATGGAGCAACTTCTGAAGATCTTTCTGGTGTGACAGCGGGTACTTATACTGTTGTTGTAACTGATGCCAATGGTTGCACTGCTACTGCCGGTGGAACGATTTCCGAACCGGCTGCCGCACTTGCACCAGTGCTGGTGGTAACAAATGCCGCCTGTGCTAATCCGGCAGGATCTGTCGATCTGACAGTTTCCGGTGGAACACCTGGTTACACGTTCGCCTGGACAGGACCTTCAGGATTTTCAGCCACAACTGAAGATATTGGAAGCCTGTTGCCAGGAACTTATAATGTGACTATCACTGACCTTAATGGCTGTACAAAAGACACGCTGGCGAATATAGTACCGAATCCCGACCTTGTCGATACACTCGTTGTCACTGATGTATCGTGTGGAAGCGGCGGGGCTGATGGAGCGATTGACATGACTGTCGCCGGTGGCCTTGCTCCTTACACTTTCAGCTGGAGTAATGGTGCTGTAACTGAAGATCTTTCAGCTCTGATACCAGGGAAGTATATCGTTACGATAACTGATGCTAACGGCTGCTCGATCAAGGACTCCGTGATTGTACACGGATCGGGATCTAACATTGTGATCACGGGAGCAGTTACTAACGTTACCTGTTTCGGTGCCGGAAACGGATCTATAGATATTTCAGTCAACGGCGGAGCTACTCCATATTCATTCCTTTGGAGTAATGGATCAGTTACCGAGGATATTTCAGGACTCGCTCCAGGAACATATTCAGTAACTGTTACTGATCTTAACACGTGTACCAATACTGCATCCTTTGATGTCACGGAACCGTCCGCGGCGCTTGCAGGTACAACAACTGCTACAAATATTCAGTGTTTTGGCGATCTTACCGGATCAGTTAATCTCACTGTTACCGGCGGTACATCACCATATACCTTTGCATGGAGCAATGGTGCGACAACTGAAGATCTCGCGGGAGTTGCTGCAGGAGTATATACTGTAACAGTAACCGATGCCAACGGGTGTACCACTACAGCTTCCGGAACTGTTACCGGACCAGCTGAGGCACTTTCCGGCTCAACTGCAGTTATAATGGTACTCTGTCATGGCGCTTCTTCCGGTGAGATTGATCTGACAGTAAGCGGCGGTACGGCTCCGTATACCTACTCGTGGAATAATGGTGCAGTTACAGAAGACATCAATGGTCTCGCTGCTGGTTCGTACTCTGTTAAAGTAACAGATGCTAACGGATGTTTCATAAACGTGTCATCCGACATAACCGAACCTGAGACACTGGCGATAGAGGAAGCCCATACTGATGCTACCTGCCCGGGTATCCTGGATGGTTAAATTACCCTGACAATAACCGGGGGAACTCAACCTTACAACGTTCTCTGGTCTGATGGGACCACTGCTGCAACAAGATCGGCAACAGATACTATTTATAGTGTAATCGTTACTGATTTCAATGGATGTGCAGTCAGTCTTGATGTAACTGTCGGGTTCAGCCTTGGTTCTACATGCGTTCAGATACCCAAGGTCATTACGCCTAACGGTGATGGAAAGAATGATACCTGGATGATTAAAAATATTGAATATTACCCGGGAGCAGAGGTTCTAGTGTTTAACAGGTGGGGTAAACTGATTTACCAGGCCAAGAATATATCAGCCAATCCCTGGGACGGTAAATTTAAAGGCAAACTTGTACCAACCGATTCATACCATTACATCCTTTACATGAACGATGGTACCAAACCGCGGACGGGTGATATAACAGTAATCAGATAAGAGAAATATTGAATTACAACGATATGAAATTCAGACTAAAAGTAGCATTGACAATTGTAGCGGGAGCCATTTCCGTGGCTTCTTTTTCACAGCAGGTGCCAATGTACAGCCAGTACGTCATGAACGGGTTCCTTATAAACCCGTCGCTGGCAGGGAGAGATGGATATACTACTGTAAACCTGACAATCCGGGAACAGTGGGTGGGTTTCACGGGTGCTCCCCAAACCTACGCGGCAAGTTTCCAGACCAGGATACTCAAGAACAGTTTTATTTCTAAATCTACATCGGTAAGGAAGAAAAGCATAAAACCAACAAAAGGCGGGAATGTCGGAGTTGGTGGCTATGTTTTTAATGACCGCAACGGTATAGTGAGTCGTACCGGTATCCTTGGATCTTATGCCTATCACATGCAGGTTGGTGAAACCGGTGGATTGCCGAATATACTGTCACTTGGTCTAGCGGCTACTTTTTACCAGTATGCACTCGATCTTAATGGCGATCTAATGCTGCATGATACTGATGACGATTTTCTAAATAACTACGACAGGGTCGTTTTTATCCCGGACTTCAACTTTGGAGCAACTTATACAACAACCAAGTTCTACGTCGGTTTCGCGATGACTTCCCTCTCGAGAGGATCGATATTATTTGCTAACAGGTCAGCAGATAATAACCGGACAGAGCTTGGACACTTTTTTCTCACCGGCGGTATGAAAATTTCATTCCCGAGTAATTCCAACTGGCTGCTGGAACCATCGACTATGATAAAGTCGTCTGATATGCTTTTTAAATCATTCCAGATGGATCTTACTACCAGGGTTTATTACAAGGACGATTATTGGGCTGGCATCTCTTACAGGACCAATGATGCCATCATCGCGCTGCTTGGCCTTAAGTATGACAAGTTTTATTTTGCCTACGCGTTCGACTTCGCCCTGACAGAAATCAGACGACATAATATTGGCTCTCACGAGCTGACTATGGCCGTGAAATTTGGAGAGAGTGCAAGAAGATACAGGTGGCTTAATTCTTATTAATGAAAATATTTTGAGAAGGGGTCGGATATCAAATCCGGCCCTTTTTCGTTTTAACGTGGTTATGAGTATCGTTTAACATGGATTGACTATTTTTGAATAATGTTTCGCGGCATTTTAATATCCCTGGCCTGCTTCTTCCTTGTATGTTCATGCGAAAAGAATATAAACGGGGGTAGAACTGATATCTCTTTTTCAGAAGATACCATCAGTTTCGATACCGTCTTCACCACTATTGGTACAACCACCAGGGAATTGAGGGTATATAATAAATCCGGGTCTGCCCTTGTAATAGACGAAATTGCTCTTGAAGGGTCTGCTTCCTCGAAATTCAGGATAAATATTGACGGCGAGTCTTTGTTTGCCAAACAAAATGTGGAAATACCTGCAAGGGACAGCATTTTTATTTTTATCGATGCCCTGATAGATCCGACTAATCAGTCATATCCGGTTTCTATAAAAGATGCCATCGCCTTCAGGAGAGGCAGCAACCTGGAAAGAGTTATACTCCAGGCCTGGGGGCAGGACATAATTTTACTGAAGGACAAGGTGATTCAGGATGAGACATGGACAGGGAACAAGCCTTATGTTATTTATGGTAACCTGCTAATCGATACCCTGGCTACTCTGACTATCGAGGGAGGTGTGAGAGTCTTATTTCACCGGGAATCCAGCATGACAGTGGCCGGCAAGCTTAACGTCAACGGCTCCAAAGACTCAAGAGTGCTATTCGCATCCGACAGGACAGAAGGAGTCTATAATGATGTGCCTGGACAATGGAAAGGCATACATCTTCTGAATACCAGCCAGGGAAACACACTTTATTTCGCGACTATAAGGGGTGCCAATACCGGGCTGACAGTTGGAGAAGAGGATGGTAAATCCGGAACTGCTGATATTAATCTCAATTCAACAGATATTTCACACAATTCAGTCTCTTGTCTGTCCGCTTTCCGCTCCCGTGTGTCCGCGATTAATTCCGTTTTCTCGCATTCCGGGAAATACTGCATTTTGTTATCAGGCGGGGGAAATTATGAATTCACGCATTGCACTCTTTACAATATATGGGATTATGGTTTCAGATCTACCCCTTTGCTTTACATGTCAGAATTGCCACTTCAAGCAGGGAGTAATACACTACTGAACGCGCGTTTCAGCAACTCGATAATACATGGTGATGTTCTCTCTGAAATAAACACTGTGCCTTCTGGTTTATCATACTCCGGCATTTATGTCTTTGATAATGATTTAATTAGAATTGACACCTCGTCAAATCCTTTCTGGAGCAAGCAAAGATTCAGAAAAGTAATTGTAAATAAGAGTCCTGTACTTATCGATGTCGTGAATTATGATTACAGGCCTGACACGCTATCACCTGTGATAAACGCAGGCAGTCCCGATTATACTGGTGTTGTGCCTTTCGATTTCAGGGGCGTTTCAAGAATTCTTGATGCCGCACCTGATATTGGTGCTTTCGAACGATTACCCGGAGAGAAAAAGAAGAAGAACTGACAATTCTTGTTCCTCATGAAAAGACTGATTGGTACTTTGCTGTTGCCAATTACCTTCCTGTCGATTGGTATTTCGCAGGTAACCACTTCCGGTTCCCTTCGGATAATGTTTTATAATACCGAGAACTTATTTGACTCCACTGACGACTCCCTGAAGAATGATGAGGAATTTCTGCCCGGAGGGTTAAGACATTGGACCTATTCACGTTACCACGATAAGTTAAACTCTATCTACAAGGTTATAATGGCTGCAGGTAACCCGGAACCACCTGCAATTATTGGTTTATGTGAAGTCGAGAACCAGGAGGTGCTAAACAAGCTGGTTACATCTACATTTCTTTCATCCTTCGACTATAGAATAATCCAAGAGGACTCAAGGGACAGCAGGGGAATAGACGTCTGCCTGATATACAGACCGGGGAAAATTAAGCCACTGAACTTCAGGTATCTTTACCCGGTAATACTCGTTGAAAAGGAATACTCAACACGGAGCATACTGTATTTCCCGTTTATTTACGGTGCTGACACGATTCATCTTTTCATAAACCACTGGCCTTCAGGCAGGGGAGGGGTCCTTCCTGACAGGGAGGCAAGGCTTCTTCTTTCGGGCATGGTGATTGAGAGTATCGATTCACTTTCAATTGCCGGCAATGGTAAATCAAAGGTCATAGTTACGGGTGATTTTAATTGTTTGCCTGAAAGAAACGAGTTACTTGCAACGAACAACAAGACAATCCGGGAAAAATCACCGGCGTTATTATTGCCGGTTTTGCCTGATTCTGATCAAGGTATCAAGGGAAGTTACAAGTATCAGGGCCAATGGGAACTTCTTGATCAGTTCTGGGTTTCAGAATACTTTGCATCCTGTTCGAAAGGATTAACTGCTCCTTCTTCCAGCATAGTTCTTTCAAAAGAATTCATGTTAAAAAGAGACCCGGTTTATCCTGGCCTTATGCCTTTCAGTACCTTCAGGGGTTTCAGTTATACAGGCGGATTTTCAGACCATCTGCCAGTGATACTGGATCTGCTGAACAAGTGAATCAAAGAGGGTAAAGTCCCATCTCGGCGGCTTTTTTTATCATCAGCTCCCTTGCAGCCTCGTGTTCATTTGGTATCACCCCATCGAGAATGGCTTCCCTGATGGCTGTTTTTATCAAACCTACCTCTCTTCCTGGCTTAATCCCGAATGTTTTTATAATCTCGATACCATCAACAGGTGGTTGGAAATTCCGGACAGCGTCTTTTTCTTCGATCTCCCTTAATTTTTCCCTGACAAGTGCGAAATTTTTAAGGTGAAGGTTCTTCTTTTCCTCGTTCTTTGATGTTATATCAGCCTCGCACAAGGTCATTAGATCGTCAATGTCATCACCTGCCTCGAACAGCAACCTCCTGACGGCGGAATCGGTAACTACTTCCTGCGACAAGACTATTGGCCTCAGGTGGAGGTCAACAAGTTTCTGAACATACTTCATCTTCTCATTCAGGGGAAGTTTAAGCCGTCTGAAAATTGATGGGACCATTTTCGATCCTATATACTCGTGGCCGTGGAACGACCAGCCTGATTCATGGATATATTTCTTTGTAACCGGTTTGGCAATATCGTGTAACAGTGCTGCCCATCTCAGCCAAAGGTTATCTGTTTTAAGACTTATATTATCCAGTACCTTAAGAGAATGAAGAAAATTATCCTTGTGGGCTTTCCCATTCTTCTTTTCAACACCCTTCATCCTGTCAAGCTCGGGAAAGATAATTTCAAGTAATCCCGACTTTTCAAGCAAAATAAATCCAGTTGATGGTCTGGGACTAAGAATAATCTTGTTGAGCTCGGTAATTACCCTTTCGCCCGAAACGATCTGTATCCGGTGTGAATTTCTTTTTATCGATTCAAATGTTCCTTCTTCAATCTTGAAGCCGAGCTGTGTGGCAAATCTTATCGCCCTCATCATCCTGAGAGGATCATCATCAAATGTCCTGTCGGGATCAGTAGGGGTCCTGATAATCTTCTTTCCGATATCCTCCATCCCTCCGAATGGATCGAGCAGGTCTCCAAAATTTACCGGGTTAAGACTTATTGCAAGAGCGTTTATAGTGAAATCCCTCCGGAACTGGTCATCCTCGAGGGTGCCATTTTCCACGACCGGTTTCCTGGAATCCCGGTTGTAAGATTCCTTCCTCGCACCAACGAACTCGATATCCTTGTTTTCAAATCTGAAAGCAGCAGTACCAAAGTTTTTAAAGACAGTAACTTTTATCCCCCTGCCAAGTTTTTTCGCGACTTTTCTGGCAATGTGGATGCCGTTTCCTATTACAACTATATCTATGTCCTGCTCGGGATGCTCCCTCTTTAAAATGCAATCACGGACAAACCCTCCAATCACGTAACCGGTAGTCTTTTCCTCCTCCAGTACCCCGGATATCGTGTCGAATATTTTGTCATATAGACATATCCTCATATTTAAATATGACAATTTGTACTAACTTTGCGACAAAGTTACAATAATATACCGTTAAAACGCTGTAATTTTACCGGAGATGGATACCGGTATAATAATTGTATAAAGGAGAACAATTATTAATTGATTCTGTTTCACGAAAAAAGAAAATCATGACTGAGCATCTTACAAAAGAGACTTTCCTGTCCAAAGTATTCAATTATGAACAAAACCAGGAGTGGAAATACGAGGGAGAACTTCCATGCATAATTGATTTTTATGCTGACTGGTGCGGACCCTGCAAGATGGTGGCGCCGATTCTTGAAGAGCTGTCAGAAGAATACGCCGGGAAGCTGCATGTTTACAAGGTTGACACTGAGGCTGAAGGGGAACTTGCATCGGTGTTTGGTATCAGAAGTATACCTAGCCTGCTTTTCGTTCCAAGGGAAGGCCAACCCCAGATGGCGATGGGAGCACTTCCAAAGGATACTTTCGTTAAA
Organism: Bacteroidales bacterium; assembly: GCA_046329885.1. Lineage (GTDB taxonomy): Bacteria > Bacteroidota > Bacteroidia > Bacteroidales > VadinHA17 > LD21. The sequence goes on from JAXLTU010000025.1 coordinate 41,410, forward strand.
GCTTTCAAGGAAGTTCTTGGTGTTGAAAAATAATTTTAAAAAAATATTGCCTTTGCCGAAACATTCTATTATAAATATCGTTTAATTACATGAAGGTAAAAACAAACAGTAGTAGTTTGTTTCATAGGATTTAGGTTAGGGTATTAGTAGAAATCAGGAAGAAGTTCCTGATTTCTGTTTTTACGCGAGATCCTTGAAGATGCTGTTGATCTCATCTTCTGTTGAACGCAGCTTTTTCTGACACTCCCTGATAAGCTCTGAAGCACGCTTCACTTCTTTAGAAAGCTTGTCAACGTCAAGATTTCCGGTCTCGATATTCTTGAGTATGCCTTCAATCTCCGACACTGCCTCGTTGAATGATAATTCTTTCTTTGCCATATTGACTATTCTTTTATCACTTTGCTCCTGATCATCCCGTCGTGAAATGTTGTTTCAATTGTATCCAGATCACCAGTCTGCTCCAGACTCCTTAATATCCTTCCTCCTGATGATGTTATCGTGAACCCTCTGCGGAGCACGTTAACGGGATCTAGTATCTCGAGCCTCCCGGAGACAGAAATTATGAGCCTCTTGTTCTTGTCAAGTTCATAATTACTGGCTGATCTTACCCTGTTATTCAATGTTTTTATTTCGAAATTCGCTGATGATACCAATCTGGCAGAGGCAGCCTTTAATCTCGCTTGAAGTGATGAAGGCAGTCCTGTTTTGCGAAGAAGGTAATCTTTCCCGCTGTTTGCAAGACCGATCATTTTTGAGCCCAGTAATTCTTTTTCCTTCGAGATTCTCATCCTGGTTACAGGTAATAATCTCATCATGTTCGAGGCCAGGCGCTCCTTTTCGGTAGTGATGACGAGCATGGTGAGGCCGGAAAGGTCATTAGCCAGGTTTGATATGTATTCCTCAGTCTCGAGCATCCTGTTGATAAGCAAATCGGCTGCTGCCGTGGGAGTCTTCTCGGCTTTCCATGCAACAATGTCTGTTACTGAAAGATCTTTCTCATGTCCGATGCCGGTTATAACTGGAATAGGAAGCTGAGTCACGAAATACGCGATCCTGTAATTATCGAACCAGCTCAGGTCTGCCTGCGATCCGCCGCCTCTTATTATTACAACGGTGTCAAAAAAATTAATGTTGCCGGTAAGTTGTTCGAACGAATCTAATATGCTTTGTTCTGTCTCCGGCCCCTGCATGACAGTATCAAAGAGTACGGTAGAGAAGGAATACCCATGCTTGTTTCCATGCAGGTGTTTCATGAAATCGCTGTATCCCGCGGCATTCTTCGACGATATGATTGCAATCCTTTTAGGCACAGGCGTTAATTCCAGATCCCTGTTCATTGAAATGACGCCCTCTTCTTCAAGCCTCCTGATGATCTGCTGTTTCCTGAGCGCCATTTCACCCATAGTGTAAGCAGGGTCAATATCATTTATAATAAGGCTAAGGCCATATATCTCGTGGTATTCCACTTTGGCCCGCACAAGTATCTTGAGATCGGCATGTAACTTTTCGCCGGTTACTCTTTCAAAAAGAGATTTCACGGTCCTTGCCCTTGTTGCCCATATTATACCTTTCATCCTGGCCCTGATATTGAGATCATCAGGATGTTTTTCAACAAGCTCCAGATAACAATGTCCTGAATAGTTTTCCTTGTATTCCGCAATCTCGGCGACAATCCAGTAAAGACCTGGTAATCCGGCGTATATTGAGTCACGGATCACGAGTTGCAGTTCCGTCAATGACAGTTTGTCATCCATTAGAGAGAGGAAGTCTTAATTATTTTACCGGAAAAAGTTCCTTTTGAAGTTCTGACCCTGTAGTAGTATAATCCGTCAAGCGAACCAGCCAGATCATAAAGATTAATTGTTCTGCCTTTAAAACCGGTGTAAGACCTCGATCTGATTATTTTCCCTGACCCGCTGAGGATTTCCAGTGTAAAGTCTCCCGGGTCCTCTTTGAAAACTACATTAAAAGCCTCGGTGAAGGGATTTGGCCCGATTATGATATTATCTTCTGATTTAACAACATATTTATCCTGTAGTTTCTTCAGAACACTTACCATATCGGGAATACCGTAACCATAAAGCGAGTCTGGTTGTTGAAACCTGTTGGAAGATTCCTTTAACAGCCTGGATATCTCCATGTTCGTGGCATTTGGGACCGATTGTAAAAGGCAGGCGCATAATCCGCTCATTACCGGGCAGGAAAATGATGTTCCATTTGCTCTTGTCAGCGTATTTTCTTCAGTCTGAATAGTGACGAGGACACCCTGGGCTGAGATATCCGGTTTTACTCTTCCGTCAGCCGCCGGTCCGGCGCTTGAAAAATCCGATATTACAAGATTTCCATCAACCGCGCCAATACATAATACACTATCACCATCAGAAGGTGCTATGATCCTCTTCCATGATTTGTTTCTTTCATTTCCGGCACTGGCTAAAACCAGTATCCCTTTTGAAGCAGCAACATCAGCGCCTCTTGAAACGAAGGTCGTGTTGCCATCCATGTCGCTGTATTTATAGTTAAGCTCGGGATCGTCGAACTCGTAATATCCAAGAGAGCTTGAAATAATGTCCACACCGGCACTGTCTGCAAATTCAGCTGCTGCAACCCAGAAATCCTCTTCAACCGAGTATTCAGTCGATGTGTCTTCACTTCTCAACAACAAGTAATCGGCATCTGGCGCTGTTCCTTCAAGATGGTTTTCATACAAACCTGCAAGAACCGAAAGTACAGCAGTCCCGTGATTATGATAATTATATACATCCTTCTTACCATACACGAAATCGTAGGTTCCCTTTATGCCACCCCTTTTTCTTAAATGATCAAGAGAACTAACGAGGTCGGCCTTGTAAAATCCGCCATCGAGAACAGCTATGAATACTCCCTTTCCGGTGAGACCTGAAGAGTGAAGGAGATTCCCATTTGTCATTGTCAGCGGCCTGTCGTAGGGTGGCAGTTCAGCTTGCATTCCAGTTATTTTGAGCTTGTCAGTAACAGATTTCCTGTTGGCTGGTGTCTTCACCAGCAGGACGTCGGAAACGTACGGGAGATTTCTGAGCAGTGCAAAGTCGAGTAGCCCTGTTGATTTGAAAAGGCCTGTATTCAGCCATTTGGAACTGCAATGGTAGGTGTAACCCATTGAAGTAATCTGTTCAATATAGGGTTTATAAACCGGAAGATCACGGTAGTCAGGGTATGTAACACCCGAACGTGACCTCCTGTCCATTGCTCTCTGAGACATAAGCTCGGATGCCTGGAAATCTGAAGGGGTATAATCACCCTTGTTTCTGAAAATTACCCTGTAATAATAGGAGTATGTGCCCTTCTGGCAATAAGCCTGGCTTCCCTGTAATATGGCGAACAAAGATACTGAGAAGGCGATCAGCCATCTGCTGGCATGTAACCTGGCTTTTACCATATAGTGCCTGTTTTTTCAGGATCAGCAATTTTCCCCTTGTTCTTTTCAAGAGCATCAAGGTACTCGGTCTCTTCCTTGATGAGTTCAGGATTTTTTGCTTTTCCCATCACGTACTCTATCTCTTTCTTCAACGAACCATCAGTATTGAATACCTTCCATTTACCGTCTCTGCTGTCATTCCTGTAAACTCCGGTATACTGTGGTTTTCCATCCGGGTAAAGTACTTCGAATTTACCTTCCAGTTTGCCGTTGACATAGTTTGTTTTAAGGCAAATTCTACCGTCGGGATAGTATTGAGTCCATGAACCATTTTTGATGTCTTTAGAGTAGTTCATCTTTTCAAGGATCGCGCCTGAAGGATAGTACTTTAATGTTTCTCCATCCTTTAGATTGTCATGATATGTCTCCGAAAGCATCAGATGATTTTTGGATGCGGAAGAATAGAATTCCCAAATGCCTTCTTTTATCTGGTTAACGAAGGTCCCTTTCGATGCTATATACCCGTTTGGATGATAAATAATTGTCTCGACTGTTTTGCCATCAGGTTTATGCATCATAACAGATCTGAGAGTGTCAGTATCGAAGTACCTTCGAAGAATGCCAACTGGCTTGTCATTCCTGAAATATCCCTCGTACTGCCGGTTACCGTTGGGATATTTCTTAATCCAGTATCCCTGTTTCATCCCCTTGGTGTCGGTACGGTTAATTGTATCAGCGAGTTGCGGATAGACAGATGATGTTATTGCCAGAAAAATAAATGTTATGCAGAAAAGCTTCATGACGCGACAGTTACAATGTGTAAAAATAAAAAAATCCCGCGGGAATCCCGCGGGAATAACGATGTGTAAGTCATTTTATTACTTCACCTCTTCGAAATCGACATCCGTCACCTCGTCTGTTCCGGCTTTTTTGCCGCCACCTGCTGATGCGTCAGGGCCCGGCTGTGATGTGGCCTGTGAAGTCTGGGCGTTTTTGTACATCTCCTCGGATGCGCTCTGCCATACGCTGTTAAGATCAGCGAGTGCTTTGTCAATACTGTCGAGATCCTGCGATTTATGAGCATCTTTCAGTTTTCCAAGAGCTTCTTCAATAGCTGATTTTTTATCGCCAGGCAGTTTGTCACCAAATTCCTTGAGTTGCTTCTCGGTCTGGAAAATCATGCTGTCGGCACTGTTTATCTTGTCGACCTTTTCCTTGGCTTTCTTGTCAGCTTCCTCGTTGGCCTTGGCCTCATCCCTCATCCTCCTTATCTCGTCATCGCTTAGCCCGGATGATGCTTCTATCCTTATTCTCTGTTCTTTACCTGTTCCGCGGTCTTTTGCAGACACGTGAAGTATACCGTTAGCATCAATGTCGAATGTCACTTCTATCTGTGGTATTCCCCTTGGGGCAGGTGGTATACCGTCGAGATGGAATCTACCGATCGTTTTGTTTCCTGCTGCCATCGGCCTTTCTCCCTGCAGGACATGTATCTCCACAGATGGCTGGCTATCAGCTGCTGTCGTGAACACTTCAGTCTTCCTCGTAGGTATGGTGGTATTCGACTCGATCAGTTTAGTCATCACGCCACCCATTGTCTCGATACCCAGCGAAAGCGGTGTAACATCAAGAAGAAGTACGTCTTTTACCTCGCCTGTAAGTACTCCACCCTGTATTGCCGCACCAACTGCTACTACCTCGTCAGGGTTAACACCCTTCGATGGAACTTTGCCAAAGAACTTCTCGACTATCTGCTGAATTGCAGGTATCCTTGTTGAACCGCCGACGAGAAGGACCTCGTCAATATCTGATGCCTTCATGCCTGCATCGTCCAGTGCCTTCTGGCATGGTGGGATTACTGACTGAATGAGCTTGTCACAAATCTTCTCGAACTGTGACCTTGTCAAAGACCTGACAAGGTGCTTTGGAATTCCGTCCACCGGCATTATATAAGGCAGGTTGATCTCGGTTGATGTCGAGCTTGAAAGCTCAATCTTGGCTTTTTCCGCGGCCTCTTTCAGGCGCTGCATGGCCATGGGATCTTTCCTCAAATCAAGTCCTTCCTCTTTCTGGAATTCTTCAGCAAGCCAGTCAATGATTAGATGATCGAAATCGTCACCACCAAGGTGCGTGTCGCCATTTGTCGATTTAACCTCGAAGACTCCATCACCCAGTTCAAGTATTGATATATCGAAAGTACCACCGCCAAGGTCAAATACTGCTATCTTGAGGTCCTGCGATTTCTTGTCGAGGCCGTAAGCCAGCGATGCTGCTGTCGGCTCATTTATTATCCTTTTGACCTTCAGACCTGCAATCTCGCCGGCTTCTTTTGTTGCCTGTCTCTGCGAATCGCTAAAATAGGCCGGTACAGTTATTACAGCCTCGGTAACTTCCTGTCCAAGGTAATCCTCGGCAGTCTTCTTCATCTTCTGAAGAATCATTGCTGAAATTTCCTGAGGGGAATAGAGTCTGTCTTCAATTTTAACCCTTGGAGTATTGTTATCACCCTTGACAACGGGGTAGGTAACTCTTTTCATCTCGAGGCCAACCTTGTCAAAGGTCTCACCCATGAATCTTTTTATCGAGTAGACAGTCTTTTTGGCGTTGGTGATTGCCTGCCTCTTGGCCGGATCACCAATCTTGCGTTCACCATTCTCTACAAAAGCCACGATTGAAGGAGTGGTCCTTTTCCCCTCGCTGTTAGGTATAACGACGGGTTCATTACCCTCCATTACTGCAACGCACGAGTTTGTCGTTCCAAGATCAATTCCAATAATTTTTCCCATATTTTGTTCTTTTGGTTTCCGTTTGTTACCCATGAATAACAATCATTATGCCATGGTGCCGGATTTCATTTTTATAGCAAGTTTGACACCCGCGGGCCGTGCTGTCCGGGCAAAAATGTCGTTATCGTGACAAAAAGGCAGTTAAAACCAGTGCCCGGGAATTAAAGAATGCTGTCAGGAGTGCAGGTATGATACAAATTTGTAGCTTTGTCAACTGTAACAAAATAAACAAGGTATGTCTGTACATAAAACAATCAAGAGGGTAACCACCCACGTGTTGTACGAGATGAAACTTCGCGGGGAGAAGATCGCGATGCTTACAGCGTACGATTATTCTGTTGCCAGGATAATAGATGAAGCAGAGATAGATGTGATTCTGGTTGGTGATTCTGCATCAAACGTGATGGCTGGATACGAGACCACTCTGCCAATAACGCTTGATAACATGATCTACCATGCATCATCAGTTGTCAGGGCTGTCAAGAGGGCACTTGTTGTTGTCGATCTGCCATTCGGTACCTACCAGGGGAACTCGAAGGAGGCTCTTGCCTCTTCAATACGTATAATGAAAGAGACAGGAGCACACGCTGTGAAGCTTGAAGGAGGCTACCAGGTTGTTGAATCGGTTGAGAGAATCCTTTCAGCCGGGATACCTGTCATGGGTCATCTTGGTCTGACACCGCAGGCAATTCACAAGTTTGGAACATATGTCGTGAGAGCCAAGGAGGAAGAGGAAGCCCGCCGTTTGATGGAAGATGCCAAGTTGCTCGAGGAAACGGGTTGCTTTGCACTGGTTCTGGAGAAGATCCCGGCCAAACTTGCCGAGGAGGTTACATCTTCGATCAAGATTCCTGTTATTGGGATAGGAGCGGGCCCCAGGACCGACGGCCAGGTACTTGTCCTGCATGATATGCTTGGCATAACCCAGGAATTCAGTCCCCGCTTCCTGCGGAGGTATCATAACCTTCATGCCGAAATAAAAGGTGCTGTTCAGAACTATGTCCATGATGTAAAATCACTAGACTTCCCTAATGAAAAGGAACAGTACTGATCAACCAGAGGTATTATACGAGGATAATCATCTTGTGGCTGTTTTTAAAAAGGCAACAGATCTTTCGCAGGGTGATAAATCGGGAGATGAGTCACTCGATGATGTTGTAAAAAAGTACCTGGCTGTCAAGTACAAGAAGCCGGGTGAAGCTTTCCTGGGTGTTATTCACAGGCTCGATCGCCCCGTGGCGGGAATAATTCTTTACGCCCGCACCTCAAAAGCTCTGGAGAGAATGAACGAAGCTTTCAGGACAAGGGATGTAAGAAAGATTTACTGGGCAATCGTGAAGGAGAGACCACCGGAAGACGAGGGAACCTTGTCGCATTTTATCAAGAAGAACGAAAAGCAGAACAAATCATACGTGTACACTGAAAAGGTCAAGGACTCGAAGGAGGCCAGGTTATCATATAAAATACTTGCCCGCTCCGAAAGGTACTACCTGCTTGAGGTAGAACTGCATACAGGGAGGCATCACCAGATAAGAGCGCAGCTTGCCTCCGTTGGATGCCCTATTAAGGGAGACCTCAAGTACGGGTACAAACGATCGAACGAGGATGGATCGGTTTCCCTTCTCGCCAGGAGACTGGAGTTCATGCACCCGGTCAAAAAAGAACCGGTTGTAATTGACTCTCCTTTGCCCTCCTCCGATGTATGGAAAGCTTTCAAAAACATTTAATTAAAAAAGCCCGGAAAACCTCCGGGCTCTTTCGTAGTAATACATGAAAGCCTGATTGGAATCATCTCTTTTTTTCTTTCTTTTTTACCTCCTCTTTTATTTCAGTTTTTCCATCTTTTTTAACTCCAAGTTTTTCTTCGATTGTTCTAGCCAAGTCCTGTATTTTGGCCTCATCATCTCCTTCAATCGAGATTACCATTCCATCCTTGGCGAGGACATAATGTGATTTTTCAACCTGTTTCCCAGTTTCATCCTCAAGTACCTCAATATCAAATCTTTTTTCCCCGTCATTTAACCTGCTGTCGGAAGAATCGAAATAGTATACTTTCCTGCCCTTGTCGGAAGAAACAGAACTCCACGAGTATGAGCCTTTGCCTTCAGTGACACTCTTGTCATCAGGAATAATGAAGATCTTTCCATCTTCACCTGCCAGACTCAATTTGGAGGAATCCCCTTTGGTTATGTAAATCTCCCTGATCTCCTTGTCGCTACCATCGGCACTGCCAGAGTTCATTGTTACAGTAATAGTGCCGTTTCCTTTCGACTCCCTGCTGACAAGTTTTGAAACACCGGATTCGTCAGTCACGATTATCATGTCACCTTCCATCCTGATCTTCGACGAACCGGAACCTTGGGCTAGTGTAGTGTCCATAATCACTCTTGTCCCGTCCTTACCGGTAATAACCACCTTGACGTGTTTTTCCTCCTTCCTGTCCTGTGCCTTTGTCACCAGTGCGAACGGGAGGCACAAAAGGAGGAATAGAAATGAGATTTTAACGATTCTTTTCATATGGCTTGTTTTGATGCAATACAAAAGTAAACCCCGGCTATCAGCAACCGGGTTAAAGTGAGGTTAAAACTAGTTAACGAAAAGTTAAAAGACAGGCGTGTTATAGATCAATAAGTTAAATTCGCACCATGAACAAGAAGTTTTTCGCAGGGCTGGTTTCGATGATGATACTGTCAGTTATCGGTATCACTTTAGTTCAGATCACATGGATAAGGAATGCTGTTGGCATGGCTAATGAAAACTTCAATACCATGGTTTTCAGGAGCCTGAATAGTGCTGTGCAGGAGATAAAATCAAAGAGCAGGATGAACTTTTTCAACGATTTTATTATGAACCCGGCTTCAACAGATTCAGTGACAGGGGTGACCCAGTACTTTAGTTTTGGAGGCGTGATGTCGCAGGATGGAAGTGAAGTGAAGATAGACATAACGGATAATAAAGCAAGGGTAAGAACTTATACCGATGGCCCTGATGGAAGCAAAATTATTGTCAGGGACGATTCCGCGCAACTCTCTGACCAGACAGTACCGACAATAGGAAACAGACAAGGCAGGGGAAACGGTTCAAGGCAGAATCCGGGTGTCAGGAGGCCAGGTGAACCGGGAGAAAACATGCTTGGACGATCAGATTATATTGACTGGCTGAGGAGACGTTCCGGGGAATTTCAGAACATGAGCGATCAGATTATTTCGGAAATGTTCGAGTGGGAGAAGAATATAAAGACAGACAGGAACGAGATAAATGCCACTCTTGCCAAGTACCTTCCATTCTTCGGGATACAGACGCCTTATGAATTTGCTCTCATGAGAGGTGATAAAATAGAATCTGCTGTCCCGGGCAAAGCGAAGGAGGACGATTTCAGGAAGAGTATTTACAAGATCAGGCTTTTCCCTGATAACATGTTCAATAACGACATGGTGCTTTCCGTCGTCTTCCCGCAACGGGCAAATTTTGTTTTCGGATCAATGGCCTGGATACTTGGTGGTTCCATGCTATTCTCGCTCTTCATCTTCTCGACATTCGCGTTCAGCCTCTGGTTTATCCTGAGGCAAAAGAAAGTGTCGGAGATGAAATCAGATTTCCTGAATAACATGACACACGAGTTCAAGACACCAATTGCTACAATATCGCTCGCTGCCGACACCATCCTTAATCCGAAGGTTCTCGCCGATGAGGGCAGGATAAGGCACTTCGTAGGTATGATCAAGAAGGAGAATGGCAGGATGAACAAGAAGGTCGAAACCATTTTGCAGATAGCTACACTCGATAAAAAAGAGATGGATTTCAAATTCGTTGAAACATCCTTTCACCAGCTTATCGAGAAGGCTATTGATACAATCGAGATACAGGTGAACCAGAGATTGGGGACGATCTCAACTAATCTCGCTGCCTCCGACGATACCATGCTTGGAGACCCTGAACATCTCACGAGTCTCATACACAACCTGCTCGACAACGCGTTGAAATATTCACCTGAAAGACCAGTGATAAGCGTGTCAACTGCTAACAGGGACGATGGTATAGTGCTTTCAGTTGAAGATAAGGGCATTGGTATGAGCAAGAGCACCCAGTCGAAGATATTCGAACGGTTCTATCGCCAGACTTCAGGAAATATTCACGATGTCAAGGGATTCGGCCTGGGTTTGAATTACGTGAAAGCAATTGTTGATGCTCACAAGGGAAGTATTTCTGTGACCAGTGAACCGGGAAAGGGGAGCAGGTTTGATATTTTCTTACCTTTAAACTGTGATAACTAAAATGAATCAAAAACCTACAAGGATATTCCTCGTCGAGGATGATCTCAGCTTCGGATCGGTTCTGAAATCCTACCTGGAACTGAACGATTATGTTGTAGACTGGATTGAAGACGGCAAGTTTGCAGTTGAACATTTCAGAAAGGGCTCGTTCGATATCTGCATACTCGACGTGATGTTGCCACATGTCGATGGTTTCACTATTGCAGGTGAAATACGTAAAATGAATACTGCAGTACCTATCGTTTTTCTTACCGCCAAGAAACTGAAGGATGATGTCCTTAAAGGATATGGTGTCGGTGCAGATGACTATGTTACAAAACCATTTGATACTGATATTTTGCTTGCCAAGATAAAGGCAATAGTAGCCAGACGAGAACCAACAGGTAATTCCAAGGATATCTACAATATCGGTAAGTTCGTTTTTAATTCGAAACTCAGGATACTGACAATAGATGACAAGGAACTGAAGCTTTCGCCCAAGGAGGCAGAATTGCTTGACATGCTTGCCAATAATCCCAATGGACTTATAAGCAGGGAGATGGCTCTCAGGAAGATATGGGGTGCAGATGATTATTTTACTGCACGCAGCATGGATGTATACGTCACGAAACTAAGGCGCTACCTCGCGGATGACCCTAACCTGACAATAAAGAATATTCACGGGGCAGGATTCCAGCTGATAATCAGGGAAGATTTGACCTGAGGCTGTCCGGGGTGAACCTGAGGGGAAGTAGATCGTCGATCTTGTTGAAAATCATTATTTTATTTTTGCTGCTGAGTATGAGCTTAATATGAGTTCCGCTCCTGTGTTCTTCCTCGGCAATTACCTGACGGCAATTCCCGCATGGACTCACCATGTCAGCTATAACGCCGTCAGTATTCCGCGCCTCGATTGCCATTGTGACTGGTTTTTTTCCCGGGTAACCTGAAACAAAGGTTGAAAGAACATTCCTTTCTGCACATATGCCTGAAGGGAAGGCCGCATTCTCGACGTTAGCACCTGTAATGATAGTCCCGTCGTCAAGTCTTAACGCGGCTCCCACATGAAATGCTGAATAAGGAGCATAAGCTCTCGTGCAAGCCGCCCTGGCTTCATTCAGAAGCATCTGGTCGTCAGCATCCAGATCATTTATCGAATCAACTTCTGTCCAGGATATCGTTAACTGCCCATTTCTTTTCATCGGGTAATTCTTTCAATGAGAACGCTAAGATAGCAAAAATGAGGAAAGCTTTAGAGGTTGTAAGTTGTAGTGTTGTAAAGTTGTATTGTTGTAAAGTTGTAATGTTGTAAAAGACCGAATACCAGCAACGAGGACCGAGCAACGAGGACCCAGCAACGAGTACCCAGCACCCCTTGAAAAAAGCTGTAGGGGCCGTAAGGGCTGCAAAGGTTGTATTAACAGCACCTTCTTACTCCGTGCCCTGTGCTCCGTGCCCTGTGCCCCGTGCCCTGTGCCCTGTGCTCTTTTCTGTCCCGGTTAATAAGTCCCTGTCCAATGTGAATTTCATGATAGTCCTCTTATCACTTCCTTTTATATTTTCGCGTAAAACGTGTATAATGGGAAGACTGCAAGCATATCTGATTCTTATTGTTCTGATCGCGGGACTCAATTCATGCCGGAGTACCAGGCCGGTAGTTTACACGCCACCTCCTGGCGGATCGGGCAATCCTGCTCAATCATATATTAATAAATACTCCGGGATGGCTATCAGTGAGATGAAGCGGACCGGAATACCCGCGAGTATTACACTTGCACAGGGACTCATTGAATCGGACATGGGAAGGAGTTCCCTGGCCGTCCAGGCAAATAACCATTTTGGCATTAAATGTCACAGCGACTGGAACGGACCGGTTATGAGGAAGAATGATGACAGGAGGAATGAATGCTTCAGAAAATACAGGAACGTCGAGGAATCGTACCGCGATCATTCTGATTTTCTTGTTAATGGCAGCCGTTATGATTTCCTGTTTGAGCTGAAAAGTGATGATTACAGGGGCTGGGCCAGAGGACTAAAGAAAGCCGGGTACGCGACAAATCCGGATTATGCTAACATGCTCATAAGAAAAATCGAGGAATACGGGCTTGATAATTACGACAGGAAGGACTATTCTGCGACAGTACGACAGACCGTGGGAGGCAGGAATGATGTTCCTCCGGATACTAGTGCCAGGAAAGAGGCTGTCGTGTCTACTAATTCAGTATATACAGCACCAATTAGTGAACAGGTAAGCGTGACACTTCCCGGTTCAGTTATGGAGACAAACAGGGTTCAATATATTGTTGCCGGGAAATCTGATACAAGGGAAAGTATAGAGTCGCGTCATAAACTTCTTTCGTGGGAACTTGCAAAATATAATGAACTGCCTGACGATTTCGAACCAACACCAGGTCAGATTCTTTATTTGCAGCCCAAACGCGACAAGGCTGAAGCAGGAAAGGAAACACATGTTGTTAAGGATGGCGAAACATTGTATTCCATATCTCAGAAATACGCAGTGAAAGTATCGCGATTGTATTTATTAAACAGGATCCGGAAAGGCGAGGAGCCGACTCCTGGCGAGAAGATCTATCTCCGTTCTATGAAACCTGTAAATTAGGTTCAATGGTATATCCTGATAAGCTGAATCCCCTGAGAAACTCCTGGATACCAAGACGTTTCTTTCCCTCGATCTGGAGACTGGTTATTGTCAGCCACCCATCTTTACAGGCTATCCTGAGGTAGTTCTTATTATCAGTCACGATGGTTCCCGGTTTTCCTGGCTCATCAGCAGGTTCCGGTCTGCTTTCGAATATCTTGAAAACCAATGTGCCAGACTTGCTTTTGAATCCGGATCTGGCACAAGGATAAGGGGATAGTCCCCTGATCAGGTTATGAACTTTTTCAACGGGTTGGTTCCAGTCTATTACACAGTCGGACGGGAATATCTTTGGAGCTTCCTTGGGCAGTTCTCCCTGTTTTAAAAAGCCGTTCTGATTTTGCGGTTTAATGGATTTATCAGTCAGGCCTTTAAGGGTCTTCACTACAAGGAGTGCTCCAAGTTTCATTAGCCTGTTATGCAGATCACCAGCGTTTTCATTATTGTATACAGGCACACTTTCCCGGAGTAGTATCTCGCCGGTATCTATTTTTTCATTTATGAAGAATGTAGTGATACCAGTTTCCTGTTCACCATTAATTATTACATGATTAATTGGTGCGGCACCGCGGTAGTGAGGCAGGAGTGAGGCATGCAGGTTTATGGTTCCTCCCCGGGGAAGTGCCCAAACGGCTTCGGGAAGTTTCCTGAATGCCACTACAATTATATAATCCGGAGCGAGCTCCTTCAATTCGTTTAAGAATGCAGCATCCTTAAGATTGGCAGGCTGCAATACCTTTAGAGAACTATCGTTGGCAAATGTTTTTACCGGCGACATTGTAATCTTCCTTCCCCTGCCGGCAGGTTTATCAGGAACCGTGACGACACCCACGACGTTAAAACCGTTCATGAGCAGTGAACCAAGCGTAGCAACTGCAAATTCGGGTGTACCCATGAACACAATCCTGGGGTTCTTCATCGGATTTATTTAAGGTTATGGTAAAGTTAACAAAAAATGAACACCCTTTCAGTCTTTTGAACCATGTTTATAACAAGGCAGGTTGTGCCCCATCTTGCTAGCTTTGGTCTCGAGATAGAACTTGTTGTAAGGGTTAGGATTTATTTGTAATGGTACCGTATCAACAATCCTGATTCCATAACCTTCGAGCCCGGCTCTTTTAACCGGGTTATTAGAGATTAGTCTGATCTTCCCAAGCCCAAGCTCTCTCATGATGCTGGCACCCACACCATAGTCGCGTTCATCCTCCCCGAAACCGAGCTTCAGATTGGCTTGCACCGTGTCCATACCTTCTTCCTGGAGCTTATATGTCTTTATCTTGTTAAAGAGCCCGATTCCTCTTCCCTCCTGACTAAGGTAAATGACCACGCCCTTTCCTTCCGCTTCAACCATTTCCATGGCCTTGTCGAGTTGCTGACCGCAATCGCACCGAAGAGAATGAAAGATATCGCCTGTGAAGCATGAAGAATGAACTCTTACAAGCACGGTTTCTTCTTTTTCCCACGAACCCTTGACCAGGGCGGCATGTTCAAGCCCGTTGCTGAGCTGCCGGAATGGTATAAACTCGAATTCTCCCAAGGTTGTTGGTAGTTTAACCCTGACGCCCTTTTCAATTATTGATTCATTCCTGAGTCTGTATTCAATGAGATCGCGGATAGAGATGATCTTGATGCCGAATTTCTTTCCCATCTTCATAAGATCGGGAAGACGTGCCATTGAGCCATCATCTTTCATTATCTCGACAAGTGCACCGCCAGGTTTTAGTCCGGCCATCCTTGTAAGGTCGACAACGGCCTCTGTATGACCTGCCCTCCTGAGTACTCCTTTCGATTTTGCCTTCAACGGGAAGATATGGCCAGGTCGGCCAAGGTCACCGGGTCTTGTCTCTTCATCTACAAGCGCCTTTATCGTCATGGCCCTGTCTTTCGCGGATACACCGGTTGAGGTTTCCTCGCTGATAAGATCTACAGTTACAGTGAACTGAGTCTCGTGCAGGGAGGTGTTCACACCAACCATGAGATCGAGATCAAGTTCCTCGCATCTTTCTTCAGGCAGGGCGACGCATATGAGTCCTCTTCCATGCTTCGCCATGAAATTGACTATCTCCGGA
>JAXLTU010000026.1:0-56539 GCA_046329885.1 Bacteroidales bacterium
AGGTACTTCCCATCGAAGGAGTAATCAGCGCGGATAAATTGTGAGAGGTTTTTAGTAGGTGTTGAAACGGATGATGAAGCAGCTTCGATGACTGCACCATTATCAAGTGTCCGGAAATCAACATCATCTGAAAAATACCCTGATCTTTTTGCATAAAGAGTCCTGCCGATTCCATACCTGAGAGCCTCGTATCCCGCAACAATATCAAGATCATGTACCCCGGATTTTATAGAATAGGTCAGAGTATTGGTCCAGACCCAGTCGCTCAGTGCATAATTGCTTTCCGCTAAACTGGAGGTTATGATATTTTCAGCGTTCTCGTATGTCTTCATGGTGTAGTCAACAGAATATCCTGAACTGCGAGAACCACCTGCAGATGAACGGAACATCAGTCCGGGGAGGATGTCAACTTCAATATAACCACTCCCAAAGAAAGTCAGATCGTGAAACTGGTCATTCTTGTTTCTATCGAGAAGCGCAACTGTATTCGGGGCATTACCCAGCCTTGATGCAATCGCTGTTCCGCCCCAGTCACCCGGCATGAAAACCCTCGATATACCAGTCAACTGTTGAGTCATTTTCACCGGAATAATTGATTGTGACCTGTATGGTCCGGTGGCAATCGGGCTTTTTTCGCTATAGTTGTCAACCGGATGTGAATTCCGGAAGGTTAACGCTGCTGTCTGACCCACTCTTATCCTGTTACCCGCGAACCTGGCCTCGGAATTAAATCGGGCAGTGTATTTTTTTATACCAGTTTCGATTATGATCCCATCCTGGCTAAAGTAACCAAGACCAGCATACACGGAAATATTTTCTGTCCGGGAAGAAAGGGTGAGATCGTGATTGGCTATTATAGCCGGTTCGGTGATTGCATCATACCAGTCAGTGTTTGCTGCCCAGCCAGGTAAAGTTGGCTTTACTTCTGAAGAGGAACCGTAAAGCGGATGGTATTCACTTGTTAAATCGTTCCTGTATACCAGCCATTGAAGGTTAGCATA
The DNA here is from genome assembly GCA_046329885.1 of Bacteroidales bacterium. GTDB lineage: Bacteria > Bacteroidota > Bacteroidia > Bacteroidales > VadinHA17 > LD21. The sequence continues at coordinate 1,002 of JAXLTU010000026.1, forward strand.
TTCTTCCGAGTTTAGCATCCTGCCAGAAGTGCCTTTCCCGGGCAACTGCAGCCCGGTAAAAGTGCTATAGTTCAATACTGCACCATGCTGATCTTTCTTCGTCATTATTGATATTACACCTCCTGAGGCCCTTGAACCGTAAACAGCGAGGGCAGATGCATCCTTCAACACAGTAACAGACTCGACATCGGCGGGATTCAGGAAGGAGACATCTCGTGAAGGAATACCATCAATCACGTAAAGCGGGTTATTATCAACAAGTGAGGAAAATCCGCGGATTCTTACACCTGGTGCAGCCCCGGGAACACCACTCCCTGTAATTGTCAGTCCGCTTACATTACCCTGTAACCTGTTCATCAGGTTATCAGAAGGCATAAATTCAATCTTTTCACTTCCAACATGAAAGTATGACCTGCTTGAAGAACCTGGCTTGATCACCAGATAACCGTCAGATCGTATCCTGCCAAGCGTGGTGTCAGTGGCTGATTTTATTGCAGATTGCTCCCCTCCTGTTCCAGATGACTTTACTTTTATCGGCAATAGGACAAAAAACACGACAACCAGAACCGCTCGTGTAACCGACATTCGTTTCATTTAAATCCGATTGTTTTTAGGACGTACAACTTTAAGAAAATTGATAAACAAAAAAATAGTATTTTCAGACAACAATAAATTTACAAAAACCTGAGTATTTATATCTGAATATTAACATAATAAATAATGAACAAGCTACTCCTTTCGTGTATAATACTCTTGTCGTCATTTACCCTTGTTGGATGCATGGACAAGGCAGAAAAAGAACAGAAGGCGGAGGCCAGTTTAAAGAAAGAAGCGGTTAAGATTGCAACAGAATACTCGATGGGTCAGTTATCTGACGGGAAAATAACTTCCGGTGAACGTGGGACTGTTATTGTAAGCAATGATGAAAAGCGCTACATCATCGACCCGGTGAAGATATTCCCGGGAATTATCGATGACAAACCCGGGAAGGATATCATTGTAACCCTTATGTCATTCAAAGGTCTGGATATTGATAACGTGGAGCAACTTATTATGGTATCGGCCAGTGGCAAGCTCATGCTTCTAAGTTCGGTAGAGTCTGATATGAGGGTCCTGGCAATTGAAAAGGGAGTAATAACTGCACAGGTTCCTACGCATCCAAGGAATACACCATTATATAATTGTGCCGCGTGCCAGGAAATTATCAACTTCAGGTTTGTGAACGGCAGGCTCGAGAAAGTTGAAAAGTGATTCTCCTAACTTTTTACCTGTTATTCAGCCTGTAAACGAGCGTCTTGTTCCTGTTTATACCGGCAATAACGAGAGGTTCCTGCCCATCCATCCAGATAAGTGATTCAACCATACCATCAAGGACGAGTCCACTTTTAGATGGTGTCAGTAGTTCGAAGTTCCTGCCTCCCTTGTTTATCATTACAATGCCTTTGTTTGAAGCATAATAACCCGTGGATATATCGTAAGTATAATCATTTCCCCCTGCAATAAAATCCGGCAGCTTATCTCCATTCAGATCTGTCACAATCATCCGCTTCAATGGTGCAAGCTGAAATAACATCGGGAGCTTCTCCCATGTGAAAGTCCCTTTATCATTCCAAAGTATGTAACTGGATGTGGTATTTACCTGGAGTTTGAACTGAAGTCGTTTCATCAGGTCCGGCTTAATCATGTCGTTAATAGTGAGGAAGCTGAATTCAGTGTAGTTGTTCGCTACTTTCCCGAAGTATTCCGTCTGCGAACGAAGCTCATCGAAATAATTGAGCGGGTATTCGGCCATCTTGCCCTTTTCGTCAGGATAATAAGCTGTTATTATCGGATCAATCTTTCCATCAAGGTCAAGATCAATTACATAGAGCGATAGCGGATACTTCTCACCGAGTGTGTACCTGTTATTTTCACCAAGGTTCCCGATAACATAATCATTATCACCATCCTGGTCAAAATCTCCTGCAGCGATTGAATACCAGATCCCGGTTTTGGACTCGATACCTGGCAGAACAACCGGCTCAAGCTTTTTCCCGTTAATGTTTTTCAGGAAAGCTACGGAGTTCCATTCCCTTGTCACTACAAGATCTTCCCAGCCGTCACCGTCGAAGTCGCTCCAGACAGCGTCAGTCACGAGTCCCAGATTCAATCTGAAGGTTGTATCAGCCACTATTTGGCCGTTATTGTTCGTGAGTACCCAGGAGTGATTGGCATAAGGAAACATTGATTTTTTCACACGTGAACCGATGAAAATATCTGCATCACCATCATGGTCAAAATCGAATGGTCTGATAACTGAGGATGTAAATTCAGGAACTGGCAAGTCTTCAGCTTTAAACTTACCGTTTTCATTCCTGTAAAGCATGTGTTTGTACTCTTTCTCATCCTGGTTCTCATAACCACCTGCTATTGCCAGTACATCATTATCGCCGTCATTATCTATGTCGACGATACTCAGGCCGCCCTCCGAGAACGGCTTTGTCGTTGTCAGGCCATCCGCTTCTGTTCTGGTAAATCCTTTCCCGTTATTTATAAAGAGGGTTGTAGGAAGGGAGTTGGTTGAACCGACCAGAATGTCAACCTTTTTATCACCATTAATATCACCGGTTGCAAGCACAGGTCCTATCTGGGAAAACTTGTGAGGAATAATGGTTTGATCATAGAAGAAATCGATGAAGTCCTTCTGAGTATGAGTGTAATCAAGTACTGAATCAACGCGGGTGAACAAAGTTTTTGTTGTTGATTTCATAACAGGTTTTGAAGGAAGGGATCCCTCCTCGGAAATTTCAACAAGCTGATTCGATTTGACGTTTCGGAGCACGGTAACATTGCCTGTTTTAGGCCAGGTAATTTTAATCGAGTCGATCGTCTTGAAGGTTCCTGTCCCAAAATGTACTATCGGGTCGACTGAAGAAGCATAACCCCTGGTAAGGAAATGTTCATTGAATTGAAGTGATCCCCCGGTCCATACCTCTGTTTTGGCACCTATTGCAAACCTGTTCGGGTCTTTACCGACAAGTTTAATCCTTATATAATTCCTTTTCCCGCCTGATTTTTCCATTGTCGTGTTCTTCAACACGAATGCCTTATCATTAAGGTTATTACATACATAATCGAGGTCGCCGTCATTATCGAGATCGACGAATGAAGCCCCGTAAGAGTAAGAGGGAATCTTTGGAAGCCATTCAGCTGACCTTTTCACGAATTTCAGATTACCGGTATTTTCATAAGCATAATTCTGAACTTTGAGGCTGGGTGCCATCTCGATAACATGTTTTTCATCGGCAATAAAACCAAACACTTTTACTTTATAAAAAGTCCAGTCTTTATCCGTGAGGTCTTTGGGATAGCCGTTGGAGATTATAAGGTCCTTGTCGCCGTCATTATCATAATCCGCGAACAATGGAGACCAGCTCCATTCAGTCTGGAATATACCGGCATACTGGCCAGCCTCGCTGTAAGGCAGCATTTCGCCATTCAGAAAACCATTATGCACCTGAAGCATGTTCCTGAGGTACTGGTGCTCGTAACCATATTTATCGTCATTAACATAGAAAATATAGCTGAACCCGTTTATTGTTTGCTTTTTCCTGGAGTATTCTTCAGGCATCATGTCGAGAGTGTACATGTCAGGATTGCCGTCGTTGTTGATATCAGCCATATCATCACCCATTGACGATTTAGTCTGGTATGCCATGTATTTCGCTATCTCGTTCCTGAAAGTCCCGTTTTTCTGGTTTATATAAAGCAGGTCGTTCGAGATATAATCGTTCGAGACATAAATATCGGGATAACCGTCCTTATTGACATCCCCGATGGCTAGACCCAGGCCGAATCCTTCTATCAGTATACCGGCTTCCCTTGTAACATTTGTAAAAGTACCATCACCATTATTCCGGTAGAGCTGGTCATTATTACCGGCAGACCCGTCCACGATCTTTGCCCTGTACGAGGTATTCATCCTCTGGGTCAGGGTATTGTTGAGTACATAAAGGTCCAGATCACCATCAAGATCATAGTCGAGGACGGCGGCGTTTACCGACTGGCCTTGCTCTGCAACACCGTATTGCTCTGACATTTCCTTGAACATCGGGCCTTCCCCTTCAGAAATACCCTGGTTTATCCATAGACGGTTGCGGCATTTTGCAGGGTTATTGCTTGCAGTAGCGGTTAAATATATGTCAGGCAACCCGTCATTGTTAAAGTCAGCAACCGTGACTCCCGAGAACCATTGCTTATTAGTAAGTCCCTCGAAATTCGCGGTAATATCCCTGAACCTGAAGTTGCCGAGATTTAAATATACGCGGGAATTCACCTGGTTGCCCGCGAATACGAGATCCTGAAGGCCGTCATTATTAAGGTCACCGACACCAACACCCGCACCATTATATATATACTCGTAGCTCATTATGTGAAAGCTGTCGGTTTCAGTGATAGTATTCTGAAAATCGATGCCGGTTTTACTGGAGTCCATGAGTTTGAATTTGGGCGATTCCGAACAGGCTACCAGCAATATGGCGGCAAGTGGTACTAATATCTTCTTCATTCAGTTACAGGTGATTTATAGTTCAGGCCATGAAGATAAATAAAAAAGAAAAGTGGACTGTTTTGGCAGTCCACTTTTCAAAAGATTATGATAAGGTATTACCTGTTCTGTACAAGTTTACCATTACTCAGGTCAATCTGACGCTGTGGTATAGGATAAGTAACATCTTCTGCACCAACGATAGCTGTACCGTACATCGAGTTGCCCCACTGCTGGGTTTTCTCATAGGTAAGCACCCTGTTGAGTTCAGTTACAGTGTTACCCCAACGATTCAGGTCAAACCATCTGTGTCCTTCCATACCAAGTTCAAGTTTCCTTTCCATGCGAAGAGCAAGGCGAGCGTTAGCCTGGCTGTCGAACGGGTAACCTGAAGCAGGATACTGGTTTATCACGTAGTTGGCTGCATTAGTTGTACCGTCAGCTTCTTTAACAAAGCCAGCAGGATTAGCAGCTCTGGCGCGTACCAGGTTGATGTTCGCACGTGCACCAGCGAGATCTGGAGTAGAAGATTCGATCTGGCATTCAGCGATCATGAGGAGGACATCAGCATAGCGGATCATACGATAACCGTTTGCTGTATAACCTGATGTCCAGTTACCAACTTCTGTATACTGACCTTCCTGTGATTTCTTGTAAACCTGTTTCTTCGGGCTGTATACGCCAGCGTAGCTAGCATCACGAACCCAGTCTGTACCTGTATGTACTCCCCAGTCCCAGTAAGGGATACCGCGTCTACCTACAGTCCAGTCAAGTCTCGGGTCAAGTGGACCAGCATCTTCCGTGAAAGGCTGAGCAGGTGTAAGACCATAGTCGTTGATGACTTTGTTTGCAGGTGAGTTATAGGTGTTATCAAGAAGTGGAAGACCGCCTGATGTCCTGAAAGAGTTAACGAATTCCTGGGTAGCCTGGAAGAAACCGCAGCAACCGCCTGGTGAACCGCCACTCTTGTAAGGGAAGTTAAGGACTTCACCCCAACCGGCGTTCCATCCGCCTGAACCGTCGTTTACCGAGTACTGAACAGTGTAAACTGCTTCAATACCGTTACGGTTGGCAAGGTCAAATATCTCACCGTATGTTGTAGCAAGACCTATTGCACTACCATCAGGTTTCTTACCTGTTTTTGCAGCGTTCAGAAGAGTAAGAGCTGTAGCATAGTCGTGCTTCATCTGCATGAGAGCTTTAGCAGCAAGAACTTTGCAAACAGTACCGTTGAATCTTCCTACCTGACCCATGTTGTCGGGAAGTGATGTACCGGCCTGGAGGTCAGCGATGATCTTGTCGCGTGGATCAGCCGTGTTGGTAACATTGAGAAGGTCAGTTGTTTCATCAACATACGGAACCTTTTCCCACATTCTCCAAGCTTCGAAATGATACCAGCCGCGAAGAGCTTTGGCCTGTTTAACGAACAGATCATATTTCTCCTGGGTTATAGCACCATCAGCAAGAGCCTGGTTGGCAACTGAAATAGCGCTGTTTGCCCTTGATACACCTTCGTATACCTGCCTCCATTTAACATTGAGGTAAGGGTTAGTAGATGTCTCGGAGAAGGTCTGTATCGGGTTGATATCTGGTTGGTCACCAGCGTCTGTACCTTTGTTACCTACCATACCGCGGATATCGCCATATACCCAGTTTGAGGAAGCAGCTTCCCAGCCAAACTGTGAAGACACACCGTCAAGCAATGAGTAAGCTCCGATCAGAAGCATGTCCACGCCTTTCTCGGTCGCGAGCACACCCTGGTCAAGGCTCCCTTTCGGCTTGACATCAAGAAAACTCTCGCTGCACGCGCTTATTATTGCAAGCAGCGCGAAGAGTGCAATTATTATAATGTTATTCTTTTTCATATCACGAGATGTTTTTTGTTATAAGACAAGATTCAAGCCGAAGATGAACTGCTTAACGTTCGGGTAGTTACCTTGGTCAATACCGAAGTTTGTATCACCACCACCAAGTTCTGGATCGAGACCAGAGTATTTTGTCATGGTGAAGAGGTTAACTGCCTGTACATAGACTCTCAGTGACTTGATATTAACCTTGTTCAGGAGATTCTGCGGGATCTTGTAACCGATCTGGATATTCTTCATCCTCAGGTAAGATCCATCCTCGATATAGTAGCTAAGACTCTGGGTGTTTGTCGAGAAGTTCGACTTGTTTGAAGCCTTGGGAACTGTAGCTGAAGTGTTGGTTGTTGTCCAGCTGTTATAGAGGAGGTCGGTGCTCTTCTGACCCTGGAATGATGGCCACAGGTCTGTCCACCACTTGTTCCAGTTGTATATATCGTTGCCCTGTGAACCATAGATAAATGTTGACAGGTCGAAGTTCTTCCAGGTAACCTGGAGGTTAAGACCGTATGTGAAATCAGGGTTCGGGTCACCGATAACTTTTCTGTCGGTCGGGCCAATGTACTGCCTGCGAACGTATACGCCTGAGCCTGGAGCTGTTTCAAACAGTTTGGTCAGGGTATCAAGGTTTGCGAACCTGAAGAAACCTGGTTCTGCACCATCCTGCTGAGGAGCGTTAGCAACCTCTGTAGCGTTCTGGAAAAGACCTGTTACTTCATAACCGTAGAATGTAGACATCGGCTGTCCCTGCATGTTCCTGATAAGGTTACCGATCCTTACACCACCAGCATCGAAGTAGGGAACACCTTCAGCAATCTTGGTGATCTCGTTCTTGTATGTCGTGAAGATACCTGTTATGTTAAGTCCAAGGTCGCCCCACTGGTTTTTGTAGTTAACCTCAACATCAATACCCTTGTTCATCATGGAAGCCACGTTTACAGAAGGAACTGAAGCGGCGCCTGAAGTACCGGGTAATTCAAGAGCGTAGAGGAGGTCTTTGGTTTTCTTTGTATACCAGTCGAAAACAACACCAACCTTGTTATTAAGGAACTGACCTTCAAAACCTATGTTTGTAGTGATGTTGGTTTCCCATTTGGTTGATGTGTTACCAATCCTTGAAGGTCCGAAGCCCTGTGCTGAACTGGTACCTGAACCGGTAATGTCATAGTTTGTTGAACTCACGCCACCGCCATAGAGGTAATACTGGTTAGACGGGCTAACGTTGAACTGGTTACCCATGGTACCGTATGAACCCCTGATTTTCAGGTCTGATATCCAGCTGATTCCCTGCATGAATGATTCTTCGCTGATCCTCCAACCGGCTGATACTGACGGGAAGATACCCCATCTTGTGCTCGCCGAATACTGAAGAAATCCGTCACGACGAACTGCTGCACTCAACAGGTATTTGTCACCGTAGGTATAGTCAGCTTTTACAAACTGGGAGAGAAGTCTCCTTGAGTACCAACATATGAACCGGCACCTGTTATTGTTGCGCCGTTATCGAGTGTACGGAAGTCAACTGCATCTGAGAAGTAACCTGCTCTTGATGCGCTGAGGCCGCGGCCGATACCGGATTCAACAGCTTCATAACCAGCAAGTGCATTGATCTTGTGTGAACCAAACTGCCTGTTGAAGTTAAGAGTGTTTGTCCAGATCCAGTCGAACCAGTATGCTGTGCTCTCGCTAAGGCTTGCAGTACCAACGTTTTCTGATCTCTCGTAGGTAGCCATCGCGTAGCCCATGTAGTTCTCGTTGAAGAAGGTACCACCAATCTTCGAGTTGAAAGTAAGACCTTCCATCAGTTTAACATCGACATAAGCGTTACCAACAACGCGGATGTTATGATAGTCATTGTCTTTAGACCTTGTCTGGTCAGCAACAACGTTGGTGCTGTTACCAAGACGTGAAATGATACCCGTGCCACCCCATTCACCAGGAACGAAGTTATGAGCTGCACCGGTTATCGGGGTTGTAATTCTTACTGGGATGATAGGCTGAGTTCTGTATGAACCCATCTGGAACGGGCTGCCTTCACCAAGGTTTGTAACACCATTACTCTTCCTGTATGCCATTGTCAGGTTCTCACCTACTTTTACGCGATCCTTGAGAATCGAGTATTCTGAATTGAACCTGCCAGTATATTTATCTGAAAAGTTGTAGATTACAACACCGTCCTGTTTGAAATAACCGAAACCAGCGAAGAATTTGGTGCTTTCGTTACCACCTGACATAGTGACGTCGTGGTTCTGCATGCTTGCAGGATCTGTAATAGCGTCATACCAGTCAGTATTAGCTGCCCATGCCGGGAGAGTTGGTTTAGCGTTGGTGGAAGAACCATAGATCGGGTGAACTTCGGTCGTTCCGTCATTCTTGTAAACCAGCCACTGCAGGTCAGCATATTCCTTGGCTGTAAGAAGTCCTTTCGGACCTGCACCAGGAACTGATTTGCCAGTGAACATGTCGTAGGTAACTTTAACACCTTTCTGACCTCTCTTTGTTGTAACAACGATAACACCGTTAGAAGCTCTGGAACCATAAACAGAAGCAGCACCGGCGTCTTTCAGTACAACCATGGTCTCGATATCATTCGGGTTCAGCGAGGAGATGTCCTGTGTGGGAACACCGTCAACAACATAAAGAGGATCGTTATTGTCGAACGAGCCGAAGCCCCTGATCCTTACTTTCGCTGTTGAACCGGGCTGACCGTCACCAATTACAGTGACCCCCGATGTACGACCCTGCAACTGGTTAGCCACGTTACCTGCAGGAATAGCGGTCAGTTTGTCAGCCTCGACGACTGCAACAGCACCGGTGATATCCCTTTTACGCTGGCTTGAATAACCTGTTACAACAACTTCCTGGAGTGCCTTTACGTCAGTCTCCATTACTACATCAATAACTGTCTGTGCACCGACTGTAACAGCCTTTGTCAGATAACCTATTGATGAGAACACAAGTACAGCATTCGGTCCCGGTACCTTCAAAGAGTAGGAACCGTCAACATCGGTAATGACACCGATCGTTGTACCCTGAACTGTAACGTTTATTCCCGGAAGTGGTCCCTCGCCAGCGGCGGAAACCTTACCGGTAACGGTTTTCTCCTGGGCAAATATAATACCCACGGAAAATACCATGCTAAGAACAAACAGCGCAACGCGCCGCAAAATGGTAAGAATTTGCATAGTCAATGGTTTTTTTATGGTTAGGTTCATAAATTTGGTTAGAATCCAGATGATTCATTCAAAGATAATAAAACAAAAATTACAAAAAAGACCCTGATACTCTAAAATACTAATTTAGAATCATTCTAAATAAAGCTATTCTGCTTGCCCTTGTCTTACCCGGACCTTTTTATTGTCCGGGATTCAGACACGACTTCCATTTTTAACATCTATTTAGTTTTTTTAACATCCCATATATATATAAGGTATAAATAATTTTGATCATGATCAGTAAACTCGCTGTATTCATGTCATTTCTAACTCACTGTCTGACAGTTAAACAAGCTTCCTCCCGCGATAGCCCTGTACTTCAAAATTTTATATATTTACACGTCCAAAGCAAGTCAATTGAATATTTTAAAGCCTCATTCGAAGACATGAAGATCCTGGTAGTTGAAGATGAACCTAAAGTAGCTTCTTTTATTAAAAAAGGGCTTGAAGAGAACCAGTACGAGGCAGAAATAGCTTATGACGGTTTAACGGCTGAAAAGCTGGCCCGTTCAAATACTTATGATCTTTTCATCCTCGATATTATTATTCCCGGAATAACAGGTATTGAGCTCTGCAGGAGGATAAGAAGCATTCTGCCTGACGTACCTATTTTAATGCTTACAGCCCTTGGTACTACAGACGACAAGATCGCGGGGTTCGATGCAGGGGCAAATGATTACCTGGTGAAACCTTTTGAATTCAGAGAGCTGCTCGCCAGGGTAAGAGTGCTCCTAAGGAAGCTGACTCCCGTGCAGGAATCCTCGCGCAAACTGGTGCTGTCGGATCTTGAACTGGATCTCGAGAGGAAAATAGCGAAAAGGGCAGGCACGCTTATTGAACTGACTGCCAAGGAATTTGCCCTGCTCGAGTATTTCATGCGTAACCCCGGGAGGGTATTGTCGAGGAATGATATCGCCGAGAAAGTCTGGGACGCCACGTTCGATTTCGGGACCAACGTTGTAGATGTTTACGTGAACTTTCTGAGGAAAAAAATTGATAAGGAATTTGAAGTAAAACTGATCCATACCCGGGTTGGATTCGGTTACATTTTCGGGGAATTTTAAAATGCAGATAAGAACTCGCCTCACCTTGCAGTTCCTCCTCATAGGAGGCTTGATAATGATTATTGCATCATGCGCTATTTTCTTCTCATCAGCCGGTTTCAGGAAGGATGATTTTCAGAACAGGCTAAAGAGCAAGGCAAGGAATACAGCCAGGTTGCTCTTCGACGCCGAGAGCATCGAACCACAAAGGGTCCTCAACCTCGAGAAAGACAACCCTTCTAACCTGCAGGATGAGAAAATTATTATAATAAACTTTCTGGACAATGTCGTCTATTCTTCCGATGAAAAATCGGAAATAAAGATAAGATGGGATATTGTTGAAAAAGTAAGAAACGGGTACACTTTAAATTACAGGCAGGGTCCATACGAGATAGTTGCAACCTTGTACCTGGCGAAACTCGACAGGTTCGTTGTCATCGCGGCCGCTACAGATATTGAAGGTAACAAGCATCTCAAAAAACTTAAAGCTATACTACTGATAGTGTGTCTCTTAAGCCTCGTGGTTTTCTTTATAGCCGGCTGGTTTTACTCTGGTCGGGCACTCAAACCAATCAGTGATGTTGTTAAAAGAGTTGACGAGATTTCGATTACAAGCCTCAACCTTCGATTACCGGAAGGTAATGGCACTGACGAGCTAGGCAGGCTGGCCAGAACATTCAACGGGATGCTCTCGAGACTCGAAACTTCTTTTGCAATGCAGAAAGATTTCATTGCAAACGCCTCCCACGAACTAAGGACCCCGCTTACCTCGGTAAACGGCCAGCTCGAGGTTCTCATGCTAAAGGAAAGATCTTCAGAAGAATACAGGATTGCATTAGAATCAGTCCTTGACGATATCAAGAAACTTATTGAACTAAGTAACAGGCTTCTCCTTATAGCCAGGACGAGCGCCGAGGGTCCTGCCGGGTTCGAAAAAAAGGTCCGTGTCGATGAAGTACTCTGGCAGGCACAGGAGGATACCAAACGTTACAGGAAAGACTATAATATTTCCATATCAATGTCTCCCCGGCTCACGGAGGCTGAACAGATGACCGTTACTGGTGATGAAAACCTGCTGAGAGTGGTGGTTTCCAACCTGATAGACAACGCCTGTAAATATTCTCCCGATCATTCCGTCGAGATAAAAATGGTCGACCGACCTGGCGAAATAGAACTCCAGTTCGAAGATCATGGCATAGGAATTCCCCGTGAAGAATTACAAAAAGTATTCGAACCATTCTACAGGGGATCAAACACTCATTCCGCGAATGGAACAGGAATAGGGTTGCCGCTTGTTAAACAGATAGTGAGTAATCATAATGGACGAATCGACCTCAGTTCCGTTGTTGGAAAAGGCACAAAAGTTTCAGTAATTCTGCCCCTGGCCCGTTAATTACCGCATTTTTAATCTCTTTTTAATGTCGTTTTAATGCCTGTTTAATAGCAGGGTCATAAACTTGCAGTGGTTAGTTTTGCATAGTCAAGGTTTTTTTATCCAGATGAATCTTCAGAGGCAATAAAAGCAAACCTGCTTTTTCCCCTGAAAAAAACCCTTAAGTGATTTGAAAGAATCACTTTTTTAATGTATGACTGATAAATTTTGCTGACTGACTTGACATGACCTTTTCTTCTTTTATAGTTCTTCTTACTACCATCCTTAACTGCCCCACGGTAAAGGATCATTCTGAACATACACACACAACCTAACCTTTTTCAACACTAAACTATGACTGGTGAACATTTTACCAAAACGAGAATTATCTGTTGCCGGCGTGAAGGCAGCGTGATAATGCTGACTCTTTTGATTATACTCCTGTTATCAGGGTGCAATTCGGGAGGCGGCTCAAAAGAAAATGCACGATTAACGGCACCCGCTGCCAATGATGAGTACTTCCAGGAGATATCTGAAAGCATCGGGCTTGATTTCGTTCATTCCATTGGTGCCAAGGAATTGACAAATATTGTCGAGTCATCCTGTGGCGGAACAGCCTTCCTCGATTTTGACAAGGATGGTTATATCGACATTTATGCCTGTAGTGGTACATGGCTGGAGGGATTCAGCAAGGAGGAAAAACCCGGGGTTCTTTCAGGGAACCATCTTTACAGGAACATGGGTGACGGAACCTATGTAGATGTTACCAAGAAATCCGGAACCGGTGGCCCCTGGTATTCCATGGGCGCGACTGTTGGTGATTTTAATAATGACGGTTACCCCGACCTTTACATTTCCAATTACGGTGCGAATGTTCTGCTGAAAAACAATGGAAACGGGACCTTTAGTGATGTTTCGAAGAAAGCCGGTGTAACCGGTAAGAATGAATGCAGCGTGGGAGCTGTCTGGTTCGATTATGATAAGGATGGTTTTCTGGACCTTTATGTCGGTAACTACCTGACTTTTGACCCCGACTACAAGTATTATTACGCACCCGACGGGTTCCCCCCTCCAATGGCATACGAACCTGAAAGTGATATTCTCTACCACAATAATGGAGACGGGACCTTTAAAGATGTAACGGAAGAGATGGGAATTATTGATACCGACGGCAGGGCCATGGGAGTCGGTGCTGCTGATTATGACAATGACGGATGGGTAGATGTCTTTGTAGCGAATGATCATACAATGAATTACCTCTGGCATAACGAGGGTGGGAAAAAATTTGTCGACAAGGGTGTACTTTCCGGCACGGCTTTCAGTCAGGCAGGGGAAGCAACCGTGAGCATGGCAGTCGACTTCGCCGATTATAATGGCGACTCATTACTCGACCTTTTCGTTTCCGACGACACTTACTGTTCTCTCTACGAAAACCTTGGAAATGGAGTCTTTGCCGACAAGGCAAACCCTTCCGGTATTTCTATGGCAGCAGCCCAATTCGTTGGATGGTCTTCCACATTCCTCGACTATGATAATGATGGCGACGCTGACCTTTATAAAACTAATGGTGCCCTCAAACACCTTTACGGACAGGAAGACCAGCTTTTTGAAAATGACGGGACAGGGAAGTTTACCGATGTTTCTCTTAATCTCGGATCGTATTTCAACAGGGAAATGGTCGGCAGGGGGGCATGCGTTGGAGACTATGATAATGATGGTGACCTAGATATATTCATTGTTAACCTGAACGACAAATGTATCTTCCTCAGGAACAATAAGGGCAACCAAAACAACTGGATAGAAATCGATCTTACCGGGTCTCAATCCAACAGGGATGCCATTGGCGCTAAAATAACAATTACCGCCGGCGGTAAATCACAGACTACACAGAAGAGAAGTACTGCCGGGTATCTGTCTCAAAATGACCCCAGGATACATTTCGGTCTGGGTAAAAATGAAGTTGTCGACAAGATAGAGGTTGTATGGCCCTCCGGTAAGGTTCAACTAGTTGAAAACACCAGGGCGAACCAGATCTTGAAAATTGTTGAACCCTGACATCAATTAAAGATGAGAAAGTCTATATTCTATTTACCAGCAACATTATTGCTGCCAGTTTTTATATTGCTGTTTTCAAACCTGTCATGCAACAAGATCGATAATGGTTATCTGATTATTACCAAGACTGTTGCATCCGGAAACCCTGTAGCAATACCACCTGCTGACATGTCGCGTTATGCCGCGGGTAGTACTCTCGTCGCGGTCGATCGTGATAAGCCAGGAAGTACCCCTGTAATACTCACAGGTGATCTGGCATCAGCGATGTCACCTTCTGTATCTCCTGATGGTAAAAAAATGGTATTCACCGGGCAGTCAAAAAGCGGTGATAAATGGCAGATTTTTGAAATGAACCTGGCTAATCTGAAGTTCAAAGCTGTTACTGGCCCTGAAGAGAATTGCTATGACCCTGCTTATCTTCCGAATGGCAGGATACTTTTCAGCAGGGAGATTCACGATGATACTACCGGCCTGGCTTGCAATATTTTCACAGTATTACCCGACGGATCCGACCTTAAACAGGTCACCTTCCATCCTGACGCGGATTTCGCCCCGACTGTAATGGCCGATGGAAGAGTGTTAATGTTAAGCAACCAGCTCTACCCCGAAAAAGGTAAGACATCATATTACGTGATGAGACCAGATGGAACAAAGTTCGATATCTATACAGGACCTGTCGACGGTGGAACTTTTTTCTCGAGGGCTAGTGAAAATAGTGACGGGATAATTTACTTCTGTGAAGCTGATGCTTCGGGTAAGCACGGCAATGCTCTTTATTGCCTGAACCAGAACCGGCCGCTGCACACATCAAAGAAATTATCGACTGACAGCAATGATTCTTTCATGAGTGTACATGCTTCCGTTTCCGGTGAGATATATGTATCGTGCCGCCCCGGTGGTACAGCGAGGTATGGCATCTACACTTTCGATGCTGCCACGGGAAAGACTGGAACAGTCCTGCTAAGTGACGAGTCAGCTGACTACACTGATATTACTGTTGCCGAAACCCGGCCAAGGCCGAAAAAGCTTCCAAGTGAAGTTGATTTGCTTGTAAAAACAGGTCAGGTAATGTGCCAGGATATTAATACTATGTCGCTGAGCATGAATCAACTGAAAGCTTCTAAAATTGAAATCCTCGGTGCCGGGAAAAGCCTGGGTGTAATAGATGTTGAACCTGATGGCTCGTTTTACCTGAAAGTTGTTGCCGACACCCCTTTCAGGATAAGGACCATTGACGAAAAAGGTAACACGATCAACGGGCCTTCAGGCTGGATGTGGCTGCGCCCCAACGAGAGAAGAGGCTGCGTGGGATGTCACGAGGATCCCGAACTCGTTCCCGAAAACAGGATCCCTTTGGCTGTTAAATTGAAGCCTGTGGCTGTACCCGTTCACATTACGAAATTAAAAGAGAAATCAGTTGAACTCGAATAATATGAGAAAACGGAAAAAACTATTGCTGGTCCTGGGAATACTCGTCATGATACTTGCTATTGCCTATGTACCCTATCACAAATGGGCCAGGAAACATACCAATTGGGCCACTGCTGTTGAAGACCACCCTGTTAACTGTGTATCATGTCACCTTTATATGATTAACAGCGGCCCGATTTACAATATGCTTAATAAGGAGTACATCTCACCATTTAACCTGGCGGTTACCGAAGATGGGAAGAAGCTCTGCACTGTAGCCCAGGAAGCTGGTGAACTTATTGTGACTGATCTTCAATCTGGCAGGCAGTCAGGCAAAATCAAGGTTGGCAGGATGCCGCACAGCGTTTGTGTGACAGCCAACGGTCTCACGGCCTATGTCTCTGACCAGTGGGCAGATAAGGTATCGGTAATCGATATACAGAATATGACTGTTAAAGGCGAGCTTCAAACCGGGAGCGGACCGGCCAGCGTGGCTTTGAGCAAGGACGACAGATTCCTGACTGTTGTTAACTCGTATTCAAACGATGTTTCCATCTTCGATCTATCGACAAATGCCGAGATAAGGAGGCTTCCCTCGGGAAATAATCCTACCGGTCTGCAAATCTCTCCAGATGGCTCAAAGTCATATGTAACCTGCAGGAGGGCAAAGCTCGTCAACTATGGGGAACCGGTTGAAACAGAGATTACAGAGATAAATAACGTTACACGGAGAATCGAGAAGAACCTGTCGATCAATTCTGCTTACCTGATGGAAAACATTGCATTCACACCCTCGGGTGATCTTGCAATATTCACCATGATAAGACCCAAGAATCTCATCCCGTCTATCCAGGTCGAAAAAGGCTGGATGATGACAAATGGTATAGGCATCATAGAACAGAAACCTGGCGGGAAAATAATCCAGCTTCTTATAGATGAACCAAACGCCTATTATTCCGATCCATTCGATATAGTTATCAGCAAAGATGGAAGTAAAGCCTTCATGTCGAGCTCGGGTGCAGATATAATTACTGTTATCAGTATTGATTCGCTCAGGAGGATACTAACTGAACCCGATGATATGCTGGCAAAGTATGCCAATCACCTGGGAATATCGAGCAGGTTTGTGACCGCCAGGATCAGAACCGGTTCAAATCCCAAGGGTCTTACCTTATCACCCGATGGTTCATCGCTTTACATAGCGGAACAGCTTGAGGACAAGGTGATGATTGTAAACACAACTACCTTTGAGAAAACAGGTGAGATAAACCTTGGGGGACCCCGCAAGGAAACAGTAGCCCGCCTGGGGCGCAAGATGCTTAACAGCAGCGCTCATACGTTCCAGGGTCAATATTCATGTTATACCTGCCATCCCGATACACACGAGGACGGTCTTGTGTATAACATGGCTTCCAAGGACATGGGACGCAACCTCGCCAATACCCAGACTCTGAGAAGCATTGGCGAGATACCACCTTACAAGTGGAATGGCAAGAACCAGACAATTTACAAGCAGGATGGCATGAGGTTCTCGACCGTTCTCACGAGGACCGAACCATTTTCTCACAAGCAGCTTGATGCCCTGGTTTCATACATAATGACAGGGGTGAAAAACCCGCCAAATCTCTTGTACAATCCTGATGGAGAACTTACTGCCAACCAGCTGAAAGGCAAGAAGATTTTCGAAAGGACCAAGGATGCCTACGGGAACGAGATTCCTGTTACCAATCGTTGCATCACCTGCCATCCTGCTCCCCATTACACTAACAAGAAGATGGTGGACGTTGGCACTCTCGCGTTATCTGACGATTCAATACTGTTCGACACTCCTCACCTGAACAACATTTATTCCTCGGCTCCTTATCTGCACGATGGAAGGGCGAAAACGCTGGAGGAGATATGGACACTTTATGGGAAGACCGAACAACATGGTGCTGTAAATGACCTGACGAAGATGGAACTGAACTACCTCATCGAATATATAAGGAGCTTCCGTGACAAGGAGTACCAGACCGAGCTAAAAAAGAATTCAAAAGCATCTTTCTAAAATTGAAACAAATAACCCTAATAATAAACCCATGAAAAACAAAACCCACAAATTCCTTGTAGCGATGGCATCCCTCGCTGTAACAGGGATAATACTCATGTCGTGCGGGGGCCAGTCAGCCGGTGAAAAGGCTTCAGAAAAGAAGACTACTTCAACAGGGACAAGTCAGGAAGCAACCACAACCAATAATGGTCCTTCAGCCACTACTTCAATAAAGGAAGCAAACGGGATGCCGGTATATGGTAACTGGAAAAATTTCACCACCAAAGACGGACTGCCATCAGATAAAGCTTATGCTGTGAAGATAGACGGCGACAGGGTACTGGTTGGAACTCACGAGGGACTGGCAGTTTACCAGGATGAAAAATGGACCACTTATACCACCAAGGACGGCCTTCCACACAACGGAATTGTCAGCGTTGATGTCAGCCCTGTTACCGGGGATGTTTGGATAGGGACACTATCGGGATTGTCGAGATGGTCGGCCGGTAAATTTGAAAACTTCACCCAGTTCAACAGCGGTCTGCCCAATGACCTTGTTTACAATGTCGCATGTGACGGTAAAGATGTTTGGGTTGCAACAGGTGGTGGTGCAGGACATTACGACACTTACAAGAAAGAATGGGAGATATTCACCGAAATAAATGCACCGATGCATGAGCCCTGGACTTATGCTCTCTGCGAGGGCGATGGTAAAATATACATTGCCGCGTGGGGCGGAGGTATAATTGAATATAACAAAGCCACCAAAACATTCAGGGATTACACTGACCCTGACGGGTTCATGGAGATTGACCTCCTGCCTGATGATGGACCAGTGCATGATATCACTACTGCAACTGCCTACGCCAATGGCATACTCTGGGTCTCCTCCTACTTCGGCTTCTGTCGTTACGATGGGAAAAACTGGAAGGGATATTTTGATCATGACAGCGGTCTGGCAAGCAACTTCATCAATTTCGTCAGGGTCAATGGCAGAATAGCCTATGCCTGCACCGACAAGGGATTCAGCACGACAGATGGTACCAGCTGGGTCACCTACAAACGAAACGAGAATGACAATAACGGGGTCGCGATAATCACGTCGGGCGGAGTAAAAAAAGAGATACCCATGACTCCTTCAATTGCACATAGCTTCGTTATTAACGCTGACGGGAAAGGCGATGTTGTATGGGTTGCCACATCAAAAGGTGTAAGTCGCGGGGAAGTAATCAGGTAATAACAGAAGCAAACCAACAGAATAACGTATCAATCATGGACAAGAACAACATACTCATTGATCTCAACCAGCTCACTGAAGGAGAACGAGTTGAAATGAAAAAGCTGGGAATACTAACTGATTCCAGGGAATTAACCAACTACAAATACCCCGAAGTACACACCGAAAGACCACCTATTGAAAAATTCGCAGTACATGCACCCCAGGTAATTAACGAGGCCTACTGCTACCAGAAGCCATCCTCTTTTTCAAGGGCTCTGAAGCTTGAATTTGGAGATTACAAGGTTCTGCTCATCTCGGGAACAGCCAGTGTTAACGAGGAAGGAAAGGCAGAACACATTGGTGATTTCAAGGCACAGCAATGGAGAACTTACAGGAACATAACCAACCTGCTCGCTGCTGAAGGAATGACCTGGCACGATGTTGTCAGGACAACAAATTACCTGAGAGATATAGAGCGCGATTATGCCGAGTTCAACAAGATAAGGACAACCTTCTACGGATGGCTCGGTCTCGACCCTCTTCCAGCCAGCACCGGTATTCAGGCCAGACTTTGCTGGGAAACACTTCTGATTGAAATTGAAGCTTATGCAATTTGTAAAATGAAATAACCCGGATGGATATGAAAAATATTTTCAAAAGTTTTTTAATAGCCATTATACTGGTTTCCGTTTGCATGCCTGTGCTGCGGGCCCAGAAGTATAATGATAACTATGGCAACATTCCCAAGGAATATGTTGCCTACGACAAATACCAGAAAGCATACAAGTATCACTTCCTTGAACCAATCAAGTTCTATGGTGCTGGTCGCGAGATCCCTCCACCAAAAGATCTCAAGGAAGTAAGGATAGGCTTCCTGGGCCCGCTTGAAGGATCAATAATAGTTCCTTACGGGAAGCAGATGCTCCAGGGTGCAACCATGGCAATCGAGGAAGCTAATAAGCTTGGAGGATATAACGGGATACCTTACAGGATGATGGTCCACAACGATGTAGGGTTATGGGGCGCAGCCGCTAACGAGGTCGTTAAAATGGATGACGAGGGCGTGTGGGCATGGCTGGGTTCAATTGACGACATCGTTTCTCACGTGGCCATTCGAGTTACACTGAAACTCGAAATACCAATGGTTTGTACCGGTGACCCTGATCCAACCTTTACCGAGACAAATATTCCATGGGTAATCAGGGTAATACCTGATGACAGGCAGAGCTGCTATGCCCTGGCTAATTACATTTTCAAGCTAAACACTCACTCCAGGGTTTCAGTTATAAGGGTTAATAACAGGTATGGAAGGGTAGGCGTAGTTCATTTCAACAAGACCGCAACGAGACTTGGCTTCCCTATCCTTATTGAGGAGAGATTCAAGGATGGTGAAACGGATTTTACCGAGCAGATTGAAAGGGTAAAGAAGACTAAACCTGATGCAATAATAATCTGGGGAAACCCAAAGGAATCTGCATTGGTACTTCAGCAGGTTAGGGCAGCCGGCCTCAACCAGCCCGTTTTCTGTTCCGACAGGATAGTCAATCCCGAGTTCCTCAAGCTGGCAGGGGATCTTGCTAACGGGATCATGACAACATGCCAGTACAACCCTGAATCGGCTGATGCGAAATACCTTGCATTCAAGGCAAATTACAAGCAAAGATTCGGAATGGATCCGGATGTCTTCGCGGTTCATGCCTATGACGGGATGAACATTATAATTGAATCGATACGAAAAGCTGGTTTGAATCGTGCTCTTATCAGGGATGTTCTGACCGATCTTAAAACATTCCAGAATTATCACGGGGCATCTGGCACAATTCAGTTTGACGGTACATGGAATAATGTCAGGCCGATTTACCTTGTGAAGATCAATAATGGTAAATTTGAATTCTCACCCGCGCCTCCTTACAAGAGGGAAGCACAGTGATGATAAAATAATTATAAGAATTTCATCGAGATGAAAGCTATTGACAATATTGACCCCGGGGTAAACGAATGTGCAGTGCCGCTCAGGAAAGGCAATTCGCACAAGCCGGAACCAGGCAGGGTCAGCGTGAGGGAGGTAACATTCGGCGGACCGGAGGTGATTGTTATAGCCGGACCATGTGCTGTAGAGACACATGAACAGCTCGTGTCGACAGCCCACGCGGTAAAAAAAGGCGGAGCAAGGATGCTGAGAGGTGGGGCATTTAAACCACGTTCGTCTCCATACAGCTTCCAGGGCCTTGGTGAGGAAGGGCTGAAGATGCTCAGGTCAATTAGTGATGAAACAGGATTGCCTGTAGTAACCGAGGTTCTTGATACCCGACATGTTGAACTGGTCTCCAGGTATGCCGACATGCTTCAGATCGGGTCGAGAAACATGCAGAACTACCCGCTTCTCAAGGAGGCGGGAACATCAGGCATGCCCGTCCTTCTTAAACGAGGGATGATGGCAACCATTGATGAGTTTATTCTTGCAGCCGAATACATTCTTAAACAGGGTAACAATCAGGTCATCCTGTGCGAGAGAGGTATCAGGACTTTCGAGACTTCCACCAGGAATACTCTCGACCTCAGTGCCGTACCGATGCTGAAAAGCCGGAGCAGCCTGCCTGTTATCGTCGATCCAAGCCATGGGACCGGCCTGAGATGGATGGTGCCAGCCATGGCTAAAGCCTCTGTTGCAGTGGGTGCAGACGGTCTCATCATGGAAGTCCATTATAAGCCCGAGGAAGCACTCTGTGACGGCCACCAGTCACTCGGTCTTGACGAATATGAACAACTCATGCCAGAGCTGGGACGAATCGCTTCAGCTATTGGCCGGGTGGTTCTGACAAAATGATTCGAGGCAAACGCCGGGATAATGAGGACCAAATATCATAAATTTAAAGCCGGGTACCTTTTGCCCGCTTTACTTCTGCTGGCCTGTTGCATGAAGCTGACAGGCCAGCAGTCGTTGCATCCCGATCCGGTGAAAATCGGTTTCCTCATCCAGGACAAGCAGTCAGATGCAGCCCTTTCGGGAGCAAAGCTGGCTGTAAGTGAAGCAAACAAGGCCGGTGGGTATAAAGGAAGACCTTACGAACTTGTTATCAGGTCGATGGAAGGGCCATGGGGGACTGGATCAAAACAAGCAATAGATCTGATATTCAATGAGAAAGTAGTTGCAATTGTCGGTTCACACGATGGCCGTAACGCCCACCTGGTGGAACAGGCATGCACTAAAACAAATGTCCTTTTCATCTCGGCCTGGTCACCCGACCCGACACTGGCCCAGGCATTCGTCCCCTGGTTTTTCAACTGCGCACCCGGGAATATCGCCCAGGCGAATCTCCTCACCAAGGAAATATACAAGAAGAAGAATTTCAGTGATATCCTGATTATCAAAGACAATATCTATGACAATGGCAGCGCGATGAAATTTTTCGAGCGCCAGTCGGCAGGATACACGCAAACTGCGAAACATGTTATCGGTACAAATGGAACAGACCTGGCAGCCACTCTTCAAAAGGAATTCCCGAAAAACAGACCTGACTGTATCGTACTTTTTTGCAGCGCGGGTAATGCCCTGGAGGTATCACGTTACCTGCGTTCTGAAAAGATAATGTTACCGGTTTACAGTCCATTGCTTTTAAGAGATGAGAACGACCCGTCATTCGAAAAATTATTGAATGAAGAGACTGGAATTCTCACTCCTTACCCGGTAACAGACAATGCCAGGACAGCAGCCTTCGCCAAGGCATTTACAGGCATGTTCGGGAAAAAACCCGGTCTTGTGGCAACGCTGGCTTACGATGCCGTCAGCATCCTGACCCACGCGATCAATAGGACAGGAACAGACAGGGAGAAAATGCAAAATTCGTTAACTGAATTGAAATATACAGGGGCAACGGGCCCGATAAGCTTCGACAAGCTTGGAGACAGGATTTCACCTCTTGAATTCCGGGGTCTTTAACTTGATCGGACACGGATAAATTTTACCTTTGATTTCATGAAAAAGTTCGCCACAATACTCATCATTTCCGCGTGCATCGTGTTGCTGTCAGGCTGCGGTGGGAAAGGAGTTAAAAAGAACGACCAGTCGACTGACCTGGTCACCATAAAGACTCTTGGGCTTGCCTATCTCGAGGAGTTCCGGCACGATGAAGCAGAGAAACAATTCCTTAGTTTTATCAAACTGGCACCAGGTGAAAAATTCGGTTATGCCAACCTCGGTCTTACCTACCTCAGGATGGGCAGGTACGAGGAGGCTAAAAAGCAACTTGAAACTGCAAAGAAAATCGATCCCAACGACCCTGACATAAGGCTTATCATGGCCACCGTTTACCAGATGAACGACGAGAGAGATAAAGCTATCGCGGAACTCAAGGAAGCGCTCGTGTTCGCCCCTTCCCATGCTAAAATTTTATATCAGCTAACGGAGATTCTGGCTGCCGACAAGCAGGCAACTGATGAAAGAAAATCGTTCCTTGTCAGGCTTTCTGAAAGTACCCCGGCAAATCTTGTACCCATTTTGAACCTGACGGAACTGTACATAAAATCAGGGGAAAGGGATCAGGCAAACCTTGAAATGAAAAAAGTTCTTCAGCAATTTCCTGAGTTACCCAAAGAAGCATCAGAGTTCTACGATAAAACAATGGCCCTTATCGCGAAGGGTGATTATGAAAACGCCGTAATACAGTTCACAATCTTTCATAATTACCTCAAGGTCACTGCTCCATACCAATCGGGAATCCTTGAACTTAAAGGGCCCGGAGGATCACTTATCGGTTTTCCGCTCATAACTTTCGACAGACCGAATCCGGCTAACATGGGAGAAGGTATTCAGGGAAGCACCACGATCAAATTCACTGATGTCACAACTTCCGCCGGACTTGATTTAGCAAAACCAGCTGGCACATCACGGGGAAATAAAACACACGGTCATGTAACAACTGCTGACTTTGATAATGACGGAGACATAGATATTTATTTTGGATCACCCGGTAATTTATCAGGTGAATACAGTCACTTCCTGATGCTGAATGAAACGGG
This sequence comes from Bacteroidales bacterium, assembly GCA_046329885.1. Lineage (GTDB taxonomy): Bacteria > Bacteroidota > Bacteroidia > Bacteroidales > VadinHA17 > LD21. Next base: position 24,751 of record JAXLTU010000026.1, read on the forward strand.
GGTGTTCAGGGACATTACCAGTACAGCGGCACTTGAACATTCCGGTCAGGAATCTGATGCAGTATTCGTCGATTATGATAATGATGGCTTCCTCGACATCTTTGTTTCGAGAGAAGAGGGAGATCTTTTATACAGGAACAGCGACAAGGGTTTATACAAGGATGTGACTTCAGTTTCTGGACTGGGAAAATCGGGCGGTGACCATAAAGCTCTGTTCATTGATGCTGACCAGGATGGCGACCTGGACCTTTTCCTGCTGGGAAAGGGAAAGAACCTTTTCTTCAGAAACAATGGTGACGGTACCTTTATTGAAACGGGTGAAAAAACCGGGATAAGCCAGACTGCAACTAACAGCACTGATGCCGCGTTTGGCGATTTTGACGAGGATGGTGACCTCGATTTTGTTGTTGCTCATGAAAGCGGTAACCCTGAACTTTATTCAAATCAGCGCCAGGGAGTCTTCCGTGATATTGCTAAAAACGCGGGGCTTTCGGTCGTCAAAGGAGCTGGGGCTATTGCCACCGGCGATTATAATAATGACGGTTATCTCGACTTGTTCTTTGCAACAAATGATGGTACAGAAAACTATCTCATGGTAAACATGAAGAATGGCACCTTCAAGCGAGATGACAAGCAACCCGGGCTTAATTCGGCATCCGGATTCAAAGCATCTGATGCCTGCTTCTTTGATTATGACAATGATGGCTTTAACGACATTCTTCTTGCCGGTGAATCATCAACACCCGGTGAAAGAGGACTCTTCCTATTCAGAAATGACGGGAAAGGCGGTTTCACTGATGAATCAGGGATACTTCCATCACCAATGCCGGATGCATACGAAATAAGTCTTTTCGATTATAATGACGACGGCGATCTCGACATATTGATAGCACGAAAAAATGGAGGCATCTCGCTCCTCAGGAACGATGGTGGAAATAATAACCATTTTATAAAGATGAAGCTTGTTGGCCTCAGGACAGGAAGTGCAAAAAATAACTTCTACGGGATAGGTGCAAAGGTTGAAATGAGGGCTGGCGATCTTTATAACACCATGGTAGTAACCGATCCCAATATTCATTTCGGAATAGGGAACAGGCAGCGTGCCGACGTGATCAGAATTACCTGGACCAATGGAGTGCCACAGAATATCTTTCTCCCGGGTAGCGATCAGGCAATTGTTGAATCGCAGATACTGAAAGGTTCATGCCCGTTTCTTTACACCTGGAACGGGAATGAATATCTCTTCGCGAAGGACATAATCTGGCGCAGCGCGTTAGGAATGCCACTTGGCATCATGGGAGAAACAACTGCCTATGCTTTCGCCGATGCCTCGGACGACTATTTAAAAATAGACTCTGAATCATTGAAACCGGAGAACGGGAAATATCTTGTACAGGTTACCTCGGAACTATGGGAGACTATCTACACCGACAAAATTGAACTAGTGGCTGTCGATCATCCAGCTTCCAGTGATATTCAGGTCCCGGAGCAGTTCTCTCCTCCCCCGTTCCCCGGCATGAAGCTTTTCACTGTCAGCAACAAGATAACGCCAGTCTCGGCAATCGATCAGGAAGGAAACAACATGTTGCCATTCATCAGTGAGCATGATTTTGTCTTTACACCAGGATACAAGCCAGGCAGGTACCAGGGTATAACGGAAAGGAAAGAACTTGTGCTTGACCCCGGGAAATTGCCAGTTTCAGGCAACATCATCCTGTGTATGAATGGATGGATCTTCCCGACTGACGCCAGTATAAACATGGCTCTCTCCCAAACCGACAAGATTCAGCTCATCCAACCCGAGATTCAGGTAATGGACCGTGAAGGAAGATGGGTTGCTGTAGACCATCCAGGATTTCCGATGGGAAAAGACAAGACAGTAATTGCAGATCTCACGGGTAAGTTCCTTTCTGGTGACCACAGGGTCAGAATTGTGACAAACCTAGACGTACATTGGGATCAGATATACTTTGCAGAGAAGAACACATCCGGACCCACGGTTGTTACGAAACTGAGCCCTGTCTCCGGAGATCTTCATTACAGGGGATTTTCCGCCATGTTCAGGAAAGGCGGTGACAACGGACCTCACTGGTTCAATTATAACAAGGTTGAAAAAGAACCGAGGTGGCGTGACCTGACCGGTTATTATACCAGGTACGGTGATGTTCTTCCCCTATTACAGGAGTCCGATAATAAATATATAATTTCAAACGCCGGCGATGAAGTATCGATAAGTTTTGATGCCGGGCAGTTGCCACCCCTTGAAAAAGGCTGGAAACGGGATTTTCTCATTCATTCGGTTGGCTGGGTCAAAGACGGCGACCTGAACACGGCCACGGGAAATACAGTACTCCCCCTCCCCTTTCATGGTATGAAGAGCTATCCACCGGCTTCATCAGATAAATACCCCGGAACACCTGACCTTCTTGAATACAACGCGAAATATAATACCAGGCTCGTCACGAATGATTCCTATATTTCAGCACTCCGGCAGAACCTGAAAAAGAAATAACCTGATGCGAAAAAGACTTAATCATACCATTATTCTGCTCAACTGCATTCTCATTGCAGTAATTATCCCCATTGGTGCAAAGGCTCAACAGCCAGTTAGTTTCAGGGATGTAACATCTTCAGCCGCGATCGGGTTCACATACACTTTCGGTGACGACTCGTATGTTAACATTCTCGAGAGCAGTGGCTCCGGAATAACAATCTTCGATTATAACAATGATGGTTGGATGGACCTTCTTCTCCTCAACGGGACCTATATAGAAGGTGTCTCGGACAAGGACGGGAAGAAATACAGCAATTCGCACAACGAGCTATACAGGAATAACGGGAATGGTACTTTTACAGCGGTTACAAACGAGGCCGGTCTTGGAGGCACCTTCTGGAGTATGGCTGCCAGCGCGATTGATTATGATAATGATGGTGATCAGGATCTCTACCTTTTGAATTACGGTCCAAATGTCTTTTACAGGAATAATGGAAACGGGACCTTTACTGATATAACTTCCAAAACAGGACTTGCCGGACCGGAGAAGCTTAATGGATTCATTAAATGGAGCATAGGGGTTTCTTGGCTCGATTATAATAATGACGGGAGGCTGGATGCACTTGTTGGAAACTTCCTGGCTTTCGACCCGGTTTACAAAACACCATCGAACCCTGCTGTGATGCCTCACCCTTCAGAATACAAGGGACAGGCTTCCATGTTATATGAACAGCAACCCGGTGGTTCATTCAGGGATGTCACCGTTCAAAAGCAGCTTTACTTTCCCGATTCCAAATGCATGGGCCTCACTGTTTTCGATTTCGATTCAGACGGGGACCTCGATATTTTTCAGGCAAATGATCACCAGCTTAACTTCATGTTCAGGAATGATAAGGGCAAATACACGGAGGCAGGTGTGTCTATTGGCGTTGCTGCTAACAGCGACGGCAAGGGAAGCGGCTCCATGCATGGAACCATTGGAGATGTTGATGGCGACGGGAATACTGATATCCTGGTAACTGACCTCGAGCACGGGGCACTCTACAGGAATAATGGCAACGGGCTGTTCACCGATATAATTATCCAGAGTGGCCTGGCCGGCTTCCTGTCGGGGAAAGGGACCTGGGGAACCGCCCTCTTTGATTTTGATAATGACGGGGACCTCGATGTCATTGCAGCAAACGGGACAGCAGAGGAACTGATTCTTCAATACCCCTTGCTACTTGAGAATGACGGTACAGCACATTTCCGGGATGCCGGTAAACAAGCCGCACCCTATTTCAACACGAAGAGATCCGGAAGAGGTCTGGCTGTCTGGGACTTCGATAACGACGGCGACATGGATGTCATAATATCTCACCTCGATAAAATAGCCACTACCACCCTCCTGCGAAATGAAAGCAGCAGGAACAATCACTGGCTGGGACTATATCTCAAAGGGGCTAATGGGCCAGCCTCAGCAATCGCGGCTAAGGTAACTGTTACCTGCAATGGTAAAAAACAGGTTCTCGTCAACCAGTCGACAACCGGTTACCTTTCAAATAGCGACCCGCGGTTGCACGTGGGACTGGGAGTTAACAGCAAGGTCGATAAGCTTGAGATTTCATGGTCGGACGGGAAACACGAAGTAATTAATAACGTGCAAGCTGACAGGTACATAACAATTGAACAAGGAAAAGGAATAGTAAATAATCAAGTAAGAACGAAATAAAATCACAAGATGAATAACCAGTACATAAACAAGGTAATAGACCTGACCAATCCTGAAAAGAATATAATTTTCAACATGTCACACGATGAGGCAGTGAGTCTTGTCAGATCGGGTGATACCGAATCGGTGAGGAAAATTGATGGCCAGTTCGCTATTGTTTCGGTAGAAGGCAAGACAATAAGAATGGCCAGATCTATCGGTCGTCCCATAAGGTACTTCATCGCAAAACGTCCGGAAGGGCCAAACCTCGTTGTCGCGGAAAGAATTGATGTCATTCACGATTATCTTGTTAAGGAAGGACTCGGTGACCAGTTCCATCCATCATATACCAGGATGGCTCCTGCTCATTACATAACTCGTATCGACCTACTAGGCTGCCCCGATCCGAATCCGGTCTATTCAAGATTCTTCACTCCCGAGAGGAATAAATACTCCGTGGAAGATGCAAGAACAATTGGAGAAAAATATATAGGAGCAGCCTACAACGAGATCAGGAAATGGCTCATGCACAGGGCGAAATCAGGACCAATAGGGGTAACCTTTTCTGCTGGTATTGACAGTGGATCGGTCTTTCTCATGACCTATCACGCCTTGAGGGAGCTTGGTGAAAGTCCATCGAGACTCAAGGCTTTTACCCTATCCGTCGATGGAGATGGAGCTGACCTGGTACAGGCCAGGGAGTTCCTCGACAGGCTGGGTCTTGGTATGTTCCTGGAACCCATCGAGCTCGAATTCAGTTCACTCGACTGGAAAGAAGCCGTCAGGGCAGTCGAAGACTACAAACCTCTGGATATTCAGTCGGCAACCATGAGCCTCGCGCTGCTCAAGAAAGTTCGCGAAAGATACCCCGACTGGAAGTACCTTCTCGATGGCGACGGCGGAGACGAGAACCTCAAGGACTATCCTATCGAGGAAAACCCCGAGCTGACAATAAAAAGTGTTCTTAACAACCTCATGCTTTACCACGAGGGCTGGGGAGTCAACTCTATCAAGCACTCCTTAACCTATTCCGGTGGTCTGAGCAGGGGATACATGAGAACATATGCCACCGGAGACTCGCTGGGATTCGAGACATTCAGCCCGTTCACCTTACCAAATGTTATTGAAATATCTGAAGGAATTCCATTCATTGAACTAACTGACTGGGACCACAACAGGCTTTACGATTTAAAAGGGAAAATAGTTGCTGATGGAGTAAGGAAGGTCACGGGACTGGAAATGCCGGTGTTCCCGAAGAGGAGGTTCCAGCATGGCGCAGCATCAGGTACAACCTTCAAAAAGCTTTTCCCGGAAAAGGAAAATCAATACAGGAAAGAATTCCTTTCCCTATATGAATAAAGGCTTCCCGATCGTTGATGATAACCGGATCGCGGCCTCCAGGGGAAGGAAGAACGAAACAAACCCGTTTCAGCCCTACGCCTGGCTGGTCGAAAAGGAAAGAACCGCGGCAGGCCAGCTTATTGATACCGGTATTATCTTCCTGACAAACAAGGAATGCCCCTATAAATGCCTGATGTGCGACCTGTGGAAGAACACCACCGACACGAGGGTCCCTGCAGGTGCAATAACGGAACAGATTAAATGGGCACTCGCGAAAATGCCAGGTATCAGAAGACTTAAACTGTATAATAGCGGTAGCTTTTTCGATCACAACGCTATTGACCCGCGAGAGTACAAGGAGATTGCCAGCCTGGTCAGTAACTTCGAAAGAATAATTGTTGAATGTCATCCCAATCTTGTTAACGAAAGTGCATTAAGATTCAGGGAACTCCTGAATACTGAGCTTGAAATAGCAATGGGTCTCGAGATTGCTGATAATGAGATCCTTCGTGCACTAAACAAGAAGATGACTACCAATGATTATTGCCGGGCGTCTGATTTTTTACGGGATAATAATATGCCCGTGAGAACCTTCGTCCTGCTCAGGCCGCCCTTCCTGACCGAGCATGAGGGCATCACTCATGCCGAAAAGACAGTTGATTTCGCGTTTGACAACGGGTCGGAATCGTGCATAATCATACCGGTAAGGGCTGGAAACGGGGCAATGGATGAATTGAAGGCAAAGGGTCAGTTCAATGAACCAAGGCTTAGATCTTTGGAACTGGTGCTTGAAAGATGCCTGAAAAAGAAAAGGGGTCTCGTATTCGCTGATACCTGGGATCTGAAATTATTTTCAGATTGTGATAAATGTTTTGAAAAAAGGCTCGAGAGGATAACAATCATGAATAATACTCAGGAAGTGCCCTTTTCTGCCTCATGTGACTGTTTATCCTGAAAACTTTTCTTCCATTCCCGTAGCCCGGCAAAAGACATTATGCCGTAAACAAGGTAAAGAACCAGCGTGGGATAAAGTCCCCTCGCGAGGAAAACCACGCACGAAACGAAATTAACGATTATCCAGAGGTACCAATGCTCGTAAATTTTTCTTGCAAGCATCCACGTTGCTATTATAGACAGGGAAGTAATAAAAGAATCGGCTGCCGGAACGGGGGAATTGGTGAAATGGCTGAGGATATAGTACATGAGTATCCAGAGCAAAGCGAACAAAATGGATAATACGATTGCCTGCCATGATTTTATCCTCGTTACTCTCAGTCCTTCCGATAATGTTTCATTTTTGACGGTACCGGAGTCTGCGCCAGGTGCATGCTTTGTACCTTTTATCCACCAGAACCAGCCAAGTATGCTAATCACTACGTAATAGACCTGCAGGCACATATCCGCATAGAATCTTCCCGTGAAGAAGACCCAGATATAAACACCAGATGTGATTATTCCTATTGGCCAAAGCAAAGGATTCTGCCTGATCTCGAGGATAACATACGCAATACCGGTCAGTGCACCGAAAAGTTCGAGATAATTTTCTGTAAGCCAGGTCCAGATCATTTCCATTCAGAATTTTATGCCTGCTCTGAGCAGGAAATTTTTCCCGGCCTGCGGGAAGAAGTATGACCATGTTTTCTCTTTCCCGTTCTCGTACCAGAACCCGCCATAGGCATTATTTTCATATACATTATCAAGCAGGTTGTTAATGTAAAGCTGCACCTCGAGGCCTTTAAGTCCTTTTATCTCGGGATTAAAGCTTAACCTGAAATTGGTGACAAAATAAGGATCCAGTTTCCTGTCTTCACTCATCGTGTTATCGAAGTATTGCTTCCCAACGTATTTCGAAACCAGGCTTATATCGAGTGAACTGGATGGTGAATAAGTAATCTCTCCCGAAGATATAACCCTGGGCGAATAGGCAATATCCACATCGCCAAGGTCCATGCTCAGGTATTCAGAAGACCAGTCGGCAGTATTGTAGTCGGTATAATAGGCAACGAATTCATTGATCCTGTTTCTGCTCAGGGTAAGGTTCATGTTCAATGCAAGTTTGTCCGAAGGTTTATACGACCCTGTCAGTTCAATACCCAGCCTGTAGCTTTTATCGACATTAGTCATTATGGTGTAACCGACGTCGCTCAGTTCTCCAGTAGGAATCAGCTGGTTTTTGTAATACATCCAGTAAACTGTAACACCGGCATTAACATGGCTTGACCTGAAATTATATCCTATTTCAGTATCAAAAAGGGTTTCAGGTTCAGGAGTAGCTGATGGATCACCTGCAGCTTCCTTGAAGTCTGATCTTGTCGGCTCTCGATGAGCAACAGCGAAAGAAGCGAACGCGTCGTGCCCCTTCGCGATGGAATAGTATAAACCTGCCTTGGGATTAAAAAAGTTATAGGAATGCTGCTGATCAAGGCTTTTTGCATCATCATCGGGTCCTGTCATCGTATAGTCTATATACCTGTACTGAAGATCCACCAGCCCGTTTAATGAAGGTGTAATTTCGGTGTTTAGCTTAATAAATGAACTTATTTCTTTCTTGGCAGACTGATTGAGGTACCAGGTGTAATTTTCTGGCGTGCTTCCCGCGTATTTCATCCAGATAATCTTTCCAAAATGATCGCCATCATACCTGTTGGCGGCGGCTCCAAACACGATTTCATTTTTACCGGCCCTGACCTTCATTGAAGTAACAAGCCCGTAAAAATCATTCCTGAGCCATTTTCGTCTGATAAGGTCCGTTTCAGTAATTTCTGAAGAGTTTACAGTCACATTTTCAAGCCCGTATTCGCTGTAAGACTGATCTTCCCTGAATTCCTCATAGTAGCCTGAACCCCTTGTGTAATGGAATGCAGCATTCATGGTTATCCGGTCACCAGGGGAATGGCTGAAAAGAAGCTGGTAATGATCCTGGTTGTAGTTATCACTTTCATTATCATAATACTTTTTCATGCCGTTCTCGTCAGTATATTCCCCGGCCGGGTTATAACGTCGATCAATCCTCAACATCTCTTTCGGAACACCCCACCAGCTTATCCCGGTATGTTCCTTTCCCAAAATCACGTTTGCCTTCACGAAAGATCTGGCCGTGCGATATAGCGCTGCCACGCGGGCTGACTGGTTGGATATGCCGGTCCTGTAGATATACCCGTCACTTTTAATATCCGATAGCCTGAGATCGAAAGAGAAGTGGTTTGAAACGACGCCAGTCGAAGCCTTTAGCAGGGTTCTCAGAGTGTTGAATGAACCGGCAGTGAAATTTACTTCTGCCCCGGCTGAATCGGAAGGGTTAACAGTAAGCATGTTAACGGATGCCCCGAATGCACCGGCGCCGTTTGTTGATGTCCCTACTCCCCTCTGCACCTGGATATTGTCTATCGATGAAGCCAGGTCCGGCAGATCGACCCAGAACACCTGCTGCGACTCCGCATCATTAAGTGGTATGCCATCCAGTGTCACATTTATCCTGTTTGCATCACTCCCTCTTATCCTGAGATTAGTATATCCTAACCCAGTACCGGATTCAGAGGTCTCGACAAGCGATGGTGTCATACCTATCAGATAAGGCAGATCCTGGCTGTTATCCTGCTTTCGCAGTGCCTCAGTTCCGACAGAGGAATAGGTGAAAGGACTTTTCACTCCTGCCCTAGTGGCGCTCACGAGAATCTCGCCGGTGGTAATAGCAGATGGAGAAAGTGAAACATCGAACCGTTTTTCACCGGAAATGAATATCCTTTCCGTTTTTGCTTCATACCCCGTGAAAAAAAACCTGACTGTATATTCCCCCTTTATGGTTAACGCCAGGCTATAATAACCTGAATTATCCGAGTAGGTTCCGCTTCCGGTACCAGTTATAAATACACCCGCTCCTGCAAGCGGTAAGCCTTTATCGTCAGTTATCCGGCCATGAAGCCTGTTCGACTCCTGCCCGTGAATGAGGTTCGATGCTAAACAGGATAATCCCAGAATAATCACTTTAAAAAGCATATTTTTCATAGCTCAGCTCCTTTCATAATTTGCGGGGATGAAAACAGGCCAGTCAAGTGATACTCTTATTTCCTACGCCGGCATTACCCGGATCAGGTTCAAGGGTATGATCTCAGCCCGTTGTATTAAGGCACCCCGTTGTTTGACACGACAAAATTAAAAACAATTATAATTCAAAACCAAAAATTGCTTCAAAATAGTATCATTTGATTTTTTTGGTATTTTAGCGGGTTGATTTTTAAAGGGTAACCGGGAGGACGTGCCTGGTTTGGGTAAACTGGTGAGGGAAAATGAAGAATTCCGAGTATGCTGATCTCCTGAAGAAGTTAAATTACAGGGAACAGAAGAGGATTGCCGTTATTAATTCTGCTGAACCATTCGTTACGGGTTTGCGGTCATTTTTGAACGATGTTGTTATCGATACATCCATCGATCCAAGATTCCCGTACGAGTTTATAATGATCTATGTCAGGTTCGTTTGTGAAATTGAACCCGTGGCATCATCCGCTCTCCATAACCTGACAGCAGATGGTATTCTATGGTTCACTTTCCCGAAAAAGACTTCCAGGAAATTCTCATCTGACCTCGACAGGGATCATGGCTGGGAATTCTTAAACGACAGGGGATTTGACAGGGTAAGACAGGTTTCTGTTGATGATGACTGGACTGCCCTGAGATTCAGGAACATGAGGTTCATCAGGTCGGCAAGGAAAAGGGAAAACCGCTAGATGAGGAAAAACATAATTAAGGAAAACTTGAATGTTATTCTATTCATCATTTGATTCACCTCTCGGGAAACTGACAGCCGCATCGGTTGATGACAAAATTTGCATGCTCGAATTCTCCGACAGCAACAGGGTCGCGGGGACACTCGAAGAATTATCTGCTTTAACAGGTTACACACCCTCTGAATCGACCGGGGGTATTTTAACTGATCTTTCATTTCAGCTCGACGAGTATTTTTCCGGGAAAAGGAAAGTGTTTGACCTTCCTGTAAAATTCTTTGGTAGCGATTTCAGGATACGCGTGTGGAACGAGTTGCTCAGAATCCCTTACGGTGAAACCCGGACTTATTTGCAGCAGACGCTGTTGCTTGGTGACTCGAAAGCCATAAGGGCGGTTGCCTCGGCAAATGGGGCAAACAGGATAGCAATTCTTGTCCCATGCCACAGGGTAATGGGAGCGAATGGAAAGCTGACCGGTTATGCCGGTGGGATCTGGCGAAAAAGATGGCTACTGGAACTCGAGCGTAGTAATTACACCGATAAGTCTTATCTTTATCTTTTCTGATTAAATAATGAAATTAACAATATGAAGAACTTCAGGAATATTAATCCGATTTTACCTGTTATACTTGCAATAGCAGTTCTGATACTGTCTGGATGCGCGCAAAAGGAAAATGTTGAAGCCTGCCTCACCGGGCACCAGTACGGGTTCTTCGGGGGTCTGTGGCACGGGTTCATCGCACCTTTCGATTTTATCGGGATGCTCTTCAACGAGAAGATAACAATGTACGCTCAAAATAACAACGGGGGACTCTATGCTCTCGGGTTCTTGCTTGGAAGCGGTGGCTGGGGTTTCTTCGGAGGAAAAGGCGTCAAGAGAGTGAGACCTGCAAGACAAACTTCAAGAAACAGCGAGACCTTCGTCGATGCTGAAATAGTCGAATGAAGCAAGAACTGGTCACCAGTTTAGAAAAAAAATAGTCCGCCTGCCAGATATCCTGTCTGGTTAAGATGAAGTTTTGTAAATTACCTTGCGATAATAAGCCTGTCTTAACTATTATTTACCAGAATGAAATACTTTGTCAGCATTCTTCTATTCCTCCTTTCACTGAATATTTTTTCCCAGAAAGGGTATCTCCCCGGTTACGTTATCACCAACGATTTTGATACCCTCAGGGGTGTGATTAAAATGAAGACAAACCTTCAGAACAGCAGGCTCTGTGAATTCACTGACAAGTCAGACAATGTCGCTAAACGATTCACTCCTGATGATATAAGAGGATTCAGGATTGACTACAGTAAATACTACCTCTCGAAGGAGGTTGAGATAGATGGAAAAAAGGAAAAGCTTTTTATTGAATATCTCGTCGACGGGATAGTTGATCTGTACTATCTCAAGGAACCTGAAAGAGAGTACTATTTCGTCGAAAAAAACAATGTTCTCACCCTGCTCACTAATGAAGAGATGAAAGTGAAGGTCGTAACTAACGAGGGAGAGGTAAACGAGAAGGCCAAAGAGTACACCAAGAATACCAACAGGTACCAGGGAATACTGAGATACATGTTCCAGGATAGCCCGGGCATTACAAATGAAATAAACAGGACTAACTTCGATTACAAGCCTCTCATTAAGCTTGCCGTCGATTATCACAACAGCATCTGCAAGGACCAGACCTGCATCGACTACACGAAATCGACAAGGAGCACCATTTTTCTTGAACCACAGCTGGGCTTTCTTTACTCGACAATGATACTTAAAACCTCTGATCAGAAAGCTGTTAACGCGTCACCATCATTTGGTTTGAACCTCAGGATAGGATCAATGAAAGGGTTCACCAAATGGGCTCTCAGAACCGGTATAAACGTTTCCGGGAATAAATTCAAAGGGGATTATTATAACCGACTGTTCCTTCCATATTATGCGCCTGACGACAGACTTTACAGGATCAATATCAGGTATATTGCCGTCAGAATTCCGTTTGAACTGGAAAGAGCCTTCACGAATAACAAACTTCAGCCCACATTGTCGCTTGGATATACAAATGTATTCCTCCTCGGTAGCGATTACAGTATTTTAGAAATTAATGATGAGTATAATTCGGATGTTTTCTCAAGATTAAGAAAGTACCAATACGGTTTCAATGCAGGTATAGGATTTAAATACACTTATAATAAAAATTCCTATTATTATCTCAGGGGTGGATATGAATTCCGTCTACCTTCGGCTCTTCTTAACCATGTACTTGATTTTCATAAAGTTTACTCGTTCACGATTACAACGGGTATCGCGTTTAAATTAAAGTAGTTGATTACAATCATATTAACCTGGTGAAAAATGAATAAAATATTAATCCTGTTAGTTCCTATTCTTCTGATGTCTGAAATTGTTTCCTCTCAAAAAGCAGAAATGGTGTACCTGTGGCCAGGCAAAGTGCCGGGTGAGGTTAAAGAGAAGCTGCCCCCGGTAATAGCCGCGGGCAGGAATGACAATGTTACCCGATACGATGAAGTGACAAATCCACTTTTGGAAGTATACAGGCCGGATCAATCGAAGAGCAATGGCAAAGCTGTTATCGTTTGCCCTGGTGGAGGCTACAGGATACTCGCGTACGATAAGGAAGGGATCGAGGTTGGTGCCTGGCTTAATTCATTAGGCTACACGGCTTTTGTTCTGCAGTACAGGATACCTGACAAGAAGGAAGGTGCGCTTCAGGATGCGCAACGGGCAATTAGACTCGTCAGGCACAATGCCTCGAGGTGGAACATCGATCCGGCATCAGTCGGGATAATGGGCTTTTCAGCAGGAGGAAGCCTGAGTGCCAGGGCAAGTACCGGATTTAACAGGAGAACCTATCCACCTGTCGATGCTGCTGACTCGCTTTCTTGCAGACCATCGTTTGCAATGCTCATCTATCCTGCCTACCTCGACCAGGGTGAAAACAAATCGCTTACCCCTGAACTGACCCTGTCGAAGGAAACACCTCCGGTATTCATTTTCCAGACAACAGACGATCAGTACGGGAACAGTGCCCTGGTATTTGCATCCGCCATGAGGAACGCGAAGCTTCCGGTTGAATTACACCTGCTTCCCGAGGGTGGGCATGGTTACGGTCTCAGAACGGGCAGCAGGGCAGCGGAAACATGGCCTGGCCTCGCCGCGATCTGGCTTAGAAATATCGGAGCCAAGAAATAGGACAAATCCCTGACACCAGGTTTATTTACCGGATTTTCTAAAAATCAGGCACTTACTCTTTGTTAATCCGGTAATTTTTTTATCTTTACTAAAATCTCACCTGTATGAACAAGGTCAAGAAGGCTCTTTTGTCAGGCAGGTTTCTCTTAACGCTTATCATATTGCTGTTCTTCAGCAGTTGCCTGAGTGAAAAAACTATTCCAGCTAACTCCATCAACGCTTTGCAGACTAAAAAGGGGTACCTGATGATTCATTCTGACGACAGTACATGGTTAATCAAAAGCTACACCCTCAGCATTGACAAGTTAACCGGTTCGCTCGCTTCCCCGGCCGAGGCAATCCCGAAAACCAAGATCATTCACGTTTGGATAGCCCCTGCCAGTGCCATCAGACATGATGGTAATCTCGTAACCGTACCTTCCGAGAATATCGGGAAGGTCGATTACAAGTATGTTCATTTCTGGAAGACAGCAGGTATGGCCTTCATACTGGCTAACCTGGCGTACTCCACTTTCGGAATATACATGGTCTATTAAATAGTGAGAACATCCGTCTGTACCGTTTAATTAATCTAATTCCCGTGCTATGTACAAACATGGTAAACTCATGCAGGCAATTGCGACCTTCATGATATTTGCTTTCCTGACACAGTTCTATGGATGCTATGCCGCTAAACACATAGATAAACGCGAGCTGGTTTACCAGAACAAACCTTTATTCAGGGTACATGGACAGACCACGAGTCTTGATGTCTATAACCCGATTATTTCTAATGGAGTTATAACTGGCAGCCTCAACCCAAACCCTTTAGTCAAACCTACTAAATCGAAGGTTGTGCATATCTATGTTGCTCCTGATTCCGCGATAAAGATCTCGGGTAGTTCAGTGGCAATACGTTACGAGAATATAGCAAAGGTTGAAGCACCAAAAGTCGATGTTGCCTCGACCGTAATCGGGTCATACGTCGTGGCCATAGGTGCGACAGCAATATTCTTACTTATCCTTATTTTAACCAAAGGAGCATCGTGCCCGTTCATTTACGAGAACACCGGTGAAGACTATGCCTTCTCAGGTGAGATATACTCGGGTGCCACGGCCGAACCTCTCGAGAGAGATGATTATATGGCGCTGAACAAAGTCAAACCGGTTGATGGCCAATACAGCATAAGAATAACTAACGAGGTTAAGGAGATTCAAAAGACAAACCTGGCGGAACTGGTTATTATTGACCATGAACCCGGGAAAACCGTCGCCATCGACAAGAATGGTGAAGCATTCACACTTGGTCAACCCGCCAGTCTTATCGCGGCAACCGATGCCTATGGCAGATCTGTAACCAGGGAACTGGCATCGCGAGATACCCTGAGATTCATCAGCGAGGCATTTGATGACAATCTGTTAAAGGATACCCTTACCCTTTGTTTCCCATTGCAGAAAGGACAAACCGAAGCGTTACTGGCGGTGAAAGCAAAGAACACGATGTGGCTCGATTACATGTTTGGCAGGTTCATCGATCTTTTCGGAAACAGGTACGATAAATGGAAGGAGAAAAGGAACCTCAAACCGACTGACGAGCTGAGACAATGGATGCAGGACCAGGGAATGCTGATGGAGGTCTTCATCGAGACTGATAATGGTGACAGGAGAATCGATTGTTTAAACCTGCCCGGACCCATGGCTGATAAGACCGATGTCATGTCAGTCAGCCTCGAAGGATGCAACGATGACATCGTGAAAATAAAACTGGTAACCGGTGTTCTATTCTGGGATATCGATTACACGGGGCTATACTACGATGCAGCACCTGCCACGAATAAGAAAATAGTGTCGTTAAGCAAAGCTACAGATCAGGATGGGAATGATGTCAGTCCCTTGCTCTTGCATAATGATGACCTTTACCTGGTTCAACCGCTGGTTGATAATATTACAGAGATCTCTTTCCCTGTTCCGGCTATTGACCCGAACATGTCAAGATCAGTGTTTCTCCACAGCAGGGGAAATTACGAGATAATAAGGGAGCCATCAGGAAAAGCCGATGTAGATTACCTGAAATCATTTCTTGAACCCGGCGCCTTTACAAGATTTTCCAAAGAGCATTTTCTGAAATACTATTCAGGCAGGGGGTCAAATTAGCACGGGCCTACTTACTCATTCATAAATGATAACCAGTCTGCTGTCAATCAGCATAGTAAGGAGCTTAGCGGTTTTTATGGTACGAACCGGGTTGTTCTTTGCAGCTCTTAAAACCAAGGGGAATCCGATTGAAGCACTCGGGACAATCAGGAAAATGAGAGCCACCAGGCTAAGATTTGCAGGTACCGCTACCCTTCCAAGACCATTTTACTCGAATGGCCGTTTGTTTCTGAATCCTAATATCCCCGGATGGCCATCTGCTGCTTTCAGGAGATTCGCACGCGACGAAATAGCTTCTATAAATGGCAATAACAGCGGTTTTCATCTCCATACGCTCATAATGTCAATAACCAGGAGATGTCCTCTCAGGTGCCTCCACTGCTTCGAATGGGACAGGCTCTCCGGCCAGGATAACCTTACTCTCGATGACCTGAAAACAATTGTTCGCAAGTATCGCGAGGCAGGTATCTGCCAGATTCAGCTTGGAGGCGGTGAACCGCTGGAAAGGATGAGCGATCTCGTCGAGCTAATCAGTACTTTCCGGTCGGATATCGAATTCTGGCTTCTGACATCAGGATACGATCTGACTCCTGAAAAAGCAAACATACTAAGGAAGGCTGGTCTCACCGGGGTGAAAATAAGCCTTGATCATTTTAATCCCTTGAAACATGATGAGTTCAGGGGAAACAAGAATTCATTCAATTTTGCCGTTGAAGCCGTAGAAAATTGCAGGAAGTCAGGATTAGCAACAGGGTTGGCTATCTGTATCACTGGTGAAATGGCCGAGGAAGAAAACCTCCATCAATATCTTCGTCTTGCAAAATCGTTGAAGATTGATTTCATCTTCCTCCTTGAACCAAGGGAAACAGGCCACTTCAGGGGAAAGGAAGTTGAGCTTAAACCCTGGCAGGTAGAAACGGTAGACAGGTTTTATCTCGAGGTTTCATCTGACACGAAAAATAGTTACCCCCTGGTTATCTATCCAGGTCACCACCAGAGAGTTGTTGGTTGCAGCGGGGCAGGAAACAGGTATTTATACATAGACTCCTCAGGTGCCGTGCATGCCTGCCCGTTCTGCCAGGATCCGGCTGGTAATGCTGTAACAGATGATCCCTCCTCTATAACTATGAAACTCAGGACCCGGGGTTGCCATGCCTTTGCCTCGCAAGCCTGACACCGGGCTGCAAAACGTGATGTTTTTTACACTCCTTATTTTAGCTGATACATTAAATCAATATCTTCGCTTCCTGTATCAACTTATCTGGCAAAAAATAAATGGAAACCATCGGTAAAGTAATTGATCTCGGCAAGGCCATGAGATCTGGTAAATCAAAAATCTTTAGCCGCATGCCGGGCTTTCTCATCCGTTTACTTGAGAAGTTGGTTCACCAGGACGACATGAACTACACTATCCACAGGAGCAGACATCTCGATGGTATACCTTTCATTAATGATGTACTTGATGGCTGGAAAGTTGATGTCATAATCAAGGGCTCGGAGAACCTTCCACCCGAGGGTCGTTTCATCTTCGTGGCCAATCATCCTGTCGGTGCCATTGATGCCCTCTCCTTCTTCAGTGCTACCGGGAAATATTACAAGGATATTGTTTCACCCTCTAACGAGTTGTTAAACTACATACCGAATTTGAGATCGCTCATGCTCGGGATCAATGTATTCGGGAAAAACAGCAGGGAAACGGCCCAGAAACTGAACGAGCTGTTCGATTCAAATACACAGGTGCTAATTTTCCCTGCTGGTGAAGTATCACGACGCAGGAAAGGTGTTATTTCAGATCCCCTGTGGCAGAAGACATTTGTCACCAAGGCTATTCAGTCGAGACGCGATATAGTCCCGGTTCATATTAGCGGCAGGAATTCAGAACTGTTTTACAGGGTAGCTAATCTGAGGACTTTTCTCGGCATAAAGATGTATCTCGAAACGATACTGCTACCCGGGGAGATGATGAGCCAGAGGGGAAGGCCGGTAACTGTTACATTTGGTAAACCGGTCAGTTACACTACTCTTACACCTGATAAAACACACCAGGAATGGGCACTGGAAATCAGGAAGATCGTGTATAGTATGATTGGTGATAAACAATAACGGACCACTTGTGTTTATTGTGTACTAACACATTAAACAATGGCATCTTTATACAAGAAAATAGAAGCTATACTGCCTCCACCTTCACCGCACATGGTTGGGGATGGATTCAGGGTTCATAATTTCTTCCCTCATTCCGACAAGATTGGCATGAAGGGAATGAGCCCTTTTTTCCTGCTTGATTATAACTCTCTCGTTACCCTCCCCCCTTCAGAAAAGCAGAAAGGAGTGGGAGTACATCCTCACAGGGGATTCGAAACTGTCACTATCGCTTACAAGGGAAGTGTTTCTCATCACGACAGTGCCGGGAACAGCGGGGTTATCAATCCTGGTGATGTCCAGTGGATGACAGCTGGCTCGGGCGTTTTGCACAAGGAATATCACGAGAAAGAATTCAGCCTGAGGGGCGGTCCATTTCAAATGGTTCAGCTTTGGGTCAACCTGCCTGCCAGATTCAAGATGAACGAACCTCGCTATCAGCCTATCGAAAACAAAGACATGCCGCGGTTACCCGTTACAAATGGCAAGGGTACTGTTGAGCTTATTGCAGGTGAACTCGAAGGTAAAAAGGGATCGGCAAAGACCTTCAGCCCTGTTAACCTTTTCAATTGCAGGATGAAAACAGGAGATGTGGAGGTATTATCAATAAGCGATAAATTCAATACCGGACTCCTCGTAATCGAAGGTGGCATTAAATTAAATGACTCTGTCAATGTCCAGGTTGATAATTTCGTTTTGTTCGGTCACGAGGGCGAAGAAATCAGGTTAGAAGCTCTTTCAGACTCGGTTATACTTATACTTGGTGGGGAACCTATTGATGAACCAATAGCAGCCTACGGGCCTTTCCTTATGAACACCCAGGCCGAAATAGCCCAGGCTTTTGATGATTATTACAGCGGCGTTTTCGGATATCTTGAAGACTAATTATTAAAGAAATATGCCAATAGTTATTAAAAAGCCATCGGTAATAAAAGCAGCTGGAACGGGCGGTAAGATTATCGAAGAATTCGTTGGGAGGGTTAATACATCAACTAGCGAAGTAAGCATTGCCAGAATGAAAAGTCCAGCCTCATGGTCTGAACCGGGTCAGAAGCCTGAATTCAATGAATACACCCTAGTTTTGAAGGGGCAGCTGAAAGTGAAGACAACTGGCGGGGAATTCATTGTCTCGGCAGGCGAAGGCATTATAACACTTAAGGGAGAGTGGATACAGTACAGCACTCCATTTGAAGGAGGAGCCGAGTATATCGCGGTCTGTCTGCCAGCTTTTTCACCCGACACCGTTAACAGGGATGAGTAAGAAGCTGCCTGCTATATTCGTTGGTCACGGATCGCCGATGAACATCGTCTACACCAACGCTTTTACACGCGACCTCGAGGCTCTTGGCAGGACACTACCTGTTCCGGATGCCATTGCCGTTGTTTCAGCACACTGGCTCACCAGGGGAACCTGGGTAACAGCATCGGCAACCCCCGAACAGATCTACGATTTCTATGGTTTCCCACCCGATCTGTACAGGTTCAGATATCCATCACCGGGCTCACCCGATGCGGCAGAATTGATTAAAAACACACCATCCGGTACCATCATATCCACGGATCCATCGAGGGGAATTGACCATGCGGCATGGACAATCCTCAAATATATCTTTCCTGAGGCCAGTATACCGGTTCTTGAAATAAGTATTGACATCGCCAGGGAAGCTAAACATCATTACACCCTTGGACAGTCAATCGCGGCCTTGAGGGAAAAAAACATTCTCGTGATAGGAAGCGGGAACCTAATCCATAACCTTGGCGAGATCGATTTCGATAGCGATGCAAAGCCTTTCGGCTGGGCTGAAGAGTTTGATCTGATTCTCAGGGATAATCTCATTTCAAGAAACGACGGGGCCCTTATAAATTATACATCGCTGGGAAAGAACTCCCGAAGGGCTATACCATTTCCGGATCATTATTACCCGATGCTTTACATACTTGGAATGACGGGTCAGGATGAACAGATCCGGTTTTTTCACGATTCGATACAGAATGGCAGCGTGGCGATGCGAAGTTTTATAACAGGTTAGATTGCAATGTTTTTTTAGGATATATTTGCTCCCTACACATATATCAAAATGTACAAGAAATTATCACTTGTTATTGTATTCGTCCTGCTTGCCTCTGTAGCAAGAAGCCAGGAAAACAGTGCCAGCAGCACCGAATTTCTACCAGATATTGATGGGATTATAAAGGTTAAGACCGAGTTTGATCTCAATAATTCGAAGATGCGTTTCGAAGTCAGGAATGCAAGGTTCGGGGCAAAAGGTAAGGTTAACAAGGTCATCTCTTACAGGGTTGAAGTTGATCTTTCCGATGAAGGGAAAATAAAAATGCTCGACGCCTTTGTCAGGTTCACACCACTGAAAAACCTTGATTTTTACATGGGTCAGAGAAAAATTCCTTTCAGCACTGACTATATCCGTAACCCGGCTGAAAATTTCTTCGCGAACAGATCGTTCGTTGCCAAGTACGTTAATGATGGAATGCGCGACATCGGCTTCTATGCCGACTACAAGTTCGACAAGGTTCCGGTGCAGGTTATCGTGGGTGCTGTAAACGGAACCGGGAATAATAATCCTCAATGGATAGACCGGCCGAATTTTGTCAGCCGCCTGTTAATCGGGAAAGAAACCGGCTTCAGGATTACATCCAATATTTACCAGGGCGCGATGGGCGACAGGAACAAGCTCCTGATGACAGGTTGGGAACTCAGATACGCCAGCGGTCCACTTTTACTCGAGTCTGAAATAGTTACCCGCGCCTGGGATGATACTCTTTCGGTAAGAAGGAAAGACGCGGGGATATATCTACATTCTTACTATAACTTCGTCACCACCAATAATATCTTTCGCATCATTACTCCTACCCTTAGGTGGGACCGTATGGGTGACAAAATATTCAGTGATGACTACAGTGCCGACAGGATAACAATGGGAGTCAATTTCTGTTTTGAACCAAAACAGTTCATGGCCGAGATGAGATTGAATTACGAGAACTACCTGAGGGGATACCTGCCGACACATACAGACAAATTCACTATAGAATTCATAGCAAGATTCTGAAAAAAAAGAGGCAGGAAATAATATAATCCTGCCTCGATATTTATCGGTGGTAAGAAATCAGCCGGGCTGATTTTCACCGTTTTTCTTCTTTTTCAGCCTGTCCCTGATAACCAGATAAGCGACAAAGGCTAATCCAATAACAAGCAGGATATAACCCAGGTATGGGAAAATCTCGTCCTTTATTGAATACAGGTAATAACCTATGACAGCTAGAATTATATTCCAGATCCCCGCCCCGGTAAATGTGAAGAGCACGAAGTCTCTAAGATTCATTTCCGCCAGCCCTGCCGGTATTGATATCAGGTGCCTTACCCCCGGGACGAGCCTCCCGATAAACGTTGATGATCTGCCATTCTTCCTGAAATAATTTTCAGCATGTTCAACCTTTTCTCTCGAAAGCAGAAAGAGTCTTCCGATTTTCGATTCCGCAAACTTGTAAACAAGTGGTCTCCCCAGGTACTTGGCGAGAAAATAATTGAAAAGAGAACCACAAAGAGCACCAACCGTTCCAAACAGGATGACGAGGAAAATATTGAGATCTCCCTGGGCTGCCTTGTATGCAGCAAAAGGAATCACAATCTCGGAGGGAAGGGGGAGAAAGGTACTTTCTATAGCCATTAACAGAGCAATCGTCAGATAGCTCAGATTAGCCATGTACCAGTCAAAAAGAGAATGAAACAGCTCCATCGGGGGTAGTTATTAAGAGGGTGGCAAAGATAAAGGAACTTTTATAATATGATCTATCTTAGTCGACTTTAACCTTTACAACAACTTTTCTTACCATGGCTTTTTCACCATCAGCCAGCCCGGGTCTGTGCATATCGGAAGGAAAGAATATAAAGAATCTGCCCGGATCAGCCTTGAATTCGGAAGAACCTGTAACCCTGACAAACTTGATGTCTTTTGCAGGATCGTAGGTCTGGAGTACACTGTCAACTGCAGCTGCCGGGGCTAATCCCATGAACTCGGTGCCACTGGCCACGTATTGAATATCGATATATTTTTCGTGAGCCTCAAACCTGGCTTCTTCCCTTGCCTTTGTATTATAGTCACTAATGCTCACGTAGAGGTTATTACCATCTATGTCATGTCTTCCTGTAGACATGGTGTCGAGTCTTGCACCGGCAAGAAAGTTAAAGGCTTTATCCCATCTTTCTTTGTTTTTGTAGTATGCCTGAGCCAGTTCCTTCTTGTTTATTGAAGCATCCGGGGTTTTGTTCCATGAACCGTGCCATTCACCTTTCGCGAACCACGTTTCCGTCTGTTTATCACTCCATGCCGAAGGGTCACTGGTGCTGTTACATCCCCCGAGCGAGACAATTGTTAAAAATGCCATGATGTTAAAAATTATTCGTTTCATTTCAGTTATGTAGTTTATTTTTTATACTTGAATGTCAGTATGTTAACGGATAGCGGAGAAAGAGAAACATCGATTTTCCCATTTTTTATCACGGCAGTCGTTTCAGCCGGTACTATTAGAACAGGATTGTCTATCGAATTGAAGTCAGACTTTTTCCCTGATTTCAAAGTTGTAATTGATGCTATTTTATCCGCGCGCACTCCATCTACGACAAAGCGAACCTGTTGGCCGCTGATGGAGCTATTAACTATCTTCAGGATTACCAGTCCGTTGTTCCTGTCAATAGTTCCGCTGGCATAAAGGCTGTCTGCCCCGGAAACAGGTAATCCACCTGCAAGTACCTGAATAACATCAGTTCCCTTGTTTGATGAAAAGAGTTTCTGTACATGATAGTTTGGCGTTCCAAAAACCTTTGAGTTGTCGAACCATATCAGGTCAGGTCTCCACTGCCACGCGTCAACATGAGCAAGCAGAGGGGCATAAGATGCCATCCTAACAACATCGGCATTTCGCTCGAGACCGGTCATGAAAGCAGCCTCGGCAAGCGCACTGTACCATGTATTCCTCGATTCAGCCCTGTCGCCGCTCTTCCAGTGGGCGGCGTATTCCCCGGCGAAAACTTTCGGACCTGTTCGCGGGTATTTATCATACCTGCCTGCATTCCTGAGGAACCATTCCGGGGCCATGTAATAATGTTCGTCAACAAGATCCGGACTGAGCTTTCTCAATTCAGCCCAGGCGTAATCGAATAGTTCCCCGCCGGCGTAAGGACCAGCACCCGATACTAACCTGATCTCCGGATGCCTGGCCTTCAGCACCTTTTCAAACTCCTTGTATCTTTCGATGTACTGAACATCCCATTGCTCATTTCCAATACCCATGTATTTAAGGTTAAAGGGTGCAGGATGTCCCATTGAAGCTCTTAAAGCACCCCATTCACTCGTGACCGGACCATTGGCAAATTCAACCAGGTCAAGAGCATCTTTTATGTACTGGTCGAGAGCTTCTATTGGCACAACTTCCGCTGAATTGAACTGGCACGACATGCCGCAGTTGAGAATAGGCAGAGGTTCTGCCCCGATGTCTTCTGAAAAAAGGAAGTATTCATAAAACCCAAGCCCGAAACTCTGGAAATAATCAGGAGCCTGCCTGTCTCTCATCTCGGTGTTCCACCTGTTTATGAAGAGCCTTCTCTGATCGAGAGGTCCGACTGTATTCTTCCACTGGTACCTGTTGGTGAGATCCCTGCCTTCAACTATGCAACCACCAGGGAATCTTACGAAGCCAGGTTTCATATCAGCTATCATGGTAGCGATATCCTTTCTCAGACCCGCCTTCCTGCCCTTCCAGGTATCAACAGGCGTGAGTGATACAAGATCAATATTGATGACGCCTGTCCCTGAGAATTTCAACCTGAGCGAGGCTTTCCCTTCATCCCTGCCCGATGTGATTACCGATTCAAATGTCTTCCACCCCTTTCCGAAACCCGATAAAACAGAAGATCCCAGTAATTCTCCTGAAGGTGAAACAAGCTCTATTGTGAGACCGAGGTCCTTCCCTTCAACAAGTGATGCGGATAAAGAGAAATTATATTTCGCACCCTGCTTCAATCCAATACCCCTGAAGCCCTCGTTCGCCAGGCCGTAAAAACCTCCCGCTGCATTTACTGACAGTCTAAGGTACCTCGGGTTTGCCTGGTTGGCCGGATAATGAAAAGTCACGAGCGATTTACCCTTGCCCTTATCGACATACTCATCCCAACCCATCATGGGATCGCTGAATTCAAAGGACCTGTTCTTTATAAGCTCCGAATTCAGCCCTCCATCGGCGGCAAAGTTGATATCCTCGAAAAAAACGCCCCACATTACCGGACTGACATCCGAGATTAGTTTACCGGCATTGACGTTAATCTGTTTTGGCGTCTGGGAATTTGCAGTAATTGCAAGGATTATACAAGACAATACCAGGGCTATCCTTTTCATAAGTCACAAAATATCAATAAATATATGAATTGTTTACTATTTTTTCAGAGATACTTTTTCGGCCGTGTCATAGAGTTTACCACTTATTTCGGACAGTTTCTGAGCCGGCATCTTCATTATCTTCCTGTCGTAAGTCATCAGGCCGTTAACTTCAACCTCGACATCGGTGGTCTGGGTGTAAATAGCAGCGGAGAGACCTTTTTCAATAAATGGCACAAGCTGATTAACATAGTTCCTGTAAGCAATTAACAAGGTATCAGCATTGGGGAAGCTCACGTAACCCCAGTTATTTTTTCCAACCCAGGTATGATTCTCCAGTGGCAGGCCCAGACCTCCGAACTCGCCAAGAACGAGTGCTTGCTTCCCTCCAAAAACCTCAGCTCGCGGCATCACCGGCCCAGGGTAATTATGCATGTCGAGAATATGACCAACGAAACTGAAGTTACCACCGCTGGCGCTATTTACCAGACGCGAGCGATCTTTCTGCATGGTCCAGTTGGTTATCTCCACTGTTTTAAACTGACCCCAGGCTTCATTGAAAGGCACCCAGACAACTATCGAAGGGAAGTTATACAAGTTGTCAATTATAGCGTTCCATTCTTTCCTGTATATACCTTCAGAAAGATCAGATCTTGTCTTGTCTTCTCCACCCTCCGTACCCGGGTTGGTATGCCACCTGTTGCGTCCCAGGTCCCCGCTTGGCATATCCTGCCATACCAGAACACCTGCCTTGTCGCAGTTATAATACCACCTGGCAGGTTCGACCTTTACATGTTTACGTATCATGTTGAAGCCCATCTCCTTTGTCTTCGAAATATCATATACAATGGCTTCCTCGGTTGGCGGTGTGTATAAACCATCGGGCCACCATCCCTGGTCGAGCGGGCCGTACTGAAACAGGAACTTCCCGTTAAGAGCCATCCTTAATACTCCTTTAGAATCTGGTTCCAAAGTGATGCTCCTCATCCCGAAATAGCTTTTCACCTCATCGATGACCTTTCCTTTACGGACAATTGCCACTTTCAGATCATATAGGAAAGGCGATTCCGGTGACCACAGCTTTGGTGACGGCACTAACAGACTCGCCGTGGCATCGGGAGTTACTTCAGTCTCAGATATCTTCTTTTCGCCTTCCCATGCCGATATCCTTAAAACATCACCTGGTTGCTGATTAACAACCTGTGCATTAACAGCCAGTAACCCCTTCCTTATATCAGGCACCTGTATAGTTGAAGCAATATAACTTGCAGGAACCGGTTCAATCCAGACTGTCTGCCAGATACCTGTAACGGGGGTATACCAGATTCCATGAGGATTAAGAACCTGCTTTCCTCTGGGTTGAGGTCCCTTGTCGACCGGGTCAGTAACTTTTAACGATAAAGTCACCTGGCTGCCCTTGATAAAACTGGTTATATCGAAAGTGAAGGGATCATAACCGCCTTCATGCGTTCCGGCATTGACACCATTAACAAAGAGCTCGGTATGCCAGTCAACCGCACCAAAATGCAGCAGGATGCTTTTCCCCTTGAAGGAAGATGGTATTGAAACCTTCGTGCTGTACCAAAGAGCCTTATCAGGTCCCACATTTTTACCCACGCCAGATAGTGCAGACTCAACAGGGTATGGAACGAGTATCTTGCCCTGGAACACTTTTGGCTGTTGCTCGTCGATGCCGGCGATAGCATAGTCCCATAGGCCATTAATGTTTTTCCATTCAGGTCTTGCCATCTGCGGTCTTGGATATTCAGGCAGAGGGGCAAGCGGGTTTACCTTGTCTGCAAAGACAGTCATGATCCTGTCTCCTGCCGGTTTCCAGGAAGGAAGCTGACTATATGTAGACAGGATGATTGAAAATAAAAGGACCTGTATAAGTATTAGTTTTTTCATGGAATATTAAATAGTTTTTGAGTTTTAACAGAATTGTATAGTTATTAAAATCAGCATCTTCCTCTTGGTCTCAGTATGAGTCTCAGGGAATGGTCATATGTAAAATATTTCCAGGCCCAGTTTATGAAAATCATAAGTTTGTTCCTGACACCGACTATGCTCATGAGGTGGATGAACATCCACACGAACCAGGCAAAAATTCCGTGGAAATGTACATACGGCAGTTCCACTACTGCAAGATTCCTCCCCACGGTGGCCATCGTCCCGAGGTCGCGGTAGCGAAAGCCTTCCCATTCCTTATTCTTTAAAGTATTCCTGAAGTTGGAAGCTAGTCTCGAAGCTTGCTGTATGGCAACCTGGGCCACCTGGGGATGCCCGTTGGGATTTTGTTCATCAGGCATGCACGACACATCCCCAAGCGCGAAAATGTTGCTGTACCCTTTTACCCTCGAGTATTTATCAACGAGAATCCTGCTCCCTCTTGTTAATGCTTCGGGGTCCAACCCGTCTATAGTGTTTCCTTTGATCCCGGCTGTCCAAATTATGAGCTTAGAAGGAATGAGTCCTCCTGGTTCCACCACCACACCATTCTCGTTACAGGAAATCACTTTTGTAGAAGTCAGTACGCGGACCCCCGTTTTCTCGAGGAATTTTTTCGCTTTCGCGGATGATTTTTCCGACATCACCCCGAGCAGCCTGTCAGCCGCTTCGACAAGATAGATTGAGGCACGGTTATTTCCAAACTCCGGGTAGTCCCTGGGGATAATGTATTTGTTCATTTCCGAAAGGGCTCCGGAGATTTCCACTCCTGAAGGACCGCCTCCCACGATCACCAGGTTGAGGTGCATTTTCTTCTCTTCTTCAGATGAGGAGGTAAGGGCCTTCTCGAAATTCATCAGGATTGAATTACGAAGATCTATGACTTCGGCTATAGTCTTCATGCCCTTGGTGTAAGCTGCAATTTCCTTAGAACCGAAGAAATTGTTAGTGGCGCCGAAAGCGAGTACGAGGTAATCATACTCGAGCTCGCCTTCAGAAGTGACCAGGACCTTTCTTTGATCATCCAATCTTTTGACCTCTGCTTTCCTGAAATAGAAATCTCTGTGCTTCTGAAAGATCTTCCTTACTGGAAAGAGAATCGAGGATTCCTCAATACCTGCAGACGCTACCTGGTAATAAAGAGGAGGAAACTGGTGGTAGTTATGTTTATCAAGCAGAACCACCTGGTAACCCGAGTTCTTAAGCTTTTTTGCAAGGTTAAGCCCCGCGAAACCGCATCCGACGATGACAATCCTTTTTCTGTCTTCACGAGGAATGTTAATCATATCTAACTATTTTTTTTATAGTCTCTGTAAGCCCTGTACCAGCCTGGAACGGCATTAACGAAAATGATAACAAGAGATATTATAATCAACCCGGTAAGAGCCAGATTGATTATACCCGGGACACGGGAAGAAGGATTTAATGACTGTGGCAGGTAAATATTCTTTATATTCATTAACCCTGCTGTAAGCGTGGTGACTCCCACGAAAAGCATGGGGATTATCGTTACCCAGGCATATTTCACCCTCCCCCTGTTAATTATGAAAGAGGTTCCTATCACGAGCGCGATGCAGGCGAGTAACTGGTTAGCCGTTCCGAACATTGGCCATATTGTCGAGACTGTTCCCGTGTAAATAAAATAGCCCCAGGCCATCACTATGAGGGCGCTTGCCACCAGGTTCCCGGGAAGCCAGCTCGTTTTCTGGAATGGCTTGTAGATTTTGCCCATTGCATCCTGCAACAGGAAACGACCGATACGTGTTCCGGCATCGATAGTTGTCAGAATGAAAAGGGCTTCGAACATGATAGCGAAGTGGTACCAGTACGACATGAGGTTCTTCATTCCCGGGATAGACGAGAAGATATATGCCATGCCTACACCGAGTGACACTGCCCCTCCTGTCCTTCCGGCGATTTTCTCTCCCACCTCCGCCGATAATTCCGCCAGCCTCGACTCGGTGAATCCCATCTGCTGAAGCTGGGGAAGAATCTCCTTGAATTTTTCAACCGGCACATTTATCTGGAAGTAATCGAGAGGGAGAAGGCTTGTGGCTGCCACGAGTGCCAGTATACTCACGATCCCCTCGGTCAGCATCGATCCTGCTGCTATGAATTTCATGTTAGACTCCTTCATTAACATCTTGGGGGTTGTCCCCGAGCTGACGAGGGAGTGAAAACCAGATATAGCGCCACATGCAATAGTGATAAAAAGGTACGGGAAAAGTTTCCCCGGTATAATCGGCCCGCCACCCGCGGTAAACCTGGTGAAGCCAGGCATCTTTATCTCGGGTGCAACAATTATTACCCCAACTGCCAGAAGGGCAATTACAGATACTTTCATTATCGAGCTCAGATAGTCGCGTGGCGAAAGGAGTAACCAGACAGGTAAGACCGATGCGAAGAAGCCATACCCTGCTATCAGTATAGTAAGAGTCTTGTGGTCGAAGCTGAACCAGCTGCCAATCGCGGATGACGGCACATGCCTGCCAAATATTACAGCTGCAACCAGCATAATTACCCCGAATATTGTTGCTTCGGCAATTTTCCCTTTGCGGATCTTGAACATCCACACTCCCATAATAAGAGCAATCGGTATTGTCGATGCAATGGTGAAAGTGCCCCATGAACTTTCCGCGAGTGCATTCACTACCACCAGCCCCAGTCCGGCAAGAGCGACTATAATTATGATAATAATGGCGAATGAGGTAGTGGCACCGCTGAGTTTATTGATCTCCGCTTTGGCAATGGCAGCAAGTGATTTCCCATCGTGCTGGACAGAGGCTGTCAGTATAACCAGGTCGTGAACGGCTCCTGCCATAACCGCCCCGATAAGCATCCATAAAAACCCGGGAAAGAAACCGAACTGGGCAGCCAGTACCGGACCTACAAGCGGACCAGCGCCGGCTATAGCCGCGAAATGATGCCCGAAAAGTACCCATTTATTCATCGGGTAATAGTTCTGGCCATCATATAACCTGTAAGCAGGTGTCTGCGCCAGTTCATTCTGCACCGCCACCTTTGCAGCTACAAAGCTGAAATAAAAACGATAGGCCAGGGCGAATACAACTATTGCACCGATAACATATGGCATTGCATTCATAAAGGATGGACTAATCAGGGTTAATTGTCTCACAAATTTAATATTTCCGGCTGCTTATGCAACCAGGAAAATCACAATAAACCACAGCCCGGCAAGCCCCGTTTTTCAACTGGGGCGGGTAAGGCTGATTACAGTTGTCCCAGCGAACTGATTACTTTATAGCCAGGTTAAATGTAAACTCGTTGTATCTTGGAATCCTCCCTGTGGTCGATTGTAATAGGCACTTGCTCAACAATAGTGCTTGTAGGGTCGAGGTGAAGGGCCTTGTCTTCAGGAATGGCAATTCTCCTCGCTATCGAATGGACAGTGAGTATAAAGTTCTCCCATGCTGAAAGCTTGAAGTCTCTCAGCATGACCCTGTCGATCAGGATGAACCTGAAATCGCCACAGTAATTATGCTTCCGGAGACAATCATAACTGCTCGAGAGATCAATCTCGCCCGTGCTTACAAGGTCTTCAAGGACCTCGCGAAAATACAGGTTTATCCTGGGTTCAACCTTGAACCCGAGATGGAAATCGATCCTGTTCAATACACCCGGGATGAGCGAATTAAACTGGTATTCGAACCTGTCGGGCTCGTCAACCCTGTTTATATGGAGCAGCCAGTAGGTCTCGGCTCTTTTGGGCTGTTTCTGGAGTATTGAATATATTACCTTCGACTCGACCTGATCCATGTTATTGGCCTTGATTACATATACAAGGTTAGTTGCCGTTCTTGGAACAGATTTGTCATTATGGAGATCAGTAATCTGTTCGCTGTAGTCAGAAATGTAAGAAAATGTTATATACCTGTTCTTGATCTTGCGCCCGTAATACCACGAGAGCATGATTACA
This sequence comes from Bacteroidales bacterium, assembly GCA_046329885.1. Taxonomy (GTDB): domain Bacteria; phylum Bacteroidota; class Bacteroidia; order Bacteroidales; family VadinHA17; genus LD21. The sequence continues at coordinate 54,735 of JAXLTU010000026.1, forward strand.
AAATACAGGAAGGCAAGAAGAAGCGTGAACCATCCGCCATTTTTGAATTTATGCAGATTGGCAATGAGGAAGCTCCCCTCGACAGTAAGAAAGAGCAGAACGAGCACGGCTATTAGCTTGTGATTGACCCTTTTCTGGTACATGTAAAATGCAAGAAGGAGGGTAGTCATTATCATAGTGATGGTGATCGCCAGTCCGTAAGCTGCTTCCATGTTTGTGGATTCCCTGAAGGAGATAACTACAATACTGCACAGCGCGAAAAGGAGCCAGTTCACGAAGGGAAGATAAACCTGACCCTGGATAAAAGTAGGGTGATCAATCTTTGTTTTCGGCCAGAAGTTAAGTGATATGGCCTCGCTTACAAGGGTAAACGACCCGCTGATCAGCGCCTGGCTGGCAATTATGGCAGCGATAGTGGCGATAAGCACACCAGGTAGTATGAACCATTCCGGCAATATAGAAAAGAACGGGTTAGCACCAGATGCCGATTGCATGTTATTGATAAGCCATGCACCCTGTCCGAAATAGTTAAGCAAGAGGGATACCTTCACGAAAGCCCAGGTTATCCTTATGTTTGTCCTGCCACAATGCCCGAGATCAGAATACAACGCTTCCGCCCCCGTGGTACAAAGGAAAACTGCACCAAGCAGGATAAATCCTTTCGGGTAAACTGTAAGAAATTTCACGGCATAAACAGGACTAATGGAGGCCAGTATCCCGGGATGCATGATCATCTGGGAAAAACCTGCAATGGCCAGCATCAGAAACCAGATCACCATTAACGGACCGAAAGAGGTTCCAACGAAATTGGTGCCGAATTGCTGGATGAAAAATAATCCCGCGAAAATGGCAAGGACTATAGGCACAACAGGAATACCCGGATCGAGAAGTCTAAGACCTTCCACTGCCGAGGTAACTGTAATGGCCGGTGTAATCACACCGTCGGCAAGCAGGGTGCTTGCACCTACCATCGTCAGCACTGCTGCCATGGAAGATTTCCTGCGTAAAAGCGCGAACAACGCGAAGATTCCGCCTTCCCCCCTGTTATCTGCCCTGAGGGTTACTATTACATACTTTATTGTTGTCTGGATAGTAAGCGTCCAGAAAATGCAAGACAGTGATCCATAGATGAGAAGTTCATTCATGTTCTCACTACCCCCTGCCACGATAGCTTTCATCGTGTACAAAGGACTCGTCCCGAGATCCCCGAAAACAATCCCCAGTGTCACAAGCAACCCCGCGAATGACAGTTTTTTCAAATCTGTCAGACCTTTTTCATTCATATCACGACACGGTTAAAAATTGAAAAAAACTGCCAAATTTAATAAAATATGCTTACCGTTGTCAAAACCAGACAGTTATTTTATTGTCAGGCAGGAGTTCCTGACGTTCATCCGGGTTCGTTAAGAGCTTAGTAAATCCTTCTTATCCGGTTGTCGACAGGCTGGTCAATCACTATGGGGATCTGCTCAACCACGGTGCTTGTCGGATCAAGCTGAAAGGCTTTAATATCAGATATGCTGAGCCTGCTGGCGAAATTATGCAGCGATAAGATGAAGTTGTCCCAGTTCGACAGTTTGTAATCCCTCGAGAGAACCCTGTCGAGCACGATGAATTTAAAATCACCCTCGTAATGATGCTTCTTGAGGGAGTCGTAACTGCTTTCGAGGTCTATCTCGCCTGTTTTCACCATGTTCTCGACAGCCTCCCTGAAGTACATGTTTATCCGGGTCTCGACCTTGAAACCTATATTGAAATCAATCCTTATCAGTATGCCGGGAATAAGCTGGGTGACCTCGTAATCG
>JAXLTU010000027.1:0-54918 GCA_046329885.1 Bacteroidales bacterium
TTCCTTCACGAGTGATACAATAGTCCTGTCTATTGCCGGATCCCTGTTATCTTTCAGGCTCACGGCAAGCGATGTGAGCATACCCTGAGCGTTGTAAAGCTCCTGGCAGACATCGTAAGGCAGGTAGACGATCTTGTTGTCAATATCGGGGGTTGGCAGCTTAACAATACCATTAATCCTGTATTTGCCAGCCGCCGTGGTTCCATGGTAACCCTGTCCGAGAAGTACAAGTGTATCACCTACCCTGGCTTCAAGAAAACGGGATAGTTTATACCCGACAAGGACTCCTTTTTCACCATTCGAGAAATAGCCATTACTAACAGATGCATATTTCCTGAATAGCGGCATTAACTCCGCGGTGTCGCTGTCTTCAATACCCAATTCGAGGCAGAGGGCAGCCGTGGTGGCATAGGCATTCTCCCTGACAAGGTCTATCCTCTTTTTGACCTTCCCGGGAAGCCCTGATTGCATCAGTTCATTAAAGTTACCGCCGTCGATACGGAACCGTACAAGCCTGCTCCTGATGTCAGAAAGTTCGGTCTCCTTCTCCGGATCCACGCCCAGGACAAGGACTCCCTTGGTTAACAGTCCGGATGACGCTAGTGCAAATGACTCGAAACGGGGAATGGCAGAAACAACATTGGGAGTCGAAATGATCCGGCTTTCAAGCGCACTGTCATATTCGAAAGCGTTGTCAACGATCCTGTTATCCTGAAAATCTTTTTGCTGGATCTGGATATACCCCGTGTACGATTCAATAACATTCCGGAACATGTGATCGTAGGTGCCGAGCTGCCAGGCCCTCATGATGACGGCGAAAAAGACTGCAAAAAATACCGATGCCACGGTTATCAGCGTGCGCCTCTTGTTTCGCCAGAGATTGCGCCAGGCTATAACGTAATTTTTCATGGGTTAATCGTGTCGTGACGTAATATAATTACCTTACAGACTTCATGTTCTGCTGCGAGAAGAAAGTCTCCTGCAGCGGGATGTTGAAGCGGATTTCCTTTATTGTTACAATGGTCTTGTTCCCGGGCTCATCTGCCGGGACAAGCTCTATACGCGTCTGTATCGTCCTGCCGTCCATTACCTTTATGTCAGAACCCGTCTCGGTCCGCACCAGTGCTCCATCCTCGTCATACAGTTCTGCTTTCATAACGAGAAAATCCTTCTTGTCGATCCATCTTACCTGTTTTCCCCAGACAACGGAGGCATCCTCGTTGGCAGTCATCTTTATCCTGTAACATTCACGGCCCGCGATTGTTTCATCACCGTCGAAGACGTGGGTGTAATCATTAACAACCGACGATTCCTTCAATATGTCGTCATTAGTATAATCGGAGCCCATCCATCCCTGCGACATCATTGACGGCGGAAGCTTTATCAGCCTGCTCACCGTGGGATTCCAGTTCCACATCTCGGTGTTTCTCTTCAGAAAAGACTGCCCGGCATCCTTTGCAGGCGATGTAATAAGGGTAAGTGCATATTCCTTGCCGAGCGACCAGTTCTTAAACTCCAGGCTTCTCTGCCACGTTGGCCTTACTATGGTCATCGTCATCACCATGTAGCTCGACTTCTCCCCGTTGAACTTCTCGTCCGCTTTTCTGACGACATCTTTGGCAGTCAGCTGCTGAGCCATTAGTGGCAACGAGAATGACATGAGGATTAGTGCCGGGATTATTGCATTGACAATCCTTTTCATAGATTCATTTATATGTTTCAATTATCCTGTTTACAGTTTTCCAGTACATTGTCTCGTCCACCTCATCGAGGAAAACAGAGGTGAGCGAGAAGCCCTTGAGCGTGTGCACGAACATTTCGAGGTCGAGGTTGTGGTCCCAGTCTGCAGGCATCCTTTCCTTCTTCCTCTCGAAATAGTCCTTGATCATTGATGTGACATTGGAGAGAAAATGATCCTGTATTGATGAATCGGGCCAGGTGACTGTCCCCTTCACGAAATACGAATTGATGAATATCTCGTAGACATCCTTCTGCATTATGAGCTGGTAGAAGAGTCGCCAGATAAGTCGTTTCTCGCGAAGCAGAGTGGCGAATCTCCGTATGAATTGCTCGAACTCATCCTCCGAGATAATGCCATCGCCATTGGGATCGATATTACCATATATGTCAACAACTGATCGGCGGATTATTTCGATAAGAAGCTCTTCCTTGCTTTTAAAATAGTTGTAAAGGAGTCCTTTCGAGATGCCGGCATGTTTCGCAATATGGTTAATGGTTGTTGCATGGAAACCCTCGTTGGCGAAATGCTCGAGAGCGGTGTCCATTATCAGGGTTATCTTCTCCTCCCTGATCTCCTCGAATTGTTTTGCTGATCGTGGCGACATGTTTTTTGACTGAACGTCCGGTCAAAGATAAGTAATGTTTTTTTATTATGCAAGTCCCGGAAGCCCGGAGCTTAAGCTCCGGGTCAAGCCCGAAGCCCCGGGTAAGCCCCGGACAACAATTATTTAGGATGCTGGTCGATTTTCTTAAAAGATTTTCTATCTTTAACAGGTTATATAAAAATCACTCGTACAATGGCAAGTATCAAGCTTTTACTGGGAATGGTTCCTGCCACTTCCAAGATAGAACAAGAAGAAAAAGCACTTATTGCCGAATTTGAAAAGTTAAATTCATTTTCGGAATCAAAACAGCTGGCCAGGTATAATGAGTTAAACAGTCTTGTTAACTCAGCCGGGTTTGTCCAGAAGAAGAAAGAGATCGAGAGCCTTCAGTATAAGAACTCCGAGGAGTGCAGCAGGGAGAAAGAGTTTAAGTCGTTGCAGAAAGCCAGGGATCTTGTCATGTATTTCCGGACTGTCAGCGGGTCGGCTCTGAAAAAATTCAGGGAACTGGAAGGATCGGATAAAATTTCTAAATACGAGGAGCTGAAGAGGCTCGTTCAGGAAGCAGGGTTCAGGGAGAAGATGAAGTCGAAGGAGTTTTCCGGCTCCGACGATGCAAAAAAACTTGCTGAATTCAAGCAGCTCGACTCATCTGTCGAGATAAAGGATTTCTTCAAGTTCCGCGATTCGAAGGAATATGCCAATTTCAAGAACATAGATGGTTCATCGAGACTGGCACGTCACAACGAGCTCAAGGATTACACGGCTTCAAAGGAATTCGCGGAGAAGAAGGCTTACCTGCTAGACAAGAAGAGATTCGAGAAAACCGAGGAATACAAGGAACTGGCTGAATTTGAAAAGCTGAAAAAAGATCCGGACATAATCTGGTACCTCAAGGTTAAAGACTCGAACAAGTTTGATGTTCTCAAGAACAGGGAACTATTATTCAGCGAGGAGTTTGATGGCGACAAGCTCGACACGGGCAAGTGGCTTACAAACTACTACTGGGGCGAAAAACTGCTCAATGACCGCTATTCTATTGATACTGATCTTCAGTATTATACAGAGAAGGACAACTTCGAGGTTCGTAACAGCTACCTGAAGATAAACACCAAGCAGCAGAAGATTAATGGGAAAGCCTGGTCAGCTGCAAGCGGTTTCACAACAAAGGAATTCAGTTACACATCCGGTCTTGTCAACACGGGCAAGTCGTTCAGGCAGAAATACGGAGTCTTCACGGCCAAGATCAAGCTTGGTGACCCGTCGGCCAGGAACTCCTTCTGGCTGCTTGGTGAAAAAGCCGCACCGCTGGTAAGTATCTGCCGTACCACCGGAGGGAAAGTATGGTTCGATTGCATTGGTTCAAACGGCAAGACTTCAAGTACCAGGCTCGGAGCGAAATATACCGGCGACAGCTTCATTTTCACCCTCGAATGGACCTCGTCAAGCCTGACATGGAAAATAAACGGGGTTGAAGTCTTCGTTCAGACAGAGAATGTACCGCAGGAACCGATGTATATCAACCTTGCAGGTGGTGTCACAAAACCGATAAGCGGTATGACCTCGATGGAGATTGACTGGATAAGAGTATATAACGTGAAAAAATAATTAACCAACCTCCCGGTTTACAGGAGAAGAGGATGTCTCAAAAGGGCTTCCTCTTTTTTTTTTAGGATTATGTCCATTTCTTTTTGCTCGTCCAAAAAGAAACGAACCAAAGAAAAAAGACTCCGGAAATGACAACAGAAACCAGGTTGATAAAAACACCATTTCACCCGAAAAAGTTAGAGGCGTGGAAATAATCAAATGTTTAAAGGTTCCTTTTTCTAGTCTTATGAGACGACAATTTTACTTTCCGATTCGAAGATTTTTCAGTCTGTAATTATGTTTCCTCGCGGCTATCAGGAAGCACATTGACAACAATTTTCGCGTTTTGAACCAATTTTTTTTTGCAATGTTGTAACTATTTGAAGTATCTTTCCGTCTCTGCAATGCACAAGGTTTTATGACAGTAAAGGAGTATAACAGCGCTGTTGACGAGTTTTCGGATGCCGTATACAGGTTTATCAGGGGCAGTCTGAAGGACGGGGACCGCGCCAACGATATAGTTCAGGATTCTTACGAGAAGCTGTGGCGCAACGTCACCGAGATAGATTACAAGGTTGTTAAATCGTGGTTATTCTCAACTGCTTATCACACCATGATCGACATTATAAGAAGGGAGAAGAGGATGACAGGTCTTGAACCGGTGCACGAGCTCGAGATGACACACGAGTCGGGTTACACCGACCTGGCCGAGATCCTCAGGGAGGCACTCGATAAATTGCCTGAGCAGCAGAAAACATCAGTCATGCTCCGCGACTACGAGGGCTACAGCTACAAGGAAATAGGAGATATAACAGGGCAGAGCGAGGCACAGGTTAAAATAAATATTTTCAGGGGCAGGCTTGCCCTGAAGAGTTACATAGGAAAAATCGAAACAGTTATCTGAAAGTGAAACCGGATCTTACAAATTACGAGATCTTTATCATCGACTACCTCGATGGTAACCTTACCCAGGACCAGGTTTGGCTGCTTTTCGATTTCCTCCAGGCCAATCCCGAAATCAAGGAGCAGTTCCTCGAGATATCAGGAAACAGGATCATACCTGTCGACTATGTTTTCACTGGCAAGGAGAGGCTCAGGAAGAGTGCACCGGAAATGACTGAAGGTCAGTTCGAGCTGCTTTGTGTCGCGGCTGCTGAAAACGTGATCACGGCCGGGCAGAGAGCCGAGCTCGACGAGATTATAAATGCCGACCCGGCAAAGGCAGTGACACTAGCCACTTTCATGAAGACAAGGCTCAGCGCCCCTGAAATCGTTTACCCATATAAAGCACGTTTAAAGAGGCTTACCGTGTTCCAGAAAAGTGTCAGGATAGCAGTTGTCACACTTGGAGCCGCGGCAGCAATCCTCCTTCTTTTCACGATATTCACGAAAGGCCCTGTTGAAGTAAAGGATGAACCTCGTTACTCTCAGAAGACGGACCAACAAAATACAACTCCTGAAATAAAAAACACTTCCGACACGGTTAAGAAAGACACACCGGCAGTCAAAATAACTCCAGTCCCTGAAAGAATGATAAACACCCCGCTGGCAATCACCCGGCCCGCTATTGTTGACCCGGTTGTTGATACAGCAGGTGTAAAGAATACCACAAGACAGGAAAGGCAGGAAATACAGGAAGTAACAAAAATAGCCTTCCTTGATGATGTGACACTATCTTCATCTTCACCGGTGACAGAACTTGTGGCCATGAATTACAATATACTTCCTGACGAGGCTGACATTACAGATGAGCCACAAGGCTTCACGAAGTTCGTTACAAGTCTCTTCCGCGAAAAGATACTAAAGAACGAAACAAGTGCCAGGGGCACCATTAAAGTATACGAGATAGCGGATGCGGGCATAGTCGGGTTGAATAAATTGCTCGGCTGGCAGATGTCTCTCGAGGAAAAAAAGGATGAGCAGGGTGATGTTAAATCAGTCTATTTCAGCTCGAAACTCATAAAATTCAATGCTCCCGTGAAAAAATCTGAACCTGTCGAGTAACTTTTCGGTTACTCACTTCGTCCCAGCATTGAAATCAGTTAAACACTTTAATATTTTAGACCATGAAAAAGTTTGGACTCTTTGTAATTCTTGTAACGATAATACTACAGGGATTCAGTCAGGAAGTAAAATCGGGAGAAAAGGAAGAAAAGCAGGCCACCGCCGAAGCAAAACAGCAGAACACGATAGTCTCCATCGGAAGGGAAGGTTTTGCAATTGAAGAAGACAAGGATGCCTGGCATATCAGGCTCGGTAACAGGGGCATCGAGATTCTCGAGTCGCTCGAGGGCGGACCTAAAATCAACTTCGAGAGGTATGACTCTAAGGATGAAGAAGTCAGCGATGAAACAATTTTTGACCAGGACGAGGAAGGCAACCGCGTGAGAAGAAGTCACGGCCGTTTCAAGGGTCACTGGTCGGGAATAGAATTCGGGTTTAATAACTACATGCTATCCGACAGGAGCCTCGTGATCCCTGACGAAATTTACTACATGAATCTCAATTCCAGCAAGTCGAACAATTTCAATTTCAACTTCACCCAGCAGAGTTTCGGTTTGACAAGGAGGATTGGCCTTGTTACCGGTCTGGGTCTGAACTGGAACAACTACAGGTTTGACGGGGACAACAACATCCAGAAAGGCACCAACGGTGTAATTGATGTACTCGACCCGGGTGTTGCACTAAAAAAATCAAAGCTCACCACGGCCTACCTTACGGTTCCGTTGCTTGCCGAGATCCAGATACCAACGGATAATCATCACCTGAATGTATCAGCAGGTGTTATCGGTGGGGTGAAGATTGGTTCACACACCAAGATGATAACCCGCGACGACAACAAGATCAAGGCACATGGCGACTTCAGCCTTAACCTGCTCAGGTACGGTTATACTGCAAGGATAGGATACGAGAGTTTCCAGATCTACGGGACCTATTACGCCACCCCACTCTTCAAGGCCGGTAAAGGGCCGGAAGGTTATAACCTGTACCCCTTCGAGGTTGGTATAGCCTTAACATTCAACGACTGACAGGACAATTCAGTAAAAAGCACCAGGGAAGCGCGGCCTTAACAGGCGGCGCTTCTTTGCTTATATATTGTATATTCGCGGGTAACAACCGGTTGACATGCGACAGGTCAGTCTGACACCAAGAGAGCTAAGACGTTATGGCAAGCAGATTATGCTGCCCGAGCTGGGGGTTGCCGGTCAGGAAAAGCTACGCAACTCTTCGGTTGTTGTAATTGGTGCTGGCGGGCTCGGCTGCCCGGTCCTGCAGTACCTCGCCGCGGCTGGCGTCGGTAAACTGGGCATAGTGGAGTTCGACAGGGTTGACGAAACGAATCTCCAGAGACAGGTCCTTTACGGATCGAACGATGTCGGGAAACTAAAATCGATAATCGCACGCGACAGGATCGCCCATCTTAATTCGCTCGTGGAACTGAAGATCATAAATCTCCGGCTCGATGCCTCAAATGCCCCCGGAATACTTCCTGAATTTGATGTCGTTGTTGATGCTACTGATAATTTCGAAACCAGGTACCTGATAAGCGACATCACTGCCTCGATTGGTATACCGATGGTCCATGGAGCTATTTACATGCACGAGGGACAGGTATCTGTTTTCAACTACAAAAATGGTCCTTCATACAGGAATTACAACCCTGAAAAGGACATCAAAAAGTTCAGCAATCCCCTTCCTTCAGAGGTGGGACTCATGGGAGTCCTTCCGGGGATAACCGGATCGCTGATGGCAAACGAAGTCATCAAGATAATAACATCAACAGGAGATGTTCTTAGTGGTAAACTATTAGTCTTTAATATACTGGATAACTCTTTCAGAACAATCAATATAAATAAAGACTCTGATAGTCATTAAATCAATGCATTAAGCTAATAATAAAACTGAAAAATAAAGCAGGATCATGAGACTATTATTGATAAGTAATTCTACAAATCCGGGTGAACAATATCTTGATTATCCGAAATATAATATAAGGGATTTCCTTGGTAAGAATCCCGTGAGGGCCTTGTTCATCCCATTTGCAGCTGTCACCTTCAGTTATGACGAGTACGAGAGGAAGGTATCTGAACGTTTCCGCGGGATTGGTCATGATGTAGTATCAATCCACAGGTTTGCCGATCCGGTGTCGGCCGTAAGGGAAGCCGAAGCGATAGTAGTGGGCGGGGGAAATACATGGAAGCTTTTGAAGACAATTATTGATCTTGGACTCACCGCTATTATCAGAGAAAAGGTTCTCTCCGGTACGCCTTATGTTGGTTGGAGCGCTGGTTCCAACCTGGCCTGCCCAACAATAAAAACAACCAACGACATGGCCGTTGTCGAACCATCATCCTTTGAAGCTTTCAACCTTGTCCCCTTCCAGATAAACCCTCATTACCTCGACGCTAATCCTGAAGGACACGCCGGTGAAACAAGGGAACAGAGAATTCTTGAATTCATCGAGGTTAACCGCGTGGTTACCGTTGTCGGCCTGAGGGAGAGCACCATGCTGATCGTTGAGAATAACAAGGTAACCTTGCGCGGGCCCCGTAAAGCAAGAATATTCAAATACGGGGCTGAACCGGCAGAGCTTGGAGAAAAAGATGACCTGTCTTTTCTCATGCAAAAATGAACCGGTCACAAATATTTTTTAAAATGAACCGTTTATTGCGCTGAAAGAATAAACTCATAACCTGGATGAAGAAATTTTTAAAATGGTCGGCGATAACCCTGTCGGGTCTTCTCATCGTGCTCTTATTGCTGCCGGTCTTTCTCCAGGACGAGGTTACCTCTTTGATACTTAATGCTGTAAACAAGAACATCTCAACAACCATAGAAGCGGGTAAAATAAGATTATCATTCATCAGGAGGTTTCCCAGGGCAAGTGTTATCCTACGCGATGTAACTGTTTTTTCCTCGCCCGACTTTGACAGGAACCAGTTCAGACATAACTGTGACACTCTTCTATTCGCCCGCAGCGCCGCTCTCGAATTCAAAATCACTGACCTTGTAAGGGGCAGGTACGACGTGGCCAGCGTAATCGTCAGGGACGGCAGTGTATCTCTTTATACCGACAAGGGTGGCAGCGTGAACTGGAACGTGTCAACCGGGAAAGGCAACGGGCAGGACGATTTCAGCCTAGACATAGGGAAAATAGTACTTTACAACATAACTGCACTTTACGAGAACAGGATGTCTTCTCTTGAAATTAGGGGGCTGATCAGGAACAGCAAAATGAAAAGTGCCTTTAAACCTGGCTCAATTGAATTCAGAAGCAGTTCTGATGTCGACATAACAACCCTGGTGATTGACTCGTATCGGATGAATACGAACCTTTCTGGCAGTGTCGATCTTGATCTTAACGATTCGGCGGATGGACTAGTATTCAACAGGGGACAGATAAACATGGACCCGATATTACTGACGCTTTCAGGAAGGATAGACAAGGACGACTATGTTGACATCAGCGTAACGGGCACTCACCTCGACATGTCAAGGATCAAGAAGATACTCCCTTCAAAAGTAACGGATGCGATCAGGGATTTCAGCATAGCCGGGTTTGCCGATGCCACATGCACGGTAAAAGGCAAGTCGGCAAAGGCAGAAAACCCGGTGGTGGTGGCCGAATTTTCCGTCAATAACGGCACTATAATCTCGAGGTCAAGCAGTATTAAAGCCGAAAACATTGAACTCCGGGGGAATCTTGTCAGTGGCGGTGGCTCTGAAGGAGAGCTTTCTCTTGAAACATTCACAACAACAATTGGGTCTGCCACGTGGAAAGGAGAGCTTCATATAAACAATTTCAAATCACCTGAACTTACCCTTTTCTTTTCCGGGGAGGTAATTCCCCGAGAGTTACTTGATTTCTATAAAGTTAAGGAAGTGACTCGTCCTGAAGGATCTGCACGTCTCAACCTGAAGTTAAAAGGTCCGCTACCTTCCGGTAAGAAGATGACGGCTGCCGACTTCACCGACATGAATCCCGAGGCAGATATATCTTTCAGTTCGCTCGGTTTTGAGCTTGTCAGCAGTCATATGAGATTCCGGGACATTTCAGGGAATGTAATGTTATCATCAACCTTGTGGGCCGACAACATGGTTTTCTCGGTGAACGACCAGAGATTCAGGATGGATGGTGAATTCGCCAATTTCCCGGCCTGGCTCGCGGGCAAGCCCGTTAGAATAAAAGCCAATGCCGAGATATGGTCTGAAAACATAGAGCCGGAAAAATTCCTGAGCTCGGCTGACGAAAGTGGGGAAACTGGAAAAAGGGCTATAATGCTGCCTGCCGGAATGGAACTTAATCTGAAGGTGCGATCTGACAATTTCAAATACAGGAACTTTGATGCCGGCAACATAAGTGCTGACCTTGAATACAAACCCGGTATACTCAACATCAAAAAATTCACGCTCAACTCGATGGACGGAACCCTGTCGGGCACCTGCATGCTCCTTCAGAATGCAGACAAATCTTATATCTCGAAAGGTACTTTTGATATATCCGATGTTGACATTTACAAGGCATTCATCTCGTTCAACAATTTCAGCCAGAGCTTCATAAAGGCCGAAAACCTGGCGGGCACGGTTTCAGGTAACTTCACGATGCTTCTGCCACTCGATTCCATGCTCAGTCCACAGACCCGCTCGCTCACGGCCGAGGGCAAATACGTGATCAATAACGGATCTCTCAAGAACTTTGAACCGGTAATGGCTCTCTCGAAATATGTAGAGCTTTCGGAACTCGGGAACATAACTTTTTCAAGGCTAGAAAACGATCTTTTCATAAGGAACAATTACCTTGCTATTCCCCAGATGGAGATAAAATCATCTGCAGCCGATATAACCGTTAGTGGTAAACACGACTTTGACAACCAGTTCGAGTATCATGTCAGGACCTACCTGTCTGACGTGCTCAGCAGGAAAGCCAGGGGAAAGAAAAAGCCGGTCACTGAATTCGGCGCGGTTGAAGATGACGGTCTGGGCAGGACCAGTATATTCCTGAAAATAAACGGCAAGGACGATGATTTCAAGGTTTCTTACGATCTGAAGGCCGCCACGGGCAAAGTAAGGGAGAGCCTGAAAAACGAGAAATCGAACCTTAAAACCATTCTAAACGAGGAATACGGTACGACGAAGGCGGGACAAACTCAATCGAAAGATGTTGCTCCAAAGCCAAAGTTCAGGATAGAATGGTCGGAAAATGATAGCGTTTCAACTGCCAGAGACACTGTGAGGAAGGAATCAACAAGGGGACTTAACCGCCTTTTCAGAAAGAAAAACAACTGATAAAAGCAAGTGAATATATACAATCATAAAACCAGGTGGAAGTTCGTCCTGCTACTTTTCGCGGTAGCGATAGGAGTGTTTTCATTGCTTTACACCAACAGGCTGGTGAAGAGCCTCAAGGCCGAGGAAAGGAAGAAGGTTGAGCTATGGGCAGAGGCCACTCGTCAACTTATAAATTCTTCTGATACTGCCGATTACCTGGTGTTTCTTTCATCAATTATTGAGGACAATACCACCGTTCCCGTGATACTGACTGACGGCGCTGACAGCATTATCTCGGTTAAGAATTTTGATCCGGTGAAGATTAATGACAGGCATTTTCTCCGGAACAGGCTTGAAAGGATGAAGGAGGACAATCAGCCCATAATAATTGATCTCGGCGACGGGTACGTTAACAAGATCTATTATCGCGACAGCGTGATACTGATCAAGCTGATATATTACCCGTACGTCCAGCTCAGTGTAATAGTTCTTTTCATTCTTGTCGCCTACATGGCGTTCAGTTCGTCAAGGAAGGCTGAACAGAACCAGGTTTGGGTCGGGATGTCGAAGGAGACTGCCCACCAGCTTGGCACACCAACCTCGTCACTGGCAGGTTGGGTGGAGATACTCAGGATGAAACAGCCAGATAACCCTGTTACCGCCGAACTTGCACGCGATGTCGCGAGGCTCGAGAAAGTAACTGAAAGATTTTCGAAAATAGGATCAAGACCCGAACTGGTGAGCGGTAACATTCCCGGTCTTATCACGCAGACTATTGACTACCTGAGGTCCAGAACCTCATCGAAAGTTGAGTTCATCACTGAATTTGAAGACGGTGAAAATGCCAATGCTTCTGTCAATCCCGCTCTTTTCAGCTGGGTAATAGAAAACGTGTGTAAAAATGCAGTTGATGCCACCGAGGGAAGAGGCACTATTAAATTGTCAGTGAGTCAGACCAGGGAGAACGTGATTACCGATATTGCCGACAATGGCAAGGGTATGCCGAAGTCTTCATTCAGCAAGATCTTCAAGCCTGGTTACACTACCAAGAGCCGCGGATGGGGGCTTGGTCTCTCGCTCGCTAAAAGAATAATAGAGGAGTATCACGGGGGCAAGATATTCGTCAGGCATTCCGAGCCGGGAAAAGGCACCTGTATAAGGATCATTTTGCAGAGGCAGAAGCAGTAGTTATATTTGCACCCTTCACGAGACAATGACCAGGAAAGATATAGAGATAATGGCTCCGGTCGGTTCGTACGAATCGCTGATGGCTGCAATAAAAGGCGGTGCTGACTCGGTGTATTTCGGGGTGGAGCAGCTTAACATGAGGGCTGCATCTTCAAATAATTTCACTGTTGATGACCTCAGGAACATTGTTACCATTTGCCGCGATAACGGCCTCAGAAGCTATCTCACTCTGAATGTTGTTGTTTACGACAACGAGATAGCACAGATGAAGGAGATAGTTGACGCCGCTGCCAGCTCTGGAGTGACCGCTGTAATTGCTTCCGACCTGTCTGTTATTGACTATGCTTTCTCGAAAGGCATGGAGATACATCTCTCGACGCAGCTTAATATATCGAATGTTGAAGCTATAAGATTTTACTCGCGGTGGGCCGATGTTGTTGTCCTTGCCAGGGAGCTGAACCTCGACCAGGTTTCAGCCATTTCGGAAGAGATAAGGAAGAGGGATATAAGGGGTCCGGGCGGCTCGCTTGTGAGGATTGAAATGTTCGCTCATGGTGCTCTCTGCATGGCAATTTCCGGGAAGTGTTACCTGAGCCTGCACGAGTATAATAAATCTGCAAACAGGGGAGAATGCAACCAGATCTGCAGACGATCATATGTGGTTACTGACAAGGAAACAGGATCGGAGCTAGAGGTTGACAACCAGTACATTATGTCGCCCAGGGACCTGTGCACGATTGGCTTTCTCGACAGGATCATCGCCGCCGGTGTCACCGTTTTGAAGATAGAAGGAAGGGCCAGGCCTCCCGAGTACGTGAAAATAGTATCAGAATGCTACAGCCAGGCGGTCGAGGCTATCGCATCAGGCAACTTCGGGGAGGAAAGGGTGAACGGGTGGATTGAACAACTTTCAAAAGTCTTCAACAGGGGTTTCTGGGACGGGTATTACCTGGGAAGAAGGCTCGGGGAATGGACCAACAGGTATGGCTCGAGCGCTACCAAAACGAAGGTGTATCTCGGAAAGATCACCAATTACTTCACGAAGATCGGTGTCGCCGAGATCAAGCTCGAAAACGGTGATCTGGAAACAGGAGAAACCCTGTTGATCACAGGGCCATCAACCGGCATTGTTGAACTCGAGGTGGATGAGGTGAGGGTTGATCTTAAAAGTGTAGAAAAAGCTTTAAAAGGGGAATTCTGTTCCGTCAGAGTCAATGAATATCTCAGGAGGTCTGATAAAGTATACAAATGGGTTGATACCGAAACCCTTCGCCTGAAGAAATCTTTGCAGGACTAGTAGACAGAGGAAGCTGCTTCCAGAACCCTGGCCGAGTTCACATTCACATCGTGAGTATCAGTGCTGACATACCTGATTAGGCCCTCTGGACGTCTTTTAAGGCCGAAAGTGTACGTCTTGTCATAATAGACCAGGGTGATCTCTATCGCTCTTTGGAAATCTCCTGATCTGATGCTCTCCAGGGCTTCTTTAGTAAAGTCACCGCCAAGGCGCTTGCTAATTCTCATTATCGATTTTTCCAGATCCTCGGGCGAGTACCGCGAGTACTCGCTCAGCAATCTTGGCATCCTTGTTTCGATGTCTTCCATAATTGCCACGACAGGCGATTCCTGCATGATATTATAGAACTGATCGGGCATGAACACGGTTCCGATATTCTTGCTCTCGTCTTCGAGCCAGACGGGTTTTTCCTCGTCGAGCTCATTGAGCCGGGAGTGCAGGATATTTGCAAAATGTTCCGAGCTTGGCTGAGGTGGCTGGCCAAGAGAACCGAAAGCAGATCCCTTGTGACAGGCTATTCCCTCGAGATCTATTACCTGCTGACCTGTGGAAGCGAGTTGCTTCAAGATCTCCGTCTTCCCGCTGCCGGTGAGTCCTCCGAGAATTATATATTTCCTCCGTTTCCCGAGATCATCAAGCACAAGGTGCCTGTATGCCTTGTAGCCGCCCTCGAGAACAAGGCAATCGATGCCGGCAAGCGAGAACAGCCAGGCCATGGCTTCAGACCTCATCCCTCCCCTCCAGCAATGAACGAGAAGCCTGCCGTTGACAGCAGCTTCATTGGCCTGGGATAATTTGACATGAAAAGAGGGGCCGGCCAGCTCAAGCCCCTTTATTATGGCAGGGTTGCGGCCAGTTTGTATATATTCCTTTCCCACCAGATCTCTTTCCCTGTCGTCGAACAGAGGTATGTTCATGGCACCGGGGATATGTCCCGCCCTGAATTCGGAAGGGGATCTCACGTCAACAACCGGGCACGATTTTGCCAACCTGAGAAATTCATGAGCTCCCGTCTTTTCCATCAACCCGGCCATACTCTGAACGATCAGTTCAATTAGTTATTGAAGTATTTCGCTACCAGCTTTTTGAGATCCTCTATCCTCACGGGTTTCGCTATGAAATCCTTGATGCCGCTCAGTTCTGCTTTCCTTCGTGTCTCTGGCATATTATCTGCCGTGAAGGCGACTATCAGTGAAGATTTGTCGTTTTCGATAATCCTGCGCGACGATTCAAAACCATCCATTTCAGGCATGAGCAGATCCATGAAAATGAGATCATATTTCTTTGCTTTTGCCTTCTGGAATCCATCCCAGCCGTCTTCAGCAACATCACAAACATAGCCCAGGCTGGTAAGCATCTTCACGAGTATCATCTGGTTCATCCTGTTGTCCTCGACCACCAGGATCTGCATCTCGCTCTTCACTGAACTGATGTCGACAGGTGAATAAGTGCTTTCCAGATACGTGAAGCTTGACCGTATGGTTTCGTACAGTTCCGTTGAATCGAATGGCTTGACGAGATACTGGTCAATACCCATGGTGAGACATTTAAGGTAATTGCCCTTGTTGTCATTTGAACTGACAAGGAGTATGATGAAGTTGGGAGAAAGCCTGGCGTCCCGTAATGCTCTTGCTGCCTCGAAGCCATCAAACTTATCCTCGTCGAGGATTATAAGAAGGCGGTATTTCTCCCCGGGTGATGAAAGGTTGGCCTTTATCTGGTTCAGGGTGGTCTTCTGATAGGTTGTTACAGAGGCGTTTATTCCCAACCTGTGAAGCATGGCATGGAACTCGTCATCTCTCGTCTGCGGTCCGGAAATAACAAGAGTTTTGATCCTGGAAATATTGTTGTACTCGGCAAGGTCGAGGTCCTTTACAGGTCTCTCGTTCGAGTAGGTGTTTATCGAGAAGGTAACTTTTTTACCGGTGTTGCCATGCAACCCTGAGGGTGATACAGCGACAAGCTCTCCGCCCATTAGTTCAACAAGCTGACGTGCCAGTATGGTGCCGAACACCGATTCCTCGTTGCTCCGGAGCGATACCGGGTCTGAACCGACGAAATCGCCAAAGATCTTCTTGAGACTTGCCTGGTCGAACACCTTGCCCGTGTCGGTTATCTCGAACTGGAGGTTTATAATCCCTCCGCTGTTCCCCGTGTGCCTGCATTTGACGCTAATCTGGCCCTGGTCGGTATTCAGGATTGAATGATTGAGAAGGTTAACCATCACCTGTCTTAACCTGAAGGCATCACCGATAAGAGTCTCCGGCACCTTTTCTTCAACGTGTATTTCGAGTTGAATGGGACGCTCTCCTATCTGGGTCCTGGCCAGATTGATCGCGTATGTCAGCTCTTCCCTGAGGTTAAACGGGTCTTCATCAAGTATCATCTTGCCCGATTCGATCTTCGAAAAATCGAGGATATCATTAATTATACTCAGCAACACCTCGGTAGAGCGCCTGAGAAGTACCACCACCTCTTTCGTCTCGTTATTGTGATCGAATTTCCCAAGTATGTCTGTCATGCCTATAATGCCATTCAGCGGCGTGCGGATCTCGTAACTCATCCTGGCAAGAAATTCCGATTTGGCCTCGTTGGCTTTTACCTCCTGTTTCCTAGCCGACTCGAGCATCGTGATGTCAATCAGGATCTCGAGAGTGGAATCGACACCAGAGTATTTCACGGGGATACTGCTGCGGAACAGGATAATCTCGCCTATTTCCTTCTTGATGATAACGAACTGATCAGGCCTGAACCGGCCACCAAGATGCTTGGAGAAGTAGTCGCTGTCTTCCTGGAGGGTTGTCTCCGGGAAGATTTTTCCCCGCATCTCCGTCTCGTCGCTGTAAGAATAGAACCCGGCTGCAATCTTGTTGCTTTTCACTATCTCCCTGTTCCTGTTATAAATAATTATACCAACAGGCATCTCGTTTATCATCCTCGTCAGCATGCCTTCAGACTCACCCAGCCTGTCCATCTCCGATTTCTGCTTCTTCAGGTAGCGCCAGAAGATAAAAATTATCATCTGTACAATGAGAAGTGTGCAAAGGACGATGAAGATTGAATTTCTGATAATGTACTTCTGGAAAACCTCCGTTGGTGCTGAAAAGATGATGCCCAGGTCACGTTGCAGGAGCTGGGAGGAATAGTAGGATGAAAGAATCAGCGACTCTTTGCCGTCAATTACTGCCTTGTGCGTGAGATTCGAAGTAATCCCCTCGGTGAGATCAGAGAGTATCTTGCTTACCTGAGAATACTGGATGGGTCTGTCGCTGTTGGTAAAGACCACTTCGCCTGTATCGCTGACAACCCATTGCCACTGGTAATCTTTAAGGTTGAACTCCGAAAATAAGCTTTTAAAATATTTCTTGTAATCGACAGTTACAACGATGTTACCGATTACCCTTCCATTCTCGAGTATTGTTGAGTAATAATTGTACTCGTTCCCCTCCTTCACCAGCTGTTCCATTCCTACCAGGGGTCGCTGGTCGAGAGCAATGAAATCGCCCTGTATCCACGCGTCATTTCTTGTCTCGTCTTTCGATATAGTGAATTCATTAAGCTTATCATCATATATCCTTATCCTGGTGATGAAAGTGATGTATTTTGAATAGAAAAGCTGTACCTGTTCGGTGATCCTCGATTTGATCTCGGGTTTGTTCTTGTCGAAGAAGCGACTCATGTCCTGTTCACGCGTGAAGCTTATCTTGTTAAGATCGCTGACGAAACTGTTGTTTATGCTGTCGACCTCGAGACCAACAATCAGAACCTGCCTGTCGAGAAGTTCGGTTATATATTCCAGCTGCCTCTTGTAAAGGCTGTTATAATAGAAAAAGTTTATAACCATTATCAGGAAGAAAGCTGAATATGCATAGGTAAAAACTCTTCTCATTTCTGAATGGCTGTTAAGTATTGACTATGTAAAGATATAACAACTTGATTATACACGACTAGCGGTATTTACTGTTCTCGTCTTCAAGGATATTAAGATAGCTCCTGTAGCGCGACATGCTTATTTCCCCGGCTTCCACTGCCGTTCTCACGGCACACCCCGGTTCCTCGAGGTGAAGGCAGTTATGAAACCGGCATGATGCGGCGACCCGGAAGATCTCGGGGAAAAAATGATAAACTTCCTCTCTCCCTATATCGATCACGCCGAATCCTCTTATGCCCGGGGTATCAATCACGTAGCCGCCGAATGGCATGGGGTGCATCTCGGGGAAGGTTGTAACATGTTTTCCCTGCTTGTGATAATCGGAAATCTCGTCGGTCCTGAGGTCAAGCTCCGGGTTGAATTGGTTCAGCATCGTTGTTTTACCGACTCCGGAATTTCCCGATACCAGGGTGATCTTATCCCTTATTATTTCCCGGAGCTTATCCATGTTATCTCCCGTGGTTATTGATACGCCGAGGCATTCGTAACCGATCTTACCGTACATGGAGGCCAGTTCATTCATCCTTTCTGTTTCCCATCTGTCGTAAATGTCGGTCTTGTTAAAAACGATTATTGCCTTTATCCTGTAAGCCTCGGCCGTGACAAGGAATCTGTCGATGAATTCAACCGGGGTCTCCGGCAGTTTGATGGTCACGAGCAACAATAGCTGGTCTATGTTTGCCGCGATTATCTGGTATTGCTTTGAAAGGTTGGAGGCTCTCCTGATTATGTAATTTCTCCTGGGTATGATGTCGGTAATTACCGAAGCCTCGCCGGTACCGGCAGTATTGAAAACAACATGGACTATATCACCGACGGCCACCGGATTAGTCGTTTTGACATCCCTGGTTCTGAACTTCCCCCGAATGGTACAATCAGTTATTTCCCCGTTATCGAGGAGTACCCGGTAGCGGCTTCCAGTCGACTTTATAACCAAACCCTTTTCCAGCGCCTGACGATTTGGAGCAAATTTAAACAATCCGCGACAGGAAAGTGGTCAA
The DNA here is from genome assembly GCA_046329885.1 of Bacteroidales bacterium. Lineage (GTDB taxonomy): Bacteria > Bacteroidota > Bacteroidia > Bacteroidales > VadinHA17 > LD21. The sequence continues at coordinate 18,619 of JAXLTU010000027.1, forward strand.
GTTATCAACATCAGGTAACACTGTATCTACAAAAACAGGGTGCCCTCGCGGACACCCTGTTACAGGTATTCTGAATATAAGATCCTAGTTATCTGAAGCCATGAGCAGGAAGGGCTTCATCTCGAAGCTGTGATAGAATGGCCTAAGCCTCTCGGTGTTGTAATGTTCCGAAACCTTCACGACTTTCTTCGAGGAAGTAACAACATCGATAGGAACGTTATCGTATCTGCCGTTTTTCAGGACAACGATTCTTCCATGTACTCCTTTGAGAATAAGGTCGAGTGCAAGGTTACCGTAAGCCATCGGAACTATTGAATCGATAGCGTCGGGATCGCCACCGCGAACCATGTAACCAAGCTTCTGGTTGATCACGTTAATTGTTTTACCGTTGTTGAATTTAGCGGAGAGATTCTTAAGCTCGTTAGATACTATGTCGCCGATTCCTCCAAGCTTGGCATGACCGTAAGCGTCTTTTTCGCTGTCGGAGAAAATCATTTCCCCTCCCTTGAACATCGCACCTTCGGAGATCAGGACAACCGAGTATTTGCTCGGGTTGTGATTCCTGTCTTCCACGAGCAGTTTGGCGAGAAGTTCGATATCGAACTTGTATTCTGGGATGACGCACCTGTTAGCGGCACCGGCCATCGTGGGCAGCATTGCCGTGAAACCTGCATATCTGCCAAACACCTCGAGAACAAGAAGTCGCTCGTGTGAACCTGCAGAAGTCCTCAGGCTGTTGGTCATCTGGATGGTCCTGGTAACGCAGGTACTGAAACCAATGCAATAGTCTGTTCCGGGAACGTCATTATCCATGGTCTTTGGAATAGCCACAACCTTTACACCCTGCTTGTAGAGGTGAACACCATAACTGAGTGTATCATCACCGCCAATAGGGATCAGGTAGTCAACTCCAAGCCACTCGAGGTTCTTGATAATCTCGGGGGTCAGGTCATTGTACTCCTGGTTGTAGGTGTCTTTAAGATGGTCGGGAACACTACTCTTTGACATGTGGCTCGGTCTTGTCCTCGAGGTATGGAGAAAAGTACCGCCGGTACGACCTGCCTTGTTGACTATATCGTCAGTAAGTATCTGGAAGTTGTTGCTGTTGTCAGCTTTAGGATCCCTGATTATCTCGGTTATCCCTGCCCAGCCCCTTCTTAACCCGATTACCTTGTATCCTTCACGGTTTGCACGAATCGTCACGGCACGGATTGCCGGGTTCAGCCCCGGTACATCACCGCCACCGGTCAGGATAGCAATAATTCCTTTTGTCTTTTGAATTGCCATAGTTTTTTGCTGTTTATTAGAACCCATTTTGATCTTGTTTTTTAAGCCCCCTAAAATAAAACATTTTCAGTTTAATGCAAAAAGAATGTTAATGCCTGCAGATGAACAGGGTTTAGTGATGATAAATGCAAACAAGTAACCCCGTTTTTTGTTAATGAATTAATAGATCTTCTTAACTTGAACAAGGTTTTACGAGTTAAAAACGGGAAGGATGGCAGACATGAACGAGGTGAAGTACGAGGAAACCGTTTTGATAACAGGAGGGAGCGGGCTGACGGGCAGATATATCACGTCGGCATTGCTCGGGAACGGTTTCAGGGTAGTGCATCTATCCACCAGGAACAGTTCGTTCGGCAAGGTAAGGGTGCATCGCTGGTCACCCGGCGAGGGTATTCTAGATCCTTCAGTGCTTGAAGATGCAGACCACATCATTCACCTTGCTGGGGCTAATGTCGGTGAGAAAAGATGGACCAGGGCCAGGAAGAACGAGATAATGACCAGCAGGACTGCTTCAGCCAGGCTGATATTCGAGACCGCCATAAAGGAAGGATTCAGGTTCAAGTCCTTTATTTCATCATCGGCATCAGGCTACTACGGCACTGTCAATACCGGCAAGATCTTTTCGGAAGATGACCGTCCGGGCGATGACTTCCTCGCGATGGTGGGACGCCAGTGGGAAGCGGAGGCTGACAGGTTCTCGTCTATTGCCTCGAGAGTAGTGAAGATCAGGACCTCCGTGGTCTTGACCGGTCGGGAGGGGCCTTCCCGAAACTGGTCGGACCCACCCGTTTTGGTGTTTTCCCGGTAATAGGCAAGGGCGGGCAATACATGCCGTGGATCCATATCGACGACCTCGTGGCTGTTTACCTCAAGGCGGTGACTGATGAAAAAATGAACGGGGCCTACAATGCCGCGGCCCCGTCGTATATCACCCAGAAGGAATTCATGAAGCTCGTTTCAACAATTCAGGGCAAGCCTTTCTTTTCACCCCGTGTACCGGCTTTCCTTCTCAGGATAATGATGGGAGAAGGCTCGTCAATGGTCCTTGAGGGAAACAGGTTATCCCCTGCCAGGCTCAGCTCGGCCGGGTTCACCTTCAGTTACCCTGACGCTGAAAAAGCGATCAGGAATCTCCTTGGTCAGGCTTAATTATTTTCCCCCTATCTGCATCTCGGTAATCCTGAATGTCGGGGAGGCAAAGCTCCTGTTCAGATCAATATCATTCCCGAGCATATCGATAGCGTTAAGTATGTCTGACGCCTTACCAGCGATAGTCACGCCTTTAACAGGGTGAATCTTCTTTCCACCGCTGATCCAGAACCCTGAAGCCCCGCCGCTGAAGTTCCCGCTGACCGGGTCTATACCATAACCTGTCACTTCTGTCAGGTACAGCCCGTTGGATGTAGCCGCGATAATCTGGTCGGGTGTTGATGTTCCAGGTTCGAGGACTATGCTGTGAACACCCGTTCCCGGCAGCGAACTGAACCCTCCCCTCGTGGCATTCCCGGTGCTTTTCACACCCGCCCTCGAGGCAGACCTCACGTTATAAATAAAGCTTTTCAGGACACCTTTCTCAACAAGCACGTTCCTAGTGGTGGGGACACCCTCTCCATCGAAAGGAGAACTGCCCATTCCCCTTGCCCTTGTGGGGTCATCAATGATCGTGAGCAATGAGGATGCAAATTGTTTCCCGAGAGAATCCCTCAGGAAGCTTGCTCCCTGCAATACACGCTCTCCGTTTATGGCCGAGATGATACCTCCAAGCAGGGAAGAAGCCACGTCGGGTGAAAAATTACAGCGGCTCTTTGAGTCTTTACCATAACAGGATCAAGCATTTCCCAAGCCTTGACTGCTGCTTTTTCCGCGATTTCCTGAACCGGTTTGAGGTCAGAGAAGAAAACCCTCGAGCAGTATTCACCACCGGTGTTTTTCTGATCGCCCTTTTCGGCAACAACGCTGACGCCCATCGAGCAACCGGATGATTTGTAACTTTTCAGCAACCCGTTTGAATTGGCAATGAAGACTTCGGTCTCACCCTCGCCATAGCCAGCACCGGAACTCTTTGTAATCCGTTGATCTTTCATCGCTAGCTTCTCTAGCTCCAGGGCCATCTCCAGCTTTTTCTCCATCGGCACTCCCGCGATAGAGGCATCATAGAGATCTTTCACCTCCGTTACTGCCTTGTCGTCGGTGAGTACATTGTTCTTGTCGGGGGTTGACAGTTTCGCGAAAGCAACAGCTCTCGAGATGGTGTCGTCGAGTGACGAATTACTGAAATCGTTGCAATGGCTGAAGCCCATTTTCCCGTCGACAAATACCCTGAATCCCGCACCGCCGGATGAAGCTTCCTCTATCGTTTCGATCTCGCCGTTAAGAACATTCACCGAGAGGTTCCTGCTCCTCTCGATATATACTTCGGCCCCCTGGGCACCAAGGCTCAGGCACCGCTTAACCAGTTTTTCTGATAATTCTATGTAGTTCATGATGATTTCATTATTAAGTTATTATGCCCTGCTACCTCCAACGTTGATTCCTCTTATCCTCACGGTTGGCTGACCAGCTGTCACTTCAGCCGCCTGACCTTTGCCGCAGATCCCCGGACCAAAATCGAGATCATCCCCGACGGCGTCAACGTTCGATATTACCTCGAGACACGAACCGATCAGGGTTGCTCCTTTTATCGGGTAGGTTTTCTTGCCGTTTTCAATCATGTAGGCTTCACGGCAGGTGAAGTTGAACACGCCGGTTACAGGGTTAACACTCCCACCACTGAGGCTCTGGACGTAGATGCCTTTCTTTGTCGACGACAGTATATCGGCCGGATTATCCTTCCCTTTATCGATGAAGGTATTTGTCATCCTCGGTATTGGTATGTACCTGAATGACTCCCTCCGTCCATTCCCGGTTCTTTCCATTGAAAGCTGCTTAGCGCTCAGAACATCATTCATGAATCCTTTCAGCACACCGTTTTCAATAAGCACGTTACGTTTTGCAGGAGTACCTTCGTCGTCATAATTTATTGTTCCCCTGAAATTTGGAAGGGTCCCGTCATCAACCATCGTGAAACAATCACTGGCAACTTTCTGTCCCATCTTGCCGGTGAAGGCCCCTATCCCTTTTGCAATGTTATCGGCCTCCAGTGGATGACCAACGGCTTCGTGAACGAGTACACCTCCCCAGCCATTCTGCATAACAACATCCATCATACCTGCCGGGGCGTCCTGTGCTGAAAGCATCGCTATGGCTTCCCTGGAGGCATTCGTTGCAACTGTTTCAGGGGTTACCTTCTCGAACATCTCGAAGCCGGAATGCATGCTCAGTCTTTCCCTTGCCATGTGCCTTGCCTTGCCGTCATCGCTCATTACCTGAACAATGAAGAAAAGCATTGGCAGCTCGTCGCTCAGGTACAAACCCTCGCTGTTGGCAATCACCCTCGAGCGAACCTCGTCGTTATAATCAATCATCGCCATTTTTATCCTGGTGTCATATTCCTTGGCGGCCTGGTCTGCCCGTTTGATTATCTCGATCCTTTTCTCGTCGGCAATGCTTGACAGGTTGCTGAACTGTCACGAAAGACGGTCTTTCAGCTGCTGCAACGGCGACTGGTTTTATTACAGAGGTATTTCGTGCAACGTACGAAGCAACTTCCGCGGCCCTCATCAGTTTCTCCGGAGTTATCTCGTCGGTATAAGCGTAACCTGTCTTGTTACCCGAGATGACCCTCACGCCGGCGCCCTGGCTAATGCCATAAAGTCCCGATTTGAAGTTTGATTCTTCCATCACTATCTGCCTCGATATCCTGCTTTCGAGGTAAACGTCAGCAAAATCCCCGCCTTTTTCCAGGGCTTTCGCTATAACCTTGTCGAGCAGCGACCTGTCAATCGCCAGGCCGGTTGATGAAGCAGTGCTGCCACTACATGAAGTAAGCTGAGTTAGAAGCGCGGGAGTAGCGGCTATCAGCAACCCGCCCTTCATGCTCATCTCGAGGAATTTCCTCCTTGGAATATCCCTCACCGAGTGTTTTTCCATTCTCATTTTTGCTTGTTTTAAGTTTGACTGTCTGTTATTTTAATTTCAAAGAGAACTCCTTTTCTTTCAATATTCCGCCTCTGGTGGAACTGACTGTCGCCTTTCCTTTAACTTCTTCTATCCCCCTGATTCTTATCTTGAAGACTGCTGTGTTTTTCTCACCACCCTGGGCATAGCCTGAATTTTTAGAGGCTGACAACCTGCCTCGCTGGCCCTGTGGTTCCCCCGGTCCTCCCATTTCACCTCTCCCGGGACGCCTCGATGCCGGATCAATCACTTCAATGGCAGCTTTCCCTTCATCCTTTGCAGGTCTGTCGAAAGACACCGAGACCTTGTCCTCGCTGACTATGCGAACAAGATTGGCCTGTTTGAGGGCAGTAGGTAACTGGCCGGTGTTGCTGTAAGTAACACGGATCTCGTAATCGGCTGAATCAGCCTTGTATTCTTTAATCTTCTTGAAAGTGATGTCTTCCCATTTCAACTCCGGAAGGTACTTGACCATTTCAATATTGAACAATCCCTCGTTTTTGATCCATTTGAGAAGGTGTTTTGCCGGAGGGTTCTGCGAGAAGAATTTTGGATCAAAGCCTCCTATCTCAACATCACCATAAACGGGGTGGTGAGCAGGTTTCCATCGTCTGAATCCGAGACTGTCATTTTCCTCGTCATCCCACCTGAGTATTTCCTTCTGCTCAATAGTCCCGTTACCATCATAATCCTTGTTTCGCGCGCCATTCCATATCTCGTCACCGTACCATATTGCACCGAAATAAAAATACCCGAAGTCGGGTCCGTGACCGAACAAGGGAGAACCACCACCGTAATCGTTGTACACGTCGCCCGCTTTCGCGTAACCCGTGATCTTTTTTCCAGTCTCATCAAACAGCTTATACCACTTGAGGTCTTCAGGGTACATCCTTTCTTCTGAAGCGGAAGTTGAGGGTGGCCGCAGATGCATGGGTACCGAGGTATCCATCGAGTTTACAACATACACATTCGGGTGCGAAAGCAGGAAGGTTACCACGGCCCTGGTTTCTGTCTCGCTCAGGGGGTATTCTCCTGCCCCGCCCTGGGTATAGCCGCGACCTGTTGCTTCGGACTCGGGTCTCCAATTCTCAGGGTAGTTCCTGTGAAGATCGAGACCGCCTATTCCATCCTCGTTAAGACGACCGTCACCATCATTGTCAATTCCTTCGCTTGCAACCGAATATATACCTTTACCTGCAGCGACTCTTTCATAAGCCGACCCGTTGGATCGTCCGGGTCAGGGATCATCGTACCGTTCTTTTCATCCTTCCATCTCATCTGGAGTATCATGCCGTCACCGTCAATATCTTCAGGTGCGTCCTCGTCAAGCAGCCCATCCCCATCATTATCATAAGGCCTCACGGTGCTCCTGTTAGACTGGGCAGTCTGCAGGTACAGGTTATGGCCATCGGGGTTGTTTACCGGGCGCAGGTAAATGGTTTTGGTATCGATAATATGCGTTATTACAGGGTCCTTGCCATAATTATCCAGAAAATATTTCAGCATCCACATCACTGTCTCAACGGCAGTAACCTCTCCCGAGTGTCTTCCGCCCTCAAAGAAAGCAGCTGGTTTTTCTGTATCAGCTCCTGTCTTTTTATTAGTCAGTGTTACCTGGTAAACAGGCCTGTTCTCATAGCTCCTGCCAACCTCGTACATTTCGAGAAGATCCGGGTACCTGGCCGTCCATCTCCTTAGCCATTCATACACCACATCGGAAGTATGATACCTGTCAAATGTCAGAGAATCACCAGCCTTGTACTCAACCTGTTTCAGGTTCGCCTGGGGAAAGAAGCTGACTCCATGTCTGAATCCTTCAAGCTTGTAATAGTTTGCCGGCTTTGATTCCGGTCTTTGGCCTCCCGGTTGCCTTTGCCCGGCAAGGGTAAGTACAATGGAAAGGAGTAAGGTTATAAAGACTGCTCTTTTCATAACTGGTTATTTTATCGGTGGGTTTATCCAATATCAATGGGAATCCGGGACGAAAGAAGAAATCATAATCCATCTGTGTCGAACGAAGAATACCCTGGGCCCGGGTGTTAACAAAAGAAGGTAAGCTCCCGGGAAAGGAAGTACAAGTAATGAAAAATCGGCTTTAAATACAAGGAAGAAACGCGGCAGAAAGAAGCCGCGGGAAAATTAACCTCGTTTGGATATTATTTCCAGCTTGTTAATATCGACGATCTCGATGGTTTTGCCGTAGACCTTGATGATACCATCGCGTTTGAAATCGGAAAGAGTTCTTATGACGTTTGCCGTGCTCATACCGATATAGTCGGCTATTTCTTTTCTCGAGACAGGCAGGTCGAAGACCATCGAATTATATATCTCGCGGGTGAAATAAAGCAGAACGTAAGCCACCCTTCCAACAAGGTTTTTCTGACGTATATCGAGAGTCTGGGTAATGATCTTGTCATTAATTTTTGAAATTTTCATGAGAAGGCCCATGGCGAAACCCCCGTTTAAAAGAAAAATTTCCTTTATAAAATCAAGTTTCACCGTGCACACGACAGAGTCTTCGACAGCGGCTACAGAATACTTGTATCTCTCTTCCGAGAAGATACTCATGTTACTTACAAATTCAAATGGGCGTGTAATGGTAATAACCTGTTCCTCTCCCGTGGAGGTTCTCCTGTAGAGTTTGACGAGGCCGCTTTTGAGGTACTTGAAATCGGTTATTTTTTCCCCTTCATGGTTAATAACCTCACCCTTCCTGTAAGCCACTTCTTCCTTGTGGTTACAAAGCGATTCAATAGTGCTCTCGTCGAGATTGGCAAAAACAATATCTCTGAAATCACAGCTCGCGCAAATGCAGTTCTTTTCAGTTTTATTCACAGGGCCTCTTTTTCACAAATTTATACTTTTTACAGGACAAAATGATATTTATCACCTTTTTCCGGGTCTGGTACAAGAAATGGAACAGGTTATGCTTTTTGTCATAACAAAGACACATAAGTTAAACAATTGTTCATTCTTTAACAAAAGAATCAGCACCAACATTTCTCCAGGAAACCGGTAATGATATATATTTACTTCCCGTGAACAAAAGACTGTCAAACTGTTAAAACAAGGCCGGTTGGAAAAGATTTACAGAACAGATTATCACGTGCACACAACGTTCAGTGACGGCAAGGCTGCAGCTCCCGATTATATTGAAGCAGCCGTGGTTGCAGGTTTGAGTGAAATAGGTTTTTCCGAACACCTCAATCTCCTCTGGAAGGATCAGCCTTATGGCATGCCATCAGAAAGGACAGGGGAATATATTCTTACCTTAAAAAACTGAGAAAAACGGAGAAAAGGATCGCCATAAAAATTGGGCTCGAGGTTGATTATTTCCCCGGGAAGGAGGAGCTCATAAACGATTTCATCTCGCCTCTCGACCTCGATTACGTGATTGGATCTGTTCATTACATGGGCGATGTAACTGTAGACAGCTCGCCCGATTATTACCGCGAAAGGGATGTTGACCAGATCTACCGTTCTTATTTTACCTTGCTGGGTTCTGCAATTGGGTCCGGGTTATTTGATATACTCGGGCACTGCGATCTCGTGAGGATTTACGATTTCCATACCTCCTTCGACCCCTTCCCGTTATACCTCGAATTAGCCAGACAGCTGGCACTTCATGATGTTGCATTCGAGGTCAATACTAACGGGCGCAACAGGGTTCTCGGCGATTTTTACCCCGACAGGCGTTTCCTTGATCTATTCAGGAAAGCCGGGGCGGTTGTATGTGTCAACTCCGATTCTCATTTTCCTGAAAGGGTGGGTCAGTTCTTTGACGAGGCTTATGACCTTCTCCGTGAAGCCGGGTATAGAGAAATGGCAACCTTCAATAAAAGAGAAAGATACCTTGTACCTTCCCTGTAATTCAATATCATCATGAAAAAAACTATCGCTTCGTGTCAGTTTTATCCACTCTGGCACTCCTGGCTATCATGTATTCCTGCAAAGAAAACAAGGTCGTTTCAGAAACAAAAACGACCGGACCCGAAGTCGTTTCCTTCCGGGCCCTTCCCTTCAGCATCAGCCAGGTCAGACTTCTTGACGGACCTTTTCTTAAAGCCACCGGGCTTGGAGAAGCCACGCTGAAAGCCTATGAGCCGGATCGTTTTCTGGCGGGATATTATATTGAAGCTGGACTTAAACCAAAGGCCGAGAAATATCATGGCTGGGAAGATGAAACGATAGCCGGGCACAGTCTCGGTCATTACCTCAGTGCCATTTCGATGATGTACCAGACCACGGGTGACACCTTGTTTCTTAATCGTGTTAACTATATAGTCTCCGAGCTAAAGATGCTTCAGGATCACGATGGGGACGGGTACCTGGGTGCCTTCCCGAAAGGTAAAAAGATCCTTTCGGAGGAAGTGGCAGAAGGGGATATCCGTTCAAAGGGATTTGATCTGAACGGCATCTGGGTCCCTTTCTATACTGAACACAAGATGATGGCAGGTCTACGCGACGCATACAGGCTCTGTGGTAACAAGACTGCCCTCGAGGTAAGTTCAAGGTTTGCCGACTGGCTCGACGGGATAGTATCCGGCCTCTCTGACGAGCAGGTCCAGAAAATGCTGGTGTGCGAACATGGAGGCATTGCCGAGGTACTGGCCGATCTTTATGCCGACACGGGCAATAAAAACTACCTGCGGATGTCCCGCCTCTTTTACCAGAAAGCTATTCTCGACCCCCTCAAGGAAGGTAGGGATGTCCTCCCGGGGAAACACTGCAACACGAACATCCCGAAGATTATAGGGTTATCCCGTCTGTATGAACTGACAGGTGACTCGACAGACAGGAAGGCCGCCGAGATTTTCTGGACTACAGTCACAACAGACCATTCTTACGTGACAGGTGGTAACGGGAATAACGAGTATTTCGGGCCGGCAAGGAAATTACGCGACAGGCTCGGCGAAGGAACTACCGAGTCGTGCAATGTTTACAACATGCTCAAGCTCACGGCTCATCTTTTCAGCTGGAACGCTGCCGCCCGGGAAGCAGATTTCTATGAAAGAGCCCTCATTAACCACATCCTCTCGAGTCAGAACCCCGCTGACGGACATGTAACTTACAACCTGTCGCTCGACATGGGGATTCAAGGATTTCCAGGATCCTGACTGGTTCACATGCTGCATCGGGTCGGGAATGGAAAACCACGCGAAATACCCTGAGAACATATATTATCACAACGACAACGAATTGTTCCTGTTCCAGTATATAGCTTCCGAGCTCACGTGGAAGGAGAAGGGTCTCGTGATAAAACAAACAACAGCCTACCCTGGCGAGCAGAAGACAACACTCGCGTTCACCTGCGACAAACCCGTGAAACTTGTTATCTGGGTGAGGCACCCGTACTGGGCAATGAACGGGTTAGAGATAAGGGTAAACGGCAAAAAAACAAGAGTCAGGAGTCTGCCCGGCAGCTTCGCGGCAATAGACAGGACGTGGAAGAATGGCGACCTGCTGGAAGTTAGTTTCCCTTTCACCTTAAGGCTCGAGAACATGCCGGACGACAGCAACAGGGTGGCAATAATGTACGGACCGCTTGTAATGGCTGGCGATCTTGGTCCGGTTAAAGACAGCGCCTATAACGATCCTCTTTATGTCCCGGTACTGATGACTGGCGACAGGAATCCCTCGACATGGACCGAGGCAGTTGAGGGAAAAACAAACACCTTCATGCTCAAGAATGTAGGGCGACCAAGAGATGTTGAGCTCAGACCGTTTTACACTATTAATGACAGGAGATATACTGTTTACTGGGATATGTTCACGGAAGATGCCTGGAAAGCAAGGGAGGCGGATTACATGGCGGAAAAAGAAAAGCAGTTGAAGATAAAGGCTGCCCAGATCGATTTCGTACAGCCGGGGGAGATGCAGCCCGAGCGCGATCACAAGTTCAACGGGGAGAAGACAACACCTGGCCATTCAGGGAAAGAGCCAACAGGGAATCAAGAGGTGGGTGGTTTTCTTACCAGATGAAGAGCAACCCCGATAAACCCGTTTCTCTGGTTGTAGATTACTGGGGTGGTTTCCCGGGAGCCAAGACCTTCGACATAATGGTGAACGGGAAAATCATCGCTACTGAAAATATATCTGGCAAGAAAGACGGGCAATTCATTTCAGTTACCTACGAAATACCAGAAGAAATTTCAAGAGGCAGGTTCAACCTCGTGGTGATGTTCAAGGCTCACGAGGGGAACATGGCGGGACCGGTATTCGGGGTCAGAACGATAAACCGTTAGAATGGCACCAGCCTGGTTTTCAGGCCAGCATGTGCTCCAGGAAAATTTTAATGCCTATTGCCATAAGGATCAGGCCTCCGATTATCTCGACCTTCTGACCGAGCCTCGCGCCGGCTGACTTTCCTATTCTTATTGCCGTCATCGATGCAAGGAAGGTCACTGCCCCAATTATTATTCCTGAATACCATATCATAACATTCAGAAGGGCAAAGCTGATCCCGACAGCGAAAGCGTCTATGCTTGTTCCGACAGCAACAGTTATAAGCGTCAACGGTTTGCTATAATCCTTAACCTCGTCTTCCTCCTTCCTTTTGATTCCCTCCAATATCATTTTTATTCCCAGGAATGAAAGCAGCAAGAGTGCCACCCAGTGATCCGTTGCGGTCAACTGCCTGCTGATCAGTGACCCAAGGAAATAACCTGCCACGGTGAGTCCACCCTGGAAGAATGCCAGCACAAGAGCGGTCCGGACGGCATGTCGGAAAATGATGCTGTTCTGTACTATACCCATCGACAGCGAAACAGCGAAGGTGTCGAAAGACAGCCCAAGGGCAATGGCGATTATGGTGAAGAAATCCATTCGAAATGAAAGAATTGCGCGAATATAATATAATTCACTTTCAAGTAAGATGCCCTGGTTGTATATTTGGTATTGACTAAAACACGGTAAAACATATAAGATGATTAAGCTTATTTCAGTAATACTACTCCTGCTTGTCCCGATTGCAAGCCCTGATAAAAAAACTGTCCCGGCAGGGTTTGACGAGGCGGTACGAAACGGGAATCTCGTGAACGAGGGATTCAACAGGTGCATCAATTTCGTTAATGGCTGGACTTCCAGGGCCGACAAGGAAACCGGGCTGATCCCGAGAAACCTGACTGACAGCCGCGATTACTGGAATGCGTGGGATGCCGCTGCTGATAACTATCCCTTCATGGTGCTGACAGCTTCCATAGTGATGCCAGGGTATTTCAGGACTACGGCCCTCGACATGCTTGAGACGGAGAAGAAGCTGACACCACGTATCGGGAGGCTGCCAGACACATATTCATTTTCAGCAAAAGGATTCCGGAATGCCATACCTGATACAAGCCAGATCGTCTTCGGTTCGGCTGAATACATGAAGGATGGACTGATACCACTTACCGAATGGCTTGGCCAGAGCCCCTGGAGCGACAGGATGCTTGGCATACTCGACGACCTTCCAATGCTTGTAGGGGTGGTGAAAAAGATCAATGGTTCGTTTTACGGTAAAAGCGCTGTAGTCGAGGTTAATGGTGACCTGCTTCAGGTTTTGTCAAGAATGTTCTGGTTCACGGGGAAGAAAGAATATCTAACCAGGGCTGCCGAGATAGCAGATTATTACCTGAACGACCAGAGACTGCCGACGAAAGGCCTCGACCGGCTTAGAATCAGGGACCATGGCTGCGAGATTATATCCGGTTTGTGCGAGGTCTACCTGGCATCATCATATGCCTGGCCGGAAAAGAAGAAACAATGGGAACCATATATTCACAGCATGCTCGACAGGATACTCGAGGTGGGAAGAAACGATGACGGGCTTTTTTATAACGAGGTCAACCCGGTGACCGGCGAAATCATTTCGAAAGGAATAGCTGATAATTTTGGTTACACGTTTAACGCCTTTTACTTCGTGGGCAAGCTCGACAATAAACCTGTTTACATTGACGCTGCCAGGAAGGCCCTCGGTTCCCTGAACCTTAAATACAGGAATTTTGACTGGGAGAACGGGAGCTGTGACGGGTATGCCGATGCCATAGAAGGAGCGCTTAACCTCTACAACAGGGAGCCGCTGCCATCGGTAAAAGAGTGGCTCGACAGCGAGACAAGGGTGATGTGGAACTTCCAGAAACCCGATGGCATTATTGAAGGCTGGCATGGTGACGGGAATTTCGCCAGAACTACTATAATGTATTGTCTCTGGAAATCGCAGGGTCTCCTGCCAGATAATTGGAATAATGACCTGAAGCTGGGAGCCACGATGAAGGATGGCCGGCTCATGGTGGCATTATCGTGCAAATCGGGATGGGACGGCAAGATCATCTTCGACACACCCAGGTACCGCGACAAGATGCATATGCCCCAGGATTACCCGAGGATTAACCAGTTCCAGCAATGGTTCACTGTCGATGGTCAAAAAGAATACATTGTTATCAATCAGGTCTCCGGGAAAAAGAAGACTTACAGCTCCAATGAAATGACAGGTGGAATACCTGTGAAAGTTAAACCCGGGGAGACCTGTTACCTGACCGTTGAAGAAAAAACACGGAGATAAGGATGGTTCTGTTTTACTTTGTCACAAGGTGAATTATTATCATTATTCCCCGGGGGACAAATTCTAAAAGATATATTTGTTCATGAATCGTCGTGAAAGATGAGAGCAGTTATACAGAGAGTAAAAAAAGCTTCCGTTTCCACCGGAGAATCAGTACTGTCAGCAATTGGTCACGGCATGGTGATCCTGGTTGGAGTGGAAGAGGCAGACAGCCTGGAGGATGTTGAATGGCTTGCCTCGAAGGTAGTCCAGTTGCGAATCTTTGACGATGAAAAGGGTGTGATGAACCTGTCGGTACGGGATGTCGGAGGCGATATAATAATTGTCAGCCAGTTCACCCTGCATGCCCTCACGAAAAAGGGTAACCGCCCGTCATACATCAGGGCAGCGCAACCTGAAAAAGCAATTCCGGTCTATGAATCTTTCGTCGCTAAAGTGACGGGCCTGTTGGGCAAACCTGTTGGTACCGGGAAATTTGGTGCCATGATGCTCGTGGAGATTCAGAACGACGGGCCGGTAACGATAATGATCGACACGAAAAACAAGGAATAACAAATGGACCACGACAAGGAATCCCAAATCTCTGAAAAAGAATTAAAAAGCTCCGTACTCCTGGTCGCGACATTCGCGGCTTTTCTTACACCCTTCCTGGGATCTGCAATAAACCTCGCCCTCCCGGCAATGGGCAAAGAGCTTCACGCTTCAGCTGTCCAGCTTGGTTGGATCGCTTCATCCTTCATATTATCTTCCGCGATTTTCCTGCTTCCGTTCGGAAGACTTGCTGACGAGGTAGGGAGAAAAAAGATTTTTACTATCGGGATCTTTCTGTTCACCTTATCAACATTCGCCGTCCTTTTCTGCAACACAATTGAAATGCTGCTGGTTCTTCGTGTCTTCCAAGGAATATCAAGCGCGATGATATTCGGAACCAGCCTGGCAATAATAACTTCCGTTTTCGCTCCCGGAGAAAGGGGCCGGGCCATGGGGATAAATATAACAGCTGTTTACGCGGGCCTCTCGGGAGGACCGATTGTTGGCGGACTTTTAACCCAATACTTCGGGTGGAAAAGCATCTTTCTTTTTCTCGTCCCGGTTGGTCTTGCCTCACTCTACCTGATATTCACGAAGATGAAGACTGAATGGGCCGAGGCGAGGGGAGAAAAGTTCGACTGGTTTGGATCTGTTATTTATGGTTTTGCACTTGCCCTTTTCATGTATGGTTTCTCGAAGCTCCCTTCAGTTACCGGGTGGAGCCTGCTGGCTGCGGGGATACTGCTTGGCGTTATGTTCCTGGTTTTCGAGAACAACGTTAAAAACCCGGTTTTTGACATAAGCCTTATTCTGACCAACAGGGTATTTGCTTTTTCGGGAATCGCCGCGCTCATACATTATTCAGCTACTTCAGCAACAAGCTTTTTCATCAGCCTTTACCTCCAGTATCTTCATGGTCTCGACGCCAGGAGTGCCGGACTCATAATGATCTCGCAACCAATTGCAATGACCATTCTATCGCCGGTAGCAGGACGTTTGTCTGACCGGGTTAACCCGGGCGTGATTGCCTCATCGGGCATGGGCCTCACCGCTACCGGCCTCGTGATGCTCTGCTTCATTTCAGACAGCACACCACACTGGTTCATCTTTATACTTCTGGCTCTCATCGGAATCGGCTTCGGACTATTTTCATCACCCAATTCAAACGCGATAATGAGCTCTGTTGAGAAGAGACACCTCGGAGTGGCATCTGGCGTTGTCGGGACAATGAGAATGGTGGGACAGATGCTGAGCATGGGGATAGCCATGATGCTGCTGTCGGTATATATTGGTGGGAAAGAGGCCATCAATCCTTCCACCTATCCAGGCCTGCTAAGTGCTATTAAAACCGGCTTCCTGATCTTTTCAGCGTTGTGTATACTTGGCATCTTTGCCTCGCTGGCCAGGAACAGGAAGCTGGCAGCGTGAATACAATGATCACTGCCACCCGAGCTTGGGCTCGGTGAATGATTTCCACACGCCGTTTATCCTGAACATCTCGCCCAGCTTGCAATGATATTTGGTTTCACCCGATTGCAGGATAATAAATGTTTCGGTCGCTTCAATTCCAAGTTCCTTGTTGTATACCTCGGTACCCTCTTCCTCGACACCGGCGAAAACAAGATCATTCAGTTTGTTGTCCTGCTCTATCCTCACCAGGAAACGGACTATATTCTCGAGGTAGGAAATCCTGATGTAATCGAGAGCCAGCGGTAACTTGTCCTGTATTTCCGGCAATCCCCTGTATGCAAATCCCTTTTCGCGCATGTAAGCGAGAGTGCCCGCGTCGGGCAATATCCTGCGACAGTAATTCTCTATCTCCTTCCAGCTGCCTGATTTTAACACACGCGGAAAGTCCCGGAACAACTCGTTAATATCTGTATACCCTGGAATTATAATGACCTCATCTTTCCTGACCGGGGTCGAACCGTCTTTTTTGGCTGCCATTTTCCTGGAAGCCGCCACGCTCCTTGCTTGTTCCCTGGCGAGTTTTTCGAGGTACCTGTCAGATGGTTTAATGAGCTTCCCGTCCTTATTAATCACGTAAAGATTCCCGTTTTCATATACCTGGATCCAGATCGTTACCTTATCCCTGGAAGTGTATGGATAAGGATAGTCAAATTCTTCAGTCGAGCTGTAAAAGATGTCCGTTATCTGGTATTTCTGGGGTTTAACAAGCCACTTCTTCGTAACCACATCAAGCACGCCGGAAAGTTTGCTTTTAGAGTCGTGCTGGACTGCATAACCGAACTTGTTGCTCGAATAAAGAGGATAATCAAAAAGCTCTCCTTCCAGCCTTTTATTACCATTCTCATCAATGAAGCCGCTCCTGCCATCAGTACCGGTATAATAAAACCATTGCAGCGAGTCGTCCGACTCTGGCATTGCAATGAGGTCCTTGTGCACGAAGTCGAAGCCAGGTAACGGGTTCCCATCCTGATCAATTACCCCGGACGATTCCTTTTTATGCGCGACAGCGTACCATTTACCCTTTATCCGGTATGGCCCCATCAAGTTGAAAAAGGCTGGGCTTGACCTGTTATAGATAGCCGGGAAGCTTGTAATTTTATTGTTACTGTCCATTGTGAATCCACGGGAAATGACAGCCTGCATGTTTCCCGATTCTGTCCTGTGCCCGTCGAAATATTCTTCCGGTGCCACATCAACGATACTGACGCCTTCCTGGTCGACGACATCAATCTTCACTTCATCATCTTCATCAAGTGGGTAGGTAAATGTCAGTTTCCCTGTTGTTGCATCATAGCTGAAGCTTATTGAATCGTTCAGGGTGCCACTAGTGCCTGGAGTGAAAAATCCAAGGCTTCTGTACCTTGGCTCCACGATAACCTTTCCTGTCTTCGCATCGATATAACCAAAGCTGTTACCGACAGTGAAAGGCACTATGTATCTTGAATCATATTTCTTCAGAACTGAAAAATCCTTTTCGATAGATAGTTCCTTTTTACCTTTTAAACCAGCGCCTTCCTGGCCTTTTAATGACTGGCCCATGAAAAGAGGGATTAGCAATAGAAGCAGTGATCTGATAGAGAGTTGGAAGATTGAGTTTCCTGACATCATGTTCCGGAGGTATTATTAATTATTACAGGTCGCGAATATATCAGAAACAAACAGTTTCTGAACTTGTAATAAAACATGTATTAATTTTGTTTTGTTTAAAAGCAGATCGCATGACGTTAAAAGAAGCACAGCAAAAGGTTGACCAGTGGATAAGCGAGTATGGTGTGAGGTATTTCGGGGAGCTTACAAACATGGCACTTCTTACCGAGGAAGTGGGAGAACTGGCAAGAATTATCGCCAGGAAATACGGTGATCAGTCATTCAAGAAGGGAGAGGAAGACGTTTCTCTATCGGGTGAAATGGCTGACATACTCTGGGTCCTGATCTGTCTCGCCAACCAGACAGGTGTCGATCTTACAGCCGCGCTGGAGGAGAGTTTCAAGAAGAAGACAGCCCGCGATAACGAGCGTCACAGGAATAATCCCAAATTACTTTGATTCATCAGGCAGACCGTCAGTGCCGGTGTCGAGAACAAATTTCCACGAACCATCCTTTTGCTTCTGCCATATCGTGAGGTAGGTTCCCCTGCCTTTTTCACCGGTGGCCTTCACCACCCTGGTGTAGTAACCATAAGTATAGCCAAGGTCGCCCGATGAGCTTATAATTCCGCGAACCGGTTCCCAGGTGAGGGTGAATGTAGTGTCTGGTCTCCCTGAGAAAAGACTGGCCAGCGATTCCTTTCCAACAAGAGGGTAAGCATCATCCCTGAGCAGGACTCCACTGTCGGCAACATAGGTAAGGAAGGCCTCGTGCATCCCGGCCCTGGCTGACAGCGCGGAAAAATCCCTGTCTGCCTTGAACAGCACTTCAGGATCTGCCTTCGGTGCCGGATGTGAGCAACTAATTATTGAAAATAAAATCGCTATGAAAACAAAAAATACTATATTGAGCCCGGTCTTTTTGTCCATTTACCTGATTATTTAATTACTACAATATAACCTTACATGACAAAGCTATATCAAAAACTTTTTAAAACCTGTCCTTCCGACTCGGAAATTAAAAAAGGACTGAAGCTTGCCTACAAGGATATAACCGGTGTTCTTGACAAGGATTTGCTCAAGGATATCCTGAGCGTGATAGACCTTACAAGTCTGAATACCACCGATAACAAGAGTCATATATCACATTTCACCGGCAAGGTCAACAGCTTCCCTTCAAAATATCCTGAGATTCCCAACGTTGCTGCAATTTGTGTCTTTCCTAATTATGTCCCGGTTGTCAGGGAGAAGCTTACTGCCAGGAACGTGAAGATTGCCGCGGTGGCGGCGTCTTTCCCGACATCACAAACCTTCAGGGCCATCAAGCTTTCAGAATGCAAGATGGCTGCCGACAGCGGAGCTGACGAGATCGATATCGTTATCCCGGTCGGAGCATTCATGAACAATGATTTCTCGTATGTCGCCGACGAGATCCGCGACATAAAAGAAGTGATTGGCGACAGGCAGCTCAAGGTAATTGTTGAATCGGGATTACTTAACGACCACGAACTTATTTTCAAGGCTTCTATGATAGCACTTGATGCCGGCGCTGATTTCATAAAGACCTCGACAGGAAAGGTGAATGTATCCGCCACACCAGATGCCGCTTTTGTCATGTGCCGTGCTATATCCGATTTTTACCAGGAGACTGGCATAAGAGTTGGCTTCAAACCCGCTGGAGGTATTGTTACATCAGGCGATGCAGCCATTTACTTCAATATAGTCAGGAACGTTCTCGGCCCCGAATGGCTTAATAACAAGCTTTTCAGGATAGGCGCGAGCAGGCTTGCAAATAATATCCTTTCAGATATCCTGGGAAGCAGGGCAGATCATTTTTAATCACTATTTTCGCGTATTCTCACGTGAAAAAGTGACTGGAACCCAACAAAACAGACAGGATACAATCCGTCATCGGCTACTCCCTGTAAAGGACACCTTCAAGTTCGGGAAGCTGAAGGTTTTCTCATTTCAGGATACTATCAGGAGAGTGCCTGCCGCCACCGATTCCATTCACGAGCAGAGACAGGTAAAACAGGTCTATTACCAGGCTCCTGTAATTACAGATACAACAACTGCCTGCCATAAGAACCCTTTATGGTTCGTGACCTTCAAAGACTCGACGAGTTTTCTTTTCAGCACCGACAGCAGCATTAATGACAACGTCGCTTATTTCTTCACCTCCGAAAACAGGAAAAAGACGGAGGAGAAAAAAGCAATATTATACAGCCATCTGAAACAGGGCAGCGTGGCGGAAAAATCCGAATCCGTTCCCGACTGGATAGTGCCGGTAATACTCCTTTCTGCCCTGTTGTTCGCTGTAGTCAGGAATACAACTATCGCTTCGGTACGCAATATACTCCGGTTCCTTTCGGGAAGGGGGACAAGCGCACCAGCAGCGCGCGACGCCGCCGGTCTGTTCCAGTGGCAGTCAACGCTTGTTAACCTCGCTTCATTTATCAGCATCAGCATTTTTATCAGCATCTCGTTGACACACCTTGGATACAACCCGGCCGGATTCAGTCCCTTCGTAGTATGGTTAGTCTGCTTCGCCACTGTCGTTGCTGCTATAACCGCGAGGCACCTTGTCTGCCTCGTTACTGGCGATCTTAGCGGGGAAAAGGATCTATTCAGGGAGTACCTTATCAGTATTTATAACCTTTACAGGCTGTCGGGCATCGTTTACATAATCCTTTCGATAGCGATCCTTTACACGAGGCTCATTCCGCCAGATACCCTTGCAAAAGCAGGAATAACCGTTGCCGCATCATTATATATCATACGGGTTATCAGGCTTTTGGTAATTTTTGTAAACCGACGTGTATCAATATTGTATTTGATTTTATACCTTTGTGCGCTGGAAATTCTTCCTGTAGCTGTATTGGTGAAATACGTAACAGGACTACAATAGTGAAGACGGAGATTTATTGAAGGTACCACTAAATCTGTAAAGGATTGAAAATAAGGAAGATTTTAGTTTCGCAACCCGAGCCGCAGAACCCCAAATCCCCCTACTTCGAGCTCGCGAGGAAATACAACCTGAAAATTGACTTCAAGCCCTTTATACAGGTTGAAGGAGTGTCAACAAAGGATTTCAGGCAGCAGAAGATCAACCTGCTTGACTTTACTGCAGTTATCTTTACCAGCAAGACAGGGATAGATCATTTCTTCAGGATCAGTAACGAACTGAGAGTGACAATTCCTGATACCATGAAGTATTTCTGCATAACCGAGAACGTTGCTTTCTACCTCCAGAAATACATCGTCTACAGGAAAAGGAAGATCTTCCATGGCAAGGCCAAATTCCAGGATCTCATTGACATAATCGTCAAGCACCGCGAGGATAATTTCTTTGTCCCCTTGTCTGAACCGCATAATGCCGAAATACCTGATTTGCTCGAGAAGAACAATATAAAGCACACGATCGGCACCATGTACAAGACGATAAGCAGTGACTTCTCGAATGTCAAGGATTTCGATTACGACATACTGGTATTCTACAGCCCTTCCGGTATCAAATCGCTCAGGGAAAATTTCCCGGAGTTCCAGCAGGGAGAGATCAAGATAGCTGCTTTTGGTCCCACGACGGCATGCGCTGTTCAGTCGGAAGGTTTGAGACTTGATATTCACGCTCCAAACCCGAAGGCACCATCGATGACAATGGCCCTCGACGACTTCCTGAAGGAATTCAATAAAAACAGCAAGTAGTTTGTTTAGTCTTACACGGGGCCCTTTCGATCCCGTTTGATTACCTTTACCTGCCGGTAGTCGGCAAGCCATTTACAATGCAGTCAGATAAATACTCGTTCGGGAAGGAAGAACGCCTTTGCAGCAGAAAAGCAATTGAACAACTTTTCAGCGATGGCAACTCCATTTACATGCCTTCCTTCCAGGTAATCTGGCAGTACACCCTTGAGCCATACAATTACCCGGCCCGGCTGGCCATTTCCGTTCCAAAAAAATATTTCCGGAAAGCTGTTAAAAGAAACCTCATCAGGAGAAGAATAAAGGAAGTTTACAGGAAAAACAAGCACGAGCTCTATGATCAACTGAACCAGACCGGGAAAATGATCAACTTCATGATAATCTTCAAGGAAAACTCGATCCCCGATTACCCTTCTTTTGAGACCTCCATCAGGGATCTCCTGTCAAGGCTCATACGGGCGGCGGCCAACTGACAGTCAAGTGTTAAAGTTATTTTAATTATTTATCGTTCAGGATTTTTGAACGTATTTCTTGCTATTTTCGCCATTCAATAAATTAAAGAGAGTGATGAGAAGAATGAGCCGGAAGATCAGGGTGATGGGCCTGGCGCTAATAATTCTTGTTGCCCTGGTGACAACAGGATTTCTAGTAAACCAGGAATCAAGGGATTTCAGGATAGGTAAAAACCTCGACATATTCTATACCCTTTACAGGGAACTGAACACCTTTTATGTTGACGAGATAAATCCCGACAAGATTATCAAGACCGGGATAGACAACATGCTGAGGTCGCTCGACCCATACACGGTTTATTACCAGGAGTCCGAGACGGACGAACTCAGCTTCATGACAACAGGTAAGTATGGTGGGATAGGATGTCTCGTCAGGAATGCCGGAGATTATGCTATTATAACAAACGTGTACAAGGGCTTCCCGGCCGATCAGGCTGGCATTAAAGCCGGTGATATAATAAAAAAGGTTGATGGGGCAACCCTGAAAAGTATCGGACCCGACAAGGTCAGCGATAAGCTCAAGGGCGACCCGGGCACCCCGATAGTTCTTACCGTTGAAAGGAACGGGAAAGAATCTGACTTTCAGCTTAAACGCGAGAGGATCGCGATACCCGCGGTCCCGTATTCCGGAATGCTCGATGGCAAAACAGGTTATATAAGATTTTCAGGCTTCACACAGAACTGCATCGATGATGTTAAAAAAGCTCTCGTGAACCTGGAAAAAAATAACCCGGAAGGGATAATACTTGATCTGCGCGGCAATCCCGGTGGTCTCCTCACGGAGGCCGTGGAGATAGTCAACCTCTTCGTCGGCCCTGGCAGCGAGGTTGTAAGCACCTAAAGGCAAGGTTAAGCAGTTTGACGGGGTGTACAAAACGACAAGCCAGGCCATTGATGAGAAAATACCCCTCGTGGTTCTTATTAACAGCGGCTCCGCTTCAGCATCGGAGATTGTGGCCGGTGCAATACAGGACCTCGACCGAGGAGTTATTATCGGTCAGCGATCATATGGGAAAGGACTGGTACAGATTACCCGGCCGCTCAGCTATAACACCCAGCTGAAAGTGACAACAGCCAAGTATTACATCCCAAGCGGCAGATGCATCCAGGCTGTTGACTACACTCACAGGAACGAAGATGGCAGCGTCGGTTACGTACCTGATTCACTCATCTCGGAATTCAAAACTAAAAAAGGCAGGGTTGTAAAGGACGGGGGTGGCATAACACCCGATATTACACTCCCGCAGGAAACACTCAGCCAGATAGCCACTGAACTATATCTCAGGAATTTCATATTTGATTTCTCCACGGAATATTTCTGGAAACACCAGTCTTTTTCCTCCCTGGCAGGATTTCAGTTCACGGATGCTGATTATAACGATTTCCGCGATTTCCTTGTTAAGAAAATTCAGCTATAAAACAGGCACTGAGGAGGCCCTTGGAGAACTGATTGATAATGCCAAAAAGGAAAAGTACTACGAGAACCACAAGGACCTGTTCACCAGCCTTGAAAAGGATCTTGGACACAACCTCGACGAGGATCTTAAAACATTCAAACCTGAAATAACAGAATTACTCGGCGACGAGATAGCCGGCAGGTATTTCTACGAGAGCGGCGCTATTGAACTGTCGCTGAGGACAGATAGCCAGGTCAGGAAGGCAATCGAGGTTCTTAAAGACAAACAGCTGTATGCCAGCATCCTCGACGGGAAGTCTGGCTCAATACTGATGGCAGGTAAGGACAATACTCCACTTAAGGGAAAGAAGTAGTAATTAAACCAGGCGAAGCATTATAGAAACACTCGTTGTTTTTGATGTAGCCTTTTCTTTCATCCGCCTGCAAATGGAGGGATAAAGGCAACCTCATCTCCATCATTCAGACTGATGTTATCGCCAGAAAACAACTCGTTATTGACCGAGATCCTGAAATTGTAGTTTTCAATACCGGGATAGTCATCAATGATCCTGAGCCTGAGATTTTCAAGATCCTTTACATTCTCGTAAAACCGAGTGCCAGTACCCGTGACCCCGGTCAGTACCCCGAAAAACAGGACCATTACTCTCATGTTAGTATTTTTATCAGGTAACTAATCAGATCAATGGGCTTCAAGCCAGTTAGTTCCGGTTCCGGATTCAACAAGCAGAGGAACACGCAATCCGGCAGCTCCCGACATTTCGGAGATGACTATTTCCTTCACTTTCGAAAGTTCGTCAGGGACCAGTTCGAAGATAAGTTCATCATGTACCTGTAGTATCATTTTCCCTTTAATGTTTTCCTTCCTGAATCTTTCATGAATTCTGACCATGGCGATCTTTATTATATCAGCGGCAGCTCCCTGGATAGGCGCGTTAATGGCATTCCTCTCGGCGTTACCCCTGACAACCTGGTTCCTCGAATGGATATCTCTCACGTATCTCTTCCTGCCAAACATCGTCGTCACGTATCCAAGGTCCCTGGCCTTCCGGATACTCTCGTCCATGTATGTTTTAACACCTGGATAGGAATTGAAATAGCCGTCTATAAGCTCCTTGGCCTCCTTCCTTCCTATCGTCAGTCTTTCCGAAAGACCGAATGATGAAATGCCATAGATGATTCCGAAATTTGCAGTTTTAGCCTTGCTCCTCATTTCCCTGGTGACCTGGGATATATCCACGCCGAATATTTTCGATGCGGTGGCCGCGTGTATATCGCTTCCCGAAAGGAAATCATCTATCATGCTTTTATCCTGGCTGAGATGTGCCATCAGGCGCAGTTCGATCTGCGAATAATCGGCAGACAGGAAGATATGGCCAGGTTCAGGGACAAAGGCTTTTCGTATCTCTCTTCCCCTCTCGTCCCTCACCGGGATGTTCTGAAGATTCGGGTTATTTGAGCTTAGCCTGCCCGTGGCGGCGACAGCCTGGTTGAACGAGGTATGTATCCTTCCTGTTACAGGGCTAATCAGTAGAGGAAGAGCTTCAACATAAGTCGATAACAACTTCCTTAAACCCCTGTAATCAAGAACCTTGCCTATAATAGGGTGCTTGTGAGAAATACGCTGTAGTATCTCCTCGTTTGTCACAAACTGTTTAGTTTTTGTTACCCGGGCATTCTCATCAAGCTTCATCCGGATAAACAGTATATCTCCAAGCTGTTTGGGCGAGGAAATGTTAAACTCCATTCCTGCAAGAGTGTAGATTTCCTGCTCGAGCTTTATTATGTCGCTTCTGAGTTCCCCGGCAATGCCCCTGAGGTCTTCTTCATTGATCCTCACTCCGACCCTTTCCATGTCGGCCAGCACCCTGATAAGAGGCATCTCGATGTTATCCGCCAGCGTGTCGAGGTTCTCACTGTCAAGTTTAGGCCTGAATATTGTCGCGAGTTGATAAGTTACATCAGCATCCTCCACGGCATATTCAACAATCTTCCCGGGGCTAACCTCCCTCATTGTCTTCTGGTTCTTGCCCTTTTCACCTATAAGCGATTCGATTGGGACAGGGGTGTAAGAGAGATAGGTTTCCGAAAGCAGGTCCATGCCATGGCGCATATCTGGTTCAAGGAGATAGTGTGCCAGCATGGTATCGAACAGGGGGCCATCTACTGAAATACCGTAGTTTGCAAGAACCTGTATATCGTATTTCAGGTTCTGCCCGATCTTTGTTATTTCCTTGTTTTCAAATACAGGTCTTAATAATTCCAGCAAATCCATTGCCTTTTCCCTTTCGGCGGGAAAGTATACCAGGTAGCCTTCGCCTTTCTTCCACGAGAAAGCGGCGGCAACAATTTCCGACTCGAGCGGGTTAATGCTGGTTGTCTCCGTGTCGAAACAGAATTCACGAAGAGACTCCAGCTTTGATAATAATTCACTGACACCCGCCCGATCGTCGACAAGGATATAGTTATGGGAAACTTCGCTGATTGTTTTCTTTTCGACGGGAGCGGCAACAGGTTCTTCACCGAAAAGGGAACCCTGGGTTGCATCGCCGGGGACAGGCACGGGACGAGCGGCGGAAGAAGAGGTGCCTGTCGAATAATCTTCAGCCCCTGCCAGTATCCTCGCGGCAACCGTCCTGAATTCCAGCTCATCAAACAGTACCTTGAGTTTTTCCCTGTCGGGAGGTTCTGTAACGAGACGATCCTCTTCGAAGGGTACAGGGGCATCAAGGGCAATAGTCGCTAGTTTTTTGGACAGGAGTACCTGGTCCCTGTTGTTCTCCAGAGATTCCTTTACTTTTCCCTTCAGGCTTGCTGTATTATTAAGCACTTCCTCAACACTGCCGTATTCAGCTATAAGCTTCTCTGCTGTTTTCGGACCGATACCGGGGGCCCCGGGGATATTATCGGACGAGTCTCCCATCAGTCCGAGTATGTCAATAACCTGCTCGGGCCTCTCCACCCCGAATTCTCGCCGGATGTCTTCAACACCCCAGGTGACGGATTCGTTTCCGCTCCTCGATGGCTTGTACATGAAAACATTGTCACTCACCAGCTGGGCATAATCCTTATCAGGTGTCATCATGTAAGTCAGATAGCCTTTTTCCGATGCCTTTCTCGACAGGGTTCCGATAACATCATCGGCCTCGAAGCCAGGGCACTCGATAACAGGAATCCTGAATGCTTCGATAAGGCGTTTGATATACGGGACGGCTTTTTTTATGTCCTCGGGTGTTTCATCGCGGTTTGCCTTGTACTGGTCGTACATTACATGTCTGAACGTAGGTGTTGGTGTATCAAAAACCACGGCTATGTGGGTAGGTTTCTGTTTCTGGAGCACCTCGTCAAGAGTGAGAAGGAATCCAAAAACCGCTGATGTATTAAGTCCCCTGGAGGTAATCCTGGGGTTCTTTATGAACGCGTAGTATGCCCTGAATATAAGAGCGTAAGCGTCGATCAGGAATAATTTGCCTGCGTGGGTATCGTTCATTTGGTATTTTTGGCGGATTAATCTGGAAATGTATTTTAACAGTGGTTATTGCCGGCAGTATGCTGATTTTGCCAGGGCACGAATTATTCGTTGTCTGCAGCAAACCATTCGGCGTACGATTTGGCTGTCTCGTAAAGCTTGAGGCTATGTAGTTTAACGCCCGATGGCAGGTGCTTCTTTATTCTCGAGGCAAAATCGGCGACAAGGTTCTCGCAGGTCGGCTGGTAATTGACAACAACCATGTTCCCGAAGGTCTTTTCAAGCATCTCCTTCTTCCCTTCCTCGAAACTACTGCTGACAACCACGGCGTGGTCAAATATGTCAACAACCTCGCCCAGAACGATATTCTTCAGATCGGTGAAGTCTATTACCATGCCGTTCTTCACGTTCTCAACATCATTTTTCGGGATCCCCGAAACGGTGACAAACAACCTGTACGAATGGCCGTGCACGTTGCGGCAGGGACCATCATAGTTCCACAGCACGTGAGCTGTTTCAAAAGTGAATTCCCTGGTGACCCTTATTACCTGATTCATAATTCTTCCTGCAATTTGTTCATACAAAAGTAACCAATCCGGGTAAAAAAGGTTTACCGGGTTGGCTGGTTTTCAGTAATTCAGCATAATAAAAGTCATTAAGAGAACCATTGCATGAAATATAAGTTACCTTTGCCCGACTAACCAAGGCTGAGGGGCTATGGCAGAAAATGAAACAAGACTAACATTCCCGGCTCTTTTCATGAACACGATGGAGAGGCATGGGAACAGCAATTTTCTTTCTTTTGTTGACGAGACTCCGGTGACTTACAGGGAGGCTCACGTGTGGATCAGATCGGTTATGGCTTTTCTTGAGGCCAATGATGTTGTTAAAGGAGACAGGGTAGCCATCCTGAGTACCAACATGCCAAACTGGGGACTCACCTACTTCGGTATTACCTTCCTGGGCGCGGTTGCCGTGCCGGTGCTTCCTGACTTTTCATCTGGTGAAATAGAAAACGTGATTTCACATTCAGGGGCCAAGGTACTTTTCGTCTCATCCAACCTGATCCATAAAACTGCCGACATAAACACGCCCGAACTTTGCATGAAGGTTCTTATTGACGATTTTTCGATAATTACCTCTTCCGATCCCGCGAAGGAATTCCTTTTCGGTTCGGAGCCAAAGGTGACACCCGAAATTTCTGAAAATGATCTGGCATCGATAATTTACACCTCCGGGACCACGGGGAAATCGAAGGGAGTTATGCTGACTCACAGGAACATTTCATTTACCGGAATCAAGGGCAGGGTAATCCAGTACCTTGACGAAACGGACAGGTTCCTGTCAGTATTACCATTGTCGCACACCTACGAGAATACGCTTGGTCTGATATTACCCATGCTCAGTGGTTCGTGCGTGTATTACCTTCGTAAACCACCCACCCCCCCGGTGCTTCTTCCGGCACTTCAGACCGTGAAGCCCACTACGATGCTGACTGTTCCGCTTATAATCGAGAAGATTTATTTTAACAAGATACTTCCTGCCTTCAGGGAAAAATTTATTCTCAGGATGCTTCATGGCATCCCGCCATTCAGGAAGGTGCTGCACAAGGCTGCCGGGAAGAAGCTCATGGACACTTTTGGCGGTCACATCAAGTTCTTCGGAGTCGGTGGTGCAAAACTGAACCCCGTTGTCGAAAAGTTCCTCGTTGAAGCCGGCTTCCCTTATGCAATAGGCTATGGACTCACGGAGACTTCACCACTGCTTGCAGGGGCAAACCCGTCAAAGTCGGTTTATGAATCCACAGGCCCGGCAATGGAGGGAGTGGAACTTAAAATAAACAATCCCGATCCCAAAACGGGCGAGGGCGAGATATGGGCCAAGGGCCCGAACGTGATGACCGGCTATTACAAGGAACCTGAAATGACGAGGGAGGTGATAACTCCTGATGGCTGGTTCCGCACCGGTGATCTTGGTGTCTTTGACAGGAAAAACAATCTCTTCATACGCGGACGCCTGAAGAACATGATAGTTGGATCGAGCGGAGAAAACATTTACCCCGAGGAAATAGAATCAGTTATAAACAATTTCCGTTTCGTTGTCGAGTCTCTTGTTGTCGAGCAGAAAGGCAAGCTTGTTGCCCTTGTTCACATAAACATGGAAGAGCTCGAGAAGAAGTATAACAACCTCCGGAACGAGATGTCGCAATACGAGGAAAGGATCGAGGAGATGCTCGAGGAGATAAGGGAATATGTTAATGCACGGGTGAACAAGTATCACAGGATCAACAAGGTAATCCTTCAACCCGTGCCCTTCCAGAAGACCGCTACAATGAAGATCAAGCGATTCCTGTACACATGAAAAAACCCCGCTACTGGAGCGGGGCACAAAATGTGTAAACAAGTAAATATTTAAAACATCGAGTAAAATCGGGCTTTAAACGGACAAGGCCTGTTTGTATCGTTTTTCAACTTCCTGCCAGTTTACCACGTTCCAGAATGCCTCGATATAATCGGGTCTCCTGTTCTGGTATTTGAGGTAGTAAGCATGTTCCCACACGTCAAGTGCAAGGAGGGGTGTCCCTTTCACGGGAGACAGATCCATAAGAGTATTGTCCTGGTTTGGTGAACTTCCAACAGCCAGTTTGTGGTCTGCTGTAAGGTAGAGCCATGCCCACCCACTTCCAAATCTTGTCTTGCCTGCATTACCGAAAGTCTCCCTGAACTTGTCGAAGGAACCGAAAGCGGCCTCGAGCTGCTTCACCATGTCTGACGATGGAGTGGCAAGACCCTTGCCAAGGTTGTTCCAGAAAAGAATATGGTTATAATAGCCACCGCCATTATTTCTCACTGCATCGCCCAGGGTCGATACCTTCGTGAAGATATCACCTATAGCTGCATTCTCGTTCGGTGTTCCCTTGAGGGCATTAACAAGATTGTTGTAATATGTCCTGTGATGCTTGTCGTAGTGTATTTCCATCGTTCTTGCATCAAAATACGGTTCAAGTGCATCGTATGAATACGGTAGCGCGGGAAACTGAAGTCCCTGTAATGTTTTTTCTTCCATAACTTTAATATTTTCGCCTTCGGCAAATGCATTTTTTCCAATCACTAACGCTGCGGCACCTGCCCCGGCTGATTTAACAAAATTTCTTCTGTTCATCGCTGAATTTTTACTAGAAACAAGAGGAAACAGGATTTGTTCAAAAAAAACGCCCTGTTAGGGGAACAGAAATATGATTTTTAAGACCGTTTTTCATGCAGATATCAAAAAATTCATACATTTAGACAGGATAAAAACCTCATTACTATTTTGTTAAAACAAACCTGAACAATGAAAACAATTCCTGGAATCATTTCATTTATGGTTGCGGCAATTATTGCTGTTATCATATCGTGCAACAGTGGAGGGAAGAAAGCTGTTGTCAGTGAATCATCCGACAAGATTCAGACTGTTGAGGTCTCGATAGCCGGTATGACATGCACGGGTTGTGAACAGACAATCCAGGCCGGTGTATCTAAAATAGATGGAGTGAAATCGATAAAAGCTACTTTTACCGATGGACGAGCGGTTGTTGAATACGATGCCATGAAGGCAGACACCGCGGCTATCAGGACCGCGATAACCGGGGCTGGGTACAGGGTCAATTCCTTCTCGTTCCCGTCGCCAGCCGACACAACAGGTAAATAATTCAGCCCGACCAATTATACACATAATGAGCGAAGAAAAAGACAGCAACAAGCCGGAAAAGACTGAAATAGAACGGCTTCTGGAATCGTCAAGGAGGGATTTCATCAAGAAGGCCGGAATATCCGGAGCTGCAATTATTGCAGGTGCGGCGGCAATTTACTCGGGGTTCAGACACGAGAAGGCCAAGCACCAGGGAAACATGGTCAAGGTATTGACGGACGATAACCGTCTTGTTGAAGTACCTGCAGACCAGGTGAAGGGTTACAAGCCCGATTCAAAGGTCTTTCTCACGAGAGGCAGGGAGGGACTCAAGGGAAGGAAATGGGTAATGGTCATCGATCTTGCCAAATGCCGGAATGCACGGAAATGCATCAGCGCGTGCCAGGGCGCGCATCACCTCAGGCCATACGAGTATCATATCAATACGCTGGTGATGCAGGAGAATGAAAATACCGCGCCTTACTACATGCCCAAGCCCTGCCAGCATTGCGATAACCCTCCATGCGTGTCCGTTTGTCCTGTCGATGCCACCTTCAAGAGGCAGGACGGGATAGTCCTGATCGATAATGAACGTTGCATCGGTTGCCGGTTCTGCATGGCTGCATGTCCCTATTCGGCAAGGATGTTTCACTGGCAGGAACCCAAGGATGCTGCTACAGACGCTGAACTCGTCTATAACGTCGAGCTTAACGTGCCCC
This sequence comes from Bacteroidales bacterium, assembly GCA_046329885.1. Lineage (GTDB taxonomy): Bacteria > Bacteroidota > Bacteroidia > Bacteroidales > VadinHA17 > LD21. The sequence goes on from JAXLTU010000027.1 coordinate 49,576, forward strand.
AGAAAAAAGGAACTATTTCCAAGTGCCTCTTCAGCGCCGACAGGCTGAGGGAGAATATGCTGCCATATTGCGTCTCGTCATGCCCTAACGGTGTTTACTGGTTCGGCGACGAGAATGAAGATTCCGTCACCAACGGGACAACAAAGGAAACAACCAGTTTCAGGGAACTGCTCGAGAAAAACGGGGGTTACAGGCTGATGCCGGAACTCGGTACAAAACCAAGGGTTTATTACCTGCCCCCGAAAAACAGGCTTTTCGAGTTTGGTGACACGGGTAACGAGAATAAAGAAGCAACAACTTAATACCCATTAAATGAGTGAATTATTCCTGAAATCAGACAAGGGCAACAGCAGGCTTGATTCAATTGCTGCTGATATTCTCCGCCCGGTAAGAATTAATAACAAGGGATTCCTGTTGTGGGTAACTTTCCTTTTCGCGGCCCTTGCCGCCTGTCTTTTCGCTTATACTATCCAGTTGAAAAAAGGACTCGTGGTGACAGGTCTCCGCGATTATACAAGCTGGGGGATGTATATTGCCAACTTCGTGTTTTTCGTCGCGACCAGCCTCGTGGGTATGCTTATAAGCTCCGTTCTAGGACTTGCCGGTGCCAAATGGATAAAACCGATTGCCAGGATTGCCGAGATAATTGCCATTGGTTTCGCTGCAGTAGCCGGTCTTGTAATTATCTCCGACATGGGTCGCCCCGACAGGCTGCCTAATGTCTTTATTTTCGGCAGGGTTCAGTCGCCAATACTCTGGGACGTCACCGTTGTAACAACCTATTTTGCTCTCAGCATGCTTTTGTGGTTCTTCCCGATGATCCCTGATCTTGCAATTGCAAAGACGAGGCTGTCAGGCAGGCCAGGCTTCCTCGTCAAGGCATACGAGATACTTTCCTTCAAATGGGTACATCACGAATCTCAATACCAGATTCTTCACAAGGCAGTCAGGATACTTCTGCTGCTGATAATACCAACGGCCTTCGCCATTCACACAGTGACATCGTGGCTTTTTGCCGTTACACCAAGAGCGGGCTGGGACAGTACCATTTTCGGACCGTATTTCATAAGCGGGGCCTTTGTTTCAGGCACATCAGCCCTGATTATTGCAATGTATTTCTTCAGGACTAACTACAAACTTGAAAAATACCTCACCCCTGAACATTTTGACAAGATTGCCAAAATACTGGTACTCGTTTCGATAATTTATCTCTATTTCAATCTCAACGAGTTCCTGGTGCCCGGGTACAAGATGAAGAAATTTGACGCCATTCATCTCAAGGAACTCTTCACGGGGGAATATGCCCCGTTGTTCTGGGGAATACAGATATTCGGTCTCGTTCTGCCGATCATTCTCCTGCTTTTCAAGCCCATGAGAAAACCCGTGCCCGTGATGGTCATTTCTCTTTTCGTGCTTGCAGCTTCCTGGTTGAAAAGGTTCATTATTGTCGTTCCGCCGCAGGGTCATCCCTACCTGCCTGTTCAGAATGTACCATCCGAATGGATGATTTATAAACCGACTCTTATCGAGACGGCCGTTACACTTGCTTCGTTGCTGCTCGTGCTCGTCATAATTACGGTATTATCGAAGCTCTTCCCCGTGATCCCTATCTGGGAAATGGCAGCAGAAGAGGAAGGACAAGTAGAAAAAAAGATTGAAAAACAACAGTAAATGAGAATATTAGCCACGCTTCTTGTACTGCAGTCGTTTTTCCTGGCAGCAAATTCCCAGACCTGGGAAGTTCCTGCTGACAGAAAAGGCAAACTGAGTCCTTTCCGGTTTACAGATGATACCAGGAAGGCAGGAGAAACTCTTTACATGCTTAACTGCAAATCGTGTCACGGGAACCCTGGCAAGGGTGATTTCCAGGCTACTCTTAAACCAACGCCCGCTGACCCTGCTACAGAGAAGATCCAGAACAATCTTGACGGGGAATTGTTTTATAAAGTATCAACAGGACGGGGCCCGATGCCATCATTCAGGAACTCGCTTTCGTCTAACGAGATTTGGACAGTGATAGCATTCCTCCGCGGCTTCAGGAAAGATTATGTTCAGGAGATAGCCCCGATAATTAGATCGGCCGCCTATCCGGGTGCAGATATACTTATCACGCTGAGCGCCATCGAGACTGAAAAAAGGATAATGATGAAGGTTATTGCCAGGACTGAGAAGTCTGAAGTGCCGGTCACGAACGCCGGGGTGAAACTTTTTGTAAAACGTTATTTCGGTCAGATGGCTATGGGTGATGAGGCAATGACTGACAAGGAAGGGAAGGCATATTTCAGCATACCTGATGGTTTTCCTGCAGACACGGCCGGGAAGCTTCACCTTTCTGCCAGGTTCACCGATGAAGACACCTTCGGGGCTTTCAGCAAGGACACCATCCTGGTCGCGGGAACAAAGATAAACGCGGTTAGTCTCACCAGAGACAGGGCAATGTGGAATGTTGTGAGAAAGGCCCCCGTCTGGGTTATCCTGTCTTACACGCTGGGTGTATTCGGCGTGTGGGGATTTATTGTTTTAGTTATGCTCAAACTGAGGGAGATTTTCATAATAGGGGAACATCTGGGCAAAAAGGAAGAAACCAACAGCTAGACTGTAAAAAAAAATAAGACATGAACAAAATCACAACTGCCGGAAGGATCCTCTTCGCTCTGCCGTTCGCGGTATTCGGGATCAATCATTTCGTAATGATGGACTATTACATGGGAATGCTAACGTCATTTATTCCCCTGGGTGCTTACACGATAATTATTACTGGCATACTGCTGATTGCTGCCAGTATTTCGATCATCACCAGGAAATACGTGAAGCTTGCCACCATGGCCCTGGCTATCCTTCTGTTTCTATTCATTGTGACAATACACATACCTCACCTGCTAAGCGATTCATCCGACAAAACCCTGGTGATGATCGCGATGCTGAAAGATATTTCGCTGATGGGCGGATCCATTCTTATTTCAGGTGTTTGCGGTGAAACTGAAAAAAATAAAGCGTTATGAAGAAATTGGTTTTCTTACTCCTTGTCCTTTTGCCGGCAACCCGAACCCCGGGTCAGAATTTCATAAAGGAAAGTAATCTCACCAAGGAGATAGACATAGGGATTATCGAACATCTTGGCGACACTATTCCACTGGATCTTACTTTTATCGATGAAAAAGAAGATACTGTGAAGTTGCGTGACCTTATCAACAAACCCACTATTCTCAGTTTCGTCTATTTCGACTGCCCTAACCTTTGCAGCCCTCTCATGAACGGGGTTTCCGAGGCTATCGCGCATCTCGACATGCAGCTGGGAACCGATTACCAGGTAATAACAATCAGTTTCAACACGAGTGACACGCCCGAGAAGGCGAGGGAGAAGAAACAGAATTTCGTGACCCGCATCAGCAAGGAGCACCAGAAAGACTGGATCTACCTGACCGGAACCCAGGAGAATATCTCGAAGATAACTGATGCCGTTGGCTACAAGTACAAGGCCCAGGGGCTGGATTTCGCGCACCCTTCCGCAATTATGATAGTCAGTCCTTCCGGCAAAATAACACGTTACCTCTACGGGCTTACCTATTTGCCTTTCGATGTCAAGATGGCGATAATCGAGTCGCAGAAAGGAATAGCACGTCCAACTATTAACAAGATAATGGAGCTTTGTTTCGCCTACAACCCGGCAAGCAAAACATACACGCTGCAGGTTACCAGGATAGTGGGTTCCGTGATATTGTTAATAGCACTGATAGTACTTACTTACCTCATCGTTAAAGGAAGAAAGAAAAATAAATAACTGATATAAATATGACTGAAACGGGAACCGGAGCACATGTAAGCTACCTCGAGCACCAGGGAAAATACAAGGGGATACTCTCGTGGATGCTTTCAACGGACCACAAGAGGATCGGGCTACTTTACCTGTACTCCATAATCGTGTTTTTCTTCGTTGCAGCATTCCTGGGGCTGCTTATGAGAATAGAGCTTTTCGCGCCAGGGCAGGATATTATGTCGCCACAGGTCTATAACGGCATGTTCACGATCCACGGTGTTATTATGATTTTTGTTATCGTGATCCCGGGTCTTGCAGCCGTCTTCGGCAACTTCTTCCTCCCGATACTGATCGGGGCTAAGGATGTTGCCTTCCCGAGGCTTAACCTGTTTTCATATTACCTGTTCCTGACAGGGGCCATACTGGGAGTTCTCTCGCAATTCGCTGGTGACGGACCACCGGATACCGGCTGGACTTTTTACGTGCCCTACAGCGCGCAGTCGTCGACCAACGTCATCTTCGCGCTCACCGCCGCGTTCATTCTCGGCTTTTCGTCGATTCTCACGGGTTTGAACTTCATTGTTACTATCCACAGGATGAGAGCCCCGGGCATGACCTGGTTCAGGATGCCACTCTTTCCATGGTCGATCTATGCAACAGCGTGGATACAGGTACTCGCCACTCCAATAGTGGGGATAACCTTGCTGATGGTTATTGCCGAGAGAGTGCTGAGCATAGGGTTCTTTGACCCGGCCCTCGGAGGCGACCCCGTTCTTTTCCAGCACCTCTTCTGGATCTATTCACACCCGGCAGTTTACATAATGATACTACCGGCCATGGGTATAGTAACCGAGATCTTCCCGACCTTCAGCCAGAAACCTGTCTTCGGTTATTCGGCAATCGCCTTTTCAAGTCTCGCCATTGCCTTCGTAGGCTATTTCGTCTGGGGTCACCACATGTTCACAGCAGGGATCAGTTACGAATCAAGATGGTTCTTCTCATTCCTTACTTTCATCGTTGCAGTTCCCAGTGCCATAAAGGTGTTTAACTGGATATCAACAATGTACGGGGGCTCTATCGATCTTAAACCCCCGCTTCTCTATGCCATCTCTTTCATTTTCCTCTTCATGATCGGTGGCTTCACTGGACTTACCCTTGGCTCGCTTGCTACTAACATACACGTCCACGACACGGCCTTCGTCGTGGCACATTTCCACTATATCATATTCGGGGGCATGGGTTTCGCTTTCTTCGCCGGTATTCATTACTGGTTCCCGAAAATGTTCGGGAAGATGTATAACAACAAGATCGCTAACATCGCCTGGGGTATCAACTTCGCGGGGTTCAACCTGCTCTATTTCCCCCAGTTCATCATCGGTCTCCAGGGCATGCCAAGAAGATATTTCGATTACCTCCCGCAGTTCCAGACCGGTGAAGTTATTTCAACGATAGGTGGGTTTATCCTCATATCCGGGCTTCTCCTGATGACATTCAATTTTATTTCCGCCGCGAGGAAGGGTGCGAAGGCTCCTGCAAACCCGTGGAAGGGAGTTACACTCGAATGGCAGATCGATTCTCCCCCGACA
>JAXLTU010000028.1:0-54937 GCA_046329885.1 Bacteroidales bacterium
CCTTGTCGCGAACCGCGTCAGGGCGAGCGGGTAAAGGGTTGAATGTTTCTCTTGTCATAGGTAACAACAGGCTGCCATTAAACCTAACTTGTTTATAGAAGCATGAAAATTACTTGGTGTACTTTTATAAAGGGAAGATAGCGTTATAAACGTTACATATATCGTTCTGAACGACTTTTCCCTCGCACACCTGCCTTTTCTTATTTCAAATCGAGATCGTCTATCGGACTGCGAATAGCTACCAGGTTCCTCCGACTTACATGAGTGTAAATCTCCGTCGTCTTCGTACTCTTGTGCCCTAATAACTCCTGTATGTACCTGATATCCAAACCACTCTCGTGAAGATGCGTGGCGTAACTGTGACGCAGACTGTGAACACCTACATCCCTGTGTATGCCCGCCCTCTTTAACGCCTGCTTGAATACATTATACACACTCTCAACCGAATACCTCCCTCCTCCCGGCCCCTCGAATAGAAACTCCGCCGGCCTGTAACTGTCAACGTAACCATCTATCTTCTCCCATACCTTGTCCGATACCGGAACTATCCTGTCTACCTTCCCCTTCCCTTCCTTGATGAATAATACCTTCCTCCCCCTGTCTAGATCCTCCAACCTCACGTTTACTACTTCCGACCTCCTTAACCCACAAGAATATATCAACCATAACAATAACTTGTGCTTCACATTCCTCGCTGAATTGAGTATCGTCTTTACTTCCTCCTTCGAGAAAACTTTCGGTAACGCCCGACCCCGCCTCGGCCTGTCAATCAAAACCGGATTAACCCTCCCGCTCCCCGAAATCTCGTAATAGGTCTTGATCGCCGAAACAACCTGGTTCTGGTACGATTCAGAATAACCTAACCCCACAACGAAATTATGAATGAAAAGCGATATCTCCTCTACCGTTATCTCGTCAGGATCCTTTGTATCATAATACTTGAAAAAGAGTTCCAGCAAAGGTAGATACGATTTAGTTGTTTTGCCCGAATACCTGTTGTCTCCAAGATAATCCTCCATCAACTTCAACCCCCTCCGCGCCTTCTCACCAAGAGACCTCGACCTTATCTCGTCCCCTAACTCCTTCCTGTTACCTGCCACCTCGGCCGAAACAGCTGTCCTCCTCACCGTGACCTCCACTCCCCTCGAAGTGAAAAAATCTGCCAGCGAATCACAAGCTATCTTCGACCAGTCAAGCAACCACTCTCGGTTAGTACGCAGATACCTGAGACGACCATAGGTCCTCATCTCATCAATCCACGACTGGTCATAACGCCCGACAAACTTTACAACCAGCTTCCCCTCCTTCTCCCTGATGGTGAACTCGACCGGACCAAACCTGCTCCTGCCAGGTGCATACCGGAGCTCCTCCTCATCCGGGATGAACCCCTCCAACGCCTCCTCCTCTCCAGACTCCTGGCGCTCTGCTTCTTCCCTTTTAGCCAGAGGAACAACCGGAACTTCCCTCTCCCCTGACTGAAACCGCGCACGCTCCGAAGGTAACGCCAACTCCGAGATGTCAACTTCTGCCACATCCCTTAGTACACCCATCACGTGCTTTAGCATCTCCTCGGTATCATCAACATAATAACATTTCAGCGTTCCACTGAATAATGAACCGGGAACGGCCTTGATAGCCGATTTAATTTTTTCATCATACTCGAAGAATAGTCCTATCCGATTCTTCTCACGATGAAAAATCCTTCTTAGAATAACCTTCTTTTTCATTTTGCAGCGAGACTTCAACCGAAGATTCCACACTTCAGTCGTTATACAAAATTACGAGACAGTTAAATATATATTCCTATTTCATCGATTTAATTCATTTAAAATCTAAATTTTTTGCTCAGCTCCAGAGACGCTCCCGCCCCGTCAGTCACATAGCACATCCCCGCCAATCACCTGATATTGTTGACGATACCTCGCTATAGCCTAACTTTCACATTCGACACTCTCACGAATTTACACAAAATTAAAATCAATCGCAATACCGCTACTAATGCAATCTTCAATTAACCTGACCTATCCCTGTGAATTTTTAAATATTCCAGGTAAAGCATAAAACTGAAAAAGGAAAAAATTCCACTTCCCTTTTACCCTAATCTCCCGTAATTCATATATTAGGTAAATCAACTTTGATCAGAAATTCAACATTTTCAATTAAACACCTGGTAACCATGAAGATAATTGACCTGACTCCTGAACTTGAACCTATCTATTTTTGCTGTCTCGAAGACTGGTCCGATGATATCAGGGAAGCCGGAAACCACAAGGAATGCTGGTATAACCAGATGAAGCATAAAGGACTGAGGGTAAAACTTGCCAAAGACGATGATGGTTCAGTTTGTGGTATGATCCAATACCTTCCTGTCGAGTATTCTTTCGCCGAAGGGAAGGATCTTTACATGATACTCTGCATATGGGTCCACGGGCATAAACAAGGAGTCGGGAACCATCAGAAAAAAGGTATCGGCAAATCCCTCCTCGCTGCTGCCGAATCGGATGCAGCAGCCCTCGGGGCTAAAGGTATCGCGGCATGGGGACTAATTCTACCCTTCTTCATGCGAGCATCATGGTTCAGGAAAAATGGATACAAGGTCGCTGATCGCGATGGCATCGCCAGACTCATGTGGAAACAATTCACACCCGACGCAGCTAAACCATCATTCATTAAATTCCGGAAAAAACCAGACCTTGTCCCCGGCAAAGTAAACATATCCCTCTTCCTGAACGGGTGGTGCCCTGCTCAAAACATCGTACATGAAAGAACTAAAAGAGCCATGGAAGGATTTGAGGATAAGATTGTTGTAAACGATATAAGGACCAACGATAAAGAAGTTATCAGGGAATGGGGACTCAGCGATGCAGTATTCATTGATAACAGATCCGTCAGAACAGGACCACCTGAAAAATACAACAAGATCAGGAGGCTTGTCGAAAAAAGAGTCGCCAGGTTAAATAAATGAATGATCCAGGTCCAACTATTAGAGCTCATGTTTGTTGAACTATAAAACAATAATGAAAATGGACCATCTCGGAGGTAAAAGCAGCAATACAGATAAGTAAACCAGCATCGGAAGTATACGAGGCAATAGTCGATCCCGGGAAAATGTCAAACTACTTTATTTCGAGGGGTAGCGGCAGACTCGATTCCGGGAAAACAGTAATGTGGAGCTTCCCGGAGTTCGAAATGGAATTCCCGGTCCGACCTGTTAAAACTGAAAAGAATAAACTGATCTCATTCACGTGGGACATGGACAAAATTGAACTGACAGTTGAAATTGAACTTACCCCGGTATCAGATAATTCCACGGTTGTCAGAATCACTGAAAAAGGAATGAAAAACGATGAAGCCGGACTTAATTGGCTACGCGGGAACACTGAAGGCTGGGCAAACTTCCTGGCCTGCCTTAAAGCCTACCTTGAATATGGAATTAACCTCAGGAAAGGAGCCTTCGACTTCATGAAAAAGTAGTTCCCCCTGACTCCCATTCTAACAAAATACGATGAAATCCTGTATCTTTATTACATGGTTATAAGGAACAGATTTGACAAGACCTTCGGACCATTTGGATCTTCGGCAGGCTTCTTCCTCATGGTTGGTGGTGCAATTATCACCTGGTTTAATCCACTGGGTACCATTCTGATTGTCGCGGGATCATTCGCCGCTTTCACAACCTCCTGCACCTTTTTAGAAACAGAGAAACGGCAGTACAGGTACTGCGACCTCCTTTTCGGCTTTGTTGCAGTAGGCCAATGGAAAGATATTGAACCTTCAATGCGCCTTGGCCTCAGGAAAAGCCACAGGGGTTTCGTGGCTTATACCCGGGCAAACCAACCTGTCGGGCTACACGAAAATGATATCCGACTTTTCCTTGTTAATAATAAAGGCAAAGAAATCGCCCCGTGAAACGATTCCCATCTATGATCTCGCCAAAATTACCTGAGGAGTAATTTACTCTCCCGGGGACTTGAAAATCGTGTAGCTTACTACTTCATCAGGGGATACATGATAACAATGTTTTTACCGTGGTAATAGTTATTTTATTTCGCCAAACGACAGGTAAAATGAGAACAAGAATTAAAATATGCTGCATAAGTAGTATCGAGGAAGCAAAAATGGCAATCGAAGCTGGCGCTGATGCGATTGGTCTCGTCGGGAAAATGCCGAGCGGACCAGGTCCCATAACAGACGACCTGATCAGGAAAATCGCATCAATAGTTCCACCCCCGGTTGACACCTTCCTCCTGACAAGTGAAACAAAGTCCTCATCGTTGATCAACCATTATAAAAGAGCTCTCACAAGAACAATCCAGATAGTTGATAAACCAGATGAGGATGTTTACAGGAGGATCCGGGACGAACTTCCCTGGGTGAAAATCGTGCAGGTAATACATGTCACAGGTATTGATTCTGTTGAAGAAGCAATAAAAGCATCTGCTGAAACCGATGCTATTTTGCTGGATAGTGGAAATCCATCGGCTAAAATAAGAGAGCTCGGTGGAACAGGAAGAGTCCATGACTGGTCACTTAGCAGGCAGATAAGACAACACGCGAAATGCCCGGTAATTCTCGCGGGCCTCAGGCCCGAAAACGTGAGCCAGGCAATCGCTGAAGTCGAACCATACGCTGTTGACGTTTGCTCCGGTGTGAGAACTGACGGGAAACTCGATTCGGGGAAACTAAAGGAATTCATTAAAAATGTCTATTCTTCAAACCGGTAGAAAATCAGGTCATCCATGACAAGGGACAGAAGGTTTATAAGGACGAAACGCGGGGGAGAACTTTCGGACAGGGAACATCGACTTCTCATGATCTGGGCATGTAAATGTTCGGAGCATGTTTTTACTCTTGCAGGTAATAATCCCGATCCCCGGTTGCTTAAAGCTCTCGAAACCGGGGTTGCCTGGGCTTCAGGCTCTGCCACAACAGGCGATGCCATGAAAGCCTCGGTAAAAATTCATTCGGCAGCCAGGGCTTGTGCTAACCCAGTTGAAATAGCCCTGTACCGGTCGGCAGGTCATGCAGTAGCCACTGCTCACATGGCAGATCATTCAATAGGCGCTGCCCTTTATGCACTAAAAGCAATTTACCTGTCCGGTGCATCAATTGATGAGGAGAAAAACTGGCAGTTTAAACAAATTCCTGATGCCATCCATGGCATGGTTGAAGATCTTTTCGCTGAGAAGGTGAAACACTTCAAATTTCAATGAATCGATGCTCATAAACAGTCCAGGTCGGGGCTGTACTCCATCGCCTAAAACCTTATATTTGATATTTGAAAAGAGGAATGAACATGCCTAACAGAGAGGTACTAATTGTAAAAAATATATCGCGCGAGGGACCAGGACTTTTTGAAGGTGTACTCCTCGAAAACTCGGTCAGGTACTCTATCATAGACGTGGCTGATCTCGATAAAAACAGACCCCTTGGTAATACCGGGGCTGTTATCGTCCTTGGAGGCCCGGCCAGCGCTAATGATTTGGATGAGCTTATGCTTGACGAACTGGCTTTCGTGAGAAGAGTTCTCCGGGAAAAAATCCCTTACCTGGGTATCTGCCTCGGACACCAGATACTCGTCAAGGCCACCGGGGGTAAGATAGTTCCATGCAGACCGAAAGAAATTGGCTTCAGGAACATGAGTGGTGAAAACTACTCGATTACTCTAACAGGTGATGGCAGAAAAGATCCCCTGTTCAGCGGGCTGGATAACACGCTCGGTGTATTTCAACTCCACGGCGAAACGGTTGAACCAGCTGCCGGCACCATTTTACTTGCGACCAGCCTGTCTTGCAGGAACCAGGTAGTGAAAGCTGGCAATAACGCGTATGGAATCCAGGCACATTTTGAACTTGACGCCTCCATGCTCGAGACCTGGCTGGAAGAAGACGAAGATCTTGGAACACTTGACCCGGTGGCTGTTAGAAAAGATTTCGCCATGTTTGGAAACACCTGCAGCCTTGCCGGTAAAACAATCCTGAAGAATTTTCTTTCAATCGCCAGCTTGATTTAGTAAAGCAGGAAATCTTTCAGCAATACAGCAATATGTCAATCATCGAAAGAGCATATGAAATAACGAGATCGAAACGGGGGACCGATCTTGAACATGTTTCGATAGTTGATATCAGGATAGGAAGGTACCTCACCGCGGTTACACTCTCTGACGAGAGCATTGGAATCTGCTCATCATTCTACGACTCGGACCCTTTCTGCCAGAAACCTGACAGGGATTTCGGCGATTTCAGTCCCTTGAGAATAAAAGGGAAAATGGTGAAGGATCTCTTTGAATCATTTTGCAAAGTACCCGCTCTCAAATCTATAAGACTCGCTGTTCTTAACGCGCTAGCCTCTGCCAATATAGAATCGGGAAATTATTTAATAATCGACGACAAGGACCCGATAGACCTCGTTGATCTTTCAGGTGAAAGGACAATCACTGTGGTCGGGGCCTTCCCCTCTTATATCAGGAGAATCTCATCGACAAGAAACACGTTACATGTCCTGGAACTTGAAGAAGGAAGATTGCAACCTGAACACAGGATGTATTTCAGAAAGGCAGAAGATTTTGCCAGCGTTTTTGACAAGTCTGATATAATAGTAATTACCGGACAGACACTTGTAAATGACACATTCGACAGCCTGTCGAAAGCAATACCTGAAAGTACGAAAGTGATACTTACCGGTGCATCAGGCGGACTTATCCCGGAAGCCCTTTTTGAAAATAAAATAGACATTATCGGAACATTGAAAATCACCAGACCAGATCTCCTCTTCCAGGTTGTTCAGGAAGGTGGAATAGGTTATCATCTTTTTGAATATTGCGCCCGTAAAATTTGTATACTTAAACCCGATGAAGAACCGGTTAAGTGAGATTTGGATAAAAGCATCCATAACGGGAACAATCTGGGCAGCCTCCGAGATCGTCCTCGGTAGTTTTCTCCATAACCTGAGAGTACCATTCAGTGGGAACATACTTACCGCGATCGGATTGGTAATACTCATTTCAACCAGCTACAAATGGTCAGGGCGTGGACTGTTCTGGAGAGCCGGACTTATCTGCGCCCTTCTAAAAACAATGTCACCAAGCGCGGTCATATTCGGCCCGATGATAGCGATCTTCACCGAATCGTTACTCCTCGAAGCCTCGGTCCTCCTCCTGGGTCGTACACTGCCCGGCTTCCTTTTAGGATCAATGCTTGCAATGTCGTGGAACCTGTTCCAGAAAATAATCAATTACCTCATCTTCTACGGGGCAAGCATTATTGACGTGTATACCAACCTCATAAACATGGCCAGGAAACAGCTGGCAATTGAATCGGAAATTGTCTGGCTCCCTCTCATAATATTACTTGTAATGTACGCCCTTTTCGGAATAGTGGCAGGAGTTATTGGCATGAGGGCCGGCCGGAAACTACTGAACGAACAGCTTACACCACCACCTGCTCAAACCAGGACAGGCGACAAGCATTTTAAACAAACATCGAGCAAAGAATTTAAATATTCAATACCCTGGCTGATCCTTAATATTACCCTGGTTACCTGTTCATTATTGATTATTAATCTTGCACCCTGGTATATCTCGAGCCCGGCTGTAACTCTTGTAATAGTTGCCTGGACCCTGCGATATAAACGCGCGCTCAGGCAAATTTCCAAACCGAAATTCTGGGTATTCTTCGTCATCATCACCGCGCTTACAGCCCTGGCATTTTCGGCAACAGGAACGGGAGAGAACAAATTGCTGCCCGGACTACTTACAGGACTTCAAATGAACTTCAGGGCGGCTGTTATAATTGTTGGCTTTGCCGTTCTTGGCACCGAGCTTTACAATCCTGTTATCCGGAATTTCTTCATGAGATCTTCATTCCGGAGCCTTCACCTGGCAATGGAACTTTCAGCTGAAAGTCTCCCGGGTTTCATCTCGAACATCCCCGATCTGAAAAGCCTTGTCAAAAACCCTGTCAGCGTCTTCAGTAAAGTAATCCTTGAATCAGAATCACGTTTCATCGAATTAAGCGGTACACCATTGGTGAAAGCCAGAGTATACCTTATCACGGGAAAAATCGACAGCGGGAAAACCACCTTTGTAAATCGCTTATCAGAGATCCTGGTCGCGAAAAATATCAGGGTAAGGGGAATTATAACCACGAAAATAATTGAAAACGGGAATACAACCGGATTCGATTTAGTCGTTATCGGGCATGGCATTGCAGGTTCTTTCCTGAGGATTGAAAACAATCCAAAAGGTAAGACAATTGGCAGGTTTTCAATAAACCAGGCAACTCTTCAGGCTGGCAAAAACGCCCTGAATGAAATTGAACCTGATCGACGGCAGGTTATTATCATTGATGAAGTAGGCAGACTTGAACTTTCAGGAGATGGATGGGCTGATGAAATAACAAGGCTTACCGGTAATGAAGGAGTTTTAATTTTGACGGCCAGGGATGTGTTTGCTGCTGATATTATATCGCGATGGAATCTTACTTCTGCTGATATTATTCGTCATGAAGAAAACGATCCGGGAAATATTGCATCAGGAATTGAATCGCGAATCCTATAAAAGATTAAAGACCAAGAAGACTATTCCGGCATGTGCCGGGATAATTCAGATACTTATACTCCTCCTGCTCCTGAGCTCATGCAACCGGGACTCGCGGGTAACTGTCAGCACTGACAGAGGATATGATTCACTTTTCAGTCGCTCAAGCGGGTGGACCGGTGGCGATATCGCTACCTCCGTTGCCCTCGGGGATTCAGTAACGCTCTGGCTCTTTGGCGATTCGTGGATCGGCAATATTAAAGATGGCAGGCATTTCTATGCTACAATGATAAATAATGCCGTCGGTCTCCAATACCATGACAATCGTGGATATGACAGCATGGCTTTTTTCTACAAAACAATTGAAGGGAAACCAGGCCCTATTTTCACTCCTCCAGGCGATTCGGGGTTTCTATGGCTCACCGGCGGGGGAATAAGAATAGATAATAAACTGTTCCTTGTGGCAGGCCATATCGTTAAACTTCAAAATGACACGACGGTCTTCGGGTTTGAACAAACCGGAAACTACCTCATCGAAATAACCAATCCCGACGACGACCCCACGAAATGGAATTACTCGATGAAAAGAATTCCTTTCTTCAACAGGACTGGCGGTATTGAAAGGGAGTTCGGAAGTATCCAGTTCGCGGAAGGTAACTTTGTCTATATATATGGAACAGAGTTTGACAGGAATACAAATAACAGGTACATGTTATTGTCAAGAGTTACAAAGCCTGATCTTTCTGACCCTGGCAAATGGATGTTCTATACACCCGTGGGATGGGATAATGATTACACTAAAGCAGCGAGGCTATGCGATCGCTTCGGGGCAGAATACTCTGTTTCATTTTGCAACACGGTAAATAAATATATTACAGTGTACTCTGAACTCGGCATGTCCGATAAGATTATCATGCGAAGCTCACCAAAATCAGAGGGGCCATGGAGCGGGCAACAAATCATTTTTATAACCCCGGATATGAAACGCGATTCAACTTACTTCTGCTACGCCGCAAAAGCCCATCCCGATATTTCAGGGGAAAATGATCTCCTGGTGAGCTACATCTGCAATTCATTCGACTTCTGGAAAATGGCTTCTGATACAGCCATTTACAGACCTCGTTTCATCCGTGTGAAATTTCATTAATTGTCTTGGATGCGAACCACTGATGACTATGGAAATTAAGATCTGCGGTACTTCTAATCCATTCTTTCCTTGAACTATTAATTACCTGAATAATATTGGAATGATTTTTGCATTAAGGTGTTTATCCTTTAATGCCATGAAAAGATATATCTATGTTATAATGATTCTCGTGCTGGTTATCCCTGGTTGTGAACTGGTTGACCTGGGAGAATTCAGATCCGACACGGGTTATCCGACAAGATTCAGGAAAATGAGTTCTTCAACCCTCGAGGCTGAAAAAGCAAGCTTCCTCCAGGCAAACCCTTACCTGTGGACTTCTATTAATAACTACGGGTTCCTGGGTAACTCGGGAGATCTGTCACAACAGCAGATACCACCGGTTGACAATCAGGTCAGCGAGACGGAAGCAAGACAGGCTGCCATGAACTTTTTAGCAAGGAATGCAGAATACGCCGGGGTTGATAATATCGATAATATTCGAATTGAATCAGCCGAACCAATGGGAGGATTCTGGGATGGTGGGGCAGGCTGGCATTTGCATACCAGTCCCCAGATAATCGATACCCTTGTGGTACTCAACACCAGCATACTCATTAACGTTCACAGTGGTGAAGTCTATTATTCTATCGGGAACTGGTATCCCGATGTCTATATCCCGGGGCATATTATTGTCAGCAGGTCAAAGGCAGTTAACAACCTCCTGGGCAAAATAGTGACTCATTATAGTATAGCCGGTCAGCCTTATCACGTCACGATAACAAAAGAACCACTTTCTCAATCGAAAGTGAACATGGTAATATACCCGCTAGAGGTGGATGATACTATTGAACTCCGGCTGGTATGGATGATCAATATCCCGGGACCGGTTTATTATATCATTTATGTTGACGCCATCACGGGTGAAACAATTGCCATGTCACCTACAATAATCTCCTGAATTATTTCAGTTAAATTTTACATGCCCGGACACCGGTAATTATTGAAACTTTTCGAAATACCGGATGTTGTACATTTGTGTATCATAAGAGTAATACCTGGGAAAGAATGGGAAAATATATCTCGATACTTCGCGGCATAAACGTCAGCGGCCAGAAGATTATAAAAATGAACGATCTGAAATCGTTGTACGAACTGCTTGGTTTCAGTGATGTGGAAACCTATATTCAAAGCGGAAATGTCATCTTCTCGGCATCAGGGCATTCAACAAACGATACGGCCGAATTAATAATGAAATCAATTGAAGACAAATACGGTTTCCAGGTTCCGGTAATTGTCATGACACAGGAATACCTTGAAAAAATTATCAGGAACAACCCGCTGATCAAGGACAAGTCACTCGATCAGTCTTTCATGCATATAACCTTTCTTGCCGGGAAACCGGCAAATCCGAAAGCTTCTGATTTCGAGGAGAGACTCCTCCCTGCTGAGCTGATTCACATCACCCCGGAAGCAGTCTACCTTTATTGCCCTGCAGGATACGGTCAGACAAAACTCAACAACACCTTCATCGAGAAGAAACTTGGAACAGGAGCGACAACAAGGAACCTGAAAACAGCCAATGAACTATTGCGATTAGCAACCTGATGCTGCTTCACTGAAGTAACAACTGCTTCATTGTAATTAAAAACAATTACTTGAAGTACGGGACGGTTCCAACCGGTGATGGTGTACCTCCATCAATAACCGGCCAGCCTTTTTCCCACTTTATCTCGCTCAGCATGAGTTGTCTTCCCTTGGGATTATCCCTGTCAACAGCATGATAAAGAATCCAGGTTTTACCCCTGTCATCCCTGATAATCTCGGCATTATGTCCAGGACCCCTGAACCGATCATTCCCCGATATGATTGTCTCGTGATGATTATCACTCATGCTTTGTCCCGATTTATCGAGGTATGGGCCCATCAGGTAAGCTGATCTCCCGACCACAACCCTGTATGTACTTTTAACTCCCTCGCAACACGTTCCGGCTGAACAAAACAGGTAATAAAACTTACCCTTCTTGTAAACGTAGGTTGCCTCGTAAGCAGTGCCTGCCACCCTGGTCTTGGTCGATCCCGGCTTCACGGCAAGACCATCGTCGGACAACTCGATAGCGTAAATTCCATGAAAACTTCCCCAGAAAAGATACTTCTTACCATTATCCTCTATGTAGAACTGGTCGATTGAGTTCTGAACATCAATATCAGAACTCCTGAACAGGATCCCCTGGTCAGTGAAAGGACCAACCGGCTTGTCGGAAATGGCTACTCCTATCCCGCAGGTCCACTCCCCACCCCACTTCGACATAGAGTAATAGAGAACATATTTCCCGTTTATATAGTTAATGTCCGGAGCCCAGATGCCACCACCCGGTTCAAAAACCGGCCTGGTGCTGTTAGTGAATGCAGTGCCAACGAAACTCCAGTTCACCAGATCTGTTGATTTGTAAATAGGCGTGTTCCTGGTGTTTTCAGTAGCGTAAAGATAGAAGAACCCATCATCGGCTTTAATAACCGTCGGATCAGGAAGACTAACCGGAACAACGGGGTTATTGTAGGTTCTGGCCTTCTTTCCCGGCTCGCCCGGGTAAAGAGCACCAGAAAAAACAATCATGATTATTATTGTCCCGAGGAACCTGATAAAAACTGACCTGTTCATTAATTAATTCTAAAAGGATAAGTCTTGCTAATGTTTTCAAGTTGAAATTGAACGACCGATAACCTGTTTACTTTCCCGTGTATTCGAACCAGTCAAAATCTGCAGGTACCGAACATGGCTTCCCGTTCCCAGTGGCATAGAGGCCTGCGAAAACACCTGTAAAACCACCAATTGTCTCGGAGCTCAGATACCTCGCCATAACTTTTGCAATTTCAACGGGCTCGCTATCCCCCTGAGATACATAGAAATAATAAAATTCTTTTTCACCCTTTATGAGGAGTTTCACGGGACCCGGTTTCAAAACATACTCGTCAGAAAGATGATTAATAGTTCCGAACTGTAGCCTTGCCACCGCTACTCTCTTGCCTCCCGACTGCTTAACAAGCAGATCAAAATGGGTCCTGTTGTTAAGTAGCGTCATTCCTGCCTCCTCGTTGGCTGATGATGGCTTGAAATCGAGAAGAGTTGAAGCAACGAAGCTCATGTGCCTTGTCCGCTGCCCAACGAAGGTGGGTGATTTGGCATCACTAATTGTTAGTCCGGAACCCTTCAGCCTGAGATAGCCCTTCCTGGCTGCAAGCGAGTAATCAGAACTGACAGGGTAATGAATGTAGTTCCATTCAAGATCAAGCTTCCCGGATGTAAAATCAGTACGTGCAGGTTTCTCGGGAAATGGCTTCAGAGGTAATGTCTGACATGTCATGTTAACAGAAATAGTGCCGTTACCATTAACAACCGGCCAGCCATTCTCTGGCCAGGTAACAGGTGCCAGGCAAGTCTCTCTTCCAAGCAAATGATGAGTCCCACCCACGGACCTGTATCCGTGAAATACTATCCAGTAAGAACCATCATGAGCCTGCACAATATCAGCATGACCCAGTCCCTGGATGGGATTGTTCTGACCTGCTGCATTACAATGAGTCAGTATGGGATTGGCTGGATTTGCATCATACGGTCCCCAGATACTCTTGCTCCTCGCGATAGTCTCTGAATGAGCTTCTTCTGTTCCGCCCTCTGCTGCCATCAGATAGTAAAACCCATCTTTCTTGAAAGTAAACATGGTGTGACCTTGAGATGTCTTCCTGGTGCCATTCCTATACCTGTAAATCTTCTAGTACACTTACTGATATGTCTATCTTGTAACAACAAAAGGATGAAATGTACATACACTTCTGTCGAGTGAAAATAAATGGGTTTGGACAGACTTGCCTGAGATAAACTGGTCTGATTCAGGGCTGTACTGGATTATGGCAACAGAATTACCCTTCCTTGTGCATTGCCTGGAGCACGTGCAAAGATACCCTCGTGATACCTTATAGTGGTGGCAAAAATGTTGAGGTTGCCCGGTAATTGTTCCGGACGATCAATGCAGTATCCAATGAGCTCCCAGTTCACGAGATCCTTGCTGTGAAAAACAGGAACCCCCGGGAAATACTCGAAGGTGCTGTTAACCAGGTAATAATCTTCCCCAACCCTGCAAACACTGGGATCGGACCAGAAACCCGGGATTACAGGATTCGTGTAAGTAACGCGCCTCGCGGGATCCTGTACCGCCGAAAATGGATTGCCAAATACCGAAAATGAAGGTGACGGCCGGTTCCTGACTACCGCTTGATTTACCTGCGACAAAACGGAGTTGATCATTATCATCGCGGTTAATACAGTAAACAAAATCTTCCTCATGGTTTCAACTGTTTCATGAATAATAAAACTACATCAGCCTGGCTGCTGACCAATGTTAAAGATAAATAAACTGACTTTCGTGAATCCAATCCCCGGAAAAATAAAATCATCCATGTTTTAATGTTTTTTACTGTTTGTTATTGTTTATTAATATTTTTTATTTTAAGTTTGAAAAAAAATTCTATGAACAGCCAAGGATCAATCTTCAGAATCTTCCAGCACAGTGAAGAGTTCTTTGAATCACTGGGGAAGACGGAAACCTCGAAAAACCTGGTAGCCCGCCAGACTCTCATCATCCTGCTTTTCACCCTCCTTTATGGAGTTGTGATGGGAAGCTATAACGGATTTCTTCAAAGCATAGTCACGGGCATTAAGATCCCATGCCTGATCAGTCTTTCACTGCTGATATGCCTCCCGGCATTATTTGTCATACAATACATGATCGGTTCAACAATGAGCCTGGGACAGATGATCAATATAATCCTGGCCGGATTTATTGTCTTTTCAACGATTGCCCTGTCATTCTCGCCCATCGTTATATTCTTCATGATCACGAGTGATAATTACTCCTTTTTAAAGTTGCTGCATGTTGGCATCTTCACCTTTTCTGGCATATTTGCCGTTAAGACAATTATCGATGGCCTTCAATTTGCCTGCGAGAAGAAAAACATATATCCAAAACTCGGTTTGAAGATTTTCAAGATCTGGATAGTGATTCTTGCTTTCGTGAGTTCCCAGTTAGCCTGGAACCTGAGACCGTTCGTGGGAAGCCGCGACCTGCCTTTCGAACTTTTCCGTCAAAAAGAAAGCAATTTCTATGTCGCTGTAATCCAATCGGTGGGCAACCTTGTTGATCCTGAAAAACCAAAACAGCAAAATGGCAAGAAAACCCAGACACAGCAGCAGACACCGGATACAAATAAAGTGAAGTAATGAGAGATGATGACAGGATAATGACACTCGAGGAAGTTGCCGAGTACCTGCGTTTGAAACCACAGACAATCTACACCTGGGCCCAGGAAAAGAAGATTCCCGCGGCCAAGCTGGGTAAGGAATGGCGATTTAAAAAATCGATAATTGACAAATGGTTTAACGATAACATGGACGAGAAATTCAGGAATCTGTAATCCTGAAACGTAACACTGTTTTAAGTTTGTCAGCAGTCACTTTACGTGCATCAGAGAGATAGATCTCCCTGTGAACCATCGACATTCTTTCCAGCGAATTGGCTTTACAGAATTCATGCATTCTCGCGAAACTTCCAGGCTCGTCATCATAACTTCCAAGGTGCATCATCTGCACGCATTTACCCTCTTCAATTATTCCAAACCTGACCTTTTCAAGAAGAGGATGTGGTTTTTTTGAAGCCGTGGTCTCTATAATCTTTGCAGCGAAATCGGTGTCAACGAAATCTGGTTGCCGAATCATCAAATTGAAAACAAGCGAATTCTTGTCAATCTTACCGTGATCCATATTTCTCGCTTCTTCTTTCAGATCCCATACACCCTCGAGCGGGTAAACAGTATACTCGACATACCCGGCCGGTGAGTTCCCTTTTTTCGGGGACATCTTTACTGCATAGGAAAGGGAGTACAGAACAGAAATGTAATCACCAAAAAATGGATCGTTCGGATTTCCCTCTCCTTCGATCATGAAAAATTTGAATGCCGGTACCTTGATAATAGCCGGCGAGGTCTTTGGCAAGTAGTATTCCTTTTCGCCTTTTTTCCAGTCAAGTTTCATAGTATCAAAAATATGCGTTAATCCCCCTTGTTATTATTACATCAGCAATGATGGATCGAAATTCTCGAGCTGCCTGGTCAGGTCATTCAGCATCCTCACCATTGGAGCCCCATCAATTACATCGTGATCGACGAGAATCGTCATGTTCAATATCTCCCGGATCTTTACCTCATCTTCAACAACAACGGCTTTTTTGAGTATCGAACCAACACCAAATGACACCGGGTGTATTGACTTGTGGATGAACCAGCCATTAATCTTACCTATCATCCCAACAGAAGTTATCACAACGTTACCCATCTTCCTGTATGCAAACACCGGGTTTGCCAGCATGATATGCCAGGTGAGCCTCCTTAAAAACCCGGGTAATTGATAGTAAAGCTTTTCAGCAAACCCCGTGTCCCTACCGGAAACGATGTCGCCTTCATTCATCTCACCTTTCCTGGCTTCTTCTATTTTCGAGGTAATTTCAATTGCACTTATGGAATCTGCTTTCTCTATAACCAGGGGAACCGGGACTTTGGCACCATTTATCGATTTCTCGACAAGAACTGAAATATTGATGTCGTTGAATCTGATCAGTTTTCTCCTGTTAAATATATATGCAGCAGCATCCGGGTTCCTGGAGATAACATTTCCTATCGTCTTTATCAGGAAAGCGTTGAAGGAAATATTCAGCCCCTGTCGCCTCAGTTCCTGTAATCCCCTTCTCGCCGATGTAACATCGAATTCCAGCAAGGCACTGACATGATGTTTCCCGAGACCGACAGAAAATATATCAAAGGTTGCAATCCTTGATCGCGGAATCTCGCTGAACTGGTAGTTTTTCACGCTGGTAAAAATTTCACTTATTCCTCTCTAAAATAATCAAACCGGGAAATAATCCCGTGCTATCTCACCCGATTAAATATTATCAACCCGGGATATGGATGGCAGAACACAACACTTATAATTCAATAAACTGCACGTGAATACCAAGCAGGATATGCCATACAAGGTAATGGCCAAGCCTCACTGACAGGGAACTCAGAAACCCGTTCCTTTTCATCATAATAGCCTGGAGAAGATTCATTGCATACCCTGTAACAAGGCTATATGTAATCAGCCACGTCGATCCTGAAGGTATCTGCTCGAGAGGCTCCCTGACAGAAGTAAGGATTATTGCTGCTACCAGGAATACCTCCTTGTAACGTCCCTTCATGAAATACCTACCTGCCAGACCAAAAATCGTGATCGGTATTAACCTGTAGAAAACCTCGACCTCGAAGGCACCTGAAAAATACAGGAAGATCGAGTACGGGAAAGGTTGAAGGAATGGAGGCAGGCTGTCGTACGGTTCCGGATGAAGTATTATCCTGAATACTATCAAGTCGAGAAATCCAAAAACGATCCCGGCAAGCATCGGGAATATAAACCTGGAATTTCCGCTGACCCCGGCATCCAGGAAATCAGGCAGCCCGGCCTGTTTCTGGACGAAAAGAAAAGGCACACCAACCAGCATCAACAATAAATTCCCTACTGTCCATATTCTCAGGTTTACTTCACTCCCGGCTATGGTGTTGCCATACAGGATACCAACTGCCGCGATGAGAATAAAGAACAGATAGGTATATAAATTGCTTCTTACCCGTGCTGCTAATTCCATACGGATTAAGGAACTCTACTCGTTAAACCACTGGATATTTCCACACTCGGTACAAACGTGACAAATTGCATTCCTGTTTGCCCAGTCGAGGCCAAAAAATGTAGCCATTGTTGTATTAAGAAGAACACGTTTCGATCTGAAAAGATCGTTGTTGCATACCGGGCATTTAAGCTCCCGTCCCCTTATAATTACCTTGTGAGGATCCTGGCTCTCTAAACGACTCATTTTACTTGCTTTTTTTGATTCAGGAATAAAGTTACTAAACTCCCCGGAACACACGACTGGTCTGGAGGCCTGAATATTTATGGACCACCACTATTCTTACTTCACCCTTGAATACTGGTAAACAACTCGCCCGGCCTTGTTAACCTGCGTAATAACGAGAGTTGTATCACTGGCTGAACAGAGAAGGAACCCGGGCTCTGACGATGTGAAAAGGAGACCATCTCTTTTAACGGGAGACCTGTCGAGCGAACCGGAAGTGTTGACAACAAAATCTATTTTGGAATCTTTTACTTTGATGTGCTGGAAAATATGAATATGGCCGCAGATATACATGTCGACACCATTTTTCTCGAGAACGGGGAGCAGTCGCTTCTGCATGTCAGTCTGTTCTGACTCGGGCTTTGTTGTGGCGGCATAGACAGGATGATGCCCCATCACCACCTTCCATCTGGCATCAGAATGACTTAGTGTCGAATCGATCCACCTGATCTGCTTTTCATAGTCCTGACTCGATGCGTCACCGTAACTTTCACTCCTGTATTTGTCTATAATCGGGGCAGTATCGATAAAGACAACAAGGATGTCGGTCGAATCAGTAACAGAATGGTCGTCGCTGTAATATCGAGCGGGCATCTGCCAGCGCCGACTGACACCAGAATAATCGAGCAGGGCCTGGACATTTCCCCTGTATTCATGGTTGCCGGGAACAGGATGCCAGGGTATCATTAACTCGGGCCGATCGTAAATGAGTTCGAAATTGGTCATCCACAATGGATCATTAACAGATTGTACTCCCATGAAGTGATGAACATCGCCAAGCGCGGCAACAAAATCGACACCCGAGACATCTGCCACCAGACCCATCATCGCGGCAACAGGCTTCTGATCGAAATAGCCATTACGACCCAGATCATTCGCTATCATGAAGGTGTAGTAATCATCCAGTTGTGATAACTTCTCTGCATCTACAGGCTCGTTAATTTTGGTCCCCGTGCAGGCGGGCACGATAAGAAAAATTGAAATAACGAGGGTAAGGTATACAAGGTTCTTCATAGTCAAATTAGTTAATTATCTTACCAGTTATTGCCAGACATACATGAAACGCTTCAATTTAATCCAAATTATAATCAACAGGAATGTAATAACAAAAATTAACAGGAACCATCTGGAGGAAAGGCTACTTTACCCGGATAATTATTAAAAGGATTCTGACTGTTCTTTTTGACCATATGCCCTTGCAAGCACACTTTTTATGAATCCGGTCTTGGCTTCAGTGTACTTCTCGCGGTCATTCCTGAATTCCAGGGCCAGTTTCTTCTTGAGTTCCAGATATTCGTCAGCCACCTCTCCATGCTTTACCAGGTAATCGCGAAACACGACTTCCTCCCTGTTACCGGGATAGCGGGCATGTACGTGAAAGGTATTGCCGGTAATGCCTTCAGCAGAATAGCCTTTTGCAAACATCATGTGCGGCGGGGGATTTTCCGGTTTGGATATGAATTCATAACCAGCCAGGGCCATCCTGTCCTTTATGTGCTCATCAGGTGTATCGCGTCGAACTTCCAGGAGAATGTCAATCGTTGGCTTGGCTCCCAGTCCAGGGACAGCTGTACTCCCGATGTGTTCAACTATAATGATGTAATCCTCGCCGATAGCTTCGAAAATTCTGCGTTCTTCCTCGGAGTACAACACTGGCCATTCTTTCCTGTAGTTCACAATATTTACAGGGAACAACAAACCCAACTCGGCAGTTGACATTTCTCCCAGATTCTTTTTTCCTTTAGCCATTGTATGATCCCATGGTCTTTAACTAACCCGAAAAATCGCGCTATTCATGCAGAACAAAAAAGTATTCATCCCTTTAACGCTTCCCTTCCAAACATCAGGTTCACAGCCACCAGGAGGGCAGCAGTAAAGTTAATTGACTGCCCGTTGAGATTCGGCTTCCCGAAGAGGAGGAAACCATTCAAAAGGCCATCCAGGAGGAAAAGTCCCAACACCACCCAGCTGGCAACCCACCACCAGCGCGTCTGTTTTGTAATTAGAGAATATGCTGTAACAATAAGGAGCACCATTATAATAACGAGCCCGATACCTATTACAACTATCTGGGCTGGAGAAGCTGAAAATGTTCCTGCAGCGAGGGACTTCTCTGGATTTGACAGGAGAATCAGTCCTCCGAAACCTCTCAACGCACCAACGAAAATCATCAGCACCCCGGCTATCATCAACATAATCTTGTTCATGTTCATATCATTTGTATTTCAAAATCCTGTATGTCGATACCTGGAGCGGGAAATTACTCCCCGAGGCAATCCTTGTCATAATATCCGAACCCATGCTTTTTTGCAATACAAATTACGAGGTGATAAACTAATACACCATGTTCATTGAATCACACACCAAATCTAACCAAATAAAGAATAACACGATTGTCAGTCATATATTATAGTGGGGGGAATAAGTTCCTGATAAGATTCTGTCATAAACAGGGAGGAAAACCATAAACCTCCAGATTTGTTTTCAATTTAAACGGCTAAAGGGGATTTCACGATGAATGTTCAGGCAAAATGTCGGGTCCCACGCACTCGTGAAAACGATCCATCGCCTTCTTGTCGTCTGCCATTATATAGAGCCTGTCACCCGGCAGTATCCTCGTCGCGCCATCAGAGATGTAAAACTTGCCATTTCGTTCGACGAGGGCAATGATGATACTCGAGGGTAAACCGAGGTCAACCACCGACTTGCCAGCTGCTTTGAAGCCAGGTTCAACCGGAACGACATTGAAAATTGTCTTGGCCTTCCAGCTCTGCTCGAGGTCGAGCACCGACTTCCTTTTCACGGAGGCAGGCAGATCACAGTTCAGCCATCTTGAAACAACGGGAATGGTTGTACCCTGTATCAACACGGAAGTAACTGAAATGAAGAATACGATATTGAAAATTATCCCTGCCTTGCCAACGTCGGCCGATAAAGGGTAAGTTGCAAGGACTATAGGTACCGCACCCCTCAGACCCACCCACGATATGAATAATTTTTTACGAAACCCGATCCTGAACATGGCCATCGAGATAAAGACACTGACCGGCCTGGCTACAAGAATCAGCAGTATTGAGATTATGAAACCGATCCCCATGTAAGGGATTATTTCGCTGGGAAAAACAAGCAGACCAAGGGTGAGGAACATGACTATCTGTGCCATCCACGAGACCCCGTCAAAATGCTTGGTAAGGCTCTTCTTGTGAATGAAATCCTTGTTGCCAAGCACGCAGGCTGATATATAGATTGCAAGGAAGGGGTTGGCACCTATGAAATCGGAAAAGGAATAAACGAAAAGAACCATCGATATTAACAGCACAGAATAGAGACCATCAAATTCAAGCTTTATCCAGTTGATGGTTCTGTACATTGCATGGCCCATCGCGAAACCGACAACTGCACCCAGTATCATCTCGCTGAAAAACATGGGAATCAATGATCCGTAAGTGGCATCCGGCTCGGACAAGAGGTAGGTAAATACGATTGTCAGAAAGAATGCCATGGGATCATTACTACCGCTTTCCAGCTCGAGAAGAGGACGCAGGTTTCCCTTCAACCCGATGCTTTTCGATTTGAGAATAGAAAAGACAGCAGCCGCGTCGGTTGAAGATACAATAGAGCCCAGCAATAAACCTTCGAGAATGGTGAAGTCTGTAATCAGATGCACCAGCATTCCGATTATGAAAGCAGTGATTATCACCCCGAGGGTCGAAAGGGAAATACCCTGCCATAAGACTGGCTTAATGTCAGTGAACTTCGTCTCGAGACCGCCGGAAAAGAGAATGAAACTGAGTGCAACCGCCCCGATGAATTTCGCGATAACCGGATTGTCAAAGCTTATCCCCCCGACACCATCCGAGCCCGCCAGCATGCCAACGAAAAGAAAGAGCAGCAGGGTGGGTATACCATATTTTGTGGTGCGGCTGACAACAAGGCTGCCGAAGAGAAGTATCGACCCGATAAGCAATATGTTGTCAATTGTGAGACTCATTCGTTCCAGGAGTTTAAGAAAGCCCTGTCACAACAGACAGGACAACAATATAACAAATATTTTCCAAGCCTTGCTTCAAAAGACTTCCCGGATTATATTTCGAAAAGAGAATGAAAAAGGGGAATGACATGGCTGGCCATGGCATCGTGGGTTCAGGACTTGATAGTTGGTTACCTTTTCAATTTCTCGATGTGATCTATCCACTTTGGAAGATCAGCCACCAGCATCCTCATTACAGAATCGGTCCTCTGTTCGAATAGTCCAAAATTATTATAGGCTTCACCCCCCTTTTCGCTTACAAGATCAGATACACCCCGCAAGATCAGAAGCTTCTTTTTATTTCTGAGAGCGGTATATGCTATGGCGCCGGTTTCCCAGTCACCGGCAACTGCTGAATATTCCTTCTTCAGGAAAGGTAGTTCATCGCTTCTCAGATCCCTGTCTGCAGATACCAGCAAGGTTTTCCTGACTTTAACAGGATAACTATCTCCCAGCCACGAGAGATCGATGCTGGCAGAATAGCTGGAAATTGCCTCGCGAGAATCACCCATTGCCTCGATAATATCGTAAATCACTGTCTTCTCTGCAAGAACTATGTCCATCCGTTCAATTTCTCCCTCGAAACCACCGCAAGTACCAATATTAATTATCACACCGGGATCAAATCTGTCAATAACATACTGGGTCGCACCTGCTGCTGCTACCTTACCCCATCCCTCGTGAAAGAACAGAACCTCTTTCCCCCCGATACTGGTATAGAAAAATTCTCCCCATGGCGATTCGCTGTATTCAACATCAGTAAAAATCTTTTTGATTACGCGCCATTCAGCATTGGCTGATACAACAACAGCATAATCATTATCCCGTCTGCACGAACCGGCAACGAACGATGTCAGCATAAGTAGTATAATCAATACCTTTTTCATAAACATTATGTTGTCTGCTTATCGAGGTCCTTACCCAGAAGCCATAATGATTTCGCCGTGAATTTTAGCAATGACTGTTTGAAACCCCAGGAAATAGCAAGACCATAAAATAGAATATCGACTGGATGAAATGTTTCCACGAGTGCCTTGAAAACTGCCACTAAATCAAGGTTAAAGAGTATCCTGAAGACAGATATATCATTTTCTTTTGAAGCGAACGCCACTAGTGTAAGAACGTTTCCGAGAATTATTCCCAGCACGGCAATGGCGGAACTCATTATTGCAAACCTCATCGATATGCCCTTGCCGAACCTTTTAACTGAATAAGCCACGAAAGCACCTACTCCAAGCGCCATGTAACCGAACTGGACATTAATGATATAAGTTATCACCGCCCAGAGTATCGCACTAATAATACAGGCCACTAATCCAGCGACAGCTCCCTTGATGATATCCTGGTCCTTGTCGAGCTTTTCGAATAGTCTTGGCGTTGCCTTCTCTCTGATCTGCTCATAAGTAAGCACATCGCTATCATCAAGCATTATCTCGGGTTCATTCTCATCCTTCACATAGGAGTCGCAAACTGCCTCAAACGAAGGTATTTCATTTGTAAGCGCACAGACCATTGGTCCGTTTTCAACTAACTTTTTGTGAACGCATTTCCTGCAGATCTCTAAACGGTCTCGTAGTTCCATAGAAAGAAAATTTTGATGTTTTATATTGTTTCAACCTGTCATGTGATAGTTCCCATGAATTCTAAAGTCTTGCTCCCTACAACCAGTCAAAACCATCAGCTTAAATGAAAATTAATCATCCTCAAAAAATCCACTCATCTTTCCCGGAGGCATATAACAACAGGAAAAGGAAATCCAAGAGACCACATGATCTTCAATATTACCGCGTAAAGAAATGAAACATGAGGCAACAAACAGATTGACTTTAACTTGCTTTACAAAAATCTAATATAATATTAATATCCGGAAGATTTGTAGTGCTTTGCCAATTTATGTAACTCTATCCACTGGCGCTTGTTAGCAACATAAAATTCAAATATCCTCCGCTCCTCATAGATCCATATGTAGACGAAATTATTCATGCCACTGTGGAAGGAGAAGCGATTATATAAACCAATGAAAACATCAAAGAGAGTTGTATTGTCGAGTCCTTGATACCCGGAAAATCGAAACACGATTCCCACTGATCCATCCAGCATTATAACTTCCTCTTTGGAAAATATTTCAATGATTATCCTGTCAGTCTTGAATGTAATATGTCCAATAGTGTTCCTGAATCCAAAAGAATAGTTTAGAACGAAGAAGCCGAAAACCAGGGAACAACCTGATAAGCCGATAAGAATATATTTTAATACATCTGGAAATGAATCCCCGGCAATTCCAATCAAGACAAGAAAAATCACTCCCGCCACGAGGGCAGCTATGCCATATTTCTTTATTGGCTTCCTTTTCCTGTTTACTAATTCGAGTCTCAGCAATTTAAACCACAATGTTATATTAAAACCAGGATCACTATCTCAGAGGTTATTTCTCTCTTTGTCGCGGTAGTAATTCTTAAGGATCTTGCCGAATACTTTATCTTTCTTGTGCAGTTCGGCAACAGTCTTCGTGTATCTCTCCTGCTCTCTCTGCATCTTCAGGTAGTTTTCGTAAGAATCGCGGTCAATAACACCATCTTCAACTGCTTTTATGACGGAGCATCCTTTTTCCCTCGTATGAGTACAGTCAGGGAACCTGCAGCTTGTCGCGAGTTCATCAATATCGCTAAATGTAGTCCTCAGTCCCGATTCATCGTCAGTAATTCCCAGCTCCTTCATTCCCGGGGTATCAATAATTATTCCGCCCTCATCAAGAACTACAAGCTCCCTGTGCGAAGTAATATGGCGGCCTTTGTTCGTGCTGGTGCTTATCTCACCTGTTCTAAAAGCTTCTCTTTTCAGGAGATTATTTATTAGAGTTGATTTCCCAACCCCTGAAGAACCGACAACACAATATGTCTTGCCTTTGCTGATAAATTCCTTTACCTGGTCGAGTCCATTTTCCGTGACATTCGATAGCAGTATGTACCGCACGGCCTTTTCGCGTTTAGCAAGTTTTTCAAGTGACTCCTGAATCTCGGTTTCAGTAACCAGATCAGTTTTACTTATCACGAGAACCGGCTCTATCCCGGCGGTATAGCAAATTGTGAGATACCGCTCGAGCCTGTTTATGTTGAAGTTGTTACTGATTGACTGAACAATGAAAGTGACATCAATATTCGAGGCGATAATCTGAATCTCACCCGGTTTCCCAACAGCCTGACGAGAGAGAACTGTCTTACGTGGAAGGATTGAATGAATGATTGCCTGATCTTTATCGTAGACCCTGATAAGCACCCAGTCGCCAACGGCAGGAAAATCAGACCTTGAAGATGCGGAAAAACGAAGGTTACCAGTTATTTCCGCTTCATAGTCGTTAACCCCGTCAGACACGATATATCTTTCCCTGTGTTCACGGGTAACTCTTGCCACGGATAATCCTTCTTCTACTGCATTTGCCGGTACAGTAAAATCATCACTCCAACCCAGCTTTTCGATACTATTCATGACTAATAACTTCCACGATGATAAAAGAAGATAAAATTAAATTATATCTTTTTAATAGTGGTAGTAAACTGAAAAAAAGACGGCGATGCAAAACGACACTCTCAACCTTTTTAAGATTATGTTCATTTCTTTTTGCTCGTCCAAAAAGAAACGAACCAAAGAAAAAATCAAAAACATCACTTTCAATCAAAACCAAAAGTAAAAATGAGCCGTCTCTTTTCGATATGAGACGGCTTCATGCAAATAATACTAACGCACTATTACCAGATCGGCCGGAAGCCGGTCATTATTTAATAAAGCGGCGAGGTAACCTGCCTCAGCCCTGGTGAAATTCCCAGAGATTTCCATGTGACCGGAAGTTATTTCCATCCTCACCCGGGGAGCGGCTACAACCGCATCATCAAGAACGATGGCAATAACCCTGTTCATGTTATCGCGTGTTGCAGCAGCAAAAACCGGTGCAGCTTCGGGCTTCACGGTAATGCTTATCCTGTCGTTCGTGTACGACGAAGCTGCAATATCAGAACCCGTGATAACCGGACCCTTACCGCCGGTTAGCTTCAGCGCGTACAGGCAATAGTCGGATCCATCGGCATCATATGACCACGCGAACCTGCAAGACCTTGCAGTAGCTGAAGAACGAAGGAAAGTATTAATTTCAAGCTTATCCTTCATTGGCGCGTAACCAAGCTTCGCATCACTCATATCGGTGCTTACACGACTCAACATCGAGAAAAGATGATTATCTCCCTTCATCAGTTCTGCAACTTCACCTCTTGAAAGAGTTTCGTAGAATTCGATCTTTCCATTTCGGGTCAGAAGCTTCTCTACAGTCTGTATATCAGTAGTGCCACTCAGTATAACTTTAATCTGCATTTTGCCTGGAACCACTGATACTTCAGATTTACCATCAGCGAAGCTATCAAGACGCTTAGCAAGTATCGCTGCCGATTGCTCGAGAACGGCTGCAGTGATATTCTTGTCGGCAGGCTGGAGTATAATTGTCTGTTGAGCACTCCCCTTAACGGTGAACACGGGAGCTAACATGGCTAACAGAAGAAATAGTATTAATGAATTTTTAAGTGTTTTCATGATTATGGTTTTAAGTTAAAATGAATAAAATGATCCCGTGGGACCCGTGAAAGAGAAACTAACTTAAAACCGGCGGGATTTCTTCATCATTCCCGTTAAGCTGCCTGGGTAAAAAAACAGGTAGCCCTGGCTCAATATTCAGCCAGGCAGTCTTTCCAAGCTTGAAAAGCAAGCCTGACCGCGTATCATAATCAACAATTATATAATATGCAGAATATTGAGTTCCATAGTCCGAGGAAGCAGTCATAGAAGTTCCTGTCTGTTTCTGGATCTGCAAACCTGAAGAGGCTAATAGATCATTGTGCCACGAGTTATTGTCTGATATAAGGGCATGACTGGCATTCTTACCTGCAGGATAAGAATCATTCCCACTTCCCTGGCTGAGCAATAAAAGAAGAACGAGGCAAATCAGGAGAAGTGCATTCGAAAGTAACCTGTAATATTTTTCGCCCGTCTGAATCACGGTTCAAAGGTAATAAAAAAGCAATTACTGAATAGACACTAAATACCGGCCATTGTTCACCTGAAGAAAAGGCAGCTATTTTACAGCTTCGCCGGGTGTAAAGATTTCACGCAACGGAACCCGACCGCGAAGTCTACCCACGAAGGAGACAAACCATTCCTGTAATAAACCTGGTTGCACATAGCTCCGGAATGCCAGCTGCCACCCCTTATTACTTTGAACCGTCCTGTAGCCGGCCCCACCGGATTTGAACCGGCAGACTCTTTATAATAATCGTCTCCGTAATAATCCATAGTCCATTCCCACACGTTACCACTCATATCGTACAATCCATAGCCATTTGGTTTGAGAGATCCCACCTTCAAAGTTGATTTATACTTTCGTCCATAATTAGCCAATGTTGAATCGATCTGGTTGCCCCAGGGAAATACACCTGAGGGTAATCCGCCACGTGCAGCATATTCCCACTCGGCCTCTGTTGGAAGCCTTTTCCCACGCCACTCCGCGTACTTCAGGGCGTCGGAAAAAGTAACACCTACTACAGGGTGATCTGGATAATCGGGACCACATTTAAACCGTGCAAAACCCCAGAATTCAGGCAGGGGATAACCTGTCTTAATACAGAATTCCTGGTATTCCCTGTTCGTCACCTCCCTGGCATCCATGTAAAAGGCATCTATCTTCACGGGATGCTCAGGTTGCCAGTCGGTTGGATTCGGTGAATTCTTTCCCATAACAAACTCACCCCCGGGTATCAGCACCATGCCTTCGGGCTGAGCTATCGATGATGCACTGAATGATGAAAGAATAACGAACGCTAAAAGAATTTTTTTCATGGCTAATTATATAAGAAACCAAATTTCAAAATCCTGATCCAAACTACCCGGGAGTTAAGCAGTTTTCACCAAACCGCCGATGCCTGCTTTTTTCAGAGCTTAAAACCTCCCTCCCTGATATCCTTCCTCCTGATTGATAGGTCAAGAACATTCATTACCTGATAATGATCTCCTTCTGCAGGTAGCTGTTATCGGGCTGCTTGACTTTCAGCATGTAGGTGCCGGCAGCATTTATCGTGCAGATTATTTTGTTCCCGTAAAGCGGCACCATTACTGTCGGACAGGCGCCAGAGCCCGTGTTTAGTTTTCCCCAGGCTTCAATGTTGATGTCGGAGCCAGTCTGACTAACCTTGAACTCCGAGAAGGAATAACACCCGTTATCGCCAATAGTGCCATAGAAATTTATATCGAACGGTGTATTTGCAACAAGAACGTTACCGACATGAATACTGTCGACTTCAACCAGGAAATAGTTATACTGGTCTTTCTTTGAACAGGAAAAAAGCAGGATAGTTAACAAAAGAACCAGGATACCGGAACAAATGACGGAGAGTTTTTTCATGAGAGGTTAGATTAAATAACAAACATATAACGGTTCAGGTAGCGCTTAAATTATCAGTAACTATAAACAACAGGATCATCCCAGCCATCAATGAGAAGGACTATCTGGTTCCCTTCTATTCTCGCCGGTTTGAGGTCAAAATTAATAACACGTCCGACATAAGCAGTGCATAATTCATCATTCTGCAGCGATATCCTCATCATTCTTTTAGGTGGAAGAGAATACATCAAACTGCCGGAACCAACAAGGTTAACCTTCCACGTTCCACCGCTGCAGCCAGATGCTGCTATTGTTACCTTGAGGATATCTCCAGTTATGGCTACATCCGAAATTGTCACGGGCGAATCAGGGTATCCATGGTAATAGCTATCGCCAACCAGAACCTCTCCGTCAGGGATCTCCTTCTCCTTGCTACAACCATGGATAATTATGAGAAGAAAAAGGATCGGGAGAATGGATTTGATTTTTTCCATTTGAATACGTTTTTGTTTAACCTGCAGTCGACGGTGTTCCGTGAGCTGAACATGATTACATTCCAGTCTGACCCACAAAAAACGTGCAAAAGTTATGGTGGTGGCACGAATGGTGAGTCGCTTCTTCCATAACCACTCGCGGGAACCTGTCATCCCGGGCGAAGTGAGGAATCTCAAGCTTTTGTAACAGAAATTCCATATTAATAATTCTCAATCCTCATTTTTTCTTAAAAGATTGCAAGGGAAATGCCGACAAATCAATACCAGGCTTATAGTCTGATTTATTTCGATTTTGAATTAAATCCCTTCTTGTTTTCAATGCTCATCAGATTATTTGTTTGATTTTTTCTGACCGGAATTAATGTATTCCATATTAGTCATCACTTCCAGGGTATTCTTCCTGACATTCCAGATTGAAGTATGCTCCCTTCCCACTATGACTAATTCTGTCCATCTGATAAATTTCCTGTAAAGTAGCGTATTTGCAATATCGGTCGATGTTATGTAATCGCTGTTAATATGGTTATGCATTGCCTGCAAATCTGATTTCCCCAAGGGGTCGACCCATGAAGTTGGTATATAACCATAGTGGAGACGGGCTTTTTTCACGAAATCACCACTAGCTGAATAATATAGGACATAATCGTTACCATAAGGTACCATGCCTGAACCGGTTGGACCCGTGAGGACGAATACAAGCGTCGCGGTTGGGTAACAAACAGGAACAAGGTTAAGCGATGTATTTGGATATACCCTGTAGAAATTCGTGGTATCGCTGTTGATCCTTGAAAGGGCATCCTCCCTGATCTTCACCAGCTCCTTTTCATGCAAATCAGGTTGCCGATTCACCTTCGACTTCTTCACATTCCCAGTATTTTCTGCTGATTCGAATCGGTATGTCAAAATTACCCTGGGCTCAGGATCATTGTTATAGAAGATTGTAACAAGTGAATCACCCTTTAAATAGCTTAGGTAACCTTTAATCCCGGCAAGCAGGTCTTTCTCCTTCTTCATCAACAGATCTGTTGCCTTCCATGAAACGGCCTCCAGCCTGTAAATAATGAATCCTTCCGATTTGATCGAATCGATTACATGCCTGTCATAACTTTGTCCCCAAGAACGACTATACAAGGCAACCAGCAAAATGAAAGAAAGATACTTCCTCATCAAGTGTAAAAATATTCTTAAAGTTAAAATACATGAAACAACAGGCAGATTTTCAATGTTATCGGTGCGGTAGATTCCCGGGGCAGATGGATCAGAACGTGGTTGAACTCACTCCAGGTTGGCTTTAATAAATTCTTCAAGGGTCCCTTTTTCTTTCATCCTGAGGTATTTTTCAACATTTTTATCCTTCGCGAGAAAATCCCTGTTCCTCGTGTAAAATTCTAAAACGCTCTCTATACCTTTCAGATTGCCCATGTATACGTTTTTATTGTCGCGGGTTTCAATGGCGTATTTTGTCCATCCTCCCATGAAAACGAAAAGAAGGTCACCATTGGGTTCAGTAAAAGTCACGATTTTTTCCGTAAGGTTAACGGAAACAAAGGGAGTACCAGTTAGCCATTTCATGAAAAAGGCATAAGCTTCTTTTCGCCTGCCTTCCTGAACGTTCACAGGAGTGCTGGTGAACCAGTTTATGCATCTAAGCACATCGGTTTCGTAGCTCGTGTAGTCTTCTGGTTTAGCCGCCTTGAACTCCGGCAGGGAAAGATCCTGGGCCCCGAGGCTCATGAACATGAAGGTCAGAAACAGACCTGTAATTGAATTTTTCATATTACAAAAATTTCATTTATGACACTTTAATTGCCAGGTAATTCATCCAGACCAATATGTTTCAAACAATCGGATCGTGGCAAATATCCTTTCTTCTGCATGAACCACAGAATTTGCCTAGCCAGACCTCATCGAACTGGTTCATGATCTTGCTCACGAGAAGAGGGTCGGTTGTAATTACCCCGGATTCAAAATTGCGGGTGTTTTCACCCTTCATTCCAAGCCCAGCACCGGTAAAATTTGCTGAGCCCGAATAGGCAAACCTGCCATCAATAATAACATGTTTGAAATGAACCCTTGGGCAGAGCTGTCGCTCCATAACATCCCACAAAAGTGGAAACTTATCGAAACTCTTCCTGAAGTTGGGCCCCGGCTCTTTCGCGTGCAACAACCTTACCTCTACCTTTCTCCTGATCAGTTCGTCGAGAACGGATAGTACCGATCTGACCTTACCTGCCTGCCGGACGTGAAGATCCTTCAGATCGGCTGTACCGATCCACACGAAAGATGTGGCTTTTGATAGCGGCACTATCACTTTGCTGTAATGCTCCTCGTTTGTAATAAAATCCAATTCCATTTTCCTTGTTCCCGTGGAGGATGCAATTTAATACAATGCCTTTTATACTCTCGAGGCATTTATTAGTTTCAGGTGAAAATCAATAATTAAAATGAGTGTAAAGCTCATTTTGCCGGAAGTATCCTGGAAGGTAAAAAAAAGTCCGAAGGCCCGAGGTTGCACTTTTTGGCCACGAATTTGCAATAATCAAGACGACCCGCTTTCTGGTCGCGGGTATCGGAACCAAAGGTAAACTTAAGCCCTTGCTCTTTAGCCATGCTTATGAAGCGTTCATGCGGAGTGTGCGCGAGGTCATTTATCTCGACATTGAGTTTTTTCTTATTCAACGCAGCGATAATCTTCTGCATCCTTTCATCAGTCCAAAGAGTATAGTAATCGCGGGCTATACATACAGGAAGGAACAATGGCCACCCGAATGTGGTAAGGGGTTCATCATTGTTTATGACTTCCACGATGTGGTCCATGTAAGCTTCCATGAACTTTTCCTGGTCATCAACATAGGTGTCGAAGTTCCAGATCCGGAGAGTCTCACCATACCCGTTTCCATTCATTATAGTCTGTGCATCCATCAGTATGTAATCGAGCCTGGCTATCATCTCTTTCGAGAATGCTTTTGACCATCCGGGCAACATCGGTTGAAGACCAATATAGACAGGGTATGGCAGAAGAGATTCTATGAAGCTTTTAAGGCTCGCATCATCATTAACACCATAACCTGGATTTACAACAACTCCAAAGCGTGTACCTGTCTTTTTGGATATTTCCATGAGTTGATCTATAGTGAATGACCCTGTTAAATGAACATGCAGATCGACTAATGGGAAATCAGTTCCATCTGATGAGCCTGTACTGCAAGCCATTGGAGAAAATGCAAGCATTGAGCCGGCCAGGCTGACATTCCGGATAAAGGTTCTTCGTTCCATTTTGTTTGTTTTTATGTCTTTTTACGAGATAGTAAACTGCCAACAATAAAGTTAGTAATAAACCTGATAACAGGAAAGCCACTCTACATGGTATTACATGGTCTTTGCCCGACAAAATCCCAAAGCGGGAGCCCCCGGCAACGAATCAGTATTGGCAAAACAGGAACACGAGAATTTACAAACTCATTCCTTCACGAAATAATATACATGACCCCCGAAAAGACTGATCAGGGTATCCTGCTTGAGAAAAAGTGAGGCACAACCACTCTTGCAGGTGGGCTTGTTATCGTTATCAACAGGCTCAATGCAAAGGGTTTTAACAAGGTCTTTCTTATTATATATTTTTTCCAGAATTATACCTTTTGTTGAAGTCGTATCATACTTGTGGACTTTAAGCCAGTCGTAGGTGCAAGGTTTAATAATATCGAGGTTTTCGAAATACAGTTTTGTGAAATCAATGTGAAGCCGGGGTTCCTTGCTTTCCTCTTCCAGACCAGGGGTTGGTTTTGAGATCATCACGGTATCAAGCCTGATACAGTTCCACACGCCAAAAACATCAAAAGGCTGATCATTTTTGTGCCTGCTACAATCCTCAAGCAAAAAAACAAGGAAAATAGATGCCAGTTTAAATAGCAATTTCATCGGATCTTTCATAACGAACTTTTTAAAAAGGGAAGAATCCAACCATCACTTTACTGTCGCACCTTTATTTCGAACACTCGTGAATTCCCACGCGATCTGTTATCAGGGAATGCAACTGTTACGAACCTTTTCACACCTCTGACTTTCTCCAGGAAGCCTCAACCTCTGAACACCTGGTGGTCTAGCAAAATTCAACAACATATCAATGCCACTTTACCAGTCAACTAAAGAAACGAGGGCTCGTATCGCGACATTTACCCCAAACTTACTAAAAATGTTTGAAAGATCAGAAGGACAAAATCAGATGTTTAACAAGAAATTAAACAAAGTATTAGTCTGGTGATAAACAAATCGTTACAAGTGCAATAAATTCGTTTTTCAATGCCCGGGAATCACTTGCAAAGATTATCTAACCCACTAAACCTAATGAATTCAAACGGAAAGTAACTTCTAATTGTATTCCTGTAAACTGCTAAAACAATCTAAAACTAATCGTGTAAAGGTTTGAAACCAGGCAAATGATACCTGTTCTTGCCTATAGTATCTCCACCATAAGTCTGGTATATCGCTTCGGATGGACAGAAGTTAACACAGCGCATGCATTGTTCACAGGCTTTGCTCCACACTGGTTTAGAATTCTTAATAGTGATACTATGCACGGGGCAGATCTTCATACACAGACCGCACCCGTCACAACTATCGTACACCCTGAACATCCGCCACATGTTGCCAACCCCCATGTACCTGAAAGCGAGATAATCCCACCAGAATTTTAGCCTCCCGTACCTTGCAGGAAAATTGAACTGGTGTAAGTTTGTCACTTCTTCCACAATCTCCGCTGTTTTAATCCTTGCTTCATTAACACCTTTCCCAATTATCTGAAGGGCCTCATCTTTTGAAGGAGGATAGGGTGGCTTTGGAGAGACGGTCCAGTTATTTGGCATCTCGATAACTCCTGAGTAATGAACAATATAATTCTTCTTCTTCAGCAACGAGGCACATTCCAATACTGAAAAACCTGATTCATCAGCATCACCAGCTGTTATTATAACAAACGCTTTCACTGGTTCCCTGGCGGGAACGAGACCATGGAGGTATTTCCTGGCAATCCTGGGCAAACCAAACGCGTAAACCGGAAAACAAAACCCGGCCAGATCAGTGTCTGGTAAGGATCGCTCCTCCAGGCATATTTTTTTTTGAGCAACTTCATGACCCTTTTCCTGAAATACCGATCGGCAGGTATCAATTATCGCCAGCGAGTTCCCTGTCCCCGTGAAATATCTGAGTTCAACATGCATAAGCCAACATAATTAAAAACATAAAAAACCCGGCGCATTTGAATTTTCCTTTATCCTCTGGAATACATCTATGATTTCAGGAGCCCTGTCACGAAAAGAACGATAGCTAATGAAAGCAGGACCAGAGCCCTGATAAGGAACATGCCAGGGTAGACTTTATTCAATGGATTGGTGAATCTTTTCCAGATTACTGGTATCAGGCAAATGAAAACAGCTGCAGAACCAATTTCAAGCATGATAACAGAGTATGGCCAGCTCTGTATAAAGAACAAAATACCTGTCGTGACGATGGAGCTGCCAAGCGCGAAGATTTTAAGAATAACCAAATCAAAGGCACTTGTTTCTTCTTCAAGTGGAACCGCGAAGGCTGAAAAGAAATACAGGGCGGAAAGCGATGTGAAGAAGAGGGTCAAAAGTATTCCTGATTTCGCCCCGAATAATGCAAGTACTGTCGCAACGACAAGAACCAGCAGAATTGCAAGCTCGTACCTGAGTATCTTGTTTCTGATAAGGTTCCCGATTTTGATTTTGGGATCTGTTTCTTCCATGGTTTTTATTAAGAGGTTGTTATTGTCAAGATAGATTAGTAGAATATTTATCCGGTTTTCCCGCGTTAGTATTTAAAACGATTGAACATGGTGTCAGCGTTTAGCACGAGCCTGTTACTGTTATACCAGTCGACAAACTGGTCCCACTTTTCTTCATTTGCCGACTGCCACTCTGAGAACTCTTTTTCGTCGCCGCCGCCAAGGAGCCAGTAATTGTACGCTTCAAAATGTCCAGCGTCCTTTATTTTCTTCTGGTAATCGAAGAGCACGTTGGGATATTTAATGTTATTATCCCTGAGCATGTAATTGTCGACGAAACGACCGCGGATGCGATTCAGTGAAGCAAGATCAATTGTCTTTTCACCAACAAGAGAAAGGATAAGGGTTGGTTCGTAGAATGACGATCCGTATGGTAGCTTGAAACTCTGGAGGTTCTTAATATCCTTTACCGAAAGGTTAATTACCGTCTGCTTGCTGAATGAGACACTGAAAGATGAATCTGAAATAAATTTAACCTGCGATTTATAAGTATCAAATAACATCTTGCTTATCTCCCCGGTGCGAGCGGTATTTGGTTCGAGATTCAGGAAAATCTCTCCATAAATCATACCCCACACTTCCTCGTCTGAGTTACAAAGAAGCTGTGTGGCACGATAATAATTCGACGGGTACGAAGGATCGACCAGTATACCCTTCTCATAATTCAGAAGAGCCTCGCCGAATTTTTTCTGAATATTATAAACTGTACCTTTCTCGAGATACAAGCGCCCTGATGTCGGGAACAGCTTGAGCCCCTGATCATAGGCTTTTATTGCCTTATCCGGTTCACCAACATAATCCCAGGCGTTACCAAGCATCTGGTAGCACTGATCATTTTTGTCCTTGTACCTGACTGTTTTCTTGTAAACCTCAAGAGCCCCCGCGTAGTCCTTTTTTAGAAAGAGGGCATAACCTATTTCGTAGTCGTAGACGTATGTTCCGGGATCAAGCTTTTTAGCCTCCTCGAGCATTGCTATCGCCTCGTCGGGTGAGCCCGTGTCCATCATCTCGACGGCTTTCTTTGCTTTTTCATTAGCCAGGGCCTTGTTATCCTGACTCCAAACAGCGATACTCGTGATCAAACAGGTAAATAATATCAGCAGTCTTTTCATATGTAAAGATTTCAGGTTGATATTTTCGGGACGGCAGATCAGTAAGATAAATTTCAAGACTCAAGGTACTGAATTTATCGTATCAGTGCCATTGTAAATACTTAAAATGCCTCAAAAACCAGACCATTGAATATCAAGGCAGGTATGGGAGAGTGTCATTACTTTCCCGGAGTCACTTTATACCTCACCATGTAGATGTCGCTGCCCCCGGTAAGGGGACCGAAAAGAGGTATCATTGTCAGGCCGGCATGTACCAGCGAGCCGTCGTCAGAAAGAGTAATTGCTTTCCCGGATGCTCCACCTTCTCCTGCTGCTTTCTCAATTGTCTTCTCCCAAACCATATCTCCTCCCGGGCTGTACGACCTCACGAAAGCTCTTTCGGGCGGAAGGTTCATTATCCCGCTGACAAAAATATTCCCCATTACCTTCTCGTTAATGCATATTCCCCTGACTCCATCGTGGTGATCTGTACCGAATTGTTTCTTCCACAGAATATTCTTTCCGGCATCAACTTTGACGAGGAAACAGTCTCCATCGCCTGCCTGGTCCCCACCCAGACTTCCAGAGGTTGATCCACCGATGTAGAGGTTATCATCTTTGTCTGCTGCCACGACGAGGGGAATATCGAAACCGTCGGTACCGAATTGAAGGTAAGTTGGTTCTGAAAGATCTTTTTTGAACCAGCAGGCGAAGCAATCGATGAATCCCTTGTTAGAACCATCTGTCACAC
The DNA here is from genome assembly GCA_046329885.1 of Bacteroidales bacterium. Lineage (GTDB taxonomy): Bacteria > Bacteroidota > Bacteroidia > Bacteroidales > VadinHA17 > LD21. The sequence continues at coordinate 36,244 of JAXLTU010000028.1, forward strand.
CCCATGTTGTTCCGCATGTACGCGGCAAGCCTTCAGTGTTAACTACTATTGAATTTAGCTGATCATTTGCAGGAGTGCCAAACTGTACGGTCGAAATCAGATTACCGGAATAGTCAAGCTTCAGAATAAAACAATCGCTTCCCCCGACCGATTTATTACCCAATTTCCCGGTTGTAAACCCTGCTATGAAAACGTTCCCTTTCCCATCGGTACAAACTGATTTGGCGATATCCGTGCTGTCGGTACCGAACTGCTTTAACCATGACAAATCTCCTGATGGTGTGTATTTGGCGATAAACAAATCTTCACGCCCGTGATTTTTCCCTGATAAGGAACCGGTTGTGAACCCTGTTACATAAATATTACCCGATTCGTCTATTGCTGACCATTGAACATCCTCGTCATCAACGGATCCAAACTGTGACTGCCAGATAACCTTGCCAGACCCATCTAACTTTATAATGAATCCATCATTCCTGCCCTTGTTGATTCCTCCAAGGTTACCCGTTGTTTTTCCTGATATATAAATATTGCCTCTTGAATCGACAACATGATTTAATATATACTCATCTTTATCAGATCCGATCATAGTGCTCCACATCAGATCCTGAGAATTAATTGTCGCGTTCGTCGCCAATAACAAGAACCAGAAAAAAAAGAATCTGCCGGTATTCATTTTGTTTTTTTTACCAAGATATCCAATTAGTGTCATTGTTAATCGAAGCATGGTTAGATTATAAAACATAAAATCCCGTGGTAGTAAAAAGTTCGGAAGTCATTGACAATTGAAGGAATTTATAATATGGGTATCGGCAATCATGAATAAATGTCAATTCATGTTTTGAGATTCCTCGCTAACGCTCGGAATGACAATTGCTTAAAGGGGAACATTGGGAAGAGGCGGCGATTTGAAGAGCTTCATCAATTGCTTCTACCTTGCCGGTACAAATCGCCGCCTCTTCCCCAACCATAACGCGGAACCTGTCATTCCTAACGAAGTGAGGAATCTAAAGCCCGGGGAACAAAATCCCACGTTAAATATTCCGATATTGATTTAGCAGTATTCTTATTCAAATCCTTCCAGAAGGATCGAGTCGGATGTCGATGCATCGAGACGGTGTTTAAGGATCGCCTGGTATTCCTTTGAGAAATACCAGTCGTCGAAGTCCTTCCTGCTGTCAAACTCTATTATTACCGATTTTGAATAGTCCCATGAACCTTCAAGCCTGACCGGTTCAGTATCTACAGCCAGGTACCTGCCATTGAATTTTTCAAATACCTCATCCACTTTATCGAGGTACTTCGAGTATTCCTTTTCATCATGTATCCTGATCTGGGCGACAAAGTAGTATTTCATAAGAAGTTATCTTTATTCTATTCAGAAAGATCTTATTGTTTCAGGATTTTAAGAACGTCCTTTGTCAGGTTCTGGCTTTCTTTTGAAACGAATGCCACCGATCCCTTGCTTACATCGAGTATGTATGTAAAAGCATTATCAATACCTACCTTCTCAATAGCCCTGGTGATCTTGTCGATAATCGGTTGCATAAGTTCGTTATTACGCTTTTGAAGCGAAAGGTTTGCTTCCTGCTCCAGCTCAGTCATCCTTTTTTGTTTGTCGAGAAGCTCGTCTTCCTTCATTTTACGAACAAGAGAGCTGAACGTTGCAAGACCTTCCTGGTAATCCTTGTAAAGATTATTATACTGCACTCCAAGTTCCTCGTAGGCAATCTGGAAGTCGTTTGACTCCTTTTTCAGAACCGCGAGCGCGCTGTCTCTTTCAGGTAATGAAACAAGTATCTCCTCGAAGTTTACATGTCCGATCTTCATCTGTGATTGCCCGGCACAGGCGAGGCTCAATATGAAGATCCCGACGATTGTAAAAGTAAATGTAACGTTTTTCATGGAATTAGTTTTAGGTGATTACTCGAGATTCTGACGAGCACGATGCTCCTTGTTCATCGACAAGTCAAAACCGGAATAAAGGTACCAGACCTGCTTCCACGACAGGGTTAATTATTAGTTAAATGTCTGTTAATGAGTGGTTAATTATCACCTCTTGTTTCCGGTTAAATAACCAGGTAATCGAAGTACAAATATCATCCAGGGTGCAACTTCAGTTTCACTTACCCAGGCAAATGGTTCATCCTTTCTTCCAAGGGGTTTATAAGTAGCCTCGAGTTCCAGTCCTGCCATACCAAACATCTTGTGGTAATCGCTCACGGCCCAGAAAATATCTTCAACGGGTCTTTTATCGTCAACATCAAGCATTATGTCTCTCACTATGTCGCCTGTTTTTGCCAGCCTGTTTTCAGGGAAATCCTTTGTTGAGAAGGAAGCCCATTCATATAAATAACATTCCGGCGTGGCGTCAAGCATTACTATCCTTCCCGATGTTTTCAGAAGATCACGAAGTCCGGTAAGTATATTAACCCTGTTTTCCCAACCGGGTATATTATCGAAGGTAAATATCGATTGAACGAGGTCGTATTTCCCGTTGCCGAGGCTACTATACTCACCGTTGTTTACAAGCCTGTAATCACCACCCCTGTCCAGGGCCAGTGCCATATTAAGCATGTCGCTGGAAATATCAATTCCTGTAACGTTAAATCCCAGCCTCTTCAGGAACCTTGACGATCTGCCTGTACCACAGCCAAAGTCAACAGCTTTGGTCCCCTTCACATGCCTGGATATTATTTCCGGCAGATCGCGGTAGGCAAGATAATAGGTGTTGGGAAACTCGAGTTTAGCATACGATTCAGCCCTGGTGCTGTTTCCCCAGGAATTTTCAAAATCAGAAGTACTTGTAACCATAAATAAGAACAAAATCTATTGAGAAAAATCTATATTTTTTGACACGTGCCCAGGATTCATGGCAGATTATTATTTAAAAATCTACATACCCTGGAGCTTTCCAGACAAAAATCTGGCAGCATTTATATTTCAAATAATCCTGGTAATCTCCATTGCCTGAAAATTCAATTGTATCACCAGAAAATGAAACAGCGACCGGTAAGGATGAAAGGACCGGGTTATGATACTCGAAGTACATTGTATTATTCCATTTGAAGCGCAACCAGGCTCCATAATTGGCGCTATATGCCCTTGCTTCCTTAATTAGCAATTCATCATTATCAATCCTGGACGTCAGCCACCCGGGAACCTCATCCCGAGGTAACAGGTAACCATCCCTGGCCTTCTCGCAATATTGGAATGCAACGCAAACAAATGACAGAATAAATAACAATGCTATTTTTTTCATTTTAATTAATGGGGACTATTATATTCACCTTTTTGAAGATCATCTATTTCACCGAGATGAAGATTGAGGTGCCGGGGGAAATCAACAACCATTTCCCTCATTGTTAACAATTTTCCCGGGCCCGAGATCCATTGTTTGTCAAGTTTCATCTCATCAATATTTCTGATAACATGGCAAAAGTGCAACAATGTATGCTTCCACAATTTCACCAGATTAATCCAATCCTCATGCTGGTAATCCTGTATGGCTATCCACCTGTCGTTGTTGCCGAACGTGGCATAATTGGGAAAACTAAAGGGACTATCCTGGTAGTGCAGGTGAACAACCCTGTGAGTATTGTTGGTATTTGAATCTACAAGGTGCCCCAGGATTTGCTTGATACCGCGACCCTGGCTATTCCTCCTGCTTTCGAGAATCCGGGGATTTATTTCAAGCAGCCTGGGTTCCCATTCCAACACCAGGTTTTCCATCATTAAAGCTACTTTTTCAATTTCTTCCATCAGATAACACTATTAACATATTCAATATTCCAGTACTCCAGTGTGCATTGTCATTTTCCATTCATTACCAACCTTCGAATAAACCTTGCATACCCTGCCTTTCCAATGATTTCTTTTGCCGGTTACACGTTCCATCCATAAAGTGTCAATATCAACAACGGCGAAAGCACCATCGAGTTGTTCAGAAATAACTATTTTTCTGATTACCCTGTTATTGTGAATCAGGTCATGGGTGTCGAACAGATGTTGCCATCCGCGGCTCCATCTTTTCTCGTCGAACCTGCCCATGACAAGTTCCCAGTCGATGGGGTCATGTGACGCGGGCGTCGGGGGCCATGGCCATACCATGTCGGGGTGAAAAACAGATATCAGCAGCCTGACATCGCGCGTGTCCCAGGCCCTGGTTTCCCTGTCAACTATTTCACGAATATCAACTTCTTCTTTAGTCATGTTCTGAATTTTTAGCCATCACTCTTTTACCTGGCAATAGCGTTCCCAGCGATCAGGTAACGCCCTCTGTGTTTACAACTTCATAGCCGTTTTCTGAAAGAACTTTCAGAGCAGTTATTAAAAGCTCCTGTTTCACTAAAACGTAATCTGTATCGAAAGTAGAAATAACGAAAACTGGTATTCTGCTGGCAGCCAATATACCCGTGATCCGGGAGATAATACCAATAACTGTAAATTCGAAGGGGCCATCGAGCTTTATTACCTTCCAGCCAGGTTCAATTCTCGCGCCCTGCAAGGGCTCAATCGAGTCAGGCAATACCAATGAAATTTCTGAACCAGCTACTGTAATCGAGAAGAATTCACAATGATTTGGTGGTTCAGGGATGGTCGAACCATTATCCATCCGGCATACCTTGTAAGTGTCATCGAGAACTATCAGTTTCATCTTTTCAATTGCATTTGTTCATGGCTTTTCCCTTCCGGCAAAGCTATTTTTCCCTGCAAGAAATCCTATCGCCCTTTCAATGTTCCTCTGTATGCTCTCCCTTGATTTCAGTGATGAAATATACCTGTTAATTTCCCGCTGCCTCGAAGGCGACAAATTGTTGTAGACCTCTCTTGCCAGGGTATTTTCACCAAGTGCCTCCATGAAACCCTGATGAGGCAATTTATTTCTGTCGGCCGGATCGTGATCAATTTCAATATCCAGAATCTCTCCAATCCGCGAAGGTGATTTCGTGAGCATCTTCATGTTGATGTAAAGCCTCCAGTGCCCTTTAAACCTGACAAGAGTCTGGGTATAAGGCTTACCATTAACGGAACCTTTAACAGGTACAGGTCCTTTGCTCCTGCCTGCCTTGCTGAAAATATCTTCCAGAATACCGGCGGGGACAAAAACGAAAGGATTAACACCAATTATCCCGAGCTTTGCAGTGAACCTGTGCATAACATTAAAAATCTAATCGTTCAAATCAGAACTGAAAACAAAACTAAGATCTTTTGATTATTACAGGGATAAAACAAAAATCATTTCAGTTCAAATCTTACCATCACAGAGTAATCGATGGTAATTCTTTTAACCTCGAGCCCTGTTGTTTGTTGCTGGTTGCCAGCGAAAGAAACTGTATTTGCTGACATGATAGTATTTGAATTTCCCAATCTTGCGGCATATGGGTTCTCCTCCTCGATGTACAAGGCTCTGCCAACCGACTGGCCTATTGCTTCGGAAAGAAGTGATGCCTTTTCCCTTGCTGCTTTCATAGCCATCACTTTAACCTGATTCCTGTAATCGGTCATTTTACTGTGATCAACATCCTGGATCCGCACATTTGAAATGCCTGCCTTTTCAAGCTCCTGGAATACCTTCGACAATGTAACTCCATCGTGAACGGTAAGCTGGTATTCCCTCGTGAGTACGATATCCGTTTTGGATAGGACATAGGGTCTGAAACTGCTTGACATATCCTTTATTGCCAAATCCTTCGACACCTCCACGCCTGAAGCTCCAAGCGCCTCTATCATTCTTGCCTCCGACTGTGCCACAGGCTCTTTAGTTCTTGAATCTCTTTCCGAAATGACGATCCTCAGGTAGATGAGATCCGGAATTATCTCGAGTTCGGCCTTACCGGTTACCTGGATATAATTCTGATCGATGAAGTTCTTTTCGCCAACCTGCGCATGGGTAAACCGGCAGGCTGAGATCAACAGGAAAAGCAATGCTATCTTTTTCATGTCTGACTTGTTATATGATGAGTGATTCTTACCTCCACGTTACCCTTAATCATTGAATATACCGGGCAGTATTTATCCTCGGCCAGGCTTATTACCTTTTTCATGTCGTCGTCTGAAATATCAGGTGAACTGATCCTGATTTCAAGCTCGATCAATTTGAAGCCCATGGGATGTTCCTCGCGTCTTATACCCCTGGAACAAATCTCGCATGACATTATCTTCCTGTTCATCCTACGTAAAAAAGTAAGTACGGCACTGCCAACGCACGATGAAAGGCTTAGCAGCAGAAGTTCCAGTGAAGTATAACCAAGATCATCACCGAGAGGCTTTATATAATCTATCGAAATCGGTTCTGTTTCATCCACAGAGCCCATGAAATGCAGCTTGTCGTTAACCAGCTTAACAATCGACACCAGTTCTTTTGATTTATCTGTCATGATGAGAATTAAAAATTTAAGTTAATTATCAGTTCTATTTTCTTTTTCAAACTGACAATATAAAAGATTATTTTTCTCTTCTGGCTGATAAAATCACGGATACCAGGTTTAAAACAGCGGCAATAATCCCTAGAAAATAGCCAAGATTTCTTCTCGACCAGAAATCAGAGTAATCGTAAATAATAAGGAAACCGGCAACAACAACCAGTGAAACAATAATCAGAATCTTTCTCAGGTTACTCATAATATCTGTAGTTATCGTGTGCTGAAGATCCGGATGAAAAGTAGTATGAAGGTTAAAGGCAAAAGGAAAAAGGTTAAAGGTTAAAGGAAAAAGGCAAAAGTAATAGTCCAATTAACCTGTTTCTCCTTCTTCTACTTTTTACTTTTTACTTTTTACTTTTTACTTACTTCCTGCTACTCTTCCTGATAATCGCGTATTCCCTGTCGGACGAGGCCACTGAATTATAAAAAGTTCTGAACTCCTTATATCTCTCTGCCGGGATGAGGCCATTTTTCATTATGAATTTCCTGGTCACGAGAATTTTATCACCCCCGGTCCTGTAGGTGCATTTGAAGGTACCAAAGTCGGACAGTATATCGCGGTTGCGAGGAAGGGACTCAACTTCATATCCAGGGGGCAGGAAATAACCAAGGGAATCAACAAGGTTCTGGGTATAAGCAATATCGATAGAATATGATTCTTCAGGGAGGAAGGGTCTGCTGACAAGTGAAGGATTAAAACAGATTCTTTCCCCATTTGCTGAACCGAAATCCCTGACATCAAGCTTGTATTGAAAAACTGCTGTTGGATCGTCAGATTTATTTTCGGAATATGCAGCTGTAACAACTGTAAAGTCGGGATAGCCGAGGGAATTATAAAGCGATCTTTTCATCTCGCTTTCCGATTCAAGAGAAAGCTCACTTGTAGCGAAATCAAAATTATACCCGGTGTAGGTCGTCGACAAACTGGTTGAGGATGCACCAAGTATGTTAATATAAACCGACCCGGTCCTGCTAACGGTGTTCATCTTATCCTTGAACCCGGGTGTCAACCCCAGTTTCCCTCCTTCTTCGGTCACCAGAAGAACATGCCTGTCGCAAGTGAAAGTACCAAGGTAATTAAAAGGGATAGTCTGGTTAGTGCATTCGAGCCAGATTGTATCTTTATCCATGGGAACACAAAGTATCGCGTGGTTGAACTGGTTCGAGACGAAGCCCGTATTTATATCATCCTCGTATTCGCCGGCCCTGACAAGTGTATAAATTGATTTAACACCAACCTGCTTCAGCAGAGCCTGGGTGTAGTTAACAAGTGCCTTGCAATCACCAAATCCCGTTCTTGACACATCGGAGGCTTCTGCTGTCTGGTAACCTCCTATCCCAATCTGGATTGACACGTAGCGGGTTCGCGATTGCATGTATTCGTAAACAGCCTTAACGAGATCTCGCTTCACAGGATATTTCACTGCCAACGCTTTGACCGCATTCACATCCTGGTCGGGAAGCTTATCCCGATTGGCATTGATCCGGAATATCCAGTCACCAAAAGTCTTCCACGATTTCATTGATCCGCTGAATCCGGCGAATTCAAAATCGAGGGGTGATATGTAAAGTACCGGGGGCTTGTATGTCTCCATTAACATTGAAGCTCGAATGGGTCTGGCCGGGATATCGTATTCCATCCATGTATATATTTTCCTCCCTGGTTGTATAATCGAGTCAACTTTGTTTTTCAGCGAACTTTCGTAGTACCTAAGTTTCATATCATCTGGAACAATAACCTGGATACCGGATTTTTCAACAGACACGTCCCTGTCTTCCTGAAAATACCAGTTTGGATAGTCGAAGATGCTGGTGAAGCTTAGCTCGTACTCGAACTCGATGGTGTATGGGTATTTGAAAACAGGGAAGTACATTAGCTTCATCCTCGAGTCAGAATAGAAAGCCCCGCCCATTATAGCACTCATATCAAATATATCCTGGAGACCCAGTGATTTTACAATATTACCCTTCTCGTCATAAACCGAGCCTTTCAGGTTACTGACTTTTGAATACTTGTCATAGGGAACCATAAGGTACCTGTACGAAGTAGCGTTCTCGTTAAGCAGCGTGATTGCTTTCCGGATTTTCATTACAGCGTTAGCCGGACCGGAAATTGTATAAAGACACTGGTCGGTCCTTACCACGGCGTCTGCTCCCTTCCTGAGTCTGTCTGGTATTGAATCGAAAGGATAAAACTGGCAAAAAGCGGTACTCGAGTAAAATCCCAGTACTATTAAATATAATATCTTCCTGATCATGATGTATACTATTTCTGTTCCAGAACGATCATACGCGAACGGCTCCTGAGCATATTTGCATAGAAATCTCTTATCGTTTTGTATTCAGCAACCGGGTAACTTATCCGGTTTATCAAAACAGTCGATTTGACTGTCAGTAGATTACCTTCCACAGAGCACGAGAAGGTGTAACTTCCCTCGTCTTTACCCAGAATGATTTTTACAGGAGGAGGCAGTTCGGACACTTTATATCCCACGGGTAGCTTGAGCGACATTGTAAAGACCTGCTGGGTCGGACAACCGAAGTCAACCGGATAATTCCTCTCTGGTGAACTGAATGGATTCTCGCTGCTGCTCAGTGAAATAAACGGATTGAACAGTATCCTGCTTCCAGCTTTGGTTGCTATATTCTCAGAGGTGATTTTGCAAGTTCTTACCAGAGCCGAATCGGGATCCGTGGAGTTTTTTATAACAACATCGCTGACATCAATTCCTGATTCATTTTCCTTGAAGATATCAATATAACCGTCCATCCCCTCGAGTTTAATGGTGTTACGCACGTCGAGGGCACCGTACCCGTAATCTTTCCGGGAGTAGTTACCTGAAATCAGCCCATTTTCATCGAGAGTCAGGTTAAGCCTTATTTCCGATTTATTCTTCTCAGAATTTGTAAGTTCGACAAAGTCCGATTCGTAGATATTGATTATCCTGCCTGAACCATTCAGGCATTCGAAAGGGAGCATATTAAAAGGTCTTAGCGGGTCAGTGGCATCAACAAGATAACGTTCCCCGTTAGCCGACACCAGGGCCACGAGGTAGTTAAACTGCTGAGTCATTGCCGAAAACTGGCTTATCGTACCATGCGAACGGGTGCTGAGGATAACAGGATCCGCCTTAATATTAAGGCTCCGGAGCATGGCGATAAGTGTCATATTTATGTCGGCACAGTTGCCTTTCTCCCTGTTGAAAATATACCTCAGGGAGTTGGATGTCGTGTAATCCTCATCCCCATCCCATAATAATTTTGTCGTCAGGTATTTATGAACGGCCTTTAGTTTGTCGAGATCTGTTTTTTTATCCTTTGTCACTTCGGCAGCAATACTCTTGAGAAAAAGTGCCTTCTCCAGGGCAAGCCCGAAATCATCCCTGTCGAGAAGCTTTTTCGTGAGGGTCTTGTAAGTGGGTGAAATTTCTTCAACCGAGGCATCGGGGTATTTAACGCTTGCAAGCTCGAAAGTAATCCTCGTGATGTTCTCGCTGCCCCCTTTAATATATGGTTCATCGATGAAAGCGGGGACTTCGTTAGCGTACCAGGTGAACACCCTTGTGTCAGACTCTATAGCATTGAAATATTGTTTTACCGTCGAAAATCTTGACTTGACCTGCATAGGGTTGCCGAGTATCATGTACTTATAGGTAAAGAACTCGGGATACATGACTGTCAGGGAGTTGTACATAACCGGTATCGGGCGCTGGAATGACCAGGGTACGAGAATACTGACCGCTTCATTTTTCAGTCTTGCCACGAATGAATATTCAATCACCGAACCCTCGTGAACATCAGGGAAATTGACTTTGAGCGACTTCCTGTACTTGCTGGTGTTCTCAAAAATGAAGCTTTTTTTAGAGATTGAAGTTTCCGATTTCTGCCCGTTCACGAGGTTAAAGGTTGACGCCCTGTATGCCACCAGTTCGTCATCGGAGCTGAACGGAATCTCAACATTGGCATAATCGAAGCCCTTGCTGTTCACGATTCTGATCCTTACATCTCTCTCGTATTCAATGTAGAACCCGCTCATGTAGTTAAGAGATACTATCGCGATATCAGAAATAACAACAGCGTCGGCCCCGGGATCCGTGGAATAAGGTTTTGAAGAAAGAAGGTCTGTCTGGATATTACCGAAATCCATCCGGTACTGGGCGCTGACATTAATGGCAACAATAAAGCCTGGTAACAGAAAGGTAATAAAGAGAAGTATTTTTTTCATAAAAGTGGTTTTCTATTTGCCTGAATAACTAGGATCAAATTCGAAGAGGTCATTAAGACTAACCGTATAACCTGGAGTATAATTAAAACCAAAACCTATATAGGCTTTATTATTAACGACAAATACCGTGGCACGGGATCGAACAACAGGCATGGTTGTCAGGTAAGTCCAACTGTCGCCTGTCTCATCGTATTTCCACAAATCGCCGTAAAAAACAGTTGCACCATTTTTTGCCCCGGTACCGAAGTAGGCAGAACCATTTAAAATGAATGCACTAGCATGATATCTTGGTGTTCCAGGAAAATCAGCTTTTCTTGACCATGTCATTAGATCGGGATCAAACATCCAGACCTGGTTATTTGAGAAAACTACATACCCTTTGTTATTCAATGTAAAATAACCAGAAAACATTACAGGTATACTAGTTCCAAAATCACCTTTACGTACCGGAAGATATTTTTTCCCGGGATCAGCTTCATAAAATGCACCTGTCAGATTATAATTATCAAGTCCAAAGTAGAGTTTATTGTTTAACCAAAATGCTACCGGGACAATAGTCGCGGCTGGTCCGGCAATTGATGTCCATTTATTTCCTGCCGGATTATACATTTTAATATACCTGGCATAATAGTTTTGTCCCATTATCACGTACATTGTATCACCAGCAGTTAGTCGTCCTGCATCAACATTAGAGTAGTTCGGAGAGTATGGATATCCTGCACCCGTTGCTGTCCATGAGTCATTAACAGGATCAAACCTGTAAACATCTGTTTTATTCGAACTCGCCACATAACCATAGTTACCAATTCCAGCACCATAATTTCCAGAGTAAGAATCAAAATTAGCCGGGACTGGCACTGATCTCCATGGTGAGTTTGAAGCGGCATATATCCCGATATTTCTCTTGTAGCCTGCAACTTTTAAAACTATTGGCCCGCTCCACCTGGGCAAATACTGCGGAAATGTCGCGACAATCTCTGTCCTGGTAGCACTTTTTACATTTAGTTTATAATTGCCCCAGGTAACTGAATTATTTGCCGGTACCGGGCAAAAATTATTGCCGGTAATTACGACATCTCCACCTGGAACCAGAACTGTTGGATCTGCAGAGTAGATTTCGGGTGGGAGAACAGTGAATTTTTCAGTTGAATAAGCAGACAAACTACCACTGGGAAGCAAATTAAGATTAACATTCACCTTTCCTGGAATGCTATCGATTGTTGTTGGTATAGTTGTTACTATTGTCGTGGAATTATAAGATACAATTCCAGCCTGATAACTTCCGATATAAAGAGTTGGACTCCCCGTCTCCGGTATAAAATTAGCCCCGGTTATAGTTAACTCGTCACCAAATGTGCCTGAAGTTTTCGATATCGCGTCTATTCTTGGATTTGTCACGTTGAAATCGGTTGGGAAGACAAGATTCACGCTTTGTGCCGTGACGGTGACCTTGTTCATCCCTCCAATTAACCCGGAAGGTATAGTCACATTAACAATTGAATCGTTGTACGAGGAGATTGATGCAGTAACGCTTCCGAATTTCACTGTTGGCTGGTTTGATCCAAAATATTTGCCCTTTATCGTGACCAGTTTACCCGATCTGCCAGAGAGAGGGGAAATGGATTTAAGATATGGTGAGATCAACCGGAAGGTATCCGGGCAAGCCGCGGAAAAAGGAGTTACCACGTTCCTTATTATAGACTTATTGGTATTCAGGGTTTGTGGCACAGTTACCTTAATCTGTGTCGGGGTAATAGTTTGTATGGTAGCGGCAACTGATCCGATCAGCACCTGGTTTCTGGCCCTGACAGCATTGAATCTTCCTGTTAAAGTTATTGTATTACCCCAGGTGGCTGTTTTCGGAGAGAAGGTAAAGTACGGGGGAAGTAGTGTGAATTTTTGCGGCACGGTGAGATTAAAGGTAGATGTAACAACACTGAAGTTGTTTTCCTGGACTGATATTCCATCCGGCACCCTGACTTTTATCGAGTCTTTTGCCCACGACATTATAGTGCATTTGATATCAGACAACTTGATAAAACTGTACCCAGTTGTGCCGATAGTTGATAGATAAGAGCCGATAATTGTAATAGTGTCATTCCAGGTACCTTCGCGTGGCCTGAAATCAGTGAATGTCGGGGGTATGAACTCCAGTGAATCAGCCTTGAAATTATTAACGTTCCCGGCAATTTCTATCGATAATCCGTTCTTGTGATCAGTAACTTCCTGTGGGATATTTATCACTAGTACAGAATCTGTAGCCTTTACGACGAGACAATTATGGTCGTTTAGCTTCACGATGTTGTCGTTTGGCACGTAGGAGAAATTCCTTCCTCTGATTGTTATCGTATCAGCCCATCCTGCTACTTCAGGGCTGAACCCGGTTATTACAGGAGCCTCGCTCCCGAGGCTGACGAAGGTAATTACCGGGCCATAAATGGTTTTGCTTTCAGTCTGGATAAAAGGCCTCATGTAATACTTCACCCCTTTTTTGAGTGTCGACCTAATGTCTGCCTTGAAAATACCCTGTGCAGCATCCGGACCAAGAAAGACCTTGTTGGAATAGCCAACTGTCATGCTTTCGGAGAAACCCCAAACAAAGCCGTGCTGGGTTATCTCCATGGTTCCCAGGTCGTAAAGATCCGTTATGAAAGTCGCACCGCTTTCAGTGATATCCGTGACCCGTGTTCCGGTCATCCTCGGGTAAGCTCGACCTTTTGATTCTTCATCGGTGCACCTTGTCACAAGTGAAACCAGTATTAATGAAGCAAGAATCAATGCAAAATGATTCCTGATACCCAATCTCGTCATAAGTTTCATTTCAGGATGTTATATACAGTAGCTAACCAAATATAACTAAATTTTTATAGCTTTAATGTGACTGTTTTTTTATATTTTAGAATCGTAATATCAACTGCAATACACGATGTCGCTTCCACGTTACCTGAAAATCATCCTGCTATTCCTGATTATTTCCCCTTCCGTATTCGGTCAGAAGATATTCAGGGAAGGGTTCATAATCAAAAGGACAGGTGAGACCTTCCTCGGTCTTGTTGGATTCACGCCAGACAAAAGTGTTCCGTCAGCCTGCGTTTTTAAACGATTTGATATAGCTGTCCCGATTGAATATGGCCCTGATGATATCCAGACTTTCGGGTATAAAAATGGAAAACGATACGAGTCACTAGAGTTTGGTGGAAAACGATTTTTCGCTGAAACAGTTATTAAAGGGGAACTTACACTTTACGCAAAATCATCAAGATACTTCATTGAAAAAGCTGGGAGTGCTCCGGTTGAACTTGTAAAAGGCAAAATTAAATTTTCAGAAAAAGGCACCGGGAAGGAATTTGAAAGCTACAAGGATTTACTTGGTTACCTCACGTCGGGGAAAATAACCGTTCCCGCGAAAATGGATCTCGGGAAGGACATCAAGGGTTTTGTTGAAAGTTATAACAAGGTGAGCGGGCAGTCTTACGTGACTTACAAAGGTGAAATATCAGAGAAAGAACTGACGGACCAGGCCTGGAAATCAGGTGCGAACCGGAACAGGTTCACTGCAGTGAGCGGACTCAACTTGTACAAGCTGAAGATACGGCAAGGAACCAATCCATATCTTCCTTCACCACCAGTCGAAGCCGGCCTCCTGGCAGGAATATCTTACGAGAGAGTCCTGTCGAAAAGGAATGACAGGTTTGCCCTGAGAACTGATCTGCTATACATCAGACAAACATTCTATAGTTACTCAACCAAGCTGTTATATTCCGGGAACCTGGAAAGGCATGATGCTTTCTTCGATTTTTCGGCTGTCAGGATGCCTCTTTTATTCCAATATTCACTCAACGGGGCTAGGGTTATTCCCTATTTTAATGCAGGGGCTTCAGCCACTTATTACTTTGGTGGAAACTATCGCCATATCGAGGAATTGGAAAACATATACAATGAAATAATAATAACAGAGGACAGGGATCTATTCATCAGGCCGTTTGAATTTTGCATGACAGGCGGCGCGGGGCTGAGAATCAGGCTTGTAAACACGATGACACTGAATATCGAGGGAAGGTTTGAATACGGTAGCGGGCTGTTCAAGTACCAGGACCCCATAAATAACACCTTTGCCCAGCACTCCCTGCAACCATCAATTCTTATCGGGCTCACATTCTGATGAGCGAGCCTGCCAAAGATTCGCTTCCAGGTAAGACGTACGCTCACCAAAAAAATATTTAATTTTTCCGGGAAATCTTTAAACAAAACCTCCCCGGGATTTGTTTATCCTCAGAAGAACAAACCGTGTTATCGGAATAACAGGTCAATTAATTCGAAACCTGATATTTACAACATGTTTGCATTTGAGTCAAAAAAACGGTTTTCTTGGTTGCTGCATCCGGTTCCAACTCGCGTACCGGTAATTTTTGCCATAATTTTCTAATCCCAATACCATGAAACACGATGTCATTATTGTCGGGGGCGGAGTGAGCGGGACTGCACTGCTCTATACACTGTGCAAATACACGAACGTCAGGAACATTGCATTACTAGAGAAGTACCAGGATTTCGGTAAGGTCAACAGCGCTCCGAACATGAACAGCCAGACACTTCACTTTGGCGATATCGAAACCAATTACACTATCGAAAAAGCCAGGAAGGTAAAAAGGTATGCCGACATGGTAATGAATTATCTCGAGGCTGAAAAAGTCAGCAAGGGTGACGAGAGACTATTCATCAAGGTTCCAAAAATGGTGCTTGCCGTGGGAAAAGAGCAGGTTGAGACTCTCAGGGAAAGGTACAAACCATTCGGTCAGCTCTTTCCAAAGCTAAAGATGATTGGCAGGGAGGAAATAGGTAAAATTGAGCCCAGAATAATTGAAGGGAGAGACCCTGACCAGGAAGTCCTGGCTCTGATAACCGAGGATGGTTACACCGTGGACTTCAAAAAGCTGAGCCACTCGTTCGTGAGAAATGCAAGGGATCTTAACCCAGATATCAAAATCTACCTGGAAACCCGGGTCGACAAAGTTGTGAAAACGGACAACGGTTATAAACTCCTCACTACAAACGGGGAATACGAGGCAGAAACCGTGGTCTTCGCCTCGGGAAGCCACAGTCTCATGTACGCCAAGTCGCTCGGTTACGGGAAAAACTACTCGATACTATCAATGGCCGGCAGTTTTTATACCGGCCCGAAAGTCCTTAACAGCAAGGTCTACACGATGCAGGTTGCGAAGCTACCATTCGCCGCGATTCATGGAGATCCTGAAGTACATAATGAATTTATAACGCGTTTCGGACCGACAGCAAAACCAATCTTCTTCCTTGAAAGATACAACCATTCAACATTCTGGGAATACTGGAAGACTTTTGGATTTAACTTCAAACCAGTATTGAGCATTTTGAAAATATCGTCAGACAAGGTAATATTCAATTACCTGCTCAAGAATGTCATTTACGATTTCCCCTGGATAGGGAAAAGATCGTTCCTGAAGGAAATAAAAAAGATCGTTCCAAACATCAAGCTCGACGAGATCAGATTCGCGAAGAAGATAGGTGGCACGAGACCACAGATAATAAACAACACGACCAGGAAGCTTGAATTAGGTGAAGCGAAAATACTCGGTGAGAAAATCATTTTCAATATAACCCCTTCCCCGGGGGCCTCTACCTGCCTGGGTAACGCCTTCGAGGATGCATCGAAAATAATGGAATTCCTGGGGAGCAGGTTCACCTTCGACAAACTGAGATTCGAGAATGACCTGGTACTAAGAGAAGAAACGAACAACTCCAGTCAACCGGTTTGATTTCTTTCATTAACTTCACGATATTGGTAGAATAAACTCAATTGAACATCACATCAAATAAAAGAAAATGATCTATAATATCGATCTCATTAAGAAATATTACGAGGAACTGCCTGCTCTTTCCGGTTCTATGAAGAAGAGCCTCGGAAGGCCACTCTCCTTAGCCGAAAAGATTCTATATTCTCATCTCGCGGTAAAGAATTCTTTCAGCGGTCTCAAGCGGGGTGTTGATTATGTTGATTTTGCACCAGACAGGGTGGCTATGCAGGATGCAACAGCCCAGATGGCACTTCTACAGTTCATAATGGCTGGCAGGGATACAGCCGCCGTTCCTTCCTCGGTTCATTGCGATCATCTGATAATGGCACGTGCCGGGTCGACCAACGACCTGGAATCGGCAAATGTGACAAACCGGGAAGTGTACGACTTTCTCAGTTCAATCTGCGAGAAATACGATATCGATTTCTGGAAGCCGGGAGCGGGCATCATTCACCAGATCATACTAGAAAATTATGCCTTCCCGGGAGGTATGATGATTGGTACTGACTCGCACACGGTAAACGCCGGCGGCCTGGGTATGATAGCAATCGGTGTCGGCGGGGCTGATGCTGTCGATGTGATGTCTGGTATGGGATGGGAGCTCAAATTTCCAAGGCTCATCGGGGTTAAACTGACAGGTAAGCTTAATGGTTGGTCATCTCCGAAAGATGTAATCCTCAAGGTAGCCGGCATGCTTACAGTAAAGGGTGGAACGGGTTGCATAATAGAATACTTTGGAGAAGGTGCCGAATCGCTGTCGTGTACCGGGAAGGCGACAATATGTAACATGGGAGCAGAGGTCGGGGCAACCACATCAATATTCGGTTATGACGATTCGATGGCACGTTACCTGAAATCGACAGGCAGGGCTGAAATTGCTGAAATGGCCGGTGCTGTCAGGGAACATCTTACCGCTGATCCGGAAGTATATGCCGATCCCTCAAAATACTTCGACGAATTGCTCGAGATCAATCTTTCGGAACTGGAACCATACATCAATGGTCCATTCACCCCTGATCTCGCGACACCATTGTCGGAGATGAAGAGCGTTGCCGCCAGGAACGGCTGGCCTTTAAAGGTTTCTGTCGGGCTGATCGGATCTTGTACAAACTCGTCGTACGAGGATATATCGAGGGCAGCTTCAGTTGCTAAGGACGCTCTCGACAAGGGACTTACTACCGCATCGCAGTTCACGATAACTCCGGGATCGGAGCAGATAAGGGCAATTACAGAGAGAGACGGGTACCTTGCCATCTTCGAGAAGCTGGGAGGAAAGGTATTCGCGAATGCCTGCGGTCCATGCATAGGTCAATGGGACAGGGAAGGTGCTGACAAAAAGGAAGTGAACACCGTGGTGCATTCCTTCAACAGGAATTTCGCGAAACGAACAGATGGGAACCCCAACACACATGCCTTCGTGGCATCCCCGGAACTAGTGACAGCACTCGCCATTGCCGGAGATCTCACGTTCAACCCGCTCACAGATTATCTGGTGAACAGCAAGGGTGAGAAAGTTAAGCTGGCCGAACCGACCGGCTACGAGTTGCCCCCCGCGGGTTTCGGTAAGATCGCTGCCGGTAGTACGAAGACAACAAAAGACAGGAAATCGATAGAAATAAAAATAGACCTGTCGTCCGACAGGCTACAGGCCCTCGAGCCATTCAAGCCCTGGGATGGAAAGGACATCAAAGGCACACGTTTACTTATCAGGGCAAAAGGGAAATGCACTACGGACCATATATCAATGGCAGGCGTATGGCTTAAATACAGGGGACATCTCGATAACATCTCCAACAACTACATGATTGGAGCTGTTAATAGCTACAATGACCAGACAAACAGCGTCCTTAATATTGAAAACGGGAAATACGAACCTGTCCCGCAGGTGGCGAGACACTATAAATCGCTGGGAATTGGGTCGACAGTGGCCGGTGAGGAAAACTTCGGCGAAGGATCATCGCGTGAACATGCCGCGATGGAGCCCCGTTTTCTAAACGTTAAAGCAGTGATTGTAAAGTCATTTGCAAGGATACACGAGACTAACCTCAAGAAGCAGGGAGTCCTTGCCCTAACATTCGCGGACAAAACCGATTATGACAAGATCCGCGAGAGTGATAGTATAGATATAACAGGGCTTGAATCTTTCAGCCCCGGTAAAAAGTTAAAGGTGGTTCTGAATCATGCTGACGGTACCAGTGAAATAATCGAGGCTA
>JAXLTU010000029.1:0-54111 GCA_046329885.1 Bacteroidales bacterium
CTTAAAACTGATGGTGTCCCAGTCATAGAATTTCTCCCAGGGGATATTTATAGAATCGTATTTGTAGTTGTTGAGGTAAACCTTTAGAGAATCAAAAGGATCATGCGATGCCAGGTAGACTATCTGGCCGATAGCCTGTCTTAAAGGATCAGTGTAGTTTATCCAGTTGCCAGCCTTGTATTTTTCGCCAAGAAATTCAAGGGCCTGATCGCGGCTGAAACTTATCTCTTTTGATGCCGGCGGAATTGAAAGCCTGAGTCCCTTTCTCTGCAAGGAATCAAGAACAGAGCTGATTACCTCCTTGCGGTTTACTGTTTCCTGGCCTCTGACTGATAATCCTGTTACTTGAATGGCTGCCAAGAAGAGGAAGAAAACTTTGAAATATCCTGGTCTCATACTAAAGCAATTGAAGAAATTCCCTTTTGATTCTCACAAAATACATCTAATTTTACAAATTGTAAAGAGCAATAATAATGCATCTCTGTTACATAACGTCAATTTCGCCTGTTGATATATACAGAAATATCAAAAACAGGGATTTCTTCGTGTCTGAATAGTTATAAAAGGTCATTTACAGACCACCTCAATTATTTTATTTGTTCAATTTAATCTATTCAGATCATGGAATTACCATACGCGGAACCATTCAGGATCAAAATGGTCGAGCCAATCAGGAAAAGCACGAGGGAAGAACGGGTTCAATGGCTCAGCGACGCCCGATTCAATCTGTTTAACCTCAGATCAGACCAGGTTTTTGTCGATCTTCTTACCGATTCGGGAACCGGCGCCATGAGCGACAGGCAGTGGTCGGAACTGATGCTTGGAGACGAAAGCTATGCAGGGGCATCATCCTATTACAAACTGAAAGCAGCAATAAGAGAGATAACCGGATTCGAACACTTCCTGCCCACGCACCAGGGAAGGGCAGCTGAAAACGTTTTGTTCTCAGTCCTTGTCAGGGAGGGCGATATAGTCCCTGGAAACGCTCATTTTGATACCACGAAAGGTCACATTGAATTCAGGAAAGCAACACCGGTAGATTGCACGGTCGACGTGGCAAATAACATTTCGGAAGAGCATCCATTCAAAGGAAATGTAGACACGGAAAAACTCGAGGAGGTACTCAGGAAGACACCAGCATCGAAAATTTCATGCATAGTGATCACTATTACAAACAACACTTCAGGTGGTCAGCCTGTTAGCATGGAAAACATCAGGTCGGTAAGGAAGCTTGCCGACAAGTACGGTGTTAAGGTTGTTCTCGACTCAGCTCGATTTGCCGAGAATGCCTACTTCATCAAGACCAGGGAAAAGGGTTTTGAAAACAAGACTATCAGGGAAATAGTCCTCGAAATTTTTTCAAACGCGGATGCAATGACAATGAGTTCCAAAAAAGATGCTATCGTGAACATGGGTGGCTTTATCGGGTTCAGGGATGAGGACCTCTTCAGGAAAGCTTCAACCTACAATATAATATATGAAGGGTTTATAACATATGGTGGCATGTCGGGAAGAGACATGAATGCTCTTGCAGCCGGTTTATATGAAGGCACAGAATTCGTGAATCTCGAGTCGAGGATAAAGCAGGTAGACAGGTTGGCTCGGGGGATCAAATCGCACGATGTACCCGTCATCCAGCCAACTGGCGGACACGCTGTATTTATTGATGCCCTGGGTTTTCTGCCACATATCCCGAGGGACCAGTTCCCCGGGCAGACACTTGCCACTGAAATATATATCGAGGGTGGTGTCAGAGGAGCAGAAATAGGTACTCTCATGGCTGACAGGGACCCTGTCACACGCGAAAACAGGTATCCTGCACTTGAGCTGTTGAGACTTGCTGTTCCAAGGAGAACATATACTGATAATCATATTGATTACGTTGCTGCAACAGTAGGTTCGGTATTTGAAAGAAGAAACCGGATCACCAAAGGCCTGCAGATAAAGAGCGAGGCACCGATCCTGCGCCATTTCACTGTTGAACTGGAAAGAAGGTCCTGAATTACAAGACATGTTTACCTGATTTTACCATTTCAGGGCTGACCTGACCCGGATGTAAAAACATGTCAAATCCATTTTTGAGGGCCCTTTGACATTTACAAAAGATGGTAAATAACATGTTTTTGTTTACATCGGTGATTTGTCCTCTCAGCCTCTACAAAAACTAACCTATCGTCCCTAAATGATTGCAAATCGATGACAGGGTATGGAAAGCGTAACGTTTAAAAACCACCTGCAAGATCACTTCTGTTGAAATCAAGTCGCTTAACTCTCGTGAAACAGCTTGACCTCTCTATTAAATTACCTTTACTTTTGGCAAGGAAAAGGAAATAGAGCTTCGTAATCTGATCAGCCAGAAACTGAAAGGGGAAAAATCGGATCTTAACATCTATTTCGATTCACTGATACCGAAACGGTACCCGTTATAAACCATACTATCGTCAAGAATTATTACGATCAACTCAGGAGATAGCAGACGAACTCAAGGTAGAATTCAGCGACCATATCCTTTCTACAATAATGAGACTTCCTGAAACAATGAGAACAGAAAGGCCGGAACTGGATGAACATGAATGGAATATTGTTAAAGAATTAGCACGATGCCATCAACATGCTCGACCTGTACAGGATTGAGGAAGGAAGAGCTCTTGGCGAGGATTTGAAAAACTCGCTTGCAAGAATACTCTTAGGACGCCCAGAACGTTGAAACATTCGAGGAGCCAAGGATGCAGAGAGTCAGGAGAAACTTATGGGTCTGGTTGAGGAAAACATCAAACCTGAGAATATCGATAAGAACAGGCTTGAACAGGAACTCATCTTCTACCTTAGAAAAATTCGATATCAACGAGGAAAAGTAAAGAAGGAGAAAGCATTGTGAATATTTTACCGAGACCTGGTCACTACAGCCTCAAATGGAAAGTTCTCGGGTTTATAGCCCATAAAATCGGGCGCAGATAAACACAATTGGGTTCCAAGGCAAATGACGCTGCAATACAAAAACTGGTTGTCATGATGAAGGACGACCTCGAAAAGATAAAAGAACAAACCCTGAACATACTCTGAGAATGAAGGGTAAACTGGTGATAATTTCAGCCCCTGTCAGGGGCAGGAAAGACCACGATCGTCCAGCACCTGCTCGGGCTTGATCTTGGCCTTGAATTTTCAGTTTCGGCAACAACACGACAAAAAGTAAGAGAGAACGAGAAACACGAAGGATTACTATTTCCTGTCGATTGATTGAATTCAGGGGAGCAGGTATTCGCCGACAAATTCGAATGGCAGGAGGTGTACGAGAATCATTACTACGGCACTCTCAAAAGCGAACTCGACAGATATGGAAGGCTGGTCACTCATGTTTTATTTGATGTAGATGTCAAGGGAGGGATAAAACCCTGGTACCATTTTTGGTGCAGAGGCTGTATCAGTTTTCATAACACCTTCGTTGCAGAGTTTTCGAGAAAAGGTTTGCAGCCAGAGCCACTGACAGCCCTGAAAATTCAAATGTGTGAAAGAGCATCAGGTGGAATTGAACTGCAAATACTTCGACCACACAGTCATCAATGATAAACTTGATAAAGCTATATCGGAGGTGGTTGATATTTATTTCAGCATTCATTAATAACTGAAAAATGCCGAAGATAGGTCTGTACTTTGGTTCATTCAATCCGGTGCATATTGGTCACCTTATTAATTGCTTGTTACATAGACTGGACATCACAATACCGACTATGATGGTTTGTAGTCAGTCCGCAGAATCCACTGAAAAAGAAAGAGTCTCGGCCAGCTGACCACCAGCGTTTGCATATGGTCAGACTTGCACTGGTGATAACGATAACTTGAGGGCATCGACATCGAACTAAAGCTTCCGGTCCCCTCCTATACTATCGACACAGACTGGTTTATCTGAATGAAAAATATCCGGATAATAATTTTTCAACTGTAATGGGTGAAGACAACCTGTATCCGGCAGCCATGCAAGAATGCAACGGATCGTGAAACATTATCCTTACTTACGTGTATCCCCGGCCAAAAGCAGTCAGACCTCCGCACGTGTTGCCGGATGAACGCTTGAGAAAGCGGAAAACACAATGTAACGCACCATTGATGGAAATATCTGGCACCTTTATACGCAGGAATCAAGGCCGCGAAGGATTACGTCCTATTTCCTTCTCCATCTGTCTGGAAAACATATTTAGGGAAATGCACTTCTACGAGAAGATGTGGACTGCTTTCACGTCATCTGCATCCTGAAGAATTATCCACAACACCTTTTATACGAGACCTGGCCCTGGAACAGGGTAAACCGAAGTTTTTCCTAGCGTAATTAAAGTTCTCAGGAAAGAACAGCCTGACTTACCTCCCTGATTATCTCCTCTTATAAGTGCCTTTTCATTTTCCGGATTAACCTGTGATATCTTTCAGGCAGCGATTTCTTGAGACCTTTAATAACGTTTTCGATCTTTATCACTGGTTTCACCTTTGGATGAATCCACTCCAGCACGATCATGTTGAATACTTTCTGGATAATCACAACGTGAAGCTTCAGCTGCGGCATCAACACGGTAAATTGTTATATCCCCTTTTTCTTTCGATGACGTAATACCATTGGCGTCATATATAAGTATACTGCCATACTTTAATAGCGTTTTCAAATTTATCGAGCGATTGCTGATTCAGAATAATCGCGGTGTCAAATCTCCCGACAATAGGGAACTTATCCTTTTCGCTTGCTGAGAATAACGATGACATTAGCTGTTCCTCCTTGTCTCGGGCCCGTAAGATAGTATCCAGCTAACTCCATATCCTGCATAAGCGGAATAGGCCATTATCTTTCCCATTAAAGCGACACCCACCGAATCCCGTACGAATAATCTCTTCTGTCATGTTATTACTCGTTGTTTTTTGGTGATTTGACTTCTTCGGCTGGAACCTTTATATCTCCAAGCGGGTAGAATTCGGGAACATGTTCTCCTCCATCCACTTATTTGATTGAAATCAAGTCATTTTCCAGCCCGATGGCAGGTTGAAATAATCTCGATAAAGCAGGTTCCCATGTTTTTCTTCTGGAACCGACTGCTTTTTTCATCGCCTTTTTTGTCTTCTTCACGTTGGAAGGTGTATGAACGCTCTGGCGGGTAACATAGCAGGTCCCCGGAAGTAAGGCAACAAGATCACCCATTTTAATAGGATTGTGTTCATTACACTGACATCCTGCCATAAGGTGAAGGAGGAAACCATGTTCGGGAGTGTCGTCGGAGCCATCTGGACTTCCTGTCATCCCGTAAATTCCATTATTAACAAAAATGATCATGATATTCTCGCCCCTGTTGCAGGCATGAATAGTCTCGGCAGTCCCGATAGCCGCCATAATGTCATCGGCTTCCGTAGGTAAAGACGAACTTCTCTGGAAGCAGTCTTTTGATGGCTGTAGCCACTGCTGGTGCACGACCGTGAGCTGCCTGCTGGATATCCAGATCCATGAAGTCGTACAACAGAACAGAACAACAACCGGTGCCACACCGATTGTCTCCGACTGAATACCCGTTTCCTGTATTACTTCAGCAAGAATGCGGTGAGCAGTCCCATGTCCACAACTATGACAATAAGAAAATGTATTATCGGTAAGAACCTCTGACCTCCTGTAAGCGAGGTTTTCAGGTTTGATTATCTCTTTTATTCCAGTTACTTCCTTCATATTCAGGCCTCCTTGATAAAGAGATGAGTGCTTTAAATATTCTGGCAAACCTCTTCCGGCGTCGGGAGTACACCTCCAAGTCTTCCGAAATGAGATACCTCCGTTTTCCCGTTAACTGCCAGTCTCACGTCCTCCACCATCTGACCGGCACTCATTTCAACCGATACAATATGTTTCATGGAATGCGCGAGGTCACTGATTCTCTTTGATGGATATGGATACAGGGTTATCGGGCGAAGCAGACCAGCCTTGATGCCATCAGCTCTGGCCATCTGGAGCGCCTTCTGGCATACCCGCGCACTGGTTCCATACGCTACGAGCAGATAATCTGCATCTTCCGTCATGAATTCTTCATACCTGACCTCGTTCTCCTTTATCCTGCTATATTTTTCCTGGAGTTTGTGATTATGAATCTCCTGTGCATAAGGATCAAGATCAAGACTGGTGATAATATTTCTTTCCCTGGTGGGTGGCTTACCTGTTGTTGCCCATTCCGGAACAGTCTTGCTTCTTTCTTTCTGCGGTTCGAGGTAGACCTTTTCCATCATCTGTCCAATTGCACCATCGGAAAGCATGAGTACAGGGTTACGGTATTTGAAGGCGAGCTCAAATCCAAGACCCACGAAATCAGCCATTTCCTGAACCGATGCAGGGGCAAGAACTATCATGTGATAGTCGCCATGGCCTCCTCCCTTGACTGACTGGAAGTAATCTGACTGGGAGGGCTGGATGGTACCTAGTCCTGGACCTCCCCTCACGACATTAACGATCAGGCATGGAAGCTCAGCACCGGCAATATAAGAGATGCCCTCCTGCTTGAGGCTGATACCCGGGGATGAGGACGAAGTCATAACTTTTTTCCCGCAAGCGGCACCGCCATAAACCATATTAATTGCTGCTACCTCGCTCTCGGCTTGCAGCACGATCATGCCGGTCCTTTTAAATGGATCTGCTTCAGTAAGGTATTCGAGAATTTCGCTCTGTGGTGTTATCGGATAACCGAAATACCCGTCAGCGCCGGCTCTGATAGCTGCCTCGGCAACTGCCTCATTACCCTTCATTAGTCTGAGTTCTCTTTCCATCATTGACTATATTTTTGTTTTATAGACAGTTATAACACCATCAGGACAAACTATCGCGCAGTTGGCGCAACCTATACAAAGATCGGGATTGGCCGGGTAGGCGTAATTATAACCCTTCCCGTTAACCTCCTTTGCCAGTGCAATTGTTCCGGTTGGGCACGATACGACGCACACCTCGCAACCCTTGCACTTTTCAGCATTTACAACTATACTTCCTCTGACTTTTGCCATACTGTAAAGGTTTATTCTTTATGATCTTTATTAAATTGTTGTAGTCTTATTTCAAGGTCCGGGAATTGTGACCTGGGAATCTGCGACACGCAGGCTCTCAAACCTTCGTGCCTCTCGCTCCCTGTTATATCGAGAGAGATAGCGCTTATACCGTAATAAAGCAGCTCTCCCAGCAACTGGCTCCCGGTCATGCCAGGATATGAAATAGTGAAATAAAATCCATCTGCTACCGGCTCGTCAAGATCCCTGTCATAGACTATCCTGAAACCATTATCCGTGAACAGTTTCTTCATGATCTTCGCTTTTTCGCCGTACTCTCGTACATCATCGAGATATTTGTAGGTTCCGTCATTCACGGCTTTGAACAACGCTGCCAACCCGTATTGTGCCGAATGGGATACTCCCGATGACAGGCCATACAACGCGCCAAAAATTACCGAATGTCCAAATTTGTCCGATGTATAATAACGAAGAAGATCTGGATACCTGCGCTCGAAAAGATGATCTGAAATTGCCATCATTCCTACTCTCTGCCCAGCGTAACTGAATATCTTGGAGCATGAAACGAGAAGAACATAGTCGTCGCAGTAACGGGCCACGGAAGGTTGGAAAGGAGGCTCTCCCGGTTTCGAATAATCCTTCCTGAAATCCATCCCGAAATAGGCAAGGTCCTCGATAACTATCACATCATACTTTGCCGATAGTGTCCCAATAATCTCAAGTTCCTCTTCTGTCAGGCAAATCCACGATGGATTATTGGGGTTAGAATACAGGATAGAGGATATCTTCCCTCCCTTGAGGTAGGATTCAAGCTTGTCGTATAATTTGCTCCCCCTGTAATCGTACACATCAAAAGAGTAAAAGTCGTGGCCAAGCATTTTAACCTGCTGCTTTTGAACCGGGAATCCAGGATCAATAAACAGTGTTCCTTCCTTTGTTCTGTCGTTCCTGTTAGCTACGAGGAAGCTGATCATGCCCCCCATCATCGAGCCTACAGTAGGAACACAACCCCTGGGGTCAATACTCACATCGAGAAAAAGTTTGAGGAATCTGGAAGTCTCCTCCTTGAGGGGTCTGATACCTTCAATATTAGGATATTCTGAGGCCACACCCCTCCTGAGTGCTTCAATTTCCGCTTCAATCCCGAGAGAAGGAGGGAGAAGACCGGGAACACCCATTTCCATCCTTACATACCTGACCCCTGATTCCTTTTCAATCTGGTTCACCAGTTTCACAACTTCACGGATACTGGCTATCCCCAGGTTAGTGAGGCCACTCTCTATAATCTTCGACTTTACAATATCTGAATCGACAGGTGTCTCTTTTTTCATTTTAACAAGCAGAGATTTTTATCCGTGCCCCAGGTTTTAAAGATACAAATTATAAAATCAATCATAAGTGTTAATCAACAGTTTTGGATCCGGCTGCAAAGGCCAGTATGACTCCAAGTACCACACCGAGAAACGCCGCGAATAGTATCTGGAAATCAGCAGGTAACAGGAAGGTAAGGGTATGCGCCGGTATCCAGAAAAATGGTATCGTTTTCTTAAGAATAAAACCCCAGTGAGTTCCCCAATCCATCGTTGCCAGGGTGCTTTTCACATTTATTTTATTCACGAGGCAGGCCAGTCTCCCGTTGTGTCTGGCTATATGTGCATCAGTTATCCTGTGAAAAGTCATCAGAACGGGAGAGAAGGTGAGATTAAGGAACAGGCTGATGCAGAATGCCACGAGCACTCTCCCTGCCGAGAATGGCCCTGTAAGAATGGCTCCAGGATCATTCATACCCAGGTAGGAAAGTACAGCAGGAGCACCCGAAGAGTAGACCATGAAAGCAGCTTTTATAGCGAGGCCTAAAATACCCCAGACCATCATACGCGGTGCCAGACCAAACCCTTTCATATTATATGAGCCGGTACGTATCCGTAAACCAAGGATTTCGCCATAAGTAGCAAGCACGGCAAACTTGATGAAACTCATTATAAACCCGTGTTCCGAATTGAACCTGGAATAAAAACTATACAGGTCTTCTGACAGGAAGAATGGAGCGAAAATTGCAACAAGTATCAATATTACAGGCAGATCCCGTGTTTTCATAGATTGGCTGCTTTTTTGTCTGATATTTTTATCCTGGCATCCACAGCCACAACATACTCTTCCGAACCCATCAAGGGATTAATATCCATCTCGGTAATTTCAGGAGCAATCATCGCGAGTGCAGATAGCCTGCATATTATATCAATGAGCATCTTCTCATCAATACCTTTCTTTCCTCTCACTCCCCTGACCAGCGGGTAACTTTTTAGTGATCGTATCATCAGCCCGGCTGTCGTTCGGTCTACAGGCACCAGCCCGGCGGAGAAGTCCTTCATCACTTCAATAAATATTCCTCCCAGCCCGGCAAGAATAAGATGTCCAAACCTTCCTTCATCTTTGAGCCCGGCGAAGAATTCGGTTCCCCTGACCATCTTTTGAAGCAGTGTTCCCTCGAATCCAGGAAGACTTTTCATATGCCTGAAACCTTCCCTGACAGAATTCATATCTGCCAATCCAACCAGCACGCCGCCTACATCTGTTTTATGAACAGGACCTATTATTTTCATCACAACCGGGTAACCCAATGCGGCTGCTTTCCCGACAGCTTCATCCTCGGAAACCGCGTAGGCTTCCGGAACCCTTGCTATCCCGGCTGAGTCAAGTATCAGGCTTACATCGCCCGGAGACAGGTAACCGGGCCGGGCAGAACTGATAATCTTCCTGATGACTTCTGAATTCAAATGAATCCCGTCTTCAGTCACGGGCTGACCTGAAGGAGTATTCATCATTTTTGAAAGTGCTTCGGCAAAGATCACCTCATCGGGGAAGGTTATGTTTCCAAGAGAAATAAACTCTTCAATTTCTTTTTTGACATTAATAATGGAAGGGAGAACAGGGAAGACTGGTTTCCTGCAGGTTTTCATCTTTTCAGAAAGAAGCTTATAAACATCTGATACAGGGAAAAGACCTGGGCTTCCAAAGATGACAGCCATCGAATCTATCGAGTCGAACTGGTTCTCGCACGCGTCAATTATGTGTCCGAGCTGCTCAGCGGTCCCCGTGGCAAGGAAGTCTATCGGGTTTGCAACAGATGAACCCGGGAACAATTTTGCTTTCAATTCATCCGCGGCTTTCCCCGACAACGATGGTATCTCGAATCCTCCACGCGAAAGCGCATCAGTCATCATCACCGCGGGTCCGCCAGCGTGAGTAATAACAGCAATTCTCTTTCCCGCGGGTTTTGGAAACATGCATACCGATGCAACTGCAGTCAGCTCTGAACGGCTGTTGCACCTTATTATGCCTGCTTTACGGAAGAGGGCTTCTACCGCTATATCGGAGCTTGCAAGAGCACCAGTATGTGATGAGGCAGCACGGCTACCCGCTTCAGAACTCCCTGATTTAATGGCTGCTATCCTGCAACCCTTGGCAATCAGCGACTGCGAATGCTTCAGTAACTTGGCAGGATTGTTAATGTTTTCTATGTAGAGTATTTTGACCCTGGGGCTTTTGCCATCAACGTAAGATAAATCGAGAAACTCGAGCACGTCCTCGACACCTGTCTGAGCACTGTTCCCAACCGACCAGATACTTGAAAATGGCAACCCGTTGGGGATGGCTGATTCCATTATAAACACGGCAGTAGCACCCGACCCTGAAATGAAATCGACCCCATCAGGTCTGAGGGTTGGGATTGGTGTTGTAAAAACACCGTTGTAGTTGCTGTTAAGGAAACCGATACAGTTTGGTCCTATAAGCGTGGCATCGACTGACCCTGCAATTTCAGCTATCTCCTTTTCAATTACCTTTCCCTCAGGATTTTCCTCACCAAAACCGGCCGATAATATGATGAAAGCTCCCGTGCTTTTTTCACGGGCAAGTGTATCAACAGCATTGGAGCATAGTTTGGCAGGAATTGCAATGATTGCCAGATCGACTCCGGGCAGGTCTTTAATGTCGCGGTACGATTTCACACCCTGTACCTGATCTGCTTTCGGGTTTACAACATACAGGGCGCCCTTGAAATTCCCGTCTTTCAGGTTCTTCAGGACCTTTCCCCCTGGTTTTGAAATATCGTCTGATCCCCCGACTACAACAATGCTCGCCGGGTTTATCAATTTTTCATTAATCATGTTAAAGAAAAAATGAGTTAATACAATATATAAAAATACATAAAAGGGGAAGTCCTACAGACCGTAGAACCACTTGAGATAGCCAACATTGCTGGCGACGGCAAAAAGATAAGATTGTGATATATAATTGTTTACAAACACCCTCACTCGTTTTATACCCGGGGCAATATAATAAAAATTAATACGACAGAACAAAATAACAGTCATAAGTTTATTTAACAGGAGAGGAAACAAATAATTTCACTATTAAGAGTATTTTTGTACGATTTTGATAATCCCTCTTTCACAGTAAGTAAAATAACGAATTATGAAAAGCTATTTCTTCAGAACGGCGGCAATCGCGATATTGCTTTTAATAATATTCCCCTCTTATTCACAGTATGCCTACCTTAAACCGGATGGTCCGGGATATGATGAAAACTGTACCACGATAATGGT
Source organism: Bacteroidales bacterium (assembly GCA_046329885.1). Lineage (GTDB taxonomy): Bacteria > Bacteroidota > Bacteroidia > Bacteroidales > VadinHA17 > LD21. The sequence continues at coordinate 11,616 of JAXLTU010000029.1, forward strand.
TGGCAGGCTGGCTTCAACAGACGGATCAGTTATGACATCGCATACTTGCGACGGGAATTACCGTACCTGGCTTGAGATAACACCTGCCCAGAAGTTCACGAAAGGGACAATGCATCCGGTCTATTGGGGAATGTTGCACACTGAAGAACAATGGGACATGAGTAAAGTCGAAAAGAAGGGAGAGATACCCGAGGTCGCTGAAACTTATGCATATCTTAACACTGCTTATCCTTGTCTTAACGAGAAACAGCTTGCAATTGGCGAGACAACAATATATGGACGCGACGAGCTGAAGAACGAGGATGGAATATTCCTCATAGAAGAGCTCCAGAAGATCGCCCTGCAGAGGTGCAAGACGGCAAGGGAGGCAATCGCTCTAATAGGAAAACTGGCAGAGGAATATGGCTATGGCGATCTTGCAGAATGCATCACGATAGCTGATCCCAAAGAGGTTTGGCAGTTTGAGATCTCGGGTTCGGGAAAAGGTAAACCCTCGGCTATCTGGTGTGCCCAGAGGATACCTGATGACCACGTTGGGGTGGGCGCAAATATCCCGAGAATATCAACTATCGATTTCAATAATCCCGATTATTTCATGTATAGCACCGACCTGAAAGAAGTTGCTAAGAAACTGGGTTACTGGGATGGTAAAGAACCTCTTAAATTCTGGAAAATAATTAATGGGAAAAAGCCATATGCCATCCGCGAGTTTTTCATCCTGAGTACGCTGGCTCCGTCTCTAAAACTCACCATGGATATGGAAGAACTGCCTTTCTCGGTGAGACCTGAAAAGAAACTTTCACCTCGTGATGTGATGAAATTTTTCCGCGAGACCTATGAAGGAACAGAATGGGACATGACCAAAAACCTTCTTGTTACCGTGAAGGAAAAAGACAAGGACGGCAAGGAGATAGTGAAGAAGGTTGTTTCACCCGCTGTCAGCAACTGGATGAATAATGATCTGAGAGTCCTTCTCAACGAAATAAAACCAGGTATAACCGAAAGACAGAGAACCATTGCCATATCGGGTTGTTCCTATTCACACGTTATCCAGTGCAGGAGCTGGCTGCCCGATGAAGTAGGTGCCATAGCCTGGTTCTCCTTTGACAACCCGGGTCAGAGTCCCAGGATACCGATCTTCTCGGGCGTGACCAAACTGCCGGCAGCTTTTAATATTTGCGGGCAGCAGCGTTACAGGCCAGAATCAGCAGTCTGGGCATTTCGCGAGGCAAACCGCCTTTCATCAGTGAACTGGACCAGGGGCAGGGCAATAATTGAACCAGCTGTCAAAGACTTTGAAAACAAAGCATTCGATGAATTGCCGGCAATCGACAAAAAGGTGACCGAACTTGTAAAGGCCGGGAAAAACGAGGAAGCGAGAAACTATGTAACTGCCTATACAAATAGCTTTGCCCTGGCCGTCATGGGCAAATGGATCGAGATAAAGAATACCCTCTGGGGAATGATGGGCAGAGGATTCTAATAACTTGGCAGACCATATTATTTCACTCAACATTACCCGATGAGAAGTCCTGTAGCTGATTTACTTGGGAAAGAAAATCTGTCGAAGGAAGACATTATGACCCTCCTTTATGTTGATGGAGAGGATAAGACTGCTTTATATCGAAAGGCTTCGGAGATAAAGGAAAAGTACATAGGCAACAGGGTATGGTTCAGGGGCTTGATCGAATTCTCGAACGTATGCGGAAAGGACTGTCTCTATTGTGGAATCAGGAAAGGGAACAAGAACCTCGACAGGTATAATCTAAGCGATGAAGAGATACTGGCTGCAGCCAGGTTCGCTCACGAGAACAGGTATGGATCTATAGCACTGCAGTCGGGAGAAATAGAAAGCAGCGGCTTCGAGGAAAGAATAACGAGATTACTCCACCTGATCAAGAAAATGTCGGGAGGAGAGCTTGGTATTACCCTGTCGGTAGGTGAGCATTCACGCGATGTATATAAAAACTGGTTTGAAGCCGGAGCTCACAGGTACCTTCTAAGGGTTGAATCGACAAACCCTGAGCTTTACAGGAAGATACACCCCGATAATGACAGGCACGATTTTAACAGGAGGATAGGATGCCTTAAAGATCTTCAGGAATTAGGCTACCAGACCGGGACAGGCGTGATGATAGGATTACCTTTCCAGACTCTTTCCGATCTGGCCGATGATCTTTTATTCATGAGAGACTTTGATATTGACATGTGTGGTATGGGTCCATATATAGAGCATGCAGACACCCCGCTTGCTGTTCATGCCCCTGAGCTGGCACCGCTGAATGAAAGGTTCGACCTCACTTTGAAAATGATAGCCCTGGTAAGGATTATGATGAAGGATATCAATATTGTTGCTGCCACGGCTCTTCAGGCAATAGACCCTGTCGGGCGTGAAAAAGCAATCAGGATTGGAGCAAATATTATTATGCCTAACATAACCCCAGGAAGCTATCGCGACAGCTACAAACTGTACGACAACAAACCATGCACCGATGATTCTGCCGAGGACTGCCAGGGTTGCCTCGAAGCAAGGATGGGTTTGGCTGATGCCGAAATTGTATATGGAGAATGGGGAGACTCGGCTCATTATGACCGACGGAGAAATCCTGCAGGCATTTAAGCCCCGAAATTCATCCTGCCAGTAAGAATTTTTCCAGTCGACATGAGGTGTTTCTCGAGCAGCAACCTTTGCTCGTCATCGCCTGTTAACTCCAGAATTATCAACCCCGCGGGTTCCCCGAAAAACATCTCGTTAACCCCGAGGCGTGTACGGATGTTACATCCGAAAGATGTCAGTATCTTTTGTAACTCTGTAATTGCAGTTGGGTCTCTTTTCACGACTACAGCCAGAACCTCAGGGGCGCCTGTTAGATCATAATCAGGTTTTTCACCATCCCCAAAACTGATACCGCGAACAAGTATACCCCCTATTTCTTTCAGATCAGCTGCCAGCGCTGCTGTCGCCCTGGTGTCGTCTTTCAGGTGAAGCACTATGCATGCCTCGCGGCTGCAAACGGTATCAGTAACCTCATGAAAACCCAGTCGCGTGATAATGACCTCGTGATGCCTGGAAAGGACTCCCTGGGTAAGACCGGCTTCTTTAATACGGTCAATGATCTTAATCCCTAGAACATGTATCATACCTGCCTGCTTGAATAATAAGTTGTTATATCAGGTTATTAATATTTCCGAGTGTCAGAAATAAAGATCCCGTTTCCCCTGCTTAATAAGCTCAATCTTCTCCCTGGTTTTCTCGAGAACAGCCTGGTCGAGGGTGGCAAGGTTCTTTTCAATTACCTTCCATCCTTTCACAGCGAGATCACCTTCAGCATAGTCGCACAGGTATTCAGAAAGAGTGAGAATGGCATTCGGAGTACAAAATCTCTTTATGAATCCCGGAACTGAAAACTCCATGAAGTGTTCACCAGTCCTACCCATCCTGTAGCATGACGTGCAGAATGAGGGGAGATAATCATTCTCGAGGAGCTCATCAATAACCTCGGCAAGTGAACGGGCGTCACTGATCCTGAATTGTTCCTTGTTAAGATTCTGGTCATCATTCCTGATATCGGAATAAGATCCGAGTTCAATCTTAGTACCCCCGTCGATTTGTGAAACGCCATATTCAATCACTTCCTTTCTCACCTGGGGTGTTTCCCTTGCTGTCAGTATGAGGCCGGTATATGGAACAGCAAGCCGGAGGATGGCTACCAGCTTCCCAAAATCGGAATCGGAAACCTCGTATTCCTCCTTGAGGTTCTTGCTCTTTGCAACCTTTATCCTTGGAAATGAAATGGTGTGAGGGCCAACGTTATAACATGCCTCCAGGTGATTGGTATGTCTCACCAGGCCAAGCACCTCGAACCTCCAGTCGTATAATCCGAAAAGCGCCCCAATACCCACGTCGTCGATACCTGCTTCCTGAGCCCTGTCGAGCGAGGTAAGCCTCCAGTCATAATCCTTCTTTTTCCCACCAAGATGATACCACGAGTAGGCTTCAGGATGATATGTTTCCTGGAAGACCTGGTAGGTACCTATGCCGGCCTCCCCTATCACCCGGAATCCTTCCACATCGAACGGAGCGGCGTTTATATTAACTCGCCGGATCTCACCATGACCTTTCTTAATGCCATAAACAAGCTTAACTGTATGAGCAATGTACTCGGCCGAGTATTCACGATGCTCACCGTAAACCAGGATAAGTCTTTTCTGACCATTATCCTCGAGTGCTTCCACCTCCTTTATTATCTCCTGATCTTCAAGAGTCTTCCTGACCGCATCAGTATTGGTCACCCTGAAGCCGCAATACTGACAGTTATTGCTGCACCTGTTGCCAACGTAAAGCGGAGCGAAGAGTACAATCCTGTTTCCATAAACCTTCTTCTTCAACTCCCTGGCCCCGTCGCGGATCTCATCCATCAGATCAGATCCTGACGAGTTTATAAGAACAGCCGTTTCTTCAAGTGTGAGTCTTTGCTTGTCAAGCGATTTGGCTATTATCTCCCTGACCCTGATTTTATCTGATCTGGTATTATTGATTAAATGCCATATTTCGGCCGGATCGATGAACGATTTCATCCTTTTATCCGGTATGCTTAATTTCTCCGGGTTAAATTTCATTTCCTTGCAAAAATTGCTAACCTGCAAATATAGTTATGATGTTTCTACTTTATACTGACTGTTGTCAGAAAATAAGCTCGGATATTTCGGCTGCAGCCGCATTTATCCTGGACCGGGAAGAATGCTTATCATTCAGATTAATATTCCCGGTTATTCTTTTCTGAAATTCAATTTTAATTTTCTCGCCATCCTCTATAGCCATCTCATTGCAGCTTAAGTACACAGCTGGTTCATTTGAAAAATCCTTGTTAATAAGCAGTATTGCCTTTCCCTTGACTGATCCTTTTTCAAAGCTGGTTGCATATACGCCGGGAGGGGGAATAAGCTTGGTATCCTCGACAAGCGGAACGATTGAAAAGTTCAATCCTGTTATATCACTTACTTTCTCGTGGTTCAATGGTTCCCCTATCACTATATAATAATGATCGAGATAGGCATTTGCCCGCTGAATGTACCCTTCACTAATTGCCTTCCTTATCCTTGTGGAACTGACTGTTTCGTGCTGCACTTCCTGCTCGGGTATCTCCTCCGCTTCGAAATTATATTTTGCCCTCATCTCCCAAAGCTGCCTGTAATCGCCCTCCTGGTTAAATCCAAAATGATGATTGAACCCAACAACAATAATCCTGGCACCAAGGATACCTGTAAGATAATCCCTAACGAATTCCTCGCTCCTGGTCCTGGCGAAATCGCGTGTGAATTCCACCACAATTATATTATCCAGCCCTGCCTTCTCGAGAAGATGCAGTTTTTCTTCCTGGGTATTAATGAGTTTCAGATCCTTCCCCGCTGTTTCGGGATACAGTACCTTGCGAGGGTGTGGGTGAAAAGTGATGAGAACCGATTCACCATCGATTTTCCCGGCAAGCGATTTTAAACGGTTGAGGATGGTCTTGTGACCAATATGAACGCCATCGAATGAGCCAGTTGTAACAACAGGATTCCTGATTCCCGTTGCTTCAGTAAAACCATTGAAAACACGCATTTCAGAAGTGGGTTATCAAACTGAAAACTCTTTCACGAAATAGGCTACTTTCTCAATGGAAGTTATCATGTCGTACTCCTCGAGGTAAACACCAGAAGGCACATTCAGTGAAACGGTCGTGAAATTGAGTATTCCCTTTATACCATACCTCACCACTTCCTCGCAAGTCTTCCTGGCATAATCTGCCGGTACCGCAAGGATAGCAATCCGTATATTCATCTCGCGGATTGTCTTCTCCATTTCCTGTATATGATAACACTTAACACCGGAAATTACCTTGTTAACCTTCTGGGGATCATTATCAAAAGATGCTACCAGGTTTAGCTTTGATCTTTTGCCCCTGAAGTAAGCTGTGACGGCACGACCCAGGTTACCAATCCCGATTATCGCGACGTTAATTCCCGCGTCAGAGTCAATGATCCTCCCTATAGTCTGGATAAGTTCCTTCACATCATACCCCTTTCTCAGGACACTCGAGTAACCTATAAGCATCAGGTCGCGTCTTACCTGAACTGCAGTGATATGAAGCATGGCAGCAAGATCGTGCGAATAAACATAGTTCTTGTTTTCAGCAAGACAACCTAGCAGCGTCCTTCTGTATTCGCTCAGCCTTTCAACTGTTTTTCCTGGTAATTTATTCATCTCTATCCTGGTATGTTTATAATTTTCTTCGGAAGACGTACCGTGAAAACACTGCCCACGTCGGGAGTACTTTCAACTTTTATCGAACCCTTGTACATCTCTATGACTTTCCTGACGATCGATAGCCCCAAGCCGCTACCCGATATATTCCTGGTTTTCTCACTTTTAATCCTGACGAATTCAGTAAAAAGATTCTCGATATCTTCCTCCTTTATCCCGATTCCCGTGTCGGAGAACACGACTATGGCCTCCGTTTCTGAACTATCGATAGTCACTTCCACCCTGCCGCCGAACCTGTTATATTTAACGGCATTCGAGAGAAGGTTGTTGAATACGATCTCGATATCGTCAGGATCAGCCATTATTACATCAGCCGATCGAACATCGAGCGCGACAGTCACTTCCATTTGTATCGCGTAAGGTTGAACAGTGCTTATGGCACTCGAGGCTACAGCCCTGAGATCCACTTCCTGTATCTTCTCGTCCTTTCTTTCAAGTCTTATCTTGGTGAAATCGAGCAGATCCATAATAAGATTCCTCATTGCCTGTATCCGTTGTAACGACCTTTCAATTGCGGTCGCGTAATCGTCTATGCTATCGCCCGATTGCTTTTCCTGCATCATCCGCAGATACCCTTCAACAGCGTTAAGAGGTGCTTTAAGCTCGTGCGATAGGACCGAAAGGAACTGGTACCTTATCTTCTTTCCCTCCTGCTTAAGCTTGTGGGTTATTCTCTTGAGATACAGCTGCTTTGAAATATTTTCAATGCTCGATTTAAGTTCCTGGGGAGTGAAGGGCTTGGGGATGAAATCGGTCGCCCCGTCGCGTGTGGCCCTGACTGCTACATCAAGAGAAGCGTAAGATGTAATCATGGCAACAACTATGTCGTACCCCTTCTTCCTGATATACTCGAGAACCTCAACACCCTGCATGCCGGGAAGCTTGTTATCAAGTAAAATGATATCCGGTTTCGACGCTTCCAACATCTCGATACCTATTTCACCAGATGCTGCCTCCAGCACCTCGTAGGTATAATCTTCATCCATGAAAGGATAAGTAACATGGAAGGAACTGAGTATCCTAGTAACACCTGACCGTATACCTGGCTCATCATCAATTACAAGTACCTTCAGAACGGCCATATTAAAGTTTAAGAAGTTTTACAATTTCCATGTCAAGCTGCTCAGCCCTTATACCCTTCTCGAGATACCTGTCGGCCTTTATCCAGTTCTTGTCCTGATCTGAATCGAGACTGAAGAACATCCCTGTTTCTTTGGCCACTGCTGTTGCAAGGATAACTGGCACGTCAGGATATTTTCTCTTCAGCTTGTAACATAATATAAATCCGCTGTCGTCACTTTCCATCATCAGGTCAAAAATCGCGAGATCAGGTTTAAACTTGGATATATATGCCTCCGCCTCAACCTGACTCTCGACCCCGACAGTCCTGTAGCCGTAACGTTCAAGATTATTCCTTGTCTGAAAAAGGTAATCCGGATCATCATCAGCCACGAGGATTGTAATCTCGCTCTTTTTCATCTTTCACAAATTTCAAATAATTCTTTAAATCAAACAGTTAATATGATAAATATGATTTATTGTTAGTTTAATAACAGTAACAATCTCATTCCTTCCGCCGTGGCAGCACTATCCTGAAGCTGGTTCCGGTGGCACCTTTCGCGGGGTCGGTATTCGATTCTGCCGATATCTGCCCCTTGTGCATCTTCACTATCCCGTAGGCTGTCGCCAGGCCTAGCCCGGTACCCTGCCCGATAGTTTTGGTAGTGAAGAAAGGCTCGAAGATCTTTGCACGATCTTCCTCTTTTATTCCCGTTCCTGTATCACTGACTATTATTGTAACGTCACCTATGTTATCTTCCAGGGTGATGTTAATAGCACCCCCTCCCGGCATTGCATCGAGAGCATTCTTCTCAAGGTTGGTCAGCACCTGCAGCATCTGTTCAGCATCGACCATTGCCTCGGGATTGGTCATCCTGTTATTCACGTTTACCCGTACCGACGGGGGAATAATTATACTCTGGAGGCTGTTGCTTACAAGCTCGTAAATGTTCACGAACTGGTGATTAACCTGGTTCTTGCGGGCAAAATTCAACAAACCGGCCACTATCTTTTTGCATCTCCCGGCCTGATCAACAATCAGTTTAAGATCTTCCCTTACCGGATCACCCTCCTTGCATTCATCCAGCAGAATATTGCTGTACATGATTACCACACCGAGCGGGTTGTTTAGCTCGTGGGCTATCCCGGCCGATAACTGACCCATGTGCGCCAGTTTTTCCGATTGCTTGAGTGCCTGTCTCATAGACGTCAGTTTCTCGTTCGATAACGCGAGATCCTTGACCGATTTATGAAGCTTCTCGATCGTGTAAGGCAGGCACATCTCTATTTCCGCGAGACCCTTTTTAATAGCAATAGCGTGCTCCACGCAACTCTCGTAACCGCATGCACCGCAGTCGAGCTGATCCTTCCGGGTCTTTTTGCCCATAGAGGCAAGAATATCTTTAACATCATCCTCTCCAAGTACCTCTATCCGCCTGTCCTCAGGCTTGTATCTGACTGCAAGATCAAGCTCGGAATAAACAGCAAGGTCATTCTGCCAGCTGTCTATATCGAGGTTTTTCATCTTCTCCTGGGCATAGGCACTGACGAGAGTTCTCCTGTTATACTGTTTTCCCGATTTGGAGAGACCTGGACCCATTATACATCCCTCACAGCAAAGGAGTTCAATATGCTGGTTGCTTATCAGCCCGGCTTCAAACTCCTTCAACGCGTTCTGGAAATCGATCCTGCCCTCGGCGGCTATGATGTTACCAGTAATCGCGTCATCATTGATATTGGCCGTCTGGAGAAGACCCCTGGTAACCGGGAATATGGCTCCCCTACCGCCCAGCGGAGGATCAAAATCTGAGACACCTGCCAGTTGCGGATCGATGGACCTTTCAGTGAAGAGCTCGCGCAATTCTGCGAATGTTATGGCTTCGTCAATTTCCGTTGTTTCAGCTTTCTTGGCCACGCACGGTCCAATGAATACTAACCTGGTTTCCTCTCCATACTTCTTCCTTATTACCCTTCCTGTAGCGACCATCGGGGAAACAATGGGTACCAGCTTATCCACAAGATCGGGGTGATAAAATCTGACATAATTGACTATCGACGGACAATCGGATGTTATATAAAAAGAATCGCCTGCTGAAATCAGGTTCTTGAAGTTTTCAGCGACCAGGTCTGCCCCGAAACTTACCTCGGCAACGTATTTGAATCCCAGTGCCCTTACCATGGCGACGAAGATCCTGTAATCTCCAATATCAGAAAACTCGGCAGGGAAGCTGGGTGCCACGAGTGCAGCTACCTCGTTATCGCCACCAAGTATTTTCTTTACCCTGTCGGTCGTGTTCAGGAAGACCTTCGCACCCTGGCTGCAAACCTTGGTGCAGTTTCCACATCCTATACATCTCTCGTCAATGACCTCGGCCTGTCCACCCACTATCCTGATAGCTTTTGCCGGGCACTCCCTTACGCAGGTGTAACAGGTCCTGCAAAGCTCTTTAATTGTATATACCAGCATTCTTGCTCACATTATTAAAGGAGAACATCACGTTTTGTAAAATGAGTGGTAAACAGCGACTTATCTCCAATTTCACTGTAATCAGCCGCTATCTTGTTGTATAGATTGAATATGGCAGGTGAGTTTGACGGCAATCCATGACCTTCCGTCTCTTCGGTTGCATAGACGGCCTTCGTCCGGTTTTTTATCTGATCCTTTGAATTACAGTATGATAAGCCGGCACCATGAACACATCCTCCATGGCAGGTCATCACTTCAACCAGATCAAACTTTCTACCAGCCGCGATTGCTGACTTCAATTTATCCAGACCGTTGAGTCCATCAACAACTGCAGCATTAATTGCATTTCCATCAATCTCGATCGAGATCTCCCTGAAATTGCCTGAAGATCTTAACTTTTTAAACTGGTTTCTCGCTGTATCCGCACCAGTTACAGAGTAGATTGCCGATCTTAATACAGCCTCGGTGAGTCCACCGGAAACTTCAGCCAGCAAGGCCGATGAGCTCCGGATAGCCATTGGCTCATCAGCTGGCTCCCCATCAGTATTAGTTACGTCAATCCCATATAATCTCACCAGTCTTGCCAGTTCCCTGACAGTAAGCACGGTGTCAACATCACTTATTCCTTTCCTCATCATAGAGTCACGCCTTGCCTCAAACTTCATGGCCGTGCATGGGGTGACTGAAACCGAAAATACCTGCTGGGCTTTTGCCTTCATCTGCCCTGCTATGACTGACTTGATCAGACTTCCGGTAATCTGTTGGGGCGATTTGAGTACTGAAAGATTCACCAGCTCTCCCTGGAGGTACTGCTCCGCGTATTTAACCCAGGCCGGGCAGGCAGATATATACAATGGGGCCTTCCTGCCAGTACCAACTCCATGCATTAACTCGCCGGCCAGCTCCGTAATCAGAACATCTGTTCCGAATCCGGTAGAAAAGACCTTATCAAATCCGATTTTTCGTAAAATGGCATTCAGAATCCTGTCGGCGTCCTTTGCAAGTTTTATGCCCATCTCCTCGGCGAAACCCGAAACAACAAGGGGTGAATACTGTATTACTTTTATGAATTCAGACTTGCTTAAAAATTCCTGTATTTCAGCAAGGTAGTGTTTCTCATGAAGGGCTCCGGTTGGACAAACCTGGACGCACTGACCACAATGAATGCAGCTCGAGAAATTGAAATCCCTGTCGAGGGCCGCTCCAATATGCGTATGTTGCCCTTTCTGCATGAAATCGAGTGAGGATGTTGTGATCAGTTCCTCGCAAACCCTTACGCATCTCCCGCACAGGATGCACTTGGCAAACTCTCTCACAATTGCCGGGCTCGATTGGTCGAGCCGGGGACGAACCTTTTTGCCTTTTATCCTTCTTTCCCTGATATTGAGCTCCTCGGCCATTTTCTGAAGCTCGCAATTCAGGTTCCTGTCGCAATAGAGACAATCGTCGGGATGTTTTGACAATAATAATTCAACAATTGTCTTCCTTGCCCTGATAACCCTGGGAGTATGAGTCCGTATAACCATCCACTCCTCGACAGGTTGTGAACACGCGGTAACAAGCCGGTCGCGTCCTTCCACCTCAACCACGCACATCCTGCACGCCCCGGTCGGCGTGAAGTCCTTCATCCTGCATAGGGTCGGTATCCTGATCCCGTTCCTGTTAAGCGCTGAAAGGATCGTTTCACCCTTCTCTGCCTTTATTTTTTTATTATTTACCTGTATAGTGAATAACATGGCTTAGCGTACTACAATTGCACTGAATTTACAGATATCGTGACAGATACCACAACCTATACATTTGTCTTCAACAATGAAAAACGGCTGAAGCCTTGTACCGTAAATGGCATTCACCGGGCACTTAGAGGCACAGGCCGTGCAACCGTTACATTTCTCAACATCTATCGAGAACGTCCTTAGTCCGCGGCACACGTTAGCCCTGCATTTCCTGTCGAAAATATGTTCTTCAAATTCGTCCCGGAACCCTTTCAGAGCGCTCAGGAAAGGGTTTGGTGCCGTTTGTCCCAGACCGCAAAGCGATGTGTCCTTCATCACCGACGCTATCGATTCAAGCTGCATGACACCTTTGAAACGCTCGAGAGTGGTGCTGGACTCCTCGTTAAGCGGCTTCCTGATAACACTCTCCAGAATCTCGTACATCCTGCTGGTACCTTCGCGGCAGGGAATACACTTGCCGCAACTCTCGTTATGCATGAACTCGAGATAATATCTCACCAGATCGACCATGCAGGTCGAATCATCGATGATGACGAACCCACCTGCTCCCATGCCGAATCCTTTTTCGCGCATGGCGTCAAAATCTACCTTTAAATCCAGATTTTCTGCCGTGAGAAATGATCCGGAAGCTCCGCCAAGCTGGACAGCTTTAAACTCGAGCCCGTCTTTTATCCCGTCGGCGATCTCCTCGATAATAGTTCTGAGAGTTGTACCCATCTCCACTTCCACAACACCGGAAAACCTTCCCTTACCCGCGAGTGCGAATACCTTGGTGCCGGTACTGCCGGGTGTGCCAATGGCACTGAACCAGTCAGGCCCGTTTTGCATTATCAAGGGTATATTCATAAGGGTTTCCACGTTATTTATAACCGTGGGTTTCCCGAATAAGCCTGAAGTAGTGGGATAGGGCGGTTTCAGCTGTGGCATTCCCCGCTTGCCTTCCAGGCTGCTTATCAGTGCAGTTTCCTCACCGCAAACGAAAGCTCCCGGTTCCTTCCTGATAACAATCTCTATGCTGTAACCACTTGAAAAAACGTCATGCCCGATAATACCATAATCCCTGGCCTGCTCAAGGGCAACTGACAGTCTTTCGCGAGCATGATCAGCACCTGACCTCATGAAAATAACAGCATTGGAAGCGCCTATGGCATAGGCTGATATGGCGATACCCTCTATGAGACGATGAGGATCGCTCTCGAGTATCGTCCTGTCTGTAAAAGCACCAGGGTCACTCTCCTTGGCGTTACAAACGAGATAACGTGAAGTGGCCGGGGTGTTTAAAGCATTTTTCCATTTCAGTCCTGTAAGGTAACCACCACCACTGCGCCCCCTCAGACCACTCTTCTCTATTATATTACATACCTCCTCGTGGGTGTAATTTCGTATCGTCCTAACGAAAGTCCTGTAACCACCCCTGGCAATATATTCGGCAATGTTTTCTGGATCATAACAACCACAATTACCAAGTACAACTCTTTTCTGGTACCTGAAATAAGCGAGGTCGTCGATGAATTGAATACCAGGCCAGATACCAAAGCCTCTTTCTCCCGACTGACCCACAAGGTCGTCCTCGTGAATATCATTATGGAAAACACCATCAAGCAGCGGATCGACCTTTTCTTCCGTCACGTTCCTGAAAAAGAGCTTGTTCTTGCCTGGCAGCTGAATGCATACCATCGGTTCAAAGTTAGCGGGACCGGTGCACCCCACGGAGACCATCTCGATCTTCTGGTTGGTAGACGAAATATAAGCGGATACTGCCTGGCCCGTTTTCTCCGACCCCGCTATCCTGCTGCTTGTACCTGATGATACATACACCACGGGGTGGTCAGTTTTCTCCCTTCGAATCCCCTGGAGCAACTTCTCCGCGTCGCGCGATACGTTCTCTGTTTCAGACAACAGAACATTTTCTATAAGCAGACTCTTGAGATCAGTCATCACACCCTCGTGTTAATCGTTGTCGAGAACATATTTCAGCCTGTTTATCAGCTCGGGGATTTTTTCAGCCCTCACGCCAATGTGATATTCTCCATTTACAGAAATAAGTGGTCCCATGTTGCAGCCACCCATGCAGGTGACAATCTCGTAACTGAACCTCCCGTCGCGTGTCGTTTCGCCAGGTTCAATACCGAGCTCTTCCCTTATCTTCTTGATGACACCCTGGGAACCGTTCATGAAACAGGAAGTTCCATGGCATATCTTGAGATGAATCCTGCCTGCAGGGAAAAACCTGAAATGGTCGTAGAAAGTCGCAAGACCATATATCTTTGTCGTGCTGAGGTCAAGCAACTTGCCAATCTTGACTATTGCTTCTTCAGACAGGTACCCGACACTGTCATTTATATCCTGCAAAATCGGTATCAGGTCTTCCCGCCTTCCCTGATTATATCTCGACAGAATTGTATCAACAACACTATCCATTTTTGCCGCTAAACAGTTAGTTTACACATTACAAATATAATCCTTTTATTGTTATTTAATAAACAATGTTATTTTATTAACAATAATTTTCAGGCATTTCAAGGATAATCGCTCCATCTGTATGTTACTGTTAGCCTGCGATTTAAGTTAAGACAGGGCAATTTTGCGATGCATGGAAGGGTTTTTTTGGGCAATCACGATATATAGTATACCAGGGAATTCACGGGTCATAATAAGGGAGTAATATGTCGGGGGCGAGGAAAATAATTACTACTTTTGAGAGTTGTGTTCATAAATAAACAGAAAGGAAATGGCTGTCAGACACGAGATGGAAATCTGCCTTGGTAGCAGTTGTTTTTCAAGGGGGAACAAGGAGATTGTCCATTACATCAGGGAATGGCTGAAGAAGAATCATATTGACGACAAGGTTGTTTTCCGAGGTGCAAGGTGTTTTGGCAATTGCAGCAACGGGCCTAACCTCAAGATTAACGGCAGGAAGTTTGAATCGCTGCAGCTCTCCATGATTGAAAAGATCCTTGAAGAAGAATTCGGTGACCTGAAATAGTATTACTGAAAACAATGGAAAACCAAAAGCCTGTTCTTTATATTGACGAGGATAGATGCAGGAACTCGTATTCCTGTGTAAGGGTTTGTCCTGTTAACGCGATTGAAGTAAAACCGCAGAAGAAGCATCCTGCCATTATTCCTGAAAGGTGTATTGGTTGCGGCTTGTGTTTCACTTCATGTGCCCCGGGGGCTGTTGCCTTCCGCGATTCGACCAGCACCGTGAAAGACTTACTGTCATCCGACAGGAAATGCGCCGCCCTTATCGCTCCCAGTATCGCTTCTGAATTTGACGACATAACCGATTACAGGAAATTTGTCGGTATGATCAGGAGTCTTGGATTTGACTATGTTCACGAGAACTCTTTCGGGGTTGACCTGGTCGCCAGGGCTTACGCCAATCTTTTCGAGAAAGCTCAGGGCAAGTATTATATCACTGCCAACTGTCCGTCTATCGTTAAACTTATCGAGAAATATTATCCTCACCTTCTGCCGAGTCTTGCCCAGTTAGTATCACCAATGGTTGCCACCGCTATGGTAATCAGGGAACTATATGGAGATGATGTTGCCATTGTATTCATTGGCCCTTGCATTGACGCGAAGGATGAGGCTACCCTGTATAACTCAACCAGGCTCGTTGATGGTGTGCTCACCTTCATAGAGCTCAGGAAGTTGTTCGAGGAGGCAGGAATACAGGAAAAATTCGTTACCAATTCGGAGTTTGATGAACCTCACGGTTACTGGGGAGCGCTCTACCCCTTGCCTGCCGGGATAATACAGGCTGGTGGTATAAAACGCGACATGGTTACCAGTTTCGTCATTACCGCTTCCGGCAAGGAAGATATACTTGAAGCTGTCCACGATTTTGACAAGTACATCGACACCATACAGCATCATTTCAACCTGTTTTTCTGCCCGGGTTGCCTGCTTGGTCCTGGAATGGAACATCATAACGAACGATTCAGGCGACGCAGTCTCGTGAGACGATACGCTCAAAAGAGAGTGGATGTTCTCGACAAGAAGAAATGGTCGGAAAACATAGAAAAATGGTCTGTGCTCGATTTCAACAGGTCCTTCCAACCAGACGACCGCAGGATACCTGATCCGCCCGAGGAGGCCATACTGGAAGTATTGAAGATAGTTGGAAAAGAGAATCCCGACGAGGAAATAAACTGCGGAGCTTGCGGCTACAAGTCATGTCGTGAATTCGCTGCAACTGTTGCTAAAGGTCTTGCTGTACCGGAGATGTGTCACACCTTCAACCTGAGAAATAAACAGGAGTACATTGAAACGCTGAGGCAAACTAACAAGAAACTTGCAGAGACAAAGAAAGCCCTTAAGGAATCGGAAGAGACTGCCAGAAAGGAGAAGGAGATCGCTCAGAGCGCTTCCGACATGATGAATAACATGCTCGAGAAGCTGCCTTCCGGTGTCGTGATCGTTGACAATAACCTCAAGATACTGCACTCGAATATCAGTTTCATAAACATAGTTGGTGAAGATGCGAAAGCGATAGCTGAAGTGATACCAGGACTCGCAGGCGCCGATATTAAAACACTCCTTCCTTTCACCCTGTACAACATGTTCTCCTACGTGCTCAAGGAAGATCAGCCTGTAGTGAGCAAGGATATCCGGTTCGACGAGAAGATGCTGAATGTATCTATCTTCCCCATCAAAAAGAACAAGATGTGCGGCGCTATTATCCGCGACCTTTATTCCCCGGAGGTACAAGCAGAGGAAGTGACACTGAGGGTCGGGGAAGTGATAGACAAAAACCTCGAGATGGTCCAGAAGATCGGATTCCTCCTTGGTGAAGGAGCCGCCGAAACAGAGAAGATGCTAAACTCCATAATAGAATCATACAAGAGCAGAAAGAAGTAACGATTACCGGCAATTGGGAAAAGATTTTTACATAGAAGTCAACAGCCAGCAGAAGAACCACGACAGTGAAAGGATCTGTGGTGACGTGTTTCTTTATCGTTTCATAAAGGAGGAGGACCGTGTGATCGCCGTGTTGTCTGATGGCATGGGTCACGGGGTAAAAGCAAACATGCTCGCCACTCTCACTTCAACGATGGCACTGAATTTCACCTCCGAGCACAAGGACGCGGACAAGATAGCGGAGATCATAATGAATACCTTGCCTGTCTGCAGCGAACGCAAGATAAGCTATTCAACATTCACGATTCTCGATATAGAAAGTAACGGCAGGACCACCATCCTCGAGTACGATAATCCTCCAACACTCATTTTCAGGGGGAATAAACCTTTTGATCCCGACTGGAAAGCAGTGAGACTTGAGAAAGGCAAGCACTCGGGTAAAGTTCTGAGAAAATGTACCTTCAACCCGCTTAAAGAAGACAGGATAATTATCTGTTCCGACGGGGTGAGCCAGAGCGGGATGGGTAGCGAAGTATATCCTTTCGGGTGGGAATCAGGGAACGTGGCATCTTATGCAACTTCGCTTATCTCGGGAGAACCCTCCATTTCAGCCGTTACCCTGGCCGGCAAGATTGTAACGATGGCGCATAAGAATGATGCTTACAGGGCAAAGGATGATATAAGCTGTGCCATTATTTATTTCAGGGAGCCAAGAAAGTTATTACTATGTTCCGGGCCCCCGTACGAGAAGGAAAAGGACGCGGAACTGGCTGCCCGAGTAAAGGAATTTAACGGGAAGGTTATCCTGAGTGGCGGAACAACTGCAGATATTATTGCCAGGCAGCTAAACAGGGCAATTATTGACGAGTTGATCTTCGAGGATCCTGATCTTCCTCCCGAGAGTTTCATACAGGGAATTGACCTTGTTACCGAGGGGATACTCACCCTGCAGAAGGTAAATGAGATACTCAAGACCTATAATAACAGCACGCGGCTCGGCAAGGGTCCGGCTGATAAGATAGTGAAGCTTCTCATGGAAAGTGACGAGATCCAGTTCATTGTAGGGACCAGGATCAACATAGCCCACCAGGATCCTAACCTGCCAGTTGACCTCGAGATAAGAAGAACCGTGGTTAAAAGGATTTCAAGGTTGCTCGAGGAAAAATGGCTCAAGAAGGTCAGCCTTGAATATATCTGATCACCTCGTCAAGTAAAAGCGGTTGTATGTCGGGGTAAGTCAGTTCTGCTGGCAAAGACCTGCAGGTTTTCACTTCAGCAATCTCGCTCGACCGCGAAAGTGGACCAATCTCGTCTACTTCCGCGAAAAAAAGATGACCATAACCGGTCCTTCCATCTTTCACGACCGAATAAGCCGCAACATGGACAACTACAAAGCCCGTGGCACCAGTTTCTTCCCCGAGCTCTCTCGCGGCGGCTTCAAGTGCCGTTTCCCCCTTCTCTATATGTCCGCCGGGGATCTCCCATGTTGATCTTTCCCTGTGCCTTACTATCAGCCACTCTCCATTGTACCGGGCAGCTATTACAGAATACGTGAATCCGGTTCCGGGATCGAAATTAATATCATGAAAACTTATTTTGACCATACTCTGGATTTCGAACAATTATTAACCGCCAATTTAATATTCAGCATGAAAAATACACTATTCTTTTAATTAAGTATTTTTGCACAAAGTAATTAACCGAATATGATACTTCTGTTCGCGGCCCTGCTGATCTCGGAAATACTGACAATATTTGTTTTCAGACATCATTACAAGGGTGTCTCCCGCACGAAATCCTACCTCTCACTGATAGTAAACGGGATCCTGAGTATTTACATTTGGATCATCTATATCGAGATCGAGTTTTACACCGGCATGATTGATGATCCCAACTATGTCTGGTTGATTATGTGTCTCCATGGTGCTATTGCCTCAATTCTCGCCCCGAGGATACTTCTTGATATTTTACACTTCTCTGGCCGGCTCCTTACAAGGAATGATAAGAAACGCAGAACACTCACGAACACCGGGATCTTTGCCTGGATAATATTATTCTTCATTATCCTTGGAGGAACAGTATCTGGAAGGTTCAACTTCAAGACAGAAGTAGTTACTGTTAAGGTAAATGGGCTGCCGGCTGATCTGGAAGGATTCAGGATCGCTCAGATTTCTGACCTTCACATGAGCGGTTTTCACAGGCATCAGCACAAGCTCGAGGAGGCAATGAAGATTGTCAATTCTAACAAACCCGACATACTTATCAATTCCGGTGATTTTGTAACTGTGAGCTACCGTGAATACGGGAATAACGACACTATACTCCGGAAAGCCAATGGCACACTTGGAAATTTCGCGGTACTGGGAAACCACGATATCGGGACCTATCATCCCGAATACGGTAAAACTGAGATTGACAGCAATATAAGGAGGATGAATAGCCTTATTGCCAGATCGGGTTACAGGGTGTTGAATGATGAAGGGACGATAATAAGGAAGGGATCAGCCACTGTTGGAATAGCCGGCATTATTACAATGGGAAGATATCCTGATATCGTGCACGGTGATCTTAGCAGGGCTCTTGCAGATATTGACAGTACCGATGTCAAAATACTTATCAGCCATGACCCAAATCACTGGATGAAAATGGTAGCTGGCAAAACAGATATTGATCTGACACTGGCCGGCCATACACACGGAATGCAGCTGGGTATCTACAAGGGACCACTGAAGTGGAGCCCCTCGAAATATTTCTATCCCGAATGGGCAGGCCTTTATACCAGGGGCGATCAGTATCTTTATGTTAACCGGGGACTTGGTGTACTTTCAATTCCTTTACGAATCGGGATGCCTCCAGAGATCACCGTGATCGTTCTGACAGGTAAATAAAAAAAAAGCGGATGGATCCGACTCCATCCGCTCAACTGTACCACTCTCCTCTTTAATAAGCTATTACCCAACTAACCTTTTCTACCAAATTCAAATCTCTCACTTGCTTCAGAGGCGGAGTTATACAGTTCACCACTCTGACCATGAAACTACACCTGGTAGTATATAATTGACCATTAAAGTGACTCCATTATTCCATGAAAGGACACATTTAAGAAAAATTTAACACACCTGTTACAAATTAGACGACTAACCTTAATTTTAGCGACCAGTTCCCGAAGCATGGAAAAACAATTCACATACAGGATAATTTACTCACGGAGAAGGACAATAAGCATAGGTATTTCGCCAGGCAAAGGGGTTGTCGTGAGGGCTCCATTCAGGGCCTCCAGGAGTTCTATTGAAAATTTTGTCAGGCTAAAATCGGGATGGATCATGAAACATCTCGGGGAGCAGGAATCGAGAATCAGTTTGCATGTTAAAGAATTTCGCGAGGGTGATCAATTCCTGCTCCATGGTAAAAATTACATAATAAGGATTATACCTGGAAAGAATAGAGGGGTGAGTGTGGAAAACGATGTGATCTCCATTGCATGTCGCGATGCATCTGATCCGGCAGAGCCTGTGAAAATTATTGAAAACTGGTTACAATGGTACTCTAAAGAATATCTGACGGCCAGGACTTTCCATCTCGCTGAAATAAACAGCATCCATAGCCTTAATCCCTCTCACGTGAAGGTTAGAAAGATGAAATCGAGATGGGGAAGCTGTTCAACAAAGGGCAGTATCTCTCTCAATCAGCATCTTGTCCGCCTCGACACGAGGTTATCCGATTACGTGATACTTCACGAACTCTGTCATCTGAGACATCACAATCATGGTGCCCTGTATTACAAGCTATTACAAACTGTCTGCCCCTACTGGAAAGATGCCAGGGCAGCAATGAGGACGTATACGGGGAGACAGGATTAGTTATCAGGCAATATTAGTGTAAACAGCCTGAACATCGTCGTCATCCTCTATCCTGTCTATTAGAACCTCGATATCATTAAGCTGTTCTTCGGTGAACTCTACAGGATTATGCGCGATGCGCTGTAGTGAAGCTTTCTTTATTTCGATTCCAAGATCTGTGATTGCAGAAGACAGACCCCCGAAATTTACATAGTCGCCATAAATATAGACTATGTCATCGTACACCTCTATTTGTTCAAGACCTGATTCAATAAGATTGAGTTCAATATCCTCAAGGCTCATACTTTCCGGCTTTTCACACTCGAAAACAGCCCTTCTCGAGAACATGAACTCGAGAGAACCGGTTGGGACCAGCGAGCCACCAAGCTTGTTAAAGTATGACTTGATGTTGGCAACTGTCCTTGTATTATTATCAGTAGCCGTTTCAACGAACACGAGTACGCCGTGAGGGCCCTTACCTTCATAATTTATCTCCGCGAAATTCTCGGTATCTTTCCCTGAAGCTCGCTTGATTGCTGCCTCGATATTGTCTTTGGGCATGTTTTGCGCCTTGGCATTCAAAATGGCAGTTCTCAGTTTCGCATTCAGATCAGGGTCAGATCCGCCTTCTTTTGCCGCTATTGTAATTGTCTTGGCAAGCCTGGGAAAAAGTTTGGACATCTTATCCCACCTTTTCTCCTTTGATGCTCTTCTGTATTCAAATGCTCTTCCCATAGTCGATAAATTTATCCGGCGGCAAAAATATAAACTTAAATCTCAAATTCGGATGACATAGATGGTATTTCAATATTTTTAAAGCCCGCTTCCGCGAGTTTTGCCGAATAAGCGGTCTGAGTTTTATACTCGCCATGAACGATAAAGGTCTTTTCAATGGCGGCTGGATCCTGGAATTTCAGGAAGCTGATCATCTCGTTATAATCACCGTGTCCGCTGAACGAGTCTATCTTATGTATCTCCGCCTTAACCGGATAGACCGTGCCATGAATCGAGACCTCTTTCTGTCCCGACAGGATACGTGCTCCAAGCGTCGATGGTGAACAATAACCCACGGCGAGCACAGTGTTTCGCTCGTCGGCAATGCTGTTTGCCAGGTGATGTTTTACCCTCCCGGCTTCCATCATGCCCGATGCTGATATTATCACGCAGGGTTTCTTATGATCATTAAGTTTTTTAGAATCCTCCTGCCTCGTGATATATTGCAGAGTGTTAAACCCGAAAGGATCAGGGTCTGTTTCCATCACGTTAAGGATATCCCTGTTGAAACATTCGGAATGGGTACGGAATATTGAAGTAGCGTTAACGGCAAGAGGGCTATCGACGAAGATATCAGTTTTTGGAAGTCTGCCTTCGTTGTAAAAATTGTTAAGCGTGTATACAACTTCCTGGGTGCGTCCGACAGAAAAAGCTGGTATTATCAGTTTACCTCCTTTTTCAACACAGGTTCTGACCATGACCTTGAGAAGTTCCTCATCAGCTTCCTGGTGATCAGTATGGAGCCGGTCACCATATGTTGATTCAGTAATGAGAACATCAGCCTGGGGAAATGGTGCCGGGGGTGCAATTATCCTGCTGCCCGGTCTACCGATATCACCTGTATATGCAATGCGTCGGATCTGACCATTCTCTATTATCTGGATATTGGCAACCGCGCTACCCAGCATATGCCCGGTATTTGTAAACCTTACTTTCGCGGAATCGTCTATACGAAACTTCATGTCGTAAGGAACCCCAATGAAAAGCTTCATGCAGGCAACTGCATCTTTCTGTGTATAGATCGGCTCTACAGGTTTCAGACCCTTTTTTATCCTTCTCTTATTGAAGGTAGTGGTATCATGCTCCTGGATGAAGCCCGAGTCAGCAAGCATTATGGCACACAGATCCCTCGTGGCACTGGTGCAAATTACTGAGCCCCTGAAGCCCATCCTGTACACGTAAGGGATCAATCCAGAATGATCAATATGGGCATGAGTGAGAATTATGTGATCAATCTCCGGTGGATTGAAACCAAGTTCCTGTTCATTCCATCGGTCTCCAATTCTGCCCTGGAACATACCGCAATCCAGTAAAATCTTTTTGCCGCTGTCTGTAATGATAAGATGCTTGCTACCCGTTACCTCCGTGCCGCTCCAAGGAATTTAATCTTCATATTTTTTTGTTTTTTAGTTTTTTCTATTGATCTGGTCCTGACTTAACAGGAAAAGCCGAAAACAATAGTTGATCAAGAAATCTTATTCCCATCACGGTGACATCATCAATCTGTTCTGCTCCCCCCTCCATGAATCAATTCATCGAAGTATCTGCTTTTGTTCGGCCATTGGCAACTGGTAGATTTCTGAAGAGATTTCTTGAGGTTAGACCTTTTGTATTTGCCTCCTTCAGGACCACCAGGCAAGTGCCGTAAGCCCGTCGGAGAACAGGTATACCGTGTCGCCGCTTCTAATATTTATCTCGTAATTAGTAAATGACTCCTTCTCACCGACATAAATTCCAATTGGCATCCTGTCGGCCCTATACTCCTTCTCGCCATTCTGGAAAATCAGCAAGGGTTGAAGGCTCCCGAGTACTCCAGCCGGTTCCACGATTTATTAAGAATACAGAATGCCACATCCATACCGTCTGCAGCCTCACCAACCTTCCCGGTCTGGTGAAGGGAGTTCTTGATCTTTTCCCTTAATAAATTTAGTACCGAGTTGGCATGAAGCTCCTCCCCGTTCGTTATTATCTCTATCAGTGTTGAAATTGCAAGTGTGCTCATGAAAGCCCCGGGGACACCATGCCCGGTGCAGTCAGCAACCGTGAAAAAGATATTCTTTTCATCCTCACCGAGCCAGTAGAAATCACCACTAACTATATCCCTCGGTTTGAACAGGACGAAATGGTCCCTGAATAACAGGTTGAAGTGCTCCTCGGGTTGGCAGCATTGCCATCTGTATCCTGCCGGCATACTCTGCTCGATGTAATCTCCTCCTTCTGCGCCTCGATCTCGGCGGTTCTCTCCTTTACCTTATCCTCCATTATCTACCAATTTCTCCTTCTGCAGTTGCCGTTCCCTGAACCAGATGAACTGAAATTATGACCGACAGGAAGAGAATCAGATAATAAAAATAGAATACCGTGGTTTTGGTGAAGGGTCTTTTAATTGTGAAAGTAAACACCTTCGGCTCAGTTATATTTCCCCATATATCTTTCGCCCTCACCTTTAGGGTATAAGTACCGGGTGCATCACCAGGCCAATTGTCGAACTGGTTGACCATTTCGACCAGTTATCCATCACCTTGTCGACTATGTGCTGGTATTTAACCGAGTTCTGTTTGAGATAGCCCGGGGCGAGCAGTTCAAAATAGATGGTGTTTTCGCCACGGCCAAAGTTAATCTCAGATAACCGCAAATAGAATCCCTTGTCGTTTGAAATGCTCTTGAAAATAGTTCCAGATCTGGCTTTATTGAATCCTGTTCCTTGCAATACCGATAACTGGTTATCGCCATCTATTACCCAGAGATAATTATCATCAGTGCTTGCGTGAAGTGATCTTATTGAATATCTTGAGAACACCCTTGTCGTAATTGGAGAGACCTGTCCATCATTGCTTGCAGGTATTCCCAGTCATCCGGTCCCTATCCGCGGGGCATCAGGCTGAGTAAGCCCGCAAATGACATCTGTACATACTCAAGAACTCTGAACATTGCCATACTCTACGAAGTCACCTGCAGAGCTATAATATGAAATACCCGATTCTGTGAACAGGAATAAGGTGTCATTTACCTCATCAACAAAATATCTCAGTGGAAACTCGTTATTAAGTTTGTATTCCCTGTAAATGGGATCAGCCTTATCACCTCTGAATTCTATCCTGTATGCTTTGTTATCGCTTCCTGCCCAGATCGTATTTGGTTTTTCGGAAGTTATCGAATAAAGCGGCTTATTGAATGATCTGTCGGGGGTAACAATTTTCCATCCTGTCCTGTCAGGTGTCACGTAGAAATAGCCATCTGCAGAAGCCACCCAGTAAAGGCTTCCCGTTTCATCAGCGCTGACAAAATTGATATACCTGTCGGTGACGAGTGGCTTGGAACCATGATTAGTTATTAAGAAAAGACCCCTGGTGGTCGAGGCTATAATTTTGTCGCCTGCCGGAACAAGCTGCTTGCATTTTTCCGATATGCCAGCGACCTTCACGAAACTGTGCCCAATCGAGCTTATCCTGGTAACCTTTTTCCTTATATATTCAGGTTCAGCTGGCTGGTTCTCGGAAACAACAACTTCTGGCTTTATGGCGGCCTCTGTCCTTGCAGCAGCGGGTTCATTTTCCTGTTCAGATTCCCCGGTTTTTTTACCGAAAATTCTTGACAATATACTCTTCCGGGCTTTCTGGACTTCCTGGGTTTGCTGCTTCAGGCTTGCTGTTCCGGCATTAAACTCGAGTGGTTTTACCTTTAGCTTTTCATTCCTTACAAGAATTTCCTCCTCGGTATAATTCTTAACTTCCGAGAGGTAATAGACTCCTTCGCTGGTCGCCACATAAAGTTCACCTTTGTGCCAGAGAGTAGTTATCAGGTTCCCTTTAAGACCGGGATAGATGCTGAAATTTCCAACAGGCAGCATCAACTCCGCCCTTGTCAGTCCATACTGGTGAGAGAGCCACAGGCCGTTAGCCTTGTCAGTGCCCATCGCGAATACCTCATCGTCGGGAAGGCCATTCTGGTAATTGATCAAACCGCGAAGCTTACCGCTTTTCCTTTCCACGATAAGGGCGCCTCCATCAAGAGTCGAAAATGCATAAAGGGAGTCAGATAAAACAAGTCCTTCCGAAAGTGTGCTCTGCTTCAGGTAACCATTATCCTTTATCTGGTAATAATAGAATTTTATGCCATCGAACAATGATAACGAACCCGTGTTCATTCCCAAAAGCACGAGTTTATCATCATAAGGAAGGCTGAAAAGCACGTCTTTCCCTGCTACCAGGTAACCTGTTACTATGGGGAAAAGAGTATCACCTTCAATCCTGTGCAGACCATCAGATAGCACATTTATGAATACGTTTTTTGGCGTTATGAACATCCCCGTGAAAGGGTCATTATCCTTTTGATAGAGCCTCAGCGTTAATTGCCCGGATTTTATATCATGCCTGCTAATGCACTTTTCGGAATAAAAAAACACGGTTGAATCTGTGAAAACGATTTTAGTAATTATACCTGTTTTCGCGGAATCTCCAGATAAAGAGTGATAGTTATAAAAACCCTTTTCATCGCGTTCTATATAACCATAATTGCTGTCGCCACCCACGAAAACCCGCTTCTCGGACTTGTTATAAGTCAGTGAGTAAGGTATTACCGGGATCCGGATAAACCCGTATTCATCCTGCCCGTCGTAGGTAAGTATTCCCCTCCTGTTGGCGAACATCATGACACCCTTGTCATCCTGACAAATCGCCCAGTTCTGATCCTCGAGGTCCCTGCTTTCGTTGTAATGCGACAGCAATGGAGCACCATCCTGCGAGTAAGCAGAAGTAAATATCAGAATGAAAAAGAGACAAAATAGAAACCTTTTCACATCCAAAAAATTACGACAGGAGTCCCGCCTTATTCAACAAATAAAAATAATAGAAATTCCATTGGAAACCAACAGTGCGTTAAATCAAGGGTCAATTAAGCTTTTTAAGCATTAATACAATTGAATCATGCAGTATCCTGGCGGTCTCGGGGCCTAGGGAGTTACCCTCGCCATAAGGGGAGCTTTTCCGTCCATACGTGAACGGTTTTTCTACATCCCACTGGCTTTTAGGTAGTATATATCCTATCTCGTCATTCGCGAGTCCGATGATGAATTTGAACCTGCCTTTCATCATATCTCTCAAAGGTGGTGTTTCTGACGGGGCTATATTAAAATCATTGTTTTCCGGAGCCTCGATGCCGCCGTTCACTAGTTCCGGATAGACTTCCCCTGGTAATGTAAGAAAGGATGCAGGGCCAATATTGAATGCAGCCAACTCCGTGAAAGTCCTGCGTAAACCGCCACCCTTCCTCTTTATAATACCAAACAGTTTGGCTAGCCTGAAATCTTTGTTATCCAGCGGAAGAACAGGCCTGGCTACCACGAGTCCTATCTTGGCAGAATCAACATATTCTGAAGGATTTTCCATGGCTTTTAAGGCAATCATGGCGACTGTGGAACCAAGTGCCCTTGCCTTCTCGAAAGTCGGATCCTTATACTCCTGCCCTGTCATTCCATCCTTTACAGTCAGTGATGGTGATGTTGTCATCAGTCCGCCAATGGCCCCGTTGAAATAAACAGCAATGCCTCCCGTTCCACCCGCGAGTTTGGTACCATCAGTTGCGTATACACCATTTTCTACCGCGTCCCTGAGAAAATGACAGTAGTCGGATGTGATGAGCAGATTTTTACCCCAAAGTACTTCAGGATGATCAGCCCATGTGATGAGGCTGCCATTTGTCTTGCCACTTTGCCTGTCTATGAACCTGATGACTCTTATACCATTATCAAAGACCTCTGGTTTCCTGGTATCATTAACAAGCCCGTCAGCACCATGCAGATCCTCGGATAGCTCCAATCTGACTGGCCTTATATTCTCAACCGCCACTTCAACAGAGCGAATAATACCGGCTCTGACAAAATCGTTGTATTTCCTGTCTACCCCGCTCTTAAGTGTAGTCTTACCCCATAATCCCATCAGATCAGGGGCTTCATGGGTATGCGTTGATGCGACAACCAGATAGGTTATGCCCAGTTTACTGTCGAGTTTTTTCCTTATTTTTTCAACCTCGGTGTTCATGAAACCTATTGCATCTATCGCTACCATGGCCAGGCGGGTCTGCCCGTCGTCTATTATCACACACCTCGACCAGAGATCGTCGTGAATTCCATTTGCTGCCCTCGCGTTGTCAAATCCAGCCATCCATACAGCGTAAATCTTCCATTCCCGTTAAGATCCTGATATGTATCTCCATCTTCCTGCTATCTGCCGGCGTCATTATTAATATCAGTCCATTTGTCCGGTACTTCCGGGGTGACGATGTCGCGGAAAAACCTGCTCTCGGTATCGCTTTATCGCTCCTGCCGGTTAGCCTTCAACTGTTTGAAGGTCCATGAACATACGCGGAAGACAGCTTCTTATGAGCTCTTGGTAGCGGGCGATGATAAAAGCAAACGCTCAATCGTGCATGAATATTGCCATTTCATTCATTATTCAGGAAAAGCGGTACCGGTGAAGCAAACCAATACTGCCGAGGCGTATTGATTATGATCATCACGACTTCAGAGTGTGTTTCTCGTTGATTCCAAGATACTTCTGAGCACCAATCAGAAGCCGCTGTCGTTTACATGAGAAAGTATGGTAGCACCTGACGCGATCGAGATCACGAGCAGGGCAATCATGGGCTGGCTTATCTGCATTTCGCTTATAATGGGAGATATAATACCCGCCGCGGTGATCATGGCAACCGTTGCCGAACCCTGTGTTATTCTTACCACAGCTGCCAGCATCCACGCGAGAAAAACCAGCGAAACATCTGACCCAGCTATAGATTCTGCAAGTATCTTCCCAATACCGCTATCGACGAGAACCTGCTTCAGAACTCCACCAGCGCCGGTTACAAGAATAATTATGCCGGCTGGCATCAATGCCTTGTTGCTCATGTCAAGAATTGTAGCCATGGGAAACTTTTGCCTAATACAGAGTAACACCGACGATAGTGCTGCAATTATAAGGGCCGAGAATGGATGGCCAAGGAATACTAGAACATCAGTGAAAATACTCTGTGCCAGTGATCCCTTTTTAACAGCCAGATCAACAAAAGTCCCGGTCAGAATCAGCAACAGGGGTAGAAGGATGAGAAAAGCCACTGTCCAGAAACCTGGAAGTTTCTTGCCGGTATCTGTATCCTCGGAAGCAAGTTCCTGAATAAAAGGAGGTCTTATGTTTGGAAGCCTGCTGCTTATGAAACGACCGAAGACGATACCTCCCATGATTGCCATTGGCAGACCAACAAGAATTCCGAAAAGGATTACCCAACCCATATTCACTTTAAGAATTTGTGCAACAGCCATCGGGCCAGGTGTTGGCGGAACCAGCGAGTGCGTTACGGCAAGTCCTGCAAGAAGTGGTAATCCAAAAAGCAGCACAGATTTACCGGAGTCACGCGATAGTGAATAAACAACAGGAATAAGGATTATGAAACCAACATCGAAGAAAACAGGAATGCCGATAAGGAAGCCACTCAGCATGAGCGCCCAGGTCGAGCGCCCGGGACCAAATTTTTTAAGCAGGTAAACAGAAAGAGACTTGGCCCCGCCGGAGATCTCGAGCATCTGACCAAATATCGCGCCGAGGCCTACAACCGTTGCAACGAACCCGAGGGTGCTTCCCATACCATCCTGGATGCTTTTCAAGACGCTGGCTGGTGGCATACCTGCCATTATGCCTACAAAAATGGCCGTTATGAGCAAGGCGATAAATGCGTTTATCCTGAACTTCAATACCATGAGGAGCAGCAGGGCGACGCCCAGGACAACAGTAAGTATTATGAATAATGGGGACATTCTTTCGATTTTACTGTTTCAATAATTATTTTGCATCATTAGCGGCAGAAAGCTGATTTAGATTATTCCACCATCTTTACCGCAACATAAAAATATGGATTTTATGATTATCTGAGTATTTTAGCTTCATGAATGAATTGAATGTAGTTACCGGGGCAACCGGACTGGTTGGTAGTCACCTGATGCTCAGGCTCGCGGAGGCAGGAAAGAAAATCAGGGCTGTTAGTCGCGAATCGAGTAACAGGGAGCATGTGAGGGATATTTTCCGTTATTACTCCCGATCGGCCGATGAACTTTTCGACACGATCGAATGGGTAAACTGTAATCTTTACGACCACGATGATGTAATAAAGGCAACTGCCGGGGCTTCGATTCTTTATAACTGCGCGGCCATAGTGTCGTTCCAGGGGTCTGAAAAGGAAGTGATTATCGAAAATAATGTAAGGGTTGCAGAAAATATAGTAAATGCCTGCCTTGAAAATTCAATTTCAAAATTGTGTCATGTCAGTTCAACTGCCGCCATTGGCTGTAGCAGGAATATATCCCTCGTGAAGGAAGACTGTGCCTGGGACGAGACTGAACATCACTCCGCGTACGCTGAAAGTAAGCACTTGTCAGAGCGAGTCATTTGGAAGGGTATTGAAGCTGGTTTGAAAGCAGTTATTGTCAACCCGTCAATAATAATTGGTCCGGGTGACTGGAACAGGAGTAGTTCCCAGTTCTTCTCGAGCATAAGCAAGGGAATGCTCTTTTACACTCGTGGTATAACAGGTTACGTATCAATCGACGATGTGGTTAAGTCGATGATCATTTTATCGGAAAGCAGGATAGCCGGGGAGAGATTCCTCGTCACGGCAGAAAACCTTACTTACCAGGAAGTCTTCACACTGATTGCCGGGGCAATAGGTGCAAGAAGACCTTTGTTCTTCGCCCCTCCTTTCATTTCATACCTGGCAATGGCTGTATCATCGCTGATCTCGAAGTTTTCGGGGAAAAAACCGGCGCTTACAAGGGAGACTTTATCTTCAGCCTATTCAATCATAAGGTTTGATAATTCAAAGATCCGAGAGGCGATCGGAATTGAATTCAAGCCAGTTTCAATGGCCATCAGGGAAACCGGAACAATTTTCAGGAGTGAAGGCAGAAACCGGGGAAGCTGAATTCCTGTAATTTCGAGAGGCAGATTTTCTCAGGCAAAAAACAAGTAGGCGAGAATGATGGCAGCAGTAAAACCAGCCAGATCAGCTAACAGTCCGCAACCTATTGCATACCTCGTGTTTTTAACTCCCACGGAACCAAAATATACAGCTATAATATAGAAAGTAGTGTCTGTTGTACCCTGCATGGTACATGAAAGCCGGCCCACGAAGGAATCAGGTCCGTATGTCTTCATGGCATCTATCATCAGTCCTCTTGCACCAGTCCCGCTGAGTGGTTTCATAAGCGCCACGGGAAGGGCTTTTGTAAACTCCGTGTCAATACCGGTAAGCGCTATCAGCTTTTCGATCCCAGCTACTATATAATCCATCGCTCCTGAAGCCCTGAAAATAGCTATAGCTACAAGTATCGCGACAAGGAAGGGTATTATCTTGATTGCCGTGTTAAAACCATCCTTCGCCCCTTCAACGAAAGCATCAAAGACGTTGACTTTCTTTATAACAGCAAGTACAATAAAGGTTATAATTATCGAGATAAGGATGAAGTTCGCGGCAAGCGTGGATATAGAGGTTATTTGTTCTTTAGGCAGGGAGGAAAAATAATAGATAATCCCCGCGACAATTGCCGTGAGTCCTCCCAGGTACGCTATAATGACTTTGTCAAAAAGGTTAATTTTCTGGATAATCGCAACACTTATCATACCTGTCAGCGAGGCACAAAATGTAGCGATGAGTATAGGGATAAAAATATCGGCCGGATTGACTGCCCCAAGCTGTGTCCGGTAGACCATTATACTGACAGGAATAATTGTCAACCCGGCAGCGTTAAGAACGAGAAACATTATCTGAGCATTCGAGGCAGTGTCTTTTTTGGGGTTTACTTCCTGCAATTCGCCCATGGCTTTCAGACCCATAGGTGTAGCGGCATTATCAAGCCCAAGCATGTTGGCTGCAATATTGAGTGTCATTGATGCATATGCGGGATGTCCCTTGGGGAGCTCAGGAAATATCTTCTGGAAAAACGGGCCCATCAGCCTTCCAAGAATATTTATTATTCCGCCCTTCTCTCCCACTTTCATTAATCCCATCCAGAGCGTGAGAGCTCCTGTAAGACCGAGAGAAATTTCAAAACCATTCTTCGCACCGGCAAACACTGAATTAACAAGGTCATTGAATATCTGTGTATTTCCAGCAAAAACAAGTTGCCCGAGCGCGAAAAGGAATCCGACAATGAAAAATGCTATCCAGATATAATTTAAAACCATGATGTCAGTAATGTGTGACTAAGATATGAAAATATACGATTGCAGAAATCCGCCTGCCAGCTTATAGAGTATGTCATTCAATTTGGAGTTTATCCCTTTTATGGTAAATTTGTAGGTAAACTAATGCGAAATGGCAAAATACACGAGGATAGACACTGTACTCAGGATGAAAGAATCAGGGATAGTACCTGTTTTTTATCACAAGGATCCGGAAGTATGCAGGAACGTGATCAAGTCTTGTTACGAAGGGGGCATAAAAGTATTCGAGTTTACAAACCGTGGCGATTTTGCACATGAACTTTTTGGTGAACTAAATAAATGGGTTGACAAGGAATTGCCAGGCATGATAATGGGTACCGGTTCAGTGGTTGATGCTCCAACCGCCGCGTTGTATATCCAGCTTGGATCCAATTTTATTGTCTCGCCTGTCCTGAATCCCGAGATGGCAAAAGTTTGTAACAGGCGTAAAATCCTCTGGGTTCCTGGTTGCGGCTCACTATCAGAAATTAACCAGGCTGAGGAACTAGGTGCCGAAATTGTGAAGATCTTCCCTGGTCTTGCCACTGGAGGTCCTGATTTTGTAAAGGCTGTCAAAGGTCCATGTCCCTGGACAAGCATAATGCCAACAGGCGGAGTTGAGCCTACAGTCGAAAACCTCAGGGATTGGTTCGAGGCGGGAGTTACCTGTGTTGGAATCGGTTCTAACCTGATAACAAAAGAGTTTATCCAGAAAAAAGACTGGGATGGACTTACAAAAAGGATAGCAGCTTCTGTCAAAATAGCAAGAATGTTCAGACTCGAAAACGTCTGAATTTCCGGAACAGGAAAAAACCCGCGGACAGGTTACTAGTTCCCCGGGGCTTTGTACAATTCAATCTCCGATACACATGGACATGCTTTTGATTTTAGGATGTTTATCCTGATCTGTGATGTCGTGACAACAGGGAATTTCTTTATGACCTTGTGACCTATGGTGGTACCTTCTGTTAATTTTTGCCAGTTACCACCAACGAGAGCCTCAACATTATATTCCTGTATTCTCTGGCCCAAAGCGATAAACTCCTGAACAAGTATCCTGTTTACCTCCTTTTCACTTCCAAGGTCAATTGTTATTGAAGCCGTAGTTACATCATCGGGAGTGGACCAGTATGTTGATTTATCACCGTCATTCACTCGTTGAGGATCGAAACCCTTTCCCCTGGAACGTGTAGCTTTCACTTTCATTCCCCTGCCAAGTTCCGTTGAAAACTCGCTGTCGAGAAGTTGTCTGAAGCCCTTTAATGCCTTTACATCATTCTCGTTCAGAAGTCCCCTCCTGTCTGGTGGAACATTTAAAAGGAGATTACAGTTTCTTCCAACAGAGGCATAATAGATATCGAGAAGTTTCTCTGGCGTTTTTACCAGGGTATCTTCCCTTTCATGATAAAACCATCCCGGACGAATTGACACATCAACTTCTGCCGGAACCCAGTAATTACCATCTTCATGGCCTTCGCCAAGTATCTTCGCAAAATCGCCACCGGGGTACATCTCGTCGCGCCTGAGCAGGCACCAGTTGGTCGGGCTGCCCCAGCCTCCCTCATTACCTACCCACCTGACATCCGGACCCGCGTCGCTGAACATTACAGCGCCAGGCTGCAGAGTTCTCACAATTGAATGGGTATTTGGCCAG
The DNA here is from genome assembly GCA_046329885.1 of Bacteroidales bacterium. Taxonomy (GTDB): domain Bacteria; phylum Bacteroidota; class Bacteroidia; order Bacteroidales; family VadinHA17; genus LD21. Next base: position 44,562 of record JAXLTU010000029.1, read on the forward strand.
TCATAATATGTTTTCCTGTCGATCTTTCGTATTTCCCTTGCACCACCATAATAGCCATCGCCACCGTTTGCACCATCAAACCAGACTTCGAAGATATCACCATAACGTGTAAGCAATTCATTTAACTGGTCGCGATAGTATTTCAAGTACTCGGGTGTCCCGTAAAAAGCCGAATTCCTGTCCCAGGGTGAAAGGTATACACCGAGTTTCAATCCATTTTTCTGGCAGGCCTCCTTTAACTCCATCAGCACATCTCCTTTGCCATCCTTCCAGGGAGAGTTTTTCACGCTGTGGGTGGTGAATTCAGAAGGCCAGAGGCAAAACCCATCATGATGTTTTGCTGTTACAATAATGCCTTTCATACCAGAAGCCTTAGCAACCTCTGCCCACTGGTTGCAGTCAAGTGCAGTCGGATTGAAAACAGACTCTTTCTCGTCACCATAGCCCCATTCCTTATCTGTAAATGTATTGACAGTAAAATGAACGAACATGTAATACTCCATTTCGTGCCAGGCGAGCTGTCGCTCAGATGGCAGTGGACCATAGGGTTCAGGAGCTTTTTGGGAGGTGCACGCTATTGACAAAACCAGGAATAACGAGGCAACAATAAAGCAAGCTTTCATATCGGTGAATATTAGATTTTTTACTGATCCAATAAAACAGGATCATCCGTGGTTAAGCCGGATGATCCTGAAAACCCTGAAACAAATTCCAGGATTATTTCTTAGTCAGGTCGAGCAGGCGAATGTTTCTGAACTTGACAACAGACCCATGTCCAAGATAACCAATGTGTCCGGATTTGTTCTTCAAGCCAGGGTGTTCATTATGGTCCATGGTCCCGTTATCGCGGGGTCCTGCTATGTCACCATCGACAATAACCGTACCGTTCAGCGTTATCCTGATATGTGTCCCCCTTGCTTCAACTTCCTCATAATTCCATTCTCCAACAGGTTTCAGGAAACCTCTCTTTGACGGGATTACTCCATATACTGAACCATGGTACTGGTAAGGCTGAAGGTTGGCGTAAACTGGTGCAGTGTCGTCAAGTATCTGTAGTTCCATTCCGACGTAGGCGGCATCGCCGGTAAGGGGTGCCCTGATCCCGAGGCCGTTATTGGCTGCCGGGGTTAGCTGGAACTCGAACCTGTAAACAAAATCCGAGTACTCTTCCGCGGTGTAAAGATTGCCACCGCTTCCCTTGTCAGGTCTTATGACTATCATCCCGTCTTCAACTACATAGGCCTGTTTATCACCAATCCAGTTATCAAGATTCCTGCCATTGAAAAGGGATACAAAACCCTGGGCTTTCTCCTCGTTTGTAAGGTTATATTCCTTCTCGTTAATTTCCCTTACATAAACATCCCTGAATGCCAGCTCGTTCCCATGAGCCTGAAGTTCAATTGATCCACTCGGGAAGATGGGTATCGAGCGGTCCCAGTAGTTCTCGAGAACAACATCATCAACAACAAGTATCCCGTTTAGCCATACCGATACTTTCTCCCCGATCATTACAATCCTGAAAGTATTCCATTCCCCTACCTGGTTATCAGCCACTTTAAGAGGCTTTGAAGGGTTTTTCTGGTTATTATACAGGCCTCCTGATCCTACCTGCGCGCCAACCTCCACTCGCGATGTATCCCAAATCTGAACCTGTGGACTTCCCCTGAGATAAATGCCGCTGTCGCCTTTCCTGGTTATCTTCCAGTCTACTAACATCTCAAAATCGGTGTACTGCTTGATGGAACACAGGTTATCGCCGTTTCCGTTGAACCAGATAAGGCCATCCTTCACGCTCCAGTTTTCCATCATTTTCTTGTTTGCCTCTGCCTGTTTGCGGGCAAGCTCTGCAGGCTTCATCTTTGCTTTCGCGATTGGATCAGCTGCAAGCCCCTGCCATCCTGAAAGATCCCTGCCATTAAAAATCTTAACGAATCCTTCATCAGTAGACATAGAGGCAAGATACTTGCGAATAAGTTCACGTTCGTAATCACTTTCAGGACCTTTCAGCAGAGGTATTGCTTTTGTGAGGATCTCGCGCACATTTGAACCGTACATGCCTGTTTTTGACTCAGTTCCGGGCAGGGCAATAAACATCGCCGACCTCGCGGCTACAGATGCAACCTCAGGATCATCGAGCCAGGTAGCAGTGAAGAACAATGAAAGATAGGTCTTCACGTTTGCAAGTTCAGTAAGAATTCTTGATTTTCTGTCGGCAGAAAGAGCAAATGGCATTACTTTCCTGTAAAGCAGTAACTGCTGATCATCAGGAAGACCAGAGGCCTTTACCTGTTTCAGGTATCCGTCAAAAGCGGGACCTTCATAGGTCTTATTTCCCGAAGCGATAATTTCAAACAACGCCGATGAGGCGGATACATCTTTCCATGTAGTCAGGGCCTTGAAACATATTTCCCTTGTTGCCGCATCGCCGGCTTCAAATTCCTTAAGGACGGTAGCCAGTGCAGCCGGACCTCCCGTGTTCGCGAGCACGGGAATGAATTTAAGCTTACCGGCACCCGATTCGATTGCCTTGAGAATTGAGGAAGAACGTTTACCCGGGTCGGTAACGCCAGATGCAGCAACTGACAATGCTGCCTGAAGATCGCCGACAAGCATCGGATCGTCTGTCTTCCTGATAAGATCTATGAGCTTATCCTGGTCACCTGCTGATGCTAAAGAAACGAGAGCCTTGCATGCAGCCGACTTCACAGTATTGTCCTGATCTGAAGCATATTTTAAAACTTCGTTGAAATAAGCATTGTTCCTGCTCCATGCAAGAAGTTCAATTGCTGATTTTCTTGAAATGGCAGATCCCGACGCGATGACTTTAGCGACTACTGGCAGGTTGCTATTATCAGCGATTGTCATGATGGCAGTTTTTGCTACTTCCTGATCATCAGGACTTGTAAAACCAACAAGGTAAGCCACCAGATCATCAATGGCTTCCTTGCCCTTTAATTTGACGATAGCCGGTGCTGCTTCCATCCTGATCTTCTGATCATTATCCTTGAGTGCAGTCGCGACAAGCCCGGTTGCAGCCTTGTCCCCTCGATTCCCGAGCATCCTTACTATCTCTGGTTTGGCATCAGCGGTAGCTTTAGCGTAGAAATCTATCCATTTCGAGGTTATCTCGGGTTCAGTGAAACCAAGGGACTTGTCTATGGAGGCATTGCGGTATGTTTTATCAGGGTGCGAGGCAGCTTTAAGAATATATGTCATCGCATCCTTACCAAGCTGATCAGCCAGTATCATAATGGCTCCTGTCTTGTACTGAATATTATTTTTCTCGTTGCATGCATCAATAACCTTTTTACAGACCGACTCCATGCTCTTCCTGTCTCCCGCTTTTCCTGCAGCATCAGCGTAAGTCAGAAGGGAAGCCATGGCGCCCGAATGTTCCCACCTGTATGAAGCCGCCTTGGCCGCTTTCAGGAGGACAGGCATTGCTACTTTTTCCCCGGTAACTGCAAGCGCGTTTAACGCGGAGGCAATGGTATTCTTGTCGCTAGATGCAGACCATTTGATATACTCGTCAACAGCAAGTTTCGACCTGGATCTGGCCAGGGTATTCATTACCGTTGCAGCGCATGGCAGGTTATGGTCTGACAGCGATTCAGCAAGTACTTTCTCCGACAGGCTGCTGTTAACCGCGCCTATTACAGCCACTGCAGGTTCACAAAGGTTCCTGTCCTTCAGCCAGCCCTTTACAGCCTCCACGGAAGCGTCGGAGCCAACCAGTTGTAACTGCTTCATGAAAAAATCCTTAACAGTATAATCACTGCTCTCGACAGCATACGAAATACATATTTTTTCCCAGGTTTCTTTTTCCGTGGACTTTCCACTCTTTGAAAGATATCTCGAGAGACTTTCTATCGCGAATCTTGGTCTGACATCATCGGCCGACCCTGAAGGTAAAACCTGATTACACACCTTTCTTATACCGGCATCGCCAAGTGACAGGAAATCGGTGACAAGCTTGTTAGTATACTCAATATCATTAGATGGCATCCTCGCCAGAAGATCTGCCACTTTAGTATCAAGAGTCCTGTTATCCTGAGGTAAGGCCTGCACGGCAAGCAACAATAACATCAGAACTGTCAGTAAGGTCCTGTTCACTTTCATATTATTAGTTTTCATTGTTTTTCAGTATTTCACGTTTTAAATCTTCCATGGGCCTCTCATCGGCTGGTTGATGAGCCGGTTAGCTCCCTCGTCATCAATAAACTGTTGCTTCACAGGATCGAACTTGAGGTTTCTGCCAAGCCTAAGGGCTGTAATGCCCAGGTTAACAATCGTGCATGAGCGATGACCATTCAGCTCGTTAAGCGCGAACTTTTTCCTGGTTCTGACCGATTCCGAGAATGTGGTAACCTGTGGTTCAGGATCAGGAAGTGAGTTTATCAGTTTCTGAATATCAGGTATATCGGAGCGGAATCCCCTGTATACCTTGCCATGCGGACCCTCTATGTAAGCAGCATCCTTGTCGCGGTTCTCTCCATCGAGTACAATCTTGCATCCGTCTTCATAAGTATACGTGATCCGTCTCCAGGAGCCAACTGCATCATAATGTTGCTGTGGTGCATCTATTTCTATATAAACAGGACTGGTATTGTCCTTGCCAAGGAAGTACTGGACGGGGTCGAGGTAGTGCTGACCCATGTCACCCAGTCCGCCTCCGTCATAATCCCAGTATCCCCTGAATTTAGCATGTACTCTCTCGGGGTTGTAAGGTTTATAAGGTGCCGGACCCAGCCAGAAATCATAATCAAGCTCTGGTGGGACTGCTACCGGTTTGAGATTATGTTCTCCAGACCAGTAAAATTTCCAGTCGTATCCCGTTATCCCGCTTACCGTTACTTTAACGGGCCAGCCGAGTACACCACTCTGGATCAGTTTCTTCAGTGGTTTGACAGTCGTTCCGAGTCCGTAGAACTGATCCTTGAACCTGAACCAGGTATTAAGCCTGAACATCCTGCCTGTCCTGTTAACTGCCTCGACTACTTTTATACCTTCACCAATAGTCCTGGTCATTGGCTTCTCGCACCATATATCCTTTCCGGCTTCCGCCGCCATTTTTGAAATTATTCCATGCCAGTGAGGAGGTGTGGCAATGTGAACGATATCTATATCTGTCCTGTCAAGCAATTCCCTGAAATCGCGATATCCCGCGATGTTGCCTCCAGCTGTGGCAACAGCATTTTTAAGGTGATTGTTATCGACATCGCAGACGGCCAGTAATCGTGTTCCCTCGTAACCGAAGTGGCCCATGCCCATGCCGCCCACGCCAATGATTCCCTTCGTCAGCTGATCGCTGGGAGCAGTAAATCCCTGTCCTCCCAGAACGTGACGCGGCACTATCGTGAACGCGGCAGTTGCAATGCCGGTTTTCCTCAGAAAATCTCGTCTTCCAATCCTGTTGTTTTTCATAGCAATGTGATTAATTTGGATTATATCCCGCTGGCAAATGAGATAACAGCCCGAAGGATTATAAATGCAATTTGCAAGTTTTGAAAGTAAATAACAAATTGATCCGGTTCTATTTTTTGAGAATAAAAACCCCCGTCGGTCGGATGTGGATTAAAACACGGATTGTTGACGCGACGGGGGTATAGATTTCCGGAGGTAAGGGAAAGGGGAAAATTCTCCGGAATACTAAGGGATATCTTCAATAATTCTTTTTGTCATTTCTTCTTTGTAGTATTTGTTATTCCCAGGCTGTCAAGTTCCCTCCCGGTTACCCCGGCTGGTAATTTGTGCATCCTGATCTTTCTTGTTACAACATCCGCTACTTTCTCTGCCTGCTTCCTGTTTACAAATCCTTTTATTGACTCCACTCCCGGCATAACCTGCTGGTTAATGTACAAACGCCCGTTCAGATAAATAGCGAACCCCCAAGTGGAGTCTGCATTCTGAAATACACGCGCCTTTACATCATCAGGATAAGGCTGTTCTTCTTCAACCTTCATCCTGTTTTCCTGTCTTCCATTCTTCCGGCTGTCCTTAGCCTGCTGCTTGCATCCCGACAGAAAAATCAACCCGACCAGTAAGGAGGCAATAACCAGTAAGAAACGAGTTGCACGGTTATTTGCACTCTCCATCATGTTGATTTAACCTTTCACAAATGCTAAGATAATTGCATGGCTTTTGCTACAATATGAAAGCCAATAAATCTGAATGGTAAACTAACAAGCGGCATGTTCTAACCAACAAACCACTTTATGGACTGATCTTTTCCGGGAAATGACAGTGAAACCTGATGCAGGCATTCTTACCTGACATAGGCAAAAACAACAACGGCAGGTGAACTTGTAGAGTTTATGAAAATGGCATCTTCTGCCGCCGCGGGTATGATGAATGTTTCAGCGTAATGAATTTCCATTATGTTAACTGCTGTCTGAACCTGAACGGTAAAGCCTTCCACGAGATTAAGAACCAGGCAGCGTCCTTCAGTTTTAATACTTACCCTGTCGTGGAAACGGATCCTTTCAACATTATAGAACTGGGCCGGATGGGACGCTATCAACCACCTCGAGTAATTATCACCCGATGAAATTAATCGCGGCGAAGGGATGTGTTCAGCGAGTATCCTTTCTCCAGTGTAAGACAGATTTAAATTTTCAGCGGCCCTGGCTATATTGAGTTGCCGTGGTTTGCCATTCAGGTCCAGCCTTAGCCAATCATACATTTTAAACGTGAAAATATATGGTGTGGAACTGATCTCGAGAACCATATTGTTTCGACCTGATCCATGGACAGTACCTGCCGGGATAAGAAAAATGTCATGCTTGACAGATTCATGGAACATAACATGGTTTTGAACTTCCACGGGAGTCGATTCATAGGAACTCTTTTCCAGTTCTGACAAGAATTCGCCCGCCTTTCCACCATCCCTGAGTCCAAGGTAAACACCCGAACCAGCTTCTGATTCGAGAATATAATACGCTTCGTCCTGGGTGAATTTCTCACCGAATTTTTCGTATATAAATCCTTCGAGAGGATGGCATTGAACCGACAGGTTCCCTCCTTCGATAGTGTCGAGATAGTCAAATCTTATCGGGAATTCCGTACCGAATCGATCATGGGATTTACCCAGTATCCTGTCAGGCTGGAGGAACATCAAAAAATCGAAGGAGAATTCAAGCATCAATCCCGAGCTGATCAGAATGAGCCCGTTTTCAGGAGCGATGAGTTCAAACGACCATGCATAGTTTGGGACATCCTGACTGAGGCCATAAATATTGCGCATGATCCACTTGCCACCCCAGGCTCCAGGTTCAAACCATGGACGGGCCCTTAAAACACCCCTGCTCATCTTCACTAATGATTCCCTGAAAGAGCTGCCAGTCATCCAGGTCATATCAAATGGTCTCTGGCTGTCGACCAGGTAATCAACCCGGCCGGCAATATTCATTTTATGACGATTCAGAACCGGCCAGTCAATAAAATAGTACCTCTTGTACATTTTTCCGGGATCACCAGGCTCCTGAATCCCGAGATTGGTGACTGACCCGGCCCTGCTCCGGTACTGGAGCTCATTTTTTGGCAAATCGAAATAAACAATGCAACCTTTATTAATTACAGACGCCGCTCCTATACCATATAATATATAGGGATTGTTGCCAAGCTCGTTCAACCTGTTTAAAAGGTCCGGTATCCTGTAAAACTCGTTTATATCTGAATCTGAACGTTTTCCGAACAGTGGGTCGTCACCTCCTAACGATGCTTCTGTAAGCCCGAGGATTTCATTTTCATCCCTGAGGTAATCTGCCATTCTTATCCATGAATGCTGATGTCTTGAATCAAAGCCGGTTACAGTTAAAAAACTTTCCCTGATCTGTTCAAAAAAGACACCTGAGAAACCGTCCAGTATTATTACAGGTTCATCCTTAATCCTGTTTATTAGAGAATCCAAGCCCCGGAAAATAACCCCTGGCCCTGCTTCAAACACAGGGTATATGTCATACCCATCATGCAGGGTTTCAGGCTTGACTGCCGGCATCAGGTATTGGGATGTTTTCCTGAAGTCTTTTGTCATGGTTCTCTTTAAAAAAGGAAATCCCTCCACCAGTCTTAACCGGCAGGGGGATCACCGTATGATGAATGAGTTACTCCTTTATCCTGAGGCAATAAAGTGAAACAACAAATAAATAGACCATGCAGGCAATAAGTACCGAAACCCCAGCTGCAATGCCGCTCATATCGTTGAGCCAGCCAACAAGGAGAGGAATAACGGCACCACCTGAAATCGCCATCATCATCAGACCTGAAATCTCGTTATTGCGCGATGGATACCTTGTAACAGCAATAGTGAAGACCAGCGGCCAAATGTTTGCAACAGCCAGACCGATAAGGAAGACAAGACCCCAGGCAATCACCGGTGATTTCATAACCAGCATTAGCCCAAGAAATACTATTCCAAGAAGTGAAGAAGCAGCAAAAAACAGACGCGGCGATACCTTTGTAAGAAGCAGAGCTCCGGCAAAGGTACCTATTACACGACCAAAGAAATAAATTGTACGGCCTTTCTCGGCAAGCCCCGGTTCAATACCAAACTGCTTGATAAGAATTTGCCCTGAATTGGAATTGAAGCCCACGTCAATACCGACTACAAGGAAAATCGATAATACCATCAAGAGTATGAAACCTGTACCAAGCAGCTTGAATGAAGACCCGAAAGTAGCCTTGAAACTTTCCTGCTGACCTTCTTCAACCTTAACAGAACCAAGCCACACAACGGAAAGTACCGATACTATTCCAAAAACAAGGAAAAGCAGTTTCCAGTCACCAAACTGGGCGGCAAAGAAACCTGCCAGAGGTGCACCAATCATCGAGCCAATAGCTTTTACAAACTGTGAAAAGCTAAGGAAGCTTGAAGCTTTCGAGGAGGGCACCACATCTACCATTAAAGGATTGGCTGATACCTGGACTATTGTATTTCCGATACCGAGGAGTGCAAAACCAACAAGCACCATTTCGAAAGAATAAATAAAGAATGGAACAAGTAACCCGAGGGCAGTGACACCCATACCCACGTTCAGCATGAATCTCTTGCCGTACCTCGACTGCAGGATTCCAACCGGAACGGACAGGAGCAGGAACCAGAGAAAGGCTGCCGATGGTATTAGTTGTGCCAGTGTAGCGCTAAGGTTCATATCGGCGCTGACCCTGTCGACCCCGATACCTACCAGGTCAACAAAACTCATCACGAAAAACGACATGAGCACTGGCAGGATTTTGGTTATGTTTATTTTCTTCTCCATGAACAGTAATTTCTACTTTATTATTCTTAATTAAGACCCATTCTACATTAATGGAAGAGCCGGCTGAACCGATTTCCAGAAATTCTCTTCAAACAGGTAAGCACTTCCGAGAAGGGCTGCGTCTTCTTTCAGATCCGATATCTCAACACTGCAATAACACTTCTCCTTCCTGAGTCTCTCCTCGAATGACATTCCAAACCTGTTGTAAGCAAATGATATATTTCCACCCATCACCAGTATTTCCGCGCCAAATTTTTTGAGCCATGGGGCAAGGAATCCGCCAAGATCGTCAC